>JAHDOA010000056.1 GCA_018435055.1 Pelotomaculum sp. | reverse complement strand
CGGGTTTTCAGAAATGACATAGGTATGGCCAAATTTCTAATGGCCCAGTACGGCGGGCCGGACAGTGAACTGTCGGCGGGGGTCAGGTACCTGACCCAGCGTTACACCATGCCTACCGATAAAGCTAAAGGGCTGCTTACCAGTTGATATGAATGAGTAACCAAACGGGGTGTTTCTTACATAAATTATACCATGAAAAAGGAACTTTCCCCGGAACAACTTAAAATTATTAGGGCTATCAGAGTAATGATAAATGTGGCTAAACGGATTTTGGAATCAGAAAGAAAAAGCCCTCACAATACCGGCTGAGTAACTAAACATATCTTTATTCTGTTTCTGTAAATTAGACAATTCATTTAATGCATCAATATACTTTTTTTGCCATTGATTAAATTGATATTTTTCCGTTGCAACAGAACTGGTTATTAATACAGATGAGGATGCTTGATCATAATCTACATCTGCTTTGAGTGCCTCAGCAATAAAACGAATTGGCACCATTGTGCGATCATCTATTATTTGTGGAGGGACATCAGAATATACCCGGACTCCATCTACATACATACTAATATTTGATGATGACGAAGAAGTTGATACAAAAAAACAAACAAATGTTACCAATAAGATAATAACGCAAAATGCTTTTTTCATATTAATCCTCCAAATTAATCTTTAGCCCCAAATGATTTCAAAACAGTAACATGTTTTGATAGTTATAGGCTCTAGCAAAATCAATAGCAGTATATCCATTATTATCATAGATGTTCATATGTGATCTATTAACCAAGAATTCTACTTGTTGGTATTTAATCCCTGGGAATTAGCCTTAACCCAACATGACAACAGACGTTTTCGATGGACGTTGGGATCAACCCCCTCTTCCATTAAGAACAACAAAAGCGTTGTGGGATCATCGTCAATTCCCGCATAGGCTACCTCCCCTCCATCAGCCCGGAAAAAGCGCTGGTTATATTCCTCAGCTTGCTTCAGCAAAAGGGCACCGCCCTGGCCGGCCATACTAACGAGCTCAAGGATGCATTAATTGGTACGCTGTTTAAATATAAGTACAACCCCATGGCCCTACCCGTTGAGCAGCTGCAGGAGAGGATACATATAGTTGATGAGAAGCTGGCAGAACCGGACAAGGTAAGTGAAATATTCACCAAGCTGGTACAGTCTCTGCGGGACTGCTGCCGGGTAAAGCTCTGGTACTACGTCGCCCATAGCGGGCAGAACACCCAGCGGGTGGTAGAACCGTACGGGCTGGTTTGCAAAAGACATAACTGGTACCTGGTAGCGTACTGCCTTAAGAGAGAAGCCATCCGCGTCTTCCGAGTAGACCAGATCACAGATATCTTCCCCTATACATCGGAGCGCTTTGAGTTCCCTGAAGATTTCTCACTAAAGGAACATATGGGCCAGAGCTGGGGAATTATGAACGACGGGGAGACCTGCAAAGTCAGGTTGAAGTTCATCCCGGAAGTTGCCCACAGGGTGAAGCGGTTGATTTACCACCCTTCACAGGAAATAGAGGAAGACCCCGCCGATGGCTCGGTGATCATGTCTTTTGAAGTCTGCGGCATTGATGAGATGAAAACCTGGCTTGTACAGTGGGGCGACACCGTCGAGGTGTTGGAACCAGTCTGGCTCAGGAAAGAAATGTATGAACTGGCCGGCAGAGTACGGGAGATATATAAGGTTTGAATCGGATATTAATTGCATGCCAACATCCGGGATTACTGTTAACTCTTAATTACAATACATTGTTGGGATAAAAATTTTAAGTCTTCTGATAAACCCGCCCGTAATAAGGCAGCCCCTACCAAGGAGTATGGATTTTCTGCAAAAACATCGCTAATAATATTAGGATACCTATCCCAAAATGTATTGGCTGCAATTCTTGCATCACCTTCATCTGAAAGACTCTTTGCTTTTCCGGTGACAAAGGCTTCCCAGATAAACATGTTCGCATCCTCTCGTATAAAGTAATCCCAGTCAAAAGTGGGATTAATATTGACCTTTGAAATATCACGTATTTGCTCAAAAACCCAAACACATTCGGATAAGCCAGCAGCTAAAACACAAGTTCCTGCTGAGGCTGACCAAGGCCGATCCCCTTCACCATCACGTTTACTTGTTAAACCAATAGGGTTTTTTGTCACAGGAACAAATAAGGGACATTCAAATCCTAAAGCTACCTTCCTATTATTGGTAATATCATCAGATATTCTTTTTGCAAAATCTCTAATATCTCTACCTAATTTATAGTCAGATTTACTAGCCGATCTACACCAGCCAAATTTATTATTACTTATAGATCCAATATCAGCAGCCCAAACTTTAATCTCACTCAATTTTCTACCTCACTTTTAAAAGATTAATTTATGTGCAAAGAAATAAATTACCTTATTCTGAACAAGCCTGGCCCTTGAAATAGGGGCTTAGATTGATAAACAATTCTTTGATTTGTTCTTCGTCCAACTGGCTCTGAAGGACATATTCCAGCAATTCCTCCTGCCGCGCCTGTCCCAGGCTGAGGCGGTAGAGCGACAGTATTTTAATCAGCCGCCCATACTTTGCCTGGTCCTTACTCAGAGGATACATCGGCACAATCCGCTCGATTTTAATCATCTTGTCATGGTCCGGCAGGCACCAATAAGGTACCAGTTCTGGACACATACCACGCTTTTCCTCCTGGTTGGCTCTTTCAAACATCTCGCGCCAAATATCTTCATTAAAGCCTTTATAACCATATTTCTTTGCAATGTTTTGCCGTATGGCAAGACACTTGTACCGGTTGATCCGCCCCTCGCGCTGCTCCAGATCAATCGGGTTAGCAGGCAGGTTCCAGTGCACAATTTTTCTGCAGTAGTAATGGAAATCCAGTCCCTCCTGCCCAATGGACGTGGTTGCCAGAACGAAGGGACGGAAGGGAGAATTAAAAGCCAGGCGCAGGCTATCCTTGCGCTGCAGGCTTTTGCCTTCACCCCTTGTGTCATAAAAACCGGCAGCATATCCTGAACGCATCCTTATAAAACGCAATTCACCTTTTTCAATGCCGGTGTTATGCTTTTCACCTTTCATGATCCGGTCGCGAAACTTCCGATATGTGTCCACATTATAACTTGCCGTGTGTGTTTTAAAGGAGGAGCACATTCTTTCACAAAGCGTTTTCGATCGTTTTTCCTGTGAGGCATACACTAACCCGTTATCATCAGTGAGGATATGCGTATACTCGTCAAGCACCGCCTGCAAATTCCCATCAACGCAATACCGCAGCACATTTTGCCAGTGTGGATCGTAATGGCCATAACAGAGTTCGACTATGGCGGTGGCCTCCTGTATATTGAACCGGCCGAGAAATGTCTTAGCAAGGCGTACTGACAAAGCCGGGGAGTCCGGCAGCTCCAGCCCGAATAAACGCAGGGAGCATACTGCCGGCGAAGCCATGGCCATCCTGGTCAGCACATTTACAAGGTCCCGCGGTTTCCGTCCAAGTTCCAGCTTATCTGCATTTTTCAGAATATCCTTCAATTCGTCAAAATGCTTTTCCAGAACATTCCGGTCATCATCTTCATCCGCAGCCTCTGTCTCGTTGTTTTTTAAGTCCCAAATTAAAGCCGGTTGATTAAGCCAGGAACTAATCAGTTTTTCATGCCTGTCAAGAAGTAACGGCGCTATATAATACCAGCTTTCGTCATAACCGCCTTTTTTCTTAGGCGTAAAAACAATTGTATCCAACAGCTCTTTAATATTCTTGCGCAGTTCAGCTTCAATCTGCCTTCTGGTCAGCCCCTGGTTCAGCGCCTGAAGCGGGTTATATAGTTTTGCCAGCGTAACGCAGGGATACAGCAGGGTCATGAGTGCCATGGATGCGGGTGCGCCTTCACGCATGTTGAACTTAAGGCGGGGTGAAGGAAACCGCACTTTTTTTCTATACGGGAAATAGCTGCGGTTCTCTCGCTCGGGGTTGGGTGATTTTTTGATCAGTTCACCTACTGTCAGTCGCTCTGCTTCATATGAAAGCATGGCCGCGACAGCCCTGGGCACCATCTCCCAGGCGGAAAACACCAGGATCTTTGAAAAATCTTTTAGGCCTGAAAACACCCCGCCCGGCTCATAGTACGGCTTCGAGGGGGGTATCCAGATCAGCCTTTCAGCGCCCTTAGGCAAGGCTTCTTCCTTTACCCTCTTCAGCCTTGTGTTGGTGGTCGGCAGCTTTTTGTACCCGGCAATCAAATCCTCGTTTACCCACAGTTCCGGTTTGCGTGCCAGTTTCAGTTTGTCGGGATTTTTCTTGAAAAAAGCGTATACTTTTTCTTTTAGCTTATAATGCTCCATGAAGGAAAAGATATATGGGGCAGACTTTATATAATCAACCGGTATATGTTCCTTCAGACCTATATCCAGGAGCAGCTTATCGGCCCTGATGTAGGAAAGTATATCTCCTTCGGAAACATCCAAGGTGCTTTTCGCGGTCTCTATATCTACAAACTTGTCGGCGCCTTCGACTACCAGACGCTCTGTCCTGCAGATGCCCTGGTAGAGAGCATCCTCGGCACTGTTTTTCCTGGCGGCCAGGACCGTCAGATCTGTTGTGCCTATTTCATTCAGTGATATCGAATAATCCCTCCACACCTGCCGGAATTCAGCCTTTTTCAAAGAGTCGCTTTCAAACAGGAAATCCGTCACCTGTATGAATTCGCGGTAGTGCTCGTCCGCCTGGTTTTCATTTATTTCCTCCAGAGTGGAGTATAGCTTGTATGGAGTTGCCGAAAGCAGCAGGATCTTTACTTTTTCATTGTCGCGCTTGGCCGCATTGAAAAAGCGCCGGGCCAACATGGCGGTCTCATTGTCCGCATCGGTCCTGATAAGCTCCGGAAAGCGCTGAAATTCATCCATTATAACCAGGTCAGCGTCCAACAGCCCTGCACTTATTTCGGCCATCATGCGGCGAAGCTTGTGGATGATTGGATAAGACCCGCTTTGCCTGCGTCCGCTCATGCGTATTTTGCTGCAGAAATCTGTTACCTCTGACAGCAGGCCCTTATGGGTAGAAAGATAGCTGTCCACACTTTTTAAAACAGTTTGGAGGTAACGCCCGCCACTGTCCTCGTCGCAAGCGGCAACCTGGTTCTCGTACAAGTCTCGTGCCCATGCGTGCCAGCTGCTAGTGGCATTATCAACCATCAGTATTTCTAATTCCTCTTTATAAGGAGTGAGCGGTTCATAACGGTGCAGTACGGCATAGATCAATGCGCGTTCCCGCACGCTGCCGCTACCCCCGGTCATATTAAAAGATGTGTTCGGCGTAAGCGGGATCAGCTGCATGTAGTTTTGTCTCTTTTTATTCTCCATCTCGTCTTTAAAAATCTTTAGATGCTGCATGGACAGCCGGGTATCTGAAAGTCCCTCCACACTGTCGCTCTCATTAATTTTGAGCTTGGAAAGGTTCTGCGCGGCAATGCTCTGGTTGGAGCAGACATATACAACCTTGAATAAATCGTCATTTAAATTTTGCTTATGATAAACAGCAGTCCTAGCTATCACCCCCCTGGCGATCAGCGTTTTGCCGAGACCGACTTCATCTGCCACAAGAACACGGCTGCGCCCGCTGGTAAAGAGAGAAAATATCCTTTCCACTGTTGCCCTCTGGAAATCTTTGAGGCTGGAGAGGATCTGCTTTTCCTTATTAAATAACTCAGTCACGTCTTTATCCTCCTACTCGCTTTTAAAAAGGTGGTGTATAACTTTTCAAATTCAGGTGGCACGATTTCCTTATCATTCAACCGCTGGATAATCGCGTCGACCTCCCGCAGTTTTTCTGGGGACTTGGCTGCGGCACGCAGCATGTTTTCATAGATTACCGGCATGTCATAGCCGTGCAGATTCCAGCCCTTTGCCCACGATGCCTTTTGCTCAGCCTGCTCCAATGCTGCCAGCAGGTAATCATCAGAAAGCAGAAAAGCGACGTAACGCAGGAAGGTGTTTTGGTCTTTGATGATACTCTTGAATACCATGCCGTCCCTTTCAACCGGAATACCTTCCGTGCGGATTTTAATGACCCGGCGCAAGCTGTCTTCTCCAATTTTGGCGGTTACAATATAAAACTCACCCAGCTCTAATAGTGATAATCCGGATAAAAGAGCCGTGCTCTCAAGCTTTATGGATTTACCCCCGCCAAGGGCGGCGATGGTCAAATCCACGTCAGCAGCGATAAACCGCCTGTCAAACTGAATGCTGATATCATATTTGCCGCTGTTTTCTATAACCAGGGCACTTGTCCTGGAGCGACAGAGCCTTTTTATAGCTTTTTGCAGACGTTCCTGTATATCTTCCTTCTCCACCGCACCTTCAGGAACGGTGATAACCCGCTCAAAAGGATTTTGCCTCTCATCGTAGTCTTTATTATTTCTGCCGAAAAGCTCATCGATGATTTGCGAAATCCGAAAGCCCCATTTTTCATATTTAAGTCTCAGCATAAACTCTACATTGCCGTCCCACGCGCTCTTTGAGCAATTAGCCGACCCGATATAGATATTGTGCTCGCTGTACTTTGTTTTGAAATAGAGCTTGGCGTGTATATCCTGCTTTTGCAGGTCTACTGCACCTTCTGATTCGCTGATAACTTCCTCGCCGTCAACTACCGTATCTTTGAGACAATAACATTCAAAACTGGATAGTAACTCGTCGGTTAGCTTAGTTATTTCCGGCCTGCGGGTTATCAGCGTTTTATGCGCGTTTTTAAGCGATAAACCGTCCAACTCCAGGACAGTATCCCTGCTGAGGAAAGGGGAAAATACCAGCAGGTCATGGTAATTGTCAAAAAGACTCGTGGAATCCTTGTTATACACCCCACCTATACCAAGAGGGAGGAAGGAAAAATCAGAAAAACGCTTGTCTCCCGTCTTAAAATGCACATTTGTAAGTTCCCCGGCAATACTGCCGATTAATTTTTTCTTCTTTTTATCATTGGCTCTTCCCTGAAGATATGTTAAAAAATCTATTAGCGGTCGGTTTTTAAGGATTTTCCGGCTTCCGGCTTCCCCCTCCAGAACAACCGCTGCATCCCAGCTACGGTCAAAGGTCAGGTTGCGGCTCAGGACGATAAAACGATAAAGCTCCTTATCATTGGCGTCCATATACTTGATCAGCCACACCTTTGGGTGAAAGGACTTTTCATTTTTCAAGGCTACCTCAAAAATACTGCTCTCCAGCAAAGCAAACACCGGGTTTGCTTTATTCGGCACTTTGATCTGCCCGCCCTCGCAAAACAAGACGAACTTGTCCGCGCTCTTGCGCAGTGCCTCCAATACATATACCGGGTTTTCAAGCAGCGTTCCTTCCATCTCTTCCCCAAGGAACAGGGCGAGGGGCACACCGATCAAAGCTTCCAGGTCAAGAGAATACGTTGTCCCAATGGCAAATTCACACTTATAGCCGGCAGGGGGCGCCAGAATATCTGCGTAATCAAGCCTGTCTTCGGCGGGTCTAAACATTCTTATCGACCCCCAGTCCATTGCAGATATCTTCAATCAGCCGGCGCGTGTTGCGGAAGCGGTATTGCAGTCTCCTGCCTCCCAGCCATACTCCATCCTGCCAGCTTGAATTTTCACTGTTCAGCTTGGCCCGTTCCTTGCCCTTCAGCTCTATTTCGCGGGCGATTATGAGGTTATCCATAACTGCAACATCCCCGGATAGTACAGCTTTCTTCCATTTATCGAAAAAGGGTATCATTCTCGCACGATTGTGCCTGCTTATTGAAAGGCGGTTGACAGCTTCGTAAATATCATAATTCCGGACAAAGCCGTTGGTTACTGAGCCATACCAGATTTTCCATTCTTCATTTGCTTCATCATTCTGCCCATCGGACAGGATCACATTGAAGCGGATATTCGCGCCATAGATGAATTCAGCGAATCTCTGCGCCATTTCATAATCTTCGCGGATATCTTGTGGAAGTTCAAATTTCTTTCCGATAATTGATATGTCATCATAAGTAACAACCTCGTAGAGATTATTACGCAGGATATGAGCCAGCAGGGAGTCTTTTGAATGCTCGGATTTAATAATTCTGTCCCTTAGGAAACCTGCTTCTTCATCAGTGAGTTCAATAGTTACACTTTCACGCCAGTTTTCGGGTGGCGGCGGAACCCGCCAAAATCCGCTGGCGCCGCAGTACATTTTATCAGCGTCGTCAGCCCCCTCGCCTTTGTCGATATGTCCTGCGGCGGACAGCATTCTTTCTTCTCTTTTCAGAGCACAGACAGCCCGCGTATAACCATTCAACGATAGCCTTGAATAATTTTGAAAGATACCAAAGGTGTTAATCCCGTTCCAGTAGATGCTGGACGGCTTTCTCTGCAGTTTCTCGCCTGAGCGCCCGCCGATAACACCTTCAGCATTGTCTTTCTTGAGTATACTTATTAATGCAATTTCTTCGATCGACAGTCTATCCAGAAATACTTTGGGATTCATAATGTTTTCCCGCTCCAGCTCCATCATGATGTAGGGCACAAGCAGAAAATATTTTGCCCTGGTCTGAATCGTCGATGTGCCGGGAAAGAGTAAATCGGCGAAGCCGTCCCGCACAACACCGATTCCAAGCTCATCCACTGCTTCCGGAGCAGATAGCAGGCTTAGAATAGAAAGAATTTTGTTCCTGTCACGGCTGCCGTAATCAATCCAGCCAATTTGTAATGATTGAGGCATTTGTGTTCTCCTTTTTAAATACCAATAAAAAGTTTTTTGTTAATTTACATGTGTCGCAAACTGTCTTAGTAATGAAGGAGCGTAGTTCATGCTAATATTAAAAATTATGTAATGTAAAAATGTTGCTTAATCCTGAGTTAATTTAACGCCCTAAGATCTTCAACCACTGTATTTAAAGCGCTGACAAACTTGTCTATATTGTCTAGCCTAAGGCCATTCCCCACCACTACGTACACATAGGTTGACTTTTTAATCAAGTCTTCACCTAAAAACGAAAGATTGTTTTGAAACTTCTCAAATATCATTTTGATATCCTCTGAAAGTTCAATCCTTGGCATGACAAACTGCAACGCATCAATACCCCAACTTGAATCTCTTGTGAATCCCCAGAGTATACTCTGCAGTCTTCCCTGGACCTTGACCCTGAATGAAAAGCCAACTTTCCCCCAATAAATAGTCTCACCATAAATTGCCAGAACCTGGAATAAATTTTCCCAAACCTGCCTTGCTGTAGGATCACTTTTCTCAAGAAAATTTTGCATCGTAGTCCGTGATGAAATGGAGGGGGGCTTTGCTCCCGGAAGGTAAGCCCTGGGTACAAATATCTCTTTGCCGTCACTTGAAAAATGGTCAATCTCAATACCTGCAAAAGTAGCTTTGCTTGTCTGAGTCAAATACTTCATGGTCCGCCTCAAAACATCACCAATATGTGTACTCGTAACAAGAAAATAAAAACTACCATCAGCCAGGCAGCGAGAAATACCATCCCTGAAACTTTCCCACCCGCTTTCGTCTTCACCACTTTCATTAGTCTCATCAGAGCCCTGTCCCCACATTTCCTTGAAAGCGTCACGGAGGTTGTTCTTCCTGTAGAATCTAGGATCGGTACACCTCGCACTATTAAAATAGTTACTGCATAGCCCTTCGAACTCCTCAAATGTCAGCCCCCATAGGTGGGACCCATAATCTAGAAGTTGCGCAATCACACGCCTTGAATCTGGATTTTCCGGCCCTTTTTTAAACTCGACAATCACGATAGTTCCTTTTTCATCTAAACACATCAGGTCGATACTGCCTGAAGGCAAAGATGTCTCACGACCAACGACAAGAAGGTTCAACAAATTCAGATCTTCAACCGGGATTAACTCCGGGTTCTTCTTTACAACTTCCTGCAAATCGTTTTCAGCCTTAATTTTTTCTTCTTGAACCAAAAACTCTTTCTGCCCTTCTTTCACAAGAAGATACCTGGTCACTTACCCCACCCCCTAATTTTATCGGTAACATAAGATACAATGTTCCTTGCGGTAATTGTGTAACTATTTTTCATACCCCAACCCACCTGTCTAAGTGCGTGAAATACAGCCCGGCTTCGCAAACCTTTTCTTTGGCTATCTCCTCCCAGAACCTCCGGTACATTTCCACTTGAGGTCGATAGTATCTTACTAGATTTGCAAGACCTTCTTCGTTTTCTACCGTATCAGTCTTGTAATCTACTATTACCCAGCCATCGTCCTCAAGGAAAACGAGGTCAATAACTCCGGAAATAACAGTATCCCCTTTAAAATCTTGTTTTCCCTCTCCAACCTTCACTGAAAAAGGGACTTCCACAAACCGCTTTTCACTCTGCAGCATCCTTTGCCAAATAGTTGACTGCATAATTTTTTTTATCAGACTTAAGACCTGCTCTTTTTCCTCCGGCGCCCTATCTTCCTCTGCAATAACATTCTCAACAAAAAGATCCAGGTTAGCAGGCACTTTCTTAACAACGGATTCCAGTACTCTGTGAATCACCCTGCCCCAGGACTGCCCGCGGCCGGTACTTTTCCTCTCCGGACCTTCAATCCCCTCTTTTGACAGGGAGGTAACAGAAGCAACGCTGTAACTGGGGCCATTAATGGAGCTCCCCGGGCCAAGAAAACCATCCCTTGCTTTGATCAGGTCTTGTTTAGTAATCGTATCACCGCCCACAATCGCTGGAGCCTGGCTGACCTTAACCTCCTCCAATGCGGGAACGCCTTCCATGTGTTCTTCAAAGAGCTTCCAGGGGCTGATTTCCGGCTTTTCCGGGTAAACGCTTATAACCAACAGGTTTTTTGCCCTGGTGGCAGCTACATAGAGCAAACGGGTTTCCTCGGCTTCAAGGTACTGTTTCTCTACAGCGGCTAACTCATCCCAGTTTAAAGGCTGGCCCAGTATTTCTTCGGTGTATCCTTGTTTCTTTTTAATCACATAGTAGCCGCGCGGCAAACCGCCAGTTCTATTAATATGTACAGAAGGCTCCCAGACAACATCTTTTCCGGGGTTGGCCAGGAAAACCACCGGCGCTTCAAGCCCTTTGGCCTTGTGCAGGTTCATCAGCCTTACGGCGTCATTTTCCCAGGGGGCGATATTAATCTCTTCTTCCACACCTGTTTCTATGAGAAGCTCAAGTGATTCTACCAGCGATGCAAATGAGGTGGTCCCTCCGCGCTCGGCTGCGGCGAATAACTCCAGGCACTGCAACAGGTGTCCGGAGCGGCTGCGGCCAAGCTCCCCGGTTAGAGCGCAGGGTATAACACCTAGCTCCTGCATGATATTTTCCAGGGCAGCACTGGCCGGAAGCCCCTGCACCCACTTGCGGCAGGTTCTTAACCTGCCATACGCCCACTCAAAAATCTCCCGCTCCTTTTGCTCCAGGCTGTCCGGGATACTGGCGTAGAAGTTAAAGTGCCCGCCCGCCTGTTTGAATAACCACAGCTGGTTGTCGCTTAGCCCGAAAAGGCCGCCTCTGAGGACAGAAACCAACCATATAGGATTATCCGGCTCTAAAATAGCTTTCAGAACCTTCAGCAGTTCGGCTATCTCCGCAGAACCTGAAAACCCGCCGCCCCCGGCTAACTGGAAAGGGATGCCCTGCTCTTCTAAAGCCCTGGCGTAAAGGTCCATATTTGATTTATAGCGCAGCAGGATTAAAAAATCAGCCGGCCAGGGCCTTTCAGTTAAGCCGGCCTCGATTTCTTCAGCAGTCCTGTCCAGGGTAATCCCGCCGTCGACAGCCCACCTTATCCAGCGGGCTATACGGCCGGCGTCGATGAAAGCGATTTCCCTCTGGGAATTCCGGTGAACCTTGGGGATATTGATTGTCCTGATCCCCCCGGCTCTCCCCTCTGCGTTTGCTCTCACAGTGTCAAGGTCAGTGAAAGCAGCTTGAAAAGAAGTAGCCGATCCGGGCAAAAGGTTTTTAAACACCGGGTTAACCCAGTCCCCAATGGCCTTCACTGAACGGAAATTGGACGTTAAGTGCAGCACCCTGCCGCCGCTCTGGGCTATCAACTTTTTCACCTCGTTATAGGTGTCGATGTCTGCGCGGCGGAAGCGGTAAATGGACTGTTTCGGATCTCCCACTACAAAAAGCGCTCCCGGTCGGGGGATAAGCTTGCGCCAGTCCTGCTCGCATACGTCCTGGCCGGTGAGGTAAAACATGATTTCCGCCTGGATCGGGTCAGTATCCTGGAACTCATCAACCAGCAGGTGTGTATACCTCTCCTGAAAATAACCACGCACCTCGGGGTTGCTTTTTAGCAGGGCGGCAACGGACATCAAAAGATCCTGGAAGTTCAGCTTGGAGCGCTCCGTCCGCCGTTTGCGATAAAGCTCAACCGCCGGCAGGACAAAGTCGACCAGGCACTTATGTCTGTGTTCGCGCCAGGCCTTTAGCACCGGGATAATATGTTCGTCCCGAAACTGGTTAAAGGCATCCCGCGCTGTTTTGGCGTCATCACTTGAAAGCCAGCGGTTTTGAGTCACGGACCCCTGTTTATCGAGTATTACCAGCAGACGCAGTAAAGCAATGTCATCATCCAGGCCAAAAACCCTGCGCCACCTCAGCGCCCTGCGCAGGAGTGACTGCAGGTTATCCCAGCCTTTAAACGGTACGCTGCCGGGAAGAAGCGTTACAGCTAATTCCAGCAGTTTGTCTAACTCCACTCGTACAGCCATCAGGTCCGGCGCGGGGGAATCATGACTGTCTACCTCCACCTCCGGGTAGTCGGACAAGATCCTGTAAAACTCTTTCAAATCCTGGGCTTTAACGTCGATTTTCAACAAATCTTCCAGCGCCTGCGGGTTCTCCACCTGTACCAGAGTTAAATACTCATCCCAGGCCCGCTCGCGCAGCAGCGTATCTTCAAGCTCCTCTATTTCTACAAAGTCCGGCTCTAAACCGGCTTCAACCGGGCGCTCTCTCAATAAAGCTGCACAGAATGAGTGTATAGTTCCTAAAAAGCAGCGGTCCAGATTATTCAGCGCACGGCTCAGCCTCTCCTTTTTGTCCGGACAGGTTTCACTGGCTATGGATTTTTCCAGGGCCAACTGGAACCTGCCCTTTAGCTCAGCGGCAGCCTTCCTGGTGAAAGTAACGGCAGCAATTCTGTCAACGCTACATTTATTGTCTTTAACCAAAGCCACCATGCGCTCGACCAGGCTATGTGTTTTTCCGGAACCGGCGCCTGCCTCTACCAGCAGGCAGGTATCCAGGTTCTCCACAATAGCCCGGCGTGAATCACTGTCAGGCAAAACTTGTTTAATCATATTCCTTCAACCTCCTCCAGGGGTCCAGGCAAGCACTGCTGACGGGCGCAGCCAGCAGCTTTTTCACCCGGTTCACAGCACTGTCCCCGCCGCAAACAACGGTATAGTCACAGATACCGCATTTTTCCCCATGGTCAGCAGCGATAAATATTCCTCCCGCCAGGAGATCAAATAAGTGGTTTAAAAGTTCTGATAATCTTTCGCGGTTTGCCTGCGGGCGGGCAATTTTCAGGCCCTCACCCCGCTCTGTGGGGAAATAGTACCCGGAGACCTCCACCCGCGGAGATGACTTTGGTGAAAGCTCTTTTATTATTTGTTCGGCTGCAACAGCGTACAGGGCATGTTGGATCTGGCGCCCGCCGCAAAAGTGCCTGTGTTCCGCATAACCATAGGCGCTTCCGGTCTTGTAGTCCCATACCTGGTAAGTCCCTTCCCGCGCCCTGTCTACCCTGTCTATCTTACCCCTGAGCAAAAAGGCATCGCCACTGCCCAGCTCAATTTTTATGGGGTCCGCCAGGCCGGCGCCGGATACCGCCACTGCCTCACCGCCCAGGCCGAAAGGAACCTCAAACAGCACGGGCTCGCCTGCCCCGTGGGCGCCTTCGGCAGCCAGGAAAACTTCACAGCAGCGGTAGATATCCATTCTTTCCCGCTGGAAGACTAGATCGCTGGGAGCTGGAATTTGCTTGCTGTAATCTCCAATGAGCTCATCCGCCATCTCCATCATCATTGTCTTATGCCTGGGCAAACTGGGGCTTTCGTTGTCAGCCGAGAGTTTTTTCATAAATCTACAGAACAACTCGTGCAGCAGAGAGCCCCGCTCCAGTGGATCCAGCCAGCAGTTTGGGTCATAGCTGACTTCGTCCGGAGGCTGAACCCGCAAAATGTATTTTAGAAAATATGCAAAGGGGCAACCGGCCAGGTCCTCGATCTTGCTACAGGACATAACCAGATCAGTATTTTGGCGGGGATCAAATTGATTATCAACGGCAATCAGCCCGTCATATTCAGTCGGACCCGGGCTTTGCCTGGCCTCAAGCGCTTTGCTGCCTAACGCTATACCCTGGCAGCAGTCCCTTACAGCCGCATTGCCGTTAATCAATCCTGGCCCTGTCAGGACCCGGGCGATCCACCACTCTGTTTCATCCAGAGCCGGGTTTCCTTCATGGGGACAGTACCCCGCCGTTTTGCCCAGGGAGTTGATAAAGTCCGTGTAATCCAATGAGGTGTCTTTTTGTAAAAGGCGGTATGCCTGAAGCAGTATATTTGAAGGGAATACAGACCTGTTTTCCACAACATCAAAGGAAGGAAAGCTTAAAGTGACCCGCCCCCTCCTGGAGGCAAGCACAAGAGCCATCATTTGCTGGTTCTCACCCGGCCTGTCCGCGCCCAGCGGCAGCCCGGCATGAATCCTCCTGCGCTCAGTATCCAACAGGACCGGATCCTGGCGGACGCCGCCCGGAAATGTGTCTGCGCCCAACCCGGCAATAAAGGTGTGAGGACGGCATGACCAGATTAAATTCTGGTAACTGACAATGTGCAGGTGACCGGGCTTGGGACCAGACGCCCCGACCCGAAAAACTTCAAGGATGTTTTCCACCCGCTCCAGAGCTTCTTCGATTTCCAGGTTAAAAGACGCAAACTGCCCGGCCTGGACCAGGTTGTTGATTAACCCTTGCAGTGCGGCGGCGTCAATACTGCTTATAGTATTAGTTATTTTTGGCAGGATGTATGAGAGGCCAGCGGTAAGCTCCCTGAAACTGATTTTCCCCTCATCATCCGGCGCCGGCAGGTTTGAGATTAACCCGCTTATCACAACGTATATCCCTTCAGCCAGCTCGCCCTGGCGCAAATACCGCTCACGCCTGCTGTCCGCATCATCTTCCTCTGATAGTTCTTCCGCAGCTTTTTCCTTAAAAGTTTCGGCCATCCGTTCCAGCAGGGTATAACGGTCCCTCCCCCAGCCGATGCCGGAAACGCTCAACATCCGTGCCGCTGCGGCCGGCGTCAGAATGGCACTTCCCTTTTTATCCCCCTGCAGCACCACATCACCACTTAAAACCAGGGTTTTTAACATACTGACGGAGTAGTCAGACCTGATCCATTCAATTAGGCCCTTCAGAACCCTGCCAGGGCTCGTCAGGGTAACGGGGATTCCTTCCCCATACGTTAAATTTAACCCCAGCCGCCTGGCCAGTGAAAAAAAGACAGGTATGTATTCACTGCTTGTGTAGGCAACCACCGTGCTGTCTAAAGATATCCCTTCTTTCATAATCCGCCTGAAAATTTCCTTGACCTCATTCATCAACCCGTAGGCATGAAAGACGTTCAACGAACCGTCTCCAACCGGCTCCGGCGACTGGTCAACCTGATACAGCCAGGGCAGACGGTCCACTTCGGTATATGAAACGGCGTTTTCCGGCACAGGTACCTGTGGCTCCATTCCTGGACTAGATAACCCATAAACCGGATCAGCAGCTAAAATTATAAGCCTTCCAGTGGAAAGCAATTCAATTAACCGGCGTTCCAGCGGGCCAAGCAGCAAGAAAGAAGGCAGCAAATAGACAGTATCTGTATCTGCATTGGTTCTCCTTGAAAGCAAATCCAGCGCAAATGAGAGTACGCCGGGGGTGTCAATAAATTTATGGTCCGTAAGGTACTGCTCATAGGCCTTCAACAACACACCCATATCCTGTCCTTTGTCTTTGCTGACAAAACTGTCTATGTTAAGAGTGTCGCTGGTAACCCCACAGTACCTCAGCTCATATATAGAAGAAGCTATAGCCCTGACCAACCCGGGGGAATAACTTTCCCTAGCGAAGTAGAGAAGAGATTTTTGTTCTTCCAGGTTGTGATAGATCTCTTCCACAACTGCTGTAGCCAGCTGCCCAGTCAGTAGAGTGATACCTTTTTCAGCCAGATCCTCACCGGCTACCTGGTGTGCCAGGTCTGTCGTGGTTTCGGGACGCAAGTTTATCCAACCTACGCTACTCCTGGCCAGTGCTTCACAAAGCTCATGCCCCATGCTATATCCCGGCACAATCAGTACCTTATCCTGCAGAGAATACCTCTCACATACTCCTTTTAGTGACTTAAGGAGAAAGTTAATGTAAATCACCCCAGATTAAAATGTAAATGTAAATTTGTGTTGTTAAATCTGAATTCTACCAGCAGGTAGCTTTTCCTTTTAAATAACCGATTAAATAACCGACAAGAACAGGAAAATACTACAATTTTCTTGTGGACAAAAAAACCTAGCTTAACTTTTAGATTAAGCCAGGTGGGTGACAATAGGCTGTCATTATTACTAGTCAATTTATAATGTTGTCAAGAAATTAATTTTTAGCCATTAGATCTTGAATTTACTTTTAGTAATTTTTTTATGTATATTATTAGTGCTATAAGCAGTCTTGTTTTGATACTTTATAGTTTTTTAAAATCTAAGTATTTATATTAATAAATTATTAAAATATGCTAGATTTTAAATTACTAAGTGTAATAACGACATAGGGGTAGTGCTGATGATACTATAAGGGCACACCTGAACAGAACCGTAAGGGTGATACCGATAATACCATAAGGGCACACCTGAGCAGAATAATGAGGTTAATGCCGATAATACTATAAGGGTATATATGAGCAGAATAAGTGGGTATATACAGATATAACTTATAATAAGTGTTAATAAATTATTAATAGATTTAAATAGTTGACAATTATAATATATATATTTATAATATTCTATACAAAATATAAATTGGAGGGGATGTAATGGCCATAATTAGGAGCGACAGAACATTAGGCGACGTAAGGAAATCTCACAGCACGAAGAATTCTTTCAATAGAGCTGTGCATAAGGACGCAAAAATTCGATATGTTGAGTCAGATGGAGAGCTAATTTGTAAAATATGTGGAAGCAATGAAGTGCATATTTGTCACATAAAACACATCTCAGAATTTAGCAATGATACTGAGATAAAAGTTATAAACAGTCCAAAAAATCTATTAGCACTTTGCGCTTATCATCACCGAATTTTTGATAACCGAAGAAAAGCGTGACTAATTTGATGGAATATCCCAAAACGTACATTAACAAAAAAAGGTTAATAATCCTGGGAAAACTTGCGCCGGTTTTCACCGGCGCATTTTTATATATTTATACAGCTAAATCCTGTGTTAACCTAACTAAATTTTCAATTTACAGACCGGTAAGCGCAAGGTCCGCTGAAAAAAAGAAAATGACCGGCAGAATTTATCGGTCATTTATAGTTTTAAATACGAACGTATGATCTGTCAAGTATTTTCATGCCCAAAAGATGATTTTTATGAAGCACTTTTTATTGAACCATTTTTTATCAAACTACCTTAATTCCACCATATCAACATCCAGCCCCTGACGGTTTACCTCAAACCTATCCGAGGCCACTAAATCACCTAGCTTTACAACCATATCAAATGGGAACAGTACGGGAACTTCGTTTAAGCTTTGTAAAGAAACAGATTTTTTATCTAAACAAGTAAGATAGCATTCAAGCAGCCAAAGCTTTAACTCTTTATCGAATAATTGAATTTTTTCTGCCGGCACATAAAAACCTTTCTTTTTTTGGGGCTCATTCAAGACACCCCATTTTGCCATTGACCTTAACATTCGCTGCACAGCATAAATTAATGTCGTCCGGTCGCCCCAAGTTTCAATGATACGGTTATGTACCTGGGCAAGAGTAATTTTGTCATCCAGGTTAAATAATTTGCCAATAACATTCGATACATCCTTGAATAGCTCAAATGCCAATAAACATAATCCCCAGTGAAGGGCCAAACGTTCCTGTGATGTCGTTGATGATAAAAAAGTCAGCGCTTTATCCCTAAGCTGTTCATGTTCCGAAGGTACTGTTACCCATATTCGCATATGAACATCAAGATATTTGCGTCTCGACTCGCTGCCATTAATTACATCCTGAAGCCTGTTGTCGAGCTCTTTCCTTAATTCATTATAGTTTTTGTTTTCTTTTAATCTAAAAGCTAAAAAATCAAGCCACTCTATTTCAACCTTTTTGTCCATTCCTATCCTTCTCAAAGCTGCTCTTCCTTCCATAGCCTGATAAACGGCACAATCACTTCTTCCATGCTGATGCCGCCGTGGCTTACAATACTTTTGCCTTCTGTAACATATGCAGTTGTTTCTTCCGCCAATAAAATGTGGATATCATCGGGCAGGCCGTATTTAGGCCATTCGATGGATTTAGTCTTCTCCTTGGCTTCCTTTAAAAACGCCTGCTTTTGGTAGGTCCTAAATCTTTCGCCTTTACTATCTACCAGTACCCCCTGGTCCAGTTTGCCCTGGCCAACAGCAGCCACATTCCCGTGGTCTGAAGTGATGAAAACCTGAAAATCATTGGCCAGCAAGCTTCCCAATAATAACTTTAAATAACCGCCCTGCATCCAAAGCTCGATATCCTGGTACATTCCCTCCGTGCCCAGTTGCTGGCCATGCACCATTTTATCCACCTTATCAACTACCAGTCCTAAAATCTTGATCTTGGGATTTGCAAGCGCAGGTAATATCTCTTCAATTTTACCATCACCCAGCCCTTTGACTAAATTAATATTAAAAGCTTTATAGCCTTCATTCTCCCAAAAACGTCTCCAAAGTTGTTCTTCCTTGCTGGTGGTAAATAATGAATCTTTAAAATACCTGGGTGGTTCTCCGGCAAAAATCGCCTGGCGTGATACAGAGGTCATGGTTGGCACCCAGGCAAAGGCCGAATCTTCTTCCATCTTATAATCTCTTTCCTGCAGCAACTGCTTTTTTACCAGGATCCACTGGTCCCAGGCCAGGCCGTCGAGTATCAGCAGCGCCAACCTTCGCCAGCCTTGCTTTCTACCCTGATAGCTTAAATATCTGGGGATATGGTGGACCATCACCGGTTTCTTCGTATAGGCCAAATTGCTCAGAGTGCCATATTTATATAACAGCCATTCCTTGAAAAGTGCATCCACTTGTCTATAAACACTGTTGAACCTGGTTGTCACTTCATCCGATAAATTACCCTGCGGGTCATAAAAAATAATTTTGGCCTCTGCCAGCACCGGCGCCTGCTTCAGCCAGTGTTGGTAGGAAAGGTTTTCCTGACTCAATAACTCTTCAAATTTTTCCAGCAGCAGTAATAATCTCTGTTCCCGTTGGGCTGCTTCATAACCTTTAACACCCACCTTAGCCCAATCCGGCAGCCTGTCAGCCCCGGCAATAACGTCAATGGAGCTCAAGATCCCTTCGATAAAAAGGTTGTCAATATATACTTTAATATCTTCGTGCTCAAAAGGCACTAAGGAGATATTGGCGCCCTCCAGCTTATCCTGGATAAACAATTTCCATTGATCATACAGAAAACTCCAAAATTCCTTCCGGCTGGCTAATAGCCTGTCACCATGTAATAGTTCAAAGAAATCCTTACCCCGCAATTTTCCTGTGATAAAATCGATCAAATCGTCGGGCAACTGTACATTCCTGTAATGCAGTGCTATTAAAAGCTTAAGAAACTGAACTTTATTCTTTATAAATCCCGGCACCAGCTCGTAAATATGCTGCAATACAAATTCCCTGGTACCCTGGTCTCCCAGCATGCCACCGTCATATTCAGTGTAGGCCTGGTATAGCCGACCAATAACCCCCGGCTCCAGCTGCTTCAATACCGGGTAGCTAAACTTGGGGAAAAAGTCCGCCAGGCTTAAAGAGATGGATACTCCCATATTTAAAACATCAAAGGGCAAAACTTTCAAATTTTTACCCATCACCTGTATAAGCAGCTTGCGGCTTTTTTGTTCCCTAAATTCAGCTTCATAGACATATCGAAATGCAACCGGATCATTATATTCGAGGATTTCAAAACCCTGGCTGCTCACGTAACTTAGGATACTTTCTTCTTTTAGAATGCCGTCCGGGTCCGCTACCAGGATCAGCCTGTGCATTTCCAGATTGAATTTTTCCAATACCTTTTGCGGCCACAGCATTTAACAGCCCTCCACAAAAACCAGACAAACAGGTGTTAATTCAGGAAAAAAGCTTTCCTCCTGATTGATCCGCTCTCTCCAGGCTTGCTCCTCCTGGTCCAGTTGCTTCAAACGGTATTCCCTGACTCCTTTTAAACCCACCTGGGCTATAGCCTCCCTGCGCAAACGGAAGGCCAGATCTCCTTTTTCCTTTTCCCGCTTGATTATCTCCTGGTGTAACTGCTCCATTTCTTTAAACAGGCTGTAACCCTGCTGTTGCACCTTTTCTTCCAGGACCTGGAGGACATCGCAACACTCCTTAAAGCCTGTAAAAACGATGTCCTGCCCCTCATCAAGCAACCGCTCCCAGATAAACCTGGCTGTCGGCAAATAGAGCTTGCCTTCTTCGGACAGAAAAGCTGGCAGCATTCTTTCAATCTTCCGCCCGGTACAATTCAAACCAATCCTCCATAGTGCCCAATAGCCGCTGAGTCCGTCAGGCAACCCCTTCAGCCGTAAAACCGGCGCCGGCTCACCGGGAACAAAGATATGGTTTAATTTCAGAATACCGGCTATCCTTTCCTCCTGCAGGGTCAGCACTTTACCAGGGGTTAAAACTTTTTGGTCACCAAAGGAAATATCTTGATCAACAAACCCATCAGGCCAGATCAGGTCAAACCCGGTTAACTTGGGTTTTACCGCTCCACCCTTAGCAAGCAGATAATTGACAGTCATAGTCTTGAGCCATTGCCCCAGGGGTAAACCCTTTAACCGGCTGACCAATTCCAGGTCCAGCTCTTTTTTGTCTCTGATAATTTCCCTGACTTGATATAAATGGTCCGCCTTTTCCCTAACTTCCCGGGCCAGGGCGTCAGCTTCCTGCTCGAGGTGTTCCGGCTTGATAATTGTGGCTACATAAGCCTGAGTAAAATCAACCTCCGACTGGCCAGAATCCAGAATATCGCCAAACTTGTCAACGCCGAACTCATCTAAAATGATTTTTAACTTGTCCTCAATGACTTCCCGCACCCGGTATTCCACCGTTTCAGCCAGGATAAAATTAAAAACCCTTACAAGGTGCTTTTGTCCAATCCGGTCAACCCTGCCGATGCGCTGTTCCAGGCGCATGGGATTCCAGGGCAAATCATAGTTGACCACCACATGGCAGAACTGCAAGTTCAACCCCTCACTGCCGGCATCCGTCGAAACAAGTACCTGGCAAGGCCCCGCAAAGGCCTCTTGTGCTTCCTGCCTTTCTTCCAGGGACATCGAACCATTCAGAACTGCCACTGGATATCCTTTTTCTCTAAGATAGCCTGCCAGCATGCTTTGAGTTGCCACAAACTCCGTAAATATTAAGACTTTTACTGTTTCATCGTTCTCCTGCAGCTGTACCTGGTGAATAATGTCCAGCAGCTTTTCCGCTTTAGCGTCTGCATAGCTTAATTTGCACTGCCGGGCCAGGGCCAGCAGCATTTCCACTTCCGCCCGTTCGTCTTTCAAACCTTGCAAACTCTTGCCAAGAATCTCTTCCAGCAGTTCCTGACTGTCCAAATCCCAAAAATCTACGTCCGGCTTACCTTCCATGTTCACTTCCGCCGGCAGCTGCGCCAATACTTCCAATCTTTTTCCCAACGCTTCCCGGATCGCCCTGGTGCTGCTTGTAACCATCCGCTGCATTAAAATCATCAAGAAGCCTACATAATTTTTCTTTTCCCGCAGGGCCTGGTTATAGCCCCACCGCACATAATCACTCACACTTTGGTAAAGCTCTGCCTGGTCCGCATGGCGGGCCTCCCATCGCACCTTGACCAGCCTGGTGGTCCGGGGCTGAAATAAAGGTTTGGCCTCATTATCCAGCGTTTCCCTTTTCTCCGTCCGGATCACATATGGCGCCACCTGTTCTTTTACAATGGCATTGGCATTAGGGAACGCAGACTTATCCAGTATGCTCATCAGCCGGTAAAACCCATCAGTTTTCCCCTGGTGGGGAGTGGCCGTGAGCAGCAGCAGATATGGAGTAGCCTCAGCCAGGGCTTTGCCCAGCTTAAAACGGGCTACGGATTCCCCGCTGGCCCCCATTTTATGCGCCTCATCCACTATGACCAGGTCCCAGCCCGCGTGGACTATATTATGAAACCGCTCCTGATTGTACCGTGTCAATTGTTCCTTGCTCCAACCCTTTCGCGCTTCCACCGGCTTGATGGCGTCCAGGGGGCACACCACCTGGCCATGCTCACGCCAGATGTTGACCTGCCCGTAAAGCCTGCTCAGAATAGTAAATTCGCCAGGTATCAGCAGCTGAAAATCCTCATTAAAGTGGCATTTCAGCTCCTGTACCCATTGATTGACTAACCCCTTGGGGGCTACAACCAGGATTCTTTTGACCAGACCCCGCAGCTTCAGCTCGCGGATAATCAACCCGGCTTCTATAGTTTTACCCAGGCCCACTTCATCAGCCAGCAGGTAACGCACCTTTTTTCCGGAAATGGCCCGGTTCAGGGCATACAGCTGGTGTGGCAGCGGGATTACGTTTCCCTCCGCCGGGGCAATCAGGTTACCCTGGGCCAGGGCATCATTGATGCGGGCGGCGGCAAGCTTGTACAATAATTCGGACAGGGAGAATTCTTTCCGCTCTTGCAAGGGAATTAAGTCCCCCTGCTTCACCCGGTGAACACCGTTATCGCGGGGCAGCCAGATCAGAAAGTTTTTAAAGCCCCATATTGCTTTATACTCAATAATGCGTGCAGGGGCCTGGTGTGACAGACTCCAGGCCCACCGACCGACTTCAAAGTGTTTGTTCATAGAAATATCTCTCTCATATGTAAAAATGTCTATGGTTCGATATTCAATACTTTTCGTTTTGTTCTATCCAGGCAAATAACGGAAGCCAGCAATTTATAATGATTACCATAAAAATTCTCACCGAGGCTGATGGTTAAATATAGGTTTCCTACATAAGGATATTGACCAATCTCTACTTCCCCATCTAGAAATTTTTCTTCCAGGGATTTATCAGTTACGACTAAATTGTATTTACTTCCGTTATATGCAAATATAGCTCTAAGTTGTGGAAAATTTTTATAATTCCACGTCTTTATTAAACATATTTCCTTAACATTAATTAAAATCAAAGATCGGGGAGCTGTTATTGATTTTACTTGTTCTTCAGATACTCTATCACTTGATCCTCCAAATATATAAAGTTCATTTTCACAGTAATCAGTTAGTTCTCCAACTGGCAACTCACCAACTTTAGTCCAGTAATAATTCCAATCGATAACCCAGTTTTCGGGTTGATAATATAGCGGTTGATATTCTAAAACCGGAACATCTATTATATCTAAAACCTTAGGGGTATTTCCATCCTCATAATTAATATCCCTTAATGACAACTCGCCGCCACCATCATTTACCGGCCTGATCCATTCCCCCGTATTATAATCAATCCCGGCTATACACCTGCCTCCTGACTTTCTGGAATTAGCGAGACAAATCATACGGATTTCCGGCAAAACAGTCACTCTCCCATATATGAAATTACAAATGTCCTATCTCAACTTCCGGTAAATTATTGCAATAATATTCGGCCAATAGCCTCCTGTGGCACTTCTCCGGTTTATCTTCGGAGCATAGCAAACAATAAGGGCCTTCTTGCTTTCCGAAATCTATACTCTTTAATGGATCTCTTTGAAGTAATATGTTGTTATACTCTTTTTCGTAATCTTGCCAGGTTATTTGTTTCTTCTTATATTTCTTTAGTAATTCTTCGGTCGGTGCCAATTCCGAATGATGTTCATAACCGATACCGATTAAGTCGAGGACATACTTCAGATCATCTTTTTTAGCGTAACCAGCCAATTGCGAGGTGTTATTAAGACGCACATCTATCAACTTTTTTACACCTGCTTCTTTTAATCTTGTAATGAACTGTTTTAAATTCTTTTTCGAAAAACCAATAGTATAGATTATGATCAATCTTATTCCCTCCGTTAAAATAATGTTAACTGCTCTACATCATTGTTTTTTGATTTTTCTTTAATGAATTCATCCACTCTTATCCCGTTATGTTTTAAAGAATCCCCTACTAACGTTCTGTGGCAGTATCTGCTGTCCCCGCAAAAACAGACTAACGCAATAACTTTTCCTGACTTAACCAGACTTTGCAGTCTTCTTAACGCATCAAGTTTAATTTGCGTTTTTAGCTCTTGTTCAAAGAGCTCTTTATATATATGCCACCATTCTTCACCCGGCTTATCCTTCCACTCATTTAAAAACCTGTTATACAAGCCGGGGCTGGGTGCCAGGGCATGCATCCATATTGCCCCACTAATATTTTTACTTGAACGGGTTATCTGCCATACCTCGTCACATACTATATTCTTTATTGATGAGATATCCGCGGTTATAACGTAACCGCCGGAATTATTATTCAAAACTTACATCTCCCAAATTTTTATTTCTCATTCTTCTGTTCTGGTTAAAGCATTATTGTAATACATCAAGAGAGAAGAATCATCCTGGATTACTGCTTCGGGAATCCGCTGCCCTACTTGAACAATAGTTTGGTAGTCCTTATTTCTCCAGCAGGCTTTGAAGCCGGCCCGGACGGCCTCGGCTCGGAACACCTTCAATTTCCCTTTGCTTTCTTTGTATTGCTCAAACTCTCGCAAGAGTGATTTTTCACGGAGTTTTTCCAGGTCGGCCTGTTTATTTGGATCAGGTACGTACCAGCGGCCTTTTTCATCCTGCAAAAAGTTCTGGTCCAGTATCTCGGACAGTTCAAGCTGCTTTTCCCAGCGCACGTAATTTACTTCCTTTAAGAATTGAGGGGTTAACTCCTGCAGCGTTTGATGTTTTTCTTCTAATTTGGCTCGAGTCCATTGAATTGCGGTCCTTTCATCCTGGACAAACAAGGAAAGCTGACCAATACCGTTTGCCATAGCCCTTTTTTGTTCATATTGTGGTGTTTGCTGCGGCAGGAAATACATACCGTCCCTCTCAGGAAATTTTTGATGCAGACCCTGGTAAAATTCCGGCGCTCCCATTGGAATGGTATAGCCGTTTTCCAGATGAAAGGCCACCATGCGGTCATAAAGCATGTAATTTTGTCTTTCCGCTAATACCTCTACCAAATCTCCCCGGGTAACCACCACCGGAAGTTGTTCCAGGTGCTGTTTAATAAACTCCCAGACTCCCTCTTCCGTGCCGGCTTTGATGGTAAATTGATTTATAAATGAAGTTTTAGGTTTATAGGCTGAGACAATCAAATCTTCCTTCATAGCAGTTGTAGTAGACACCTGCTTAAAGCTTCCATACTTTTTATCTAGTAATCTTACGTCGGCAACCACAAAACCAGCTTTAAGTAAAGCTTCTTGGATTGCGTTCCAAACAGCATTTTTAGAATTGTGAAACACCATAGTCATCCAGCGGCCTGGTTTTAGGAGACGATACATTTCTTTAAAACAATTTTCCATTAAAATTTTGTATTCATGAAGACCTTTTGCCTGGGTTTTATTGATAATAGCTTCTTTACTATTATTTGTAAAAACCTTAAGCCATGATTCCCAAATATAATTAAGTTCTGAATACATAATATTACTACCAAAAGGCGGATCAGTAAAAATATAATCAAAACTCTGATCTTTAGTTGCTATAAAACCAGCATGCTGTGTAGTAATAAATGAGCTTCTTAATGTGATTTGATTTAAAATTTTTTTAATACGCAAAATAGACTTATTCCGAAACATATCTATAATATTCATTTCGCCAAATAAACTTGCGACATATAAGGTTCCATTAAGCGGTCTGAACTTTGAAAAAATACCTGTTGGAGTAAACCTATTCATTTTCGAAGAAACCAGTTGAATACCTGTAAAAGCGAATAGAAGTGGCCTATTATAACTAGACTTCAATAACATATTATAGAATTTAGCAAGGACCCATAAATTTCTTTTGGTAAAAAAATGATGCACATGTGTTGCTCCATGAGATTGTTTAGGTTGTTCAGTATTATACCCATCCATAAGTCCATCTGTAGGATACCAGTAGGGAATATCAATATTATCAATATTATCAATAAGTTGAAAATCTAGTTCATCTGGTTCTTTTTCGTATCGTTTTTTAGCTACTGTATAATTAATTAAAACAGGAAATTGCTTAGCTTGTTTCATAGTCTCATTGTTGTTTTTATCAAATTTAATTACGAAAGCTCTTTCCATATTATGTTTTGTCAATATAACACTACAATATGGACATGGAAATTCATTGTTGATGTGCCCTGTTTTTTTATCAGCTGCGGCATGCCAGAACACTACTTCATGGCTGCACTGAGGGCAGATAAATACATCGGACCAGACTGTATAGTTTATTCTGCCTATGACAGGTTTCCCGTCTAGCCCTTTCTGAACTTTGCCATTTATCGTATGCTGGGTTTCATACATCCACCCGCACTCTTTTTCAACTTCTTTTAATATCCGCCTAGCTTCCCTCTCAAATTCCTCCATATTTACTAGGTTGTTATAACTATAAGCAATAAAAGTTGCTGCTGGTGACAGGTCGCATAAAACAGCTCTCCTAGCCCCCCACTTGACCTGTCCCATCTCCTGCTCAATTTGGAATTTAAAGGCCAGATCGGGGTTGCCGCACATCTGGGCAGCCACCCCGGTCATGCCGGTGCCGCAGAAGCCGTCAAAGACAATGTCCCCCGGTTCGGTATAGTGCAAGATATAGCGCATGATGGCCTTGTGGGGCACCTTGGTGTGGTAGGAGTGGGCGTTATAGATTGGGTCGTTCTTTCCTTCTGCCACATCCGCCGCAAAAGGCTCCCGGTGGTAATCGTCGGTGGCTTCGTCGTAAGGCTTACCGTACTCTTTAATAAAGTCTCCGATAAAAGGGTTGGGGCAAACTGTATAATAGGGCGGATCGGAAAGGGCGATAATATCCTCGTCTCTACCAATTGGAAAACCTTCTATGGGCCTTACCTGATCAAGCAGTTCCCTTGTCAGCTTAACTTTTTCCACTTTAACAGCACTCCCTTATTTATTCTAATATAATTCTAACTTTAGAAATCTCTTTTCCTTTAACCGTCTGATCCACAAATTTGTCAAACCGGTTCTTTAACTCCTCCACGGTACAGGGACTGCCGCCGGTCAGCAGGGCTGCTTTCACTCCATCCAAAGTGACGTTCATTTTAACAAGCCCGCTCAATACCTCCCGCACGGCATTGATGAATTCACTGTCTAGGTCGTCCGGCAACCCCCGTTTGTTAATAAACTCCTGCACCCTTGCTCTAGCGCTCTCCCTGGTAATAAGGGCAATATTACTGGAAACAATGGGGTCCTCCAGGTTCCCCAGCAAAGTTTCCGTCCACTGGGAGATCATTTGCTCAAGAGCTTCTTCCAGCAGTTCCACCCTGCCGTAAACCGGTTTGTTGTCCATCTCTTTGACGGGGTTAAAGGAACAGTGCGGGCATATAGGAGTGCTGTCCAGGTCTTCTTTAACCAGATTGTAACAAGGCTTCAGCTTGCCCAGTTCCTCAGTCCACTCCTGCAGCTGCCCCTTTGGCATTAATTCGATATCTTTAAGTTTATTTAACTTCTTCAAATTATCATGTTGGAGCAATTTTTTCTTTTTAGTATCGTCTTGGACATCCAGCCGCAGCTGCTTGTGCAGCTTCATATATTCTGCGACATACCCGTCCTTTAGACTTTTCAGTTGGGCTAAAATATCCTTCTTAATGCTGCCGTCAACCCTGTTGCCGGTGACCAGCGCGGTTAATTCCCGGCGCTTAGTTTGCACTTCCTTTACCCACGGATGATCAGAGGGCATGGCCAGCTCAGCCTGGTTAATGCAGGCCGAAAGAAGGTCGGTTTCTTTCTTTAAGTCCAGCAATTCTTTCAGCCTGGCCACAATAGCCTTTGCTTCCTGCTGCTCTTTGATCTCCTTGAAAGTATAGCGGAAATTCTTTAGTTTGGCCGGCGTTTTATAGACCTGCAGGGACTCCAGGAAGCTCTTATAGCTGTCCAGCTTTTTTTTGGCCTGCTCTTTTTCTGGTTCGGTCAAGAAACTGACCCCAAAGCTTTGGATGCCATTGCTAATCTGCGGCTGCAGGGTAGCCGCCTCTTCAACCAGAGTCAAAACTTCCTTCTGCATATTGTTCACCGCATCTTCCCTGGTGGCAGGATTGACAATTTGTCCCGGAGGCAGCCTCAAGAATTCAAAGATCGCCTTTAACTCGGGTAGCGGCAAATCCTTCGGTGGCTCTATATGTTTGAAATCAGCAATGTCCTTAACGGGCCTTTTGGCCAGGTCTTCCAGATTTGAAGCATCATATTTACCACCGTGCAGGGCCAGGGTGACAGCTCCGTCATAAACCAGGGCTGCCAGGATGACCGCCACCCATTCCGGCTCCAGCCTGTATTTCACGGCATAATCAATGGTGTCAATGGACCGGATTAGCTCATTTCTGTTGACCACCTGGCCGGCGCCTTTTTTCTTCAATTCGTCCAGGATAAATTTAGCGTAGCGGGAATTGGACGGCCGCAGGCTGTTCCCTTCCAGTAACTCCAGGGAATCTAAAATCTTGGCTCCGATATCCGTCTTAATGTTGGTGGCTATCCAGCGAATGGCGTCCTGGGCATACTGGTCCCGGTTCTTGGTGGTAACCTGCACCGAAAAGGTCGGGTAATCCGGCGTCTGCTCATTGAAGTAGGTGGACAGCAGGTTGGAAGCCGCGGTATTAACCAGTTCCTTGGTATCTTTACCGGAGCCTGCCCCTTTAATCAGTGCTACAAACTTATGGCTGACTCCCTTGTAGGTCACTTCGTAAGCCGAGGTTAGATTGCTGTTAACCCATTTAACAACTTCCTTGCGGTGCGTGACCGCTTTTTCATTATAGCTTTTCTTACTGTCCCCCTGGGAAATAAGAGACATCTCCACTGCGGCGGCATAAAGTTTCAATGGAATGGTGAATTTATCGTCTCTTTTCTTAAAAGCAAAGAATACTTCGTCTTCCTTTTTCTCATCTTCAAAGTCATTATCGCCAAAGGGCTTCAGGAAATAGAGGTAAAAGTCCCGCGGCGGCTGGGCAGTTGATCGTTCATTGGGCGCTCCGAAAAACAGCCAGCCCAACCGGGACGTTTTCTTTTCCTTCCACTCTATCTCATACTCCCAGACTTTATGGCCGGTGATCATTGATTCACCCCGGTCCAGGAGCTGGGTCAGCACATTAAAATAATAGCGGTTTAAGGTGTCGTCAGAGAGCTGGTCGGCCCTTTTTTCTATTTCCGAATCATAGTCGATGTCCCGCTGGGGGTCCAGGTAATACTGCTCATTTTCCTTGTTAAAGGAAATAAACTGCCCGCTGACGGTTTTCCTTATTTCCTTTAAAACGGTTTCAATCGTTGTTTTGAGAAACTCCGCATCTTCTTCCGGCATGGGCAGGTGTAGGCAGAGGCCGTCCCGCAAGGCGCCGGCAGCTAACCCGATGGGCGCGTTGATATCCCCGGTGGTCAGCCTGTGCACGCTCAAGGCCCGGATAATCTTCAAGGCTGCCGGCTTGTACAGGGGAATTGTGAATGAGGTATTGATAATACCCTCCAGCCGCTGGCTTTTTTCCACAACAATACGGACGTCCGGCATGCTTCTCAAAGCCGGGTTTTCCAGAATATATTCCCAGTAAGAATCAAAGGAAAGAAGCCCCGGTTCATCATCCGGCACTTCGTTATTGATCAGATTCCCAATCGAGGTGCTGATGGTTTTCAACACTTCTCTTTTTTCCGCCACATAGACCTTTTCAAATACATCCAAGTAAACAGGATGAACCGGGAAAAGAGTGACAAACTGCTCCGAGCGCTCGGCCATATTTTCGTACAGTGGATAGAATTTTTCGAGGTGGGCGCGGACTAACGCCTTCTGGTGGCCGTCCTTTTTCAATAACCGGTTGGCTACCACATAAGCGACATCTTCCCGGGCGATGCGCAGCTGCTCAAAACGGTCCTTCACCCTGCGCAAGGTATCGGCGACGAATTGAAATTTATCGCTGTCAAAAAGCGACTCCTGGACACCGGCCATAAAACGGAAGCGGGTGGACTTGCAGATTTCACCGATTTCACGCAGGAAATTGAGATCCAGGATAATTTCCTGCTCTTTTCTAGTGCGCAAGTAGTCCAGGAGCTCGTCCACCACTACCAGGAAGCCATGTTCCGGGTACTGTTGTTCAAACTGCTCCATCATTTCCAGCAGGCAGTCTTTATTGTTCGTTACCTGGTCCAGCGGCGGAAAGGTGTAATCCACCCCGATAGTTTCCAGGTAATCCGTAATTACCTGGCAAATGATTTCCCGCAAAGGCATGGTGGAAGCACCGATTTCTGTACGTAAAACCTTGAACTTGCCGGCAATATCACTGGATATCTTTTTGACATCGGCATGCTGGACCAGAGTAAGCGTCTCAGCATGCTCTGCCAGCGCGGAAATGACCGACATCAAGTGGGACTTACCGGTGCCATAGTTCCCTACAATGAGAAGAGCTTTATTATCCTTCTGCTCATCAATCTGTAGGTGAGGGATGACAATGTCTCTAATCTTTTCAGCCATTCTGTCAGAGATAACAAACGTCTTCACCAACCGCTGGGCCTCGGTATAGTCATTGGCCTCCATGACCTGCACCACAGTATCAATCGGTTCAAATTGCACTAAATCCCCGTACTTCAAACTCCCCATCCCCTTTTATATATTAAAAAACGCAAAATCTTCTTCCACAATGCCTTGATATCGTTTGTATTCCGGGTGGCCCAGGCTGGCATAAGTCAGTTTATTACCCTCATAAAATCCGGTCCAACCGGCTACGATCGTTTTATTACGGCTTATTTGCTGAAGGGCTCTCAAGGGATCAATTCTCAATTCCGGCAAGAACAAAATCTCAATATGGTCAACCAAAAGAATCTCTTCCGGATAGCTCTTCAACAGGTTAGGTAACAGGCTAACAAGCTGGGAACATCTTCTCTGGACAGGTATATCCATTAATTTACCTGCCAGGACCAGGTTAAAATTTATATAAGGATATGATAACGTCTTACTGGCCTCTTTTAAATATTTTGAATTGGTCTGAGCAAAAGGGCCTAAAACTAGTAACAACCTGCAGTATTTAACCTTTGCTTCCTGAATTTTTTCAGTGAGCTTTTCTAGATCCATTCCTGAAACCTCTCATGCCAAAAACTATTAGTAATATAGCATTAGGAATATTATTCCATGCGTTGCAAGGAAATATGTTGTTTGTTCTTTAGGCTATCATAAAAAGCGATATTATCCATAATTATTACCATTACCGTTATTTTTCGTCATGTTGCTGCATAATCCTTCCATAAGTATGCAAATTAAGATGCTTAAATAATTATACAATTAAGCAATGACAGCATTCTGTCCTTGCGGATGTGAAAATGTAAGATATATTAAAATTGAGGTGCTATAAAAAAAATCCGCGCCACCCCGTCATGTGCAACTTGCACGTACCAGGCAACGCGGGCTTTAAAAGATAGTCTATTCACAAGGGTGCTGAAAAAAATCAGCCCTTTTAATTAAGCAGGGCCCCAATTACTTTAGCTCAACACATGGACAGATATTTGCACACCCCACTATCTTGTCCCCTCGCTCCTTTGGCCATGTTAAAGCTTACCAAAATGACACCATTTTTCCTCAGGCAAAGATCTTAAGAAAGCACCTACTTCATTTAACAGACCTTTACTATCCGCCCAATGTAGGTGCTCTTTGAATCGTCGTTGCTTTTGAATTGGTGTTGAATAGTGCCAGGACGCCAATATTAGTGGTGGCGAGGGTTTCTCCCATTTCTCGAATGATTTTTGATGCATGACCATCAACATGCCGTATAATTTATTCCAGGCCATTGGACACGGTACGGCCCTTTTTTTCATAGTACAATACTCCCAAAGAGTGTCCAGGGTTTCCTTTGGCATTAGCTTCACTCCCAATAACTGTATTACTATAATCTTAAAAAAGACACAACCTGAAGGTTCATTCTTCATGCCAAGATTCTTTTGGATTTAAGTTATTGAAGTAAAACGGATAAAACCAATATTGATGACATGAAAGACTGGTGTCTGATAAATAATCAAGAAATTATATTTTACCCGTTGGCAACCCTTTCTCCCAGCCTGAAGTAATACATGTAATTATCCAGGTATTTCTTGAGGTCCTTTTTACCGACATACGGATAATTTCTGTGTATCATATCCACCAGGACTTTCATGTCCCTGGCCTTCTTCAGATGAGCCGCGATGAAGGGAATATTCACGCTCTCCAAAGCCCTACCGATAACACAGACGGCGCATAATTGCATCCTTGTCAGTGTTTTAAGCCACTCTATTGCCTCTTTATAGTTGCTGTCATATGTGCCAAAAACACTGTACCACGGCATCATTGTCTCCGGTGCAACACTGGGGCAATTGAAGGTCCAATCGTTAGACTGCTCCAATCCCAAAGCTACATTTCTTTCCAGCTCTTCTCGGGGAATAATGGCAAAGAAGTCTATCATAGCGTAATGAAATGCAACTAGCGATATTGGATCAGATGGATCTTCACCGTACGACATTAAATCACCCAGCAATTTTGTGGCCAATGGCTCAAATTTTGTGCATACCTGGGAACCTTGCGGAGTTCGCAGCATTATGTCATCTTTATAGACAGTGAAATTATCCCCTTCCTGGACCATTTTGTACATAAGGAATTCGCCTCCTGCTATTGTATTAAGTAGTAATCATAAATTATAACCTTTTATCTACTGTTGATGAAAAAGATAGTATTTATGTATTGATTATCCTATTCATATTACTACGCTATATCTCTTATAAAACCCTTCAAAGGCGCTGCAATCTCATCCTTTTATCTCTATGTAAATCTACACCACCCTAAACCCCGCCACACTCCCCCGGTCAGTCGGCTGGACCTCCAGCCGGGCGTCGATGCGTTCTTTTAGTTCCGGCACGTGGGAGATTATCCCCACCAGGTGGCCGCCTTTTTGCAGGTCGATAAAATATATATATATCCCCGGTTAACTAGATATTCAGATATAAAGTATTAGGCCTGCTCTCCGCTTTTACGCAATCCAATTTGGAGAGCAAAGCCATTATAAAGGAGGCTCTGTACCTGGCCTTACCGGGTATATCGTCAGCGACAATCCTTCGTTTGCTCGCCAGCGCCAGCCAGGCGTCTTCAATCCATTCTTTTCTAACCAGCTGCAACCTGCTTTTATCGGTTGTAACCAGCAGGCCTTCAGGCACAATTTTTTCAATAACATTAATTTTCTTCTTTGATATTGTTTCAATTCTATTGTTATTATCAATCAGCTTAATAATATCTTCCCAGACACTTTCAAAACTCTTCATGCTTTTGCCCCCGGAACCTTTGCCTTTGAATCGATCTCTGCTCCCTTAACAAGCACTGTCACAGTACACATGAATATTAGCAGGTGAAGCCAGCCGGTATATCAATAATCAGCAGGGAATTGGGAATGCCTCTCTTTGAAAGCTCTGCTGCGACATATAATTCACCGGCAAACCCGCCGAGTTTCTAATCCAGTGCGGTGTGTTCATATTAGCAGCCATTACGAATAATAGTGACTATTTTCCACAAATACCCCTATTTTCCTCCATTTTTCACGTTTATTTCTCATAATTTAGTCAGCAACCCGCTTACTTGTTATTGTTCATATGATCCGGAACCAGCCAAACAGGTCTTTTGAGACAAAGATAAGCGTATACTATTGTCTGGAGCTCGAAATGGCCTTAAACTATCTACAAAGCCCAGATCTAAAGGCTGAGTTTACGGGTACCGAATGCCTAGCAAAGCGGAGGAATATGATGTCAAATCTAATAAGCAACGATGATCTGAAGAAAATAATCCTTGAGGAAGCAAAAAAAATAAACATAGAAAACGCTGCCCATACCGAGCCCCTGTACTCCCTCGCCGAAATACTCGCGCTCAAAAACGTGACCGCGCTGCGCAAGCTGGGGAAAGCGCTGGGCATCAAAAACTACGGCAAACTGCAGAAATCGCCGCTGATTTCATCAATCGCCGAAACATTGCAGCAGACGGACAACCTCCGCACCTGCCTCTATATAGTTGATGAAATGGAATGGGATTTTTTTCAAAGGGCTGCTGCGAAGAAACACCTGCAGACAGATAAAGTATATATAGACACCTATCAAGTGACCCAGGGATTAGGGCTGCTCCAATCCTTTTATTTCGTGGACAAGTTGTTTTTCGTAGTGCCGGATGAGATCAAGGCCGCATATAGGGAACTGGTTGAAACCGGTTTTCCGGAGGAAAAGCGATTCAGCGACCTGCTGAACAGTTACGCTATCGCAGCCGTTTCGCTTTATGGCGCTATCAGCCAGGACGATTTTGTCGCGTTATTTAACCGCCAAAACGATAGGCAAACCAGCATCGACGAGATGTTTCCCATCTTGCTGAGTTATGTGTACATGGATAAGGGGTATTGTTTCTGGGAGGAATATATTGTTGACTCTGACTTTGAGGAGGATGATTTTCAGGGAGTACCCCGCCTGTTGGCAGAAAGAAAAGGCAAGCCCAGGTATGAACCGCCACGGGATGAGTTTTTAAGATACTCCGATTGGGATTATTACGAGATAACGCCGCAGCTGGACGTACTTAAGACAAAGCTGGCCGAGTTCATCCCTGATCCAGAGCTGCTTCTGGATGTACTCGATGAAATCCATGACATATGCGCGGCCGGGACGAGGATGCAGGAACACTTTGACCTATTGGATACGGCGGGCGTCGTGTTTGACAGCAGGAAGCAAGCAGAGGATGTGGCGCGGCTTATCGTTGACGTGCAAAACAACACCAGGCTCTGGAGCAATTACGGTCACACCCCCAGAGAGCTTTCCGCAGTCGGGAAATCCAACCTGCTGCACTTCCCCTCCACCCAGCCCAGGCGCGTCCAAAAGACCGGCAGAAACGAGCCGTGCCCCTGCGGCAGCGGCAAAAAATTTAAACATTGCTGCGGGAGATAAGATGTTACTCATATATTTTACTTTTTCTATGCCATGAGAAAAGAGAATGCGCATTAACTAAAGAATTAGAGACAATGCGTTTATCCCATTAAACTGAGAACAAAAAATAACCGCTTAGACAATTTTGAACCCCGCCACACTCCCCCGGTCAGTCGGCTGGACCTCCAGCCTGGCGTCGATGCGTTCTTTTAATTCCGGTACATGGGAGATTATCCCCACCAGGCGGCCGCCTTTTTGTAGGTCAATCAGGGCCCGCATGGCAAAGTCCAGCGATTCGGGGTCCAGGGTGCCGAAGCCTTCGTCAACGAAAATTGTATCCAGGTGGATGCCGCCCGAGTAGGACTGGACCACGTCGGCCAGGCCCAGGGCCAGCGAAAGTGAAGCCAGGAAGGTTTCCCCGCCGGAAAGTGTAGCCACGTTCCTGGCGGCACCGGTATATGTATCGAAGACTTCCAGGTCCAGGCCGCCGGCGGCGTTTCTCCGGGACAGTTCCGTGGTGCGCTGGAGGTGGTAGCGGCCGCGACTCATTAACTTAAGGCGCTCGGTGGCGGCTATGGTGACGTCGTCCAGCAGCGCTCCCAGCACAAAGCGCTGGAAGGTCAGGCCGTATTTGTTCCTGCCGTTGGCCACTTCGGAGATACGACCGAACACCAGGTACCGGTCCTCCAGGCCCTTCAGCTTACCTTCTAGTTCCTGGAGCTTCTTCAGGCTCCTGTCTTCTTCCCTTACCTGTGACTGAAGTTCGCCTTCCTTGATCAGCAGTTGATCGTGCTCTTTTTTTGCTTCAGCTTCATCCAGGGCCAGCTTTTCCATGTCCGGCTCAGCTAAACCCTCTGCCGCTCGGGCGGCACGCGCCAGGCGGTCCCTGGCGGCATGGAGGCTTTCGTCAAAACCTTTGATCTCACTTTCCATTTTCTTAATCTCATCGGGTGTTTTCCTGGCTTCCTGGTATTCTTTCAGGCCGTCAAAGCCGGCTGACTCAAGGCGCTTCTGGAATGAACGCATTTCGTCTTCCGCCAGCTTCATGGCCGCCTGCCAGTTGGCCAAAGCTTCTTTCTCTGCCGCTGCTGCCGCGGCCAGCGTCTGCTTTGCTGCATCCACTGCTTTTTTCGCGTTCTCGAAGTTTGCCGTGAGCTTGTCCCTCTTTTGCCTGGCTTCCAGCTGGGCTTTGCTCAAAGCTGCCACGTCGCGCAGGTTTTCTGGAACGGACGACTCGCGTTCACGCCAAACAGCCCGGGCCGTTTCCAGTTCAGTATTGGCTTTTTGATATTCCTTTTGGCAGGTTTCCACCTGCCGGCCTGCAGCTTCTTCCCGCTCCTTCAGTTTCTTAACCGTGTTCTCCAGCGCTGCAACAGTTTCTGCCGCCTGGCGGGCTTCCGACCAGAGCTCCCTGGCTTTGCCGGCTTTAGCCTGCAAAACAGCTAAATCGATATCAGCATTTTCGCCCAGTTCCTTTTCCAGGTCCTCTGTCCGGCTCTGGGCTGTTAATTTTACTGCCTTAATGTTATTGAATTCATCTCTGGCCTTGTTAAGGGCAGCCTCCAGGTCGACTACAGCCTGCCGGCGGGCTTTCAGTTCCGCCTCCGAGGGCAGGCCGGCTCCGGGCGCGGCAGGACGCGGGTGGTCCAGTGAACCGCAAACCGGGCATGGCTCTCCTTTGGTTAAACTTCCGGCCAGGATAGCGGCCTGCCCCTTGTTCCATTGCTCCTGCAGAGCG
>JAHDOA010000046.1 GCA_018435055.1 Pelotomaculum sp. | reverse complement strand
TTGCCGGGCCCGGGTTTTAGAACGGCGTTCAAAAAGCCTATCAGCGCTTCTTTGCCTTCTTCGGAACCCATGATACGCTTAAAGGCGTAGTCGTTGGTACGGTTGATTCTTTGCACCACCCGTTTGACACCCCCTTTGCCAGTATTATACCATTTGCCGCTGATAAGTTAATATAAGCTATTGAAAAAAGTACTGTCAGCAGAGCGGATCGCAAGAGCATTGGGCGCCGCGACATGTCAGGTTTTGAAGGGCGGCATCATCCACCTCGATGATGTTGGCGGTGCAATTGCGTTTCAAAAAATACGTGACAAAAAAGGCAAGCTTGTGGATACGCTGGCCTTTACGAACGAAGATGAAATTGCGCTGGATTACAAGTTAATTCAGGATACGTATGGCGCCGATTGCTACAATATTTATTTGCGGCAGGAGACGCTGAAAACCGGCGGGCCGATAGGGCACAAGGAAGAAGACCCACCATCGATATTATCGGAGGCTGAATCTAATCCTCAATTGCGTCAAATGTTAGCCGCATAATTTTTCTGCATCCGCGAAATTAACAAGTTCAAACCCATGTTAGCAGACTGATACCGCGCCAGTCCCTTAATTAACTTATATCGGCATTATCGCCTTGTATATTAGTCTCAGGCGGGTAGTTGCACGGGGGTCTGAACCCCATGCAATTCAGAGGTGTGTTTATTATTTTATTTTCTTTGTCTACTTAATATTTAACGAAAAAAAGCCGATAAATGCCTTAAAGGAGCATTTGCCTTCGGCAAATCGTAATAAGTATTCTTCCCGGACGGGGGTGTGTTTAGGATGAGAATTGCGGACTCTCTTGTTTTAATGTCGGGTGAAAGCAGCGCTTATAAGAGCTACACCAGAGAGGAATCCTTCAAGACCTGGGCCGGCGGGGGACGCGCCGCTGGGCAGGGGCTGGATCGGCGCGCCGGGCAGCCTTTGGGTTTAAACGTTGATGTGCTGGATTTGTCGGACGAGGCCAGGGCGGCGGCGCGGCGGCAGGCTCCCGTTCAGGAGGCGGAGCAGGCCGGCGGCGCGGTTGTTTTTGAGATCAGCGAACATGACAAACAAAAAATACAATTAATCCAGAGGATGCTGGAAGCCCTGACCGGCAAAAAATTCAAATTCTACGGGCTAGGTAGCCTGAAATTGGGCCATGACGGGGTGGGCCGGGGCGCCGGTTCCGGGACAACGGGCCTGCAGGCGCCGCGGCGGCAGGGCTGGGGGCTGGAATATAACTACCATGAATTTTATTATGAACAGGAAAAAATGTCCTTTGCGGCGCGGGGGATCGTCAGGACAGCGGACGGACGGGAGATTGACTTTTCAGTGCAGTTAAATATGAGCCGCTCATTTGCGCGTCAGTTTGACATAAATTTCCGGGCCGGCGACGCGGTTGCAATCGATCCGCTGGTGATAAATTTCAGCGGCGCCGCGCCTGCTTTGACTGAGACAAAGTATAGTTTTGATCTGGATTGCGACGGGCGCGAGGATCTGATTTCTTTTGTTGGTCCCGGCAGCGGCTTCCTGGCCCTGGATATTAACGGGGACGGCCGGATCAACGACGGCGGCGAGCTTTTCGGCCCCGGCAGCGGGAACGGTTTTGCCGGGCTGGCCCGCTATGACGAGGACGGCAACGGCTGGATTGATGAAGCCGATTCCGTCTACAGCCGCCTGCGCATCTGGACCAAGGACCAGGACGGCGCCGACGTGCTGTTTGCCCTTGGACAAAAGGACGTCGGCGCGATTTTTCTCGGCCATGTCAGCACGCCGTTTGAGATGAAAGGCCGGGAGAACCAGCTAAACGGTCAGGTAAAAAGCTCAGGTATCTTCCTGTATGAAAGCGGCCTTGCCGGTACAATCCAGCAAATCGACCTGGCTGTTTAAACAGGATCGTGTCACGGGGACGGTTCTCTTGACACGCTGCAGGTGAATTTGTTCATCGGAGGAGGAAAAAATAATGTCGACAATCGGCGGTATCAACAGGTATTTTGGCCTGTCCGGTTCTGGTCTTGATATTGACTTGATGGTCAGTAATCTAATGAAGACCCAGCTTATGAAACAGGATAAAATAAAGCAGAATAAAACCCTTGCTGAATGGAAAAGGAGCGATTACCGGGAGATAAATAACTCGCTGCGCGCCCTGCGTGACAATGTTTTTAACATGAAGCTGCAGGGGACTTACCTGGCCAAGAAGGCTGTCTCCTCCAATGAGGGGATAGTTAAAGTAAGCGCTGCAGTCACTGCCATGGCCGGCAGCAATACGATCAAGGTCACCGCGCTGGCCGGCAGCGCCAGGTTGAACAGCGTCGCTGAAGTGACTTTTAACGCCGCCGGGACAAATTTACAGGAGCAGCTGGGCCTGACAAGCAGCGAACCGGTAGTGTTTACGCTTAACGGCAGCGCGGAGATAAGCGTTGATCCGGGCACAGATACGATCGAAACCCTGGTGGCCAAAATTAATAATGCCGGGGCTGGTGTTACCGCCTTTTTTGATCAAACCTTAAACCGCATGTTTATTTCATCTAATGCTACCGGCGCCGGGGCGGCAATTGACTTTGACAATGTTTCCAACGCTGCTGAATTGTTTGGCGCCCTGCATTTGGGGGCTGATCCGTTCGCTGCGGTAAATGGGACAGACGCCGCCTTCGAATTGAACGGCACGGCCTTGACCCAGGCGAGCAACCAGTTTACCATTGCGGGCGTACAATACACCCTGACCGGGGTCTCCGCCGGCGAGACGGTCAGCGTAAATATCAACAGGGACACCGACGGGATTTATGAATCTATTAAAACCTTTGTTGAGCTTTACAACACGACTATTGACAAAATCAACAGCAAGCTTGCGGAAGTAAGGGACAAAAATTATCTGCCCCTTACCGACGGGGAACGTGAGAAATTAACTGACGACCAGGAAAAAAAGTGGGAGGAAAAAGCCAGAGCCGGCCTGCTGCGCAACGACATCCTTTTAGACGGAATCGTCGGCAGGATGCGCATCGCCCTGTCTTTCGCCAGTGTCCAGGGAGTAAGCGGGGACTATAACAGTCTGGCCGCTATAGGTATAACCACCGGTGATGATTACATGGAAAGGGGCAAGCTGCACATTAAAGAGGACAGGCTGAGAGAAGCCATAACCGCCGACCCCGGTGCTGTAATGGAACTATTTACAAAAAATTCGGATGTGGATGGCGGGAAAGGCCTGGCTGCAAGGCTGTATGACAGCATAAGCGCCGGGATCAACCAGCTTATCGACAAAGCCGGCGCCGACAGTTCCTTTAGCTCTGTGGATAACAGTTTTATGGGAAAAGAAATTGCCGGGTATGAAAAACAGATCGATTCCTGGGATGACCGGCTGCAGATGCTGGAAAGCAGGTACTACAAGCAGTTTGCCGCGCTGGAGACGGCGTTAAGTAAAATGAACCAGCAAAGCGCCTGGCTGTCTGGCCTGTTCAGCAACAAGCAGCAATAAATACGCGGCGGCGGATAGTCAACTGCCCGCGGCCAGGGCCGTGTGCGTTCGCGCCTATATTTTGAAAACCAACAGGAGGGTGTTTGCATGTACAATGTCAATCCCTATCAACAGTACCAGCAAAATTCTATCAAAAGCGCGGACAGGGGTAAACTGACCCTGATCCTTTATGAAAACGCGGTGAAATTCATCAAACAGGCTACCAAGTTTATTGAAGAAGGTAAACTGCAGGAGGCCCATAAAGCGATAATAAAATCGCAGGAAATAATAGCCTATTTGAGTGATACATTGAATATGGATTACGAGATATCAAACAATCTATATTCATTATACGCATATATGAACCGTCGTTTGATTGAGGCCAACATAAAAAAAGACAGGGTGATTCTGGCTGAAGTACTGGCTTTAGTTTCAGATTTGCGGGAAACGTGGCAGGAGGCAATAAGGATTGCCGCGCCGCCAGTGGCTTTGGGGCTATAACGAAGCTGGGAGGGGGTTCGTCAATTTGCTCAACAGAATTTATGATTTAAAGAAGAAGAAGATAAAGCTGATGGAACAAATATATAAAACCACTGTAGAGCAGTCAAAAATCCGGCTGCCGGATAAGGTTGACGATCTTCTGGCGATAATAGACAGGAAACAGGAGCAAATCAACAGTATTGATGAAATCAATGCCGAACTATTCCCACTGGAAAAGGAAATAGCAAATTGTCCGGAAAGGACCGGGGGAGAAGAGTCAGAAAAATTATTTGCGGAAATACTTGCGGGAATCCGTATATTAGGGGAAAGGGCGCAATTACTTGCAGAAAAAATAAGGAAACTGGAGGAGCAAAACCGCAAGATGGTTAGCGATGAGTATCACAATTTAAAAAGCAAGATTAAATTAATAAATCAAAGAAAGGGATCATATAAAGCATACCGGGGCGGGATTGCCCAGGCCAATGGTTATTTTATTGACAATAAAAAATAAAAAGGGGCAATTTAAAATGAAAGTCTTAAACACCGGAAATAACCACGCGCCCATCACACAGGATGCCATGGTTAAGCGGGAGTCTGTGGGAAAAGGAGCCGCTATAGATAATGAAATAAATATTCCGCTTGAGGCAAAGCCGGGGGCAAAGGATTACTCCAATCAGAAACTGGGAATAGCAGTTGAGCAGTTAAACAAAACCATGGAAACATATAACACCGAGTTAAGATTCACCATCCATGAGGAAAGCGGTCAAATTTTGGTTAAGGTAATTAATACCGAGGACGACTCTGTTGTTCGCGAGATCCCGCCTGAGCGTGTCCTGGATTTTGTGGCCCACGTAAAAAAAATGCTGGGTATCTTATTCGATAGGTTTATATAAATCGCGCCCCGGCAAAAACCGGCAAAAAGCAAACATACGGGCTTTTAATTTAAAGAATGACTGAGCCTTCGACCGGGCCCGGTTTTTTACTTTAGTTGACAAATTTTGTATAAGATGGTAACTTTATATAGATATTTTAGAATATTTTGCAAAAATATCGTTTTTAGCTGCAGGATTTTATTATTTCTTGTAGAATGCATTGAATGAAATTAGGAAAACATGCCTTTACAATTAAATATTTTTTCAAAAAGGGCAAACCTTTCGAAAGGGAGGGACGCAAAGCTACGGGCCTAAAGCCAATATTTTATTTCTAATTCGTGATTGATTGGCCAGGGCGGCTGAGTTGCTGGGATTTAGTATTTAACCAAGCCCTTTCTATTAGGCTTGGTTTTATAATCTATAGACTGGAGGCGCCGGCATGGAACTATTTGCGAGCCAGGTGTTTGTTGGTTTAAGGAAGGGACTGGATGCGGAGTCCCTGCGGCAAAAAGTTATTGCCAACAACATTGCCAATGTTAATACGCCGAATTTTAAAAAATCTACTTTAAATTTTGAAAGTTTATTGAAAAAAGCCCTGGGGCGGGACACCATTAATCTAATCACTACTGATCCCAGGCATTACGGGGCGGCGCCCCGCCTGGCGGAACTAAGACCGGAGGTACAGATCAACCGGGCGACATCTATGCGCGAGGACGGAAATAATGTTGACATAGACGAAGAAATGACAAACCTTGCCGCAAACAGCATCGGGTATCAGGTTACAGCGAGAGAGTTGAGCGAACGTATCTCGCTGCTGAGTTACGTTATCACCGGGGGTAGGTAAAAAATGGGTGTTTTCGATTCCTTTGCAATTAGCGCGTCCGGTCTGACGGCGGAGAAGCTCAGATTAGATATCACAGCTAATAACATAGCTAATATGCATAGCGCGGGCAGGCCCAATGATCCGGCTAATCCCCCTTACAGCAGGAAAATCCCGATCTTTGCCCAGATGCTTGAACAGGCGGGGGAAAATGGCGCCCTGCGGCTACGGTACAAAGGGGCGGGGGTGCATGTAATCAGAGTTGTCACGGACCAAAACGAGCCCCGTTTGGCCTACGAGCCCGGCCATCCTTTTGCCGACGAAAATGGTTACGTTGCTTATCCCAATATCAACATAGTAAATGAAATGGTTAACGCGATTTCCGCCACCAGGGCCTACGAGGCCAACGTCACCGCCCTGAACGCCGCAAAAGATATTGCCTTGAAAGCGTTGGAAATAGGCAGGTAGGCGCCAGGGGGGACGAGAAATGTCCCCAATGAGGTAAATCCCCGGTAGGAAGGAGGCTTTTTGATGGAGATATCTTCAATTGTTCAGAATATCCCTCTCCTGCCTGAGAAGGCCGCTGAAAAACAGGGCGCCGGCAGGGAAGATTTTTTTTCAGAAGTTTTAAACAGCGCTTTAAAGAAACTTAACGAAACACAGATAAAGGCTGACAATCTTTCCCTTGAATTTCTTACCGGTGAAGTGCAGGACATCCACCAGGTTACCATTGCCATGCAGGAAGCAAAACTATCCATGCAGCTGGCTGTGGAAGTGAGAAATAAGGTCATTGAGGCTTATCAGGAAATCCTGCGGATGCAAGTGTAAGCGGAACGGAGAACACACCTCTGTCCGGGGTCCGGCTTAGCCGCCGGGGAATGTCCCCGGTCGGAATGTCCCTCGCGTTACCATTTCCCCGTCTGGCGCCACTCAATTGTCGACGCGATAATTTCAAGGTCAAAATTTACGGCGGGATTTATCCCGCTGGTTTATCCTCAAAAGCGGAACGGGACACACCTCTGCTAGGAGCTGACTTTGCCGCCGGGGAATGTACCCGGTTGAAACGTGGCTGGGGAATGTCCCCGGTCGGAATGGCGGGCTAAAGGCCCGCCTGCAAAAGATGAGGAATGTACCCGCAAATTGAGGGCGCTGCTTTAGCCGCACGTTTTTGAAAGGATGAGGTGGTTTGCATTGGAATTAACCCCGGCCATGCTTCTGGCCAGGTTTAAGGAAAGATGGCAGGTTCTAAGCCAAACGCAAAAAATAATTGCCTCCCTGGTGACGGCAGGTATTGTCGTTTCAATATTTTTTATCGGTAATTTGCTGGCGCAGCCTCCTTACGCGCCCCTGCTGACAGGCCTGGAACCGAAAGACGCCGGGATCATTATAGAGGAGCTAAAGACCCTGAATGTTCCATACCAGCTTGCTGATCAGGGCAAAACTATCATGGTGCCGGAGGCCCATGTTTATGAAACGAGGATCAAGCTGGCCAGCAGCGGGACGCTGGGCGGCGGGATGGGTTTTGAGCTTTTTGACCAGAGCAAGTTCGGCCAGACTGATTTTGAGCAGCAGGTGGTTTACCAGAGAGCGCTCCAGGAGGAACTGCGCAGGACTCTTGTCCAGATAGAAGGGGTTGAGCAGGCCAGGGTACACCTGGTAATACCGCAAAAGAGCGTATTTGTCGGCGCTGATTCAGGGTACCCCTTCGGCTTCCGTGGCCCTTAAGATTAAACCCGGGGCACAGTTGAAGACAGAACAGATCCAGGGCGTCTGTGATATTTTGTTAGGCAGCCTGGAAGGGCTAAAACCGGAAAACGTACATATTGTCGACACCGCAGGAAATGTTCTGAGCGACAACCTGAATACAAGCGATCCACAGGCAGTTATGAGCAGGACTGCGCTGGAACAGCAGCAGGCCCGGAGAGAGTATGAAAGGGAGCTGGAGAAAAGGGTGCAGCAGATGCTCACCCGCATTTTGGGCCAGGACAAGGCTGTGGCCATGGTTACCGCTGATTTGGACTTCAATCAGCAGCAAACCACCAGCACAACCTCAACCAATCCGGACGGGCTGGTTATCAGCGAGCATACCGTCAGGGAAAGCGGGACAGGCAGCGAGGCCGGGGGGGCGCCGGGTACGGATTCCAATGTGACGACTACGCCTTTTATCGCCGGCGGCGGTTCAACGAGCTACACCAGGGAAGAAAACGAAACAAACTACCAGGTCAACACAGTACAGGAAACTGTAATCAATGCGCCGGGAAATGTGCGCCGCTTGTCTGCGGCTGTCGCAGTCAGTGAGGCGGACGGCCCCGTGGACACTCGGAAGGTCCGGGATGTCGTGGCTGCGGCCATCGGGTTTGACGAGAACAGAGGAGACCAAATAAATGTTTCCAGCATGGTTTTTGACGATACGTTCCAGAAACAAATCGAGGCTGAGATGGCGCTGGCTGAAACCAGAGCCAAGGCCAGGGAACAGCTTTACAAGTACGCCGTGATCGGCGGTATTGCCCTGGCTGTGGTCCTCGCTCTCATAATATTCATATTGTGGCGAAGGCGCGCGCAGCGGGTTGACACTCCTGACACTATTGAAGAGCAGGAACCGTTGATGGCGCTGAAAGAAATAGAGGCTGCAGAGGCTCCTCTCTTTAAAGATGATAAACAGCAGAAAGTCAGAGATTTAGCCAGAGAAAAACCTGAAGACATTGCCGAACTTTTAAAGGGCTGGATCAGGGAATAGGGGGCTGCAGTACAGTTGTTAAAGCTAACAGGTATCCAAAAGGCGGCGGTGCTTTTAATCGCATTGGGTTCCGACCTTTCTTCCCGGGTGCTGAAAATTGATTTTTCGCAAAATGATATTGAGCTGATTGCCCACGAGATATCCAACATGATTAAAATCCCGGCAGAGGTAAAAAACGCGGTAATTGACGAGTTTATGGAACTGCAGAAAGCGCGGGATTATCTGACGCACGGCGGCTTGAACTATGCCAAGGAACTTTTGGAAAAGGCTATGGGTCACCAGAAGGCTACGGAGATACTGAACAAGCTTACTATAAACATGAAAGCCATTCCGTTCAGTTCACTGCGCAAGACGGACGCCAAGCAGATCTATAACTTTATCAGGGAAGAGCACCCCCAGACTATTGCTTTAATTCTAGCGCATCTTACCCCCGAACAGGCCGCAATTATCCTGGGGATGCTGCCGCCTGAGCTGCAGAGCGAAATATCCAGGCGGATAGCGATCATTGACCGTTTCACGCCCGATATCGTGCGTGACGTGGAAGCTTTGCTGGAACGGAAAATTTCATCGGTAGCTCAACAGGACCAGACTGTTGTGGGCGGTGTGCAGTCATTGGTCGACATACTCAACCGGGTGAGCCGGAGTGCGGAGAAAGTTATTCTGGAAGGTCTGGAGAGAGAGGATCCGGTCCTGGCGGAAGAAGTTAAAAGACGCATGTTTGTATTTGAGGACCTGGCCACCCTGCCGGACAACTTTATCCAGAGGGTACTGAGAGAGGTTAATCAAAAGGATTTGGCGCTGGCCATGCGGGGGGCCAACGAGGAAGTCAACGCACGGATCTACAAGAATATGTCCAAGCGCGCGGCTGAAATGACCAGGGAGGAAATAGAGTTTATGGGCCCGGTGCGTCTGAAGGAAGTAGAAAAGGCCCAGCAGAAGGTGGTTACTATCATCCGCAAACTGGATGAAAGCGGTGAAATTGTAATATCGCGAGGTGGCGAAGATGTCATCATCGTTTAACATAATTAAGAGCGCGAACGTGCGTAAGGGAGTTATACAGGCGTTCCCCTTAAAGGCGCTGGAACAGCTGGCTAAAATAAAAGGCGAAGTCAATGTGACTACCAGCGACGGCGAAAATCTTCAGGCCTGGGCGCTGGCTCAAGCGGAAAATACTGTTAAACAGGCAGGGGATACGGCGGACGAGATTATTCGCCAGGCACAGCAGGACAGCGAGCAGATTAAAAAACAAGCTCACCGGGACGGCTTTCAGCAGGGAAGCCGGGAAGGCTATGACAAGGGCCGGCGGGATGGTTATGACAAGGGCTACCGGGAGGGAATAGCGAAGGCGGAGAAGGAGACAGCGGCTTTGATCTCCCAGGCCCGGGACGCGCTGGATCAGGCCCGCGACGCGTTAGTCCGGACGGAAAAGCACCGCCGCAGTACCATAGAATCCCTTGAACAGGAGATTATAGACCTGTCCCTGGAAATTGCCGAAAAGCTCCTATCGGCCCAGTTAACCCTGGATAAAGAAATAATTTTAGGTGTGGCGGCGGAATCAATCCGCCTGGTGGCAGACAGGCTTAATGTTGTTTTGTATGTAAATCCGGAAGAATTGGCGCTTGTTGAAAGCAAAATAGATGAACTGAAAAGCCTTCTTCCGGCCCTGGGGTTGCTCCATATTTTTCCCGACAGCGCTATTGGGCCGGGTGGCTGCAAAGTGGAAACCGAACAGGGAAGGGTAGACGCCACCATGGAGACACGCCGCGAGGCTCTTCTCAAGGCTCTGTACGGTAAGGAGCAATAATCTTTCTAAGAAACTAGCAAGAGGGTGATCATTTTGCAGAGCGCCCCCATAGACCTTTCTCAATGGCGTAACCGCGTGAAGAAAGCAAGGCTGATCAAGGTCACCGGCCAGGTATCGCGGGTGATCGGGCTGACAGTAGAGGTGCATGGCATTAACGCCCCCATCGGCGAGGTTTGTGAGATTATGGCGCCGGGTGAGGACGAGCCGATCCTGGCCGAGGTGGTCGGCTTCCGCGACGGCATTTCTCTGCTGATGCCGCTGGGCGAACTCAGGGGGGTTTACCAGGGATGTGAAGTTATTTCTACCGGCAAACCATTTAATGTCATGGCCGGGGATCAGCTGCTCGGCAGGGTTTTAAACGGGCTGGGCGAGCCGCTGGACGCCAATGGCCCTCTGGAGGGCGACTTTACGGAGTACCCCGTCAACAACCGCCCGCCCAACCCGCTGATGAGGAGGCGGATTACTGAAGTAATGTCGACCGGGGTGCGCGCCGTGGACGCCCTGCTGACTTGCGGCCGGGGCCAGAGAATAGGCATTTTCGCGGGCAGCGGTGTGGGGAAAAGCACGCTCCTGGGGATGATATCAAGATACAGCAGCGCCGACGTAAATGTAATCGGGCTGATTGGCGAAAGAGGCCGGGAGGTCCTTGATTTTATTGAGACGGACCTGGGGCCGGAGGGTCTGGCGAAATCCGTGGTGGTGGTGGCGACATCGGAACAGCCGGCCCTGGTACGCTTGAAAGGCGCTTTTGTCACGTGCGCGATCGCTGAATATTTCCGCGACCGGGGCAAGGATGTCCTGCTGATGATGGATTCGGTGACCAGGTTCGCCATGGCCCAGCGGGAAGTAGGGCTGTCCATTGGAGAACCGCCGGCCACCAAGGGGTACACCCCGTCAGTGTTTGCGCTGCTGCCCAGGCTGTTGGAGCGGCCCGGCATGTCTCACAACGGATCCATAACCGCTTTTTTCACAGTGCTGGTCGACGGCGATGATTTCAATGAACCGATTTCTGACGCGGTCAGGGGGATTCTTGACGGACATATTATACTTTCCCGTTCCCTGGCGGCTGCCAACCATTTCCCGGCGGTGGACGTGCTCGGCAGCGTGAGCCGCCTGATGCCGGATATTACTTTGAAGGAACACCAGGCAATGGCCGGGAAGCTGCGTGATCTGCTGGCCGCCTACAAGAAGACTGAGGATTTGATTAATATCGGCGCTTATGTAAGCGGCTCAAATCCGTGCGTCGATGAGGCCATTGCTGTCTACCCAAGGATAGTTGACTTCCTCAGGCAGGATTTGTATGAATATACTGAATACAGCCAAACATTGGAACTCCTGAAATCTATTGCAGGAAAAGGGGTGACCGGTAATAGCCAGGTTTAAATTTCATCTCGAGCCGGTCCTGTCGCAGCGCCGGGCCATAGAAGAAGCGGCGGAACAGGAGCTATTCCTGGCCCGCAGTGAACACAACAAGCGTTTGGCCGTGCTGGCGCATACGGAAAAATGCCTGGAGCAATCGCTGACGCCAAATAAAGGCGACGATATTGACGTGTTTGCGGAAATGCACCTTTCTTTTTACCGGAAATCATTGAGTGAAAAAATTACCGGCCAGAAAGAAGACGTCAACAGGGCGGCGCAGGAAGTTGAAGACACCCGCAAAAAGGCTGTACAAGCCAGACAGGACCGCCAGGCCATAGAAAAAATCAAGGACAAGCACCTTTACAATTACCATCGCGCGGAAGAAGCCATGGAGCAAAAGCTAGTCGATGAAATGGCCCTGTATAGCCATTTCCGTTCAGCAGGTGAAAGATCTTAGCAGGCGCGTCGCATAAATGGGAAAACGGAGGCGAACCCTCCTTCCATAAAAATAAATATTGAAAGGAGGTGAAAATTTGCAAATCACAATTGTTGATGAAACAGCGCGGTGCGCCAAAGGAAGCGCGAAAGCCTCCGCCGGCCGGCCAGGCTCAGGTGGTTTTGACATGGCCATGGCTGCGGTAATGGCGTTGTTTGGTCCGACAAAGGAATTGCCGTCAATTGAAAATGCCGGCGAGCCGTTGTCATTTTTCGCCGGGGCAGCCGGGACCGGCGGCGGGCAGGAAAGGGCTGTAGCCGTTTTGCCGGACAGCATCCCAAACATTAGCGCTACTGTAGAGGGAGATACCGGGGCAGCGCCGCCCGGGTTAACAAGCAATGCGGAAAAAACAGCGCTTGAGATAGCATTTGCCGGAACTTTCACACCTGACGCAAACGCCCTGGCTGCCGCGGCACAAATAGAAACCGCGCCTGAAACAGCACAGGAGCAAAATTCGCAGGAGATAACGGATACAGCGGTTGCAAAGGGTGTTATTGCAGGTGTGGCCCAAATGCTGCCGCAAACAGATCAGGCCGGCGAAGAATCTCCCGCCGCATCCGGCCGCAATGCAGAGATAGCGCTGAAAAAGCCGGGACCGGCGCCGGAAAACCTTGCGCCGGGGCAGGACGCTACCACGCCTGGCGGCTCAACAAAGGGATTGCCGTCAATTGAAAATGCCGGCAAGCCGTTGTCATTTTTCGCCGGGGCAGCCGGGACCGGCGGCGGGCAGGAAAGGGCTGCAGCCGTTTTGCCGGACGCCATCCCAAACAGGAATGTTACTGTAATGGGGGAGCCTGCCGGGAAAGCGCCGTCCGGGCCGGCAAGCGATGCGGCAAAAACTGCGTCTGAAAAAACAGTTGCCGCAATTATCACCCCTGACGCAAACGCCCGGACCACCAGTGAACAGGTAAAAACCATGGCCCAAACACTACCGGGATACGGTACGGGTGAAGCTGAAAAGGTGGAGGGGAAATTAAACACCATCCCAAACAGTAATATTACAGCAGGGGAGGAGCCTGCCAGGGCAGCGCCGCCCGGCCTTTCAAACAATGCGGCAAAAACTGCGTCTGAAAAAACAGTTGCCGCAATTATCACCCCTGACGCAAACGCCCGGACCACCAGTGAACAGGTAAAAACCATGGCCCAAACACTACCGGGATACGGTGCGGGTGAAGCTGAAAAGGTGGTGGGGAAATTAAATGATGCGCTTTCGGGGAAAATTGTGGCCGGTGAGACAGGCCCCGCCGGAGGAGCTAAAAACAAGAGCGAAGGATTAAATAGTACCCAGGGAGACGCGTTTAAGCCCGATTCGGCGCAAATAAACGCCGCGGGGGCACTGCCGGACTCAGCCAGAAACCTTAAGGCCGTGACCCTGCCGGAACTGAAAGACGTGGTTTTACAGGAAATTAAGCATTTTTACGACACCCGTAAAGGTGAGCCGGCCAGGATCCAGATCAAGCTGGAGCCGGAGAGCCTCGGCAAGCTCACAATAAGGATATATTATCGCAACGGTGAGCTGAACGCCCATTTCTACACCGGCAGCGATCACGTCAAGGAAATTTTGCAGGGTTCCCTCCAGCAGTTGAGGGAAAGCCTGAGCCGGCAGGAACTGACCCTGAACCAGGCGTTTGTATTCGTGGGCGGTGAAAACAGCGACGGCGGCGCGGGCAATCGGACGGCGCATGGAAACAGGCGGGCTGAATATTTCCCAAACAGTCGCCCCGGCGCCGCTGCCTCACGGTCAAATCTGGAGCCGGATAATTATTGCCGGCTGGATTCAGAATACCCGGGTGTAAACTATTTAATTTAAAAGAGGGATGAAAAATGCAGGTTAATGCGGCCGGTGATGAGTATAGACAGCCCGGTGATCCGTCCAGGGTGGTAACAAAGTCACTTGACAGGGATGCATTTCTAAGGTTGCTGGTGGAGCAGTTAAAAAATCAGGATCCTATGAACCCGCAGGATTCGAGCGAATTTGTCGCCCAGCTGGCCACTTTCAGCAGTCTCGAACAACTTGCCAACCTGAACAACGAAATGCAGCAGATGAGGCGCCGCCAGGAGATGATCCAGGCGTCGGCTTTAATAGGTAAGCGGGTTGAAATCAGCTCAGCGGATGGAACAGTTTCTGGAACCATTGAAAAAGTAGCGGTCGGCGCTGACAGTGTAAAGGTGTTTGTAGGCGGCGCCCAGTACGGCATAGACAGTATAACCCTGATCGAAGCGGATGAGCCGGCCGGCGACAATTTAGAGCAGCCCCGGCATCCTGCAAACGAATCGTCAGGCCAACCTTGATTTAAAACAAATATCACGAAAGACTATAATTCGGGGTGGTGGGATATGCACAGGGATATCAATTCAATACAGCCAGTAAGGCCGCAGCTGCCGGAGTCGAAAACCAGCGGCAGGGCCGCGGGCGTAAAAGGAGACGACGACGCTTTTCAAAAGGCGTTGCAAAAGGAGCTGGAAAAAAGCCCGGGGCTGCAATTCTCGGCGCATGCGGCAAAGCGTCTTAAAGAGCGCAGCATAGCGCTGGCCGGCGAAGACCTGGCCAAAATCAGCAGGGCTATGAGTCAGGCCGCAGCCAAAGGGTCACGGGATTCGCTGATTATATACGGCGACCTGGCCCTGGTTGCCAGCGTGCGCAATAAAACCGTAGTAACCGCCCTGGACGGCAAGTCATCGCGGGAGCATGTATTTACCAACATCGACAGCGCCGTCATCGTAAAATGAGTCGTGAGATATGAGACGTGTGCAGTCAAAAAGACCGAAGAGGAATACCTGATTTCTCACGGCCAACGGCCAACCACTAACTACTAATATGCAGCCGGCCCGGAAGGAGGCTGCGCGGCCGCCGAACGACTGAAGCGGCCCCACAAAAAAGGAGGAAATGTATAATGATTAGATCCCTTTACTCCGGAGTATCGGGCATGAAAAACCACCAGATACGCATGGACGTCATCGGCAATAACATCGCCAACGTCAATACCTTCGGTTTTAAAAGCAGCCGGGCAAATTTTCAGGACACCCTCTACCAGGCGATCCGTTCCGCCAGCGCAGCCGACGCCGACCTGGGCGGAATTAGCCCGTCCCAGGTGGGAATGGGCATGTCGGTTTCCAGCGTCACCAGCAACATGGGGCAGGGAAACATGCAATCGACGGGCCGCACCCTCGACCTGGCCATCCAGGGCAACGGCTGGTTTGCGGTTTCAAAGAGCAACTCGCCCGACTTAGAAACAAATACCTTCTATACCAGGGAAGGCGTGTTCTACATCGACAACGAAGGCAACCTGGTAAACTCGAACGGCTACTACCTGTTGGACAGCGAAGAAGGCATAATATCGCTGGGCACGGATGGGGTGGCCACGCTGAGCATTTCCGAGGCCGGTATCATTACCGGCAAAGATCTTAATGACAATGACCTGGGTCCCTTCACGATCGGCCTGGCCATGTTTCCCAACCAGGACGGGCTGGAGCGGGCAGGACAAAACCTTTTTCGTCAGAGCGCTGCCAGCGGCAAACCCATAGGTGATAGATTAGGTGAACCTACCGTGGACGGGTATGGGTCCATCAGTTCCCACTACCTGGAGATGTCCAACGTAGACCTGACCGATGAGTTTACCAATATGATCATCACCCAGCGGGGCTACCAGGCCAGCGCCAGGACTATTACCACGTCGGACCAAATGCTGGAGGAACTGCTGAATGTCAAGCGCTAATTTATAGCGGGAGTCAGAACAGCAGGCGGTATCTAGCTAAAATTCGAGTTACCCAATGTGGGCAGTGAAAAAAGGCAGGTGCAAAAACCTTGTCGAAAAAGAAAAAAAACATACTGATAATTATAGTTGTGCTGGCAGCCCTGGCCGGATCATTTGCCGGCGCCTATTCCTATTTCAGCCAACCATACGCCCCGGCCGGTAAGGTTAAGAAAACTGTGCCGAACGAGAGCCTGGATATGGGTGAACTGATTGTGAACCTCAGCGGCAGCAGCCATTATCTCAGGACAAAGGTAGTCATCGAGTACCCCAGGGACAAATGGCTGGCCGCGGAATTACAAAAGAAAAGGCACACGGTTGCGGACGCCATTATCACAGCCCTGCGCAGCAAGACATATACCGAGGTCAGTGCGGCGGAATCAGCCGGGGCGCTAAAAACAGTATTATTGAGGAAATCAACAGCCATCTTGAGTCAGGTGAGATATCAGGGGTATTTTTCACTGACTTCCTGATCCAGTAGGACGGGAGGGCGCTTTTTCATTTTGATTACTCGGGGAGGGACAGGTTGTGTTGACCGAAGAGGAAATTAAATCATTTCTATCCCGCAGGAACACTGCCGGGAACGGTGTTAAAAGGGTCAAGTTTCCCAACCTGCAGCCGGTAAAGGGGATTAACCTGGTTTCAACCAGCGTGTCCCACCTGGAAGACGTCCAGATTGAATTAAGTGTGGAACTGGGCCAGGCCAGCCTTAAAGTAAAGGAAGTGCTCGGCCTGGCCCCGGGCTCCGTAATTAAATTGAACAAGGCTGTAGGCGATGAAGTCGAGGTAATAATGAACCAGCTGCGCTTCGCGCGGGGTGAGGTTGTTGTTATTAATGACAATTTTGGTGTGAGGATACTTTCCGTCAAGCGTTCTTACCATTTAAAACTGACCGAGGGATTGACATGAGCGGCGAACTGGTCTGGGCTGTGGTACGTATGCTGGTGACCCTGCCCATCGTACTGGGGTTAATCTACCTGGTTTTGAAATATGGTCTGGCCAGGCGATATGCAACGACTGCCGGGAACCGCCGGATGAGGCTGGTTGAACAGCTTCCCCTGGGACCCAAGTCGGCGCTGAGCCTGGTTACTCTGGGCGGTGTTTATTATCTTCTTGCCCATCAGGAAAATTCTATCAGCCTGGTCAAGGAACTGGGCGAGCTGCCGGAGATGAATGAGCTCGAAATTGCCGGTGTTGTGGAGTTAACGCCGCACTCTGTTCAGGATTACGACCTGGGCCAGGCGGCCGGCGGCGCGTCCGTTAAAAAAAATCCGCCCGGCCGGACTGGTGATATGGTAGTTTTAAAACTGCGCAGGCTGGCCGGGCAGGCTGCGCACATACGCAGGTCCGTTATAGGCAGGTTAACCGGCAGGATGGCCGGTGATGGTAAGGGTGGAAAAAATATTGAGGGTTAAGTTCCTGGGATTATTTCTGGTGGCAGCCGTTATTTTTTTGTTTGCCCGGGAAACCGCCGCCGCGCCCCTGCCGGCTATTGATTTAAACATTCGGCCGGCGGACAGTCCCGAGCAGGTGGTTGACAGCGTAAAGCTTTTGGTTCTCCTGACTCTTTTAGCCATGGCGCCGGCGTTCTTGATTATGATGACTTCCTTTACCAGGATTGTCATTGTCCTGTCCTTGCTGCGCAGCGCCCTGGGGGTACAGGCGGCGCCTGCCAACCAGATAATTATCGGACTGACACTTTTTCTGACAATATTTATTATGGCGCCTACCTACAAACAGGTTAACGAGCAGGCTGTGCAACCCTATTTAAGAAACGAAATTACCCAGGAGGAGGCCCAGCAGTTGGGCGCCAGGCCGCTTTCCGACTTTATGCTGCGGCAGACCAGGGAAAAGGACCTGGCGCTGTTCATCAGCCTGGCCAAAATCGAACAGCCGGAAAGACCTGAAGATGTCCCGCTGCATGTGGTTATTCCTTCGTTTGTGATCAGTGAACTGAAGACCGCGTTTGAAATAGGGTTCTTGCTTTTCGTTCCTTTCCTGGTAATCGATATGGTAGTGGCCAGCATCCTCATGTCCATGGGTATGTTTATGCTGCCGCCGATAATGATCGCGCTGCCGTTCAAACTGCTTCTGTTCGTCATGGTAGACGGCTGGTATCTGGTTGTTAAGTCTCTTGTCGAGAGCTTTAGATAGAGGTGAGACGGGTTGACCCAGACCTTTGTGATCCACCTGGCCCGGGACGCTCTTTTTTTGGTGTTGATACTTGCCGGTCCGGCCATGGGCACAGCCCTTTTAATCGGGCTGATAATCAGTGTCCTGCAGGCCACCACCCAGATACAGGACCAGATGTTGAATATGGTACCGAAAATTATCGGGGTGTTTTTGGTAATACTTTTGCTTGGTTCATGGCTGTTGAACAGCGCCATAACCTTTACCACCGGTTTGTATACGCAGATTCCAAATCTGATACGCTAGCGGAGGAAGAAATTTGCCCGATTTGAGCCAGTTGTCAATTTTCTTTCTTGTTTTCCTCAGAGCCCTGGCCTTCCTGGTTTCCGGCCCGCTTCTTTCCTTTGGCGGGATACCGGCGTTTTTTAAGATTGGTTTTTCTCTGGCCCTGACTGTGGTCACCTATCCGTTGGTCACGCCGGACAACTTGGCCGGCGTGCCCGGAGACGCCTGGGGCTACGGGCTGGCTGTGGTGAGTGAGACCGCGTTTGGGTTGCTCCTGGGGACTGCGGTTACGATAATTCTCAACAGTATCAGGATGGCGGGGCAGTTTATTGATATTCAAATAGGTTATTCCATGGCCAACCTGGTTGATCCGGTTAACAATGTGCAAAACACACTGCTGGCCCAGTACCTTTATCTTTTGGCGCTGGTGTTCTGGTTTTTGCTGGACGGTCATTATACGTTAATCATGGGACTGGCCGGCAGTTACCAGATAGTGCCGATTAGCGCGGCTTCTTTTGACGGAGGGGTCGTCTACACGCTGGTAAAAATATTTTCCGGCGCTTTTACTATCGGCCTCAAAGTCAGCGCGCCGATACTGGCGGTCCTGTTAATGTGCGATCTGACCCTTGGTTTTCTGGCCCGCACCACCCCGCAGATAAATGTTTTTATAACCGGTTTTCCGATTAAAATAGCGGCCGGTTTACTGACACTCAGTTTGCTTATCCCTTTGCTGGGGGCTATGCTCCGTTTTTTATTCAGCACGATTGAGAAGGATTTATATACCTTGATGAAAGCGCAGTTATAATATGGCCGGCAGCGCGCAGGAAAAAACAGAACAGGCGACGCCGCGGCGGTTGCAGGAAGCGCGGCGCAAGGGGCAGGTGGCCAGAAGCGCCGATTTAACAGGGGCGCTGCTTCTGCTTGCCATGATCACGCTGCTGTATATGGTGCGGGAGCAATTTATACTGGATCTGCAGCGGTATTTTACCAGCTATTTCAGCGGTGTGGCCGAGGCGCGGGTTTTAGAAAATAACCTGCTGCTGGTCCTGAACAATGCCTCGCTGTTTACACTAAAATTGATCGCCCCGTTTTTTGGGATGGCTGTGCTGGTAGTGGTGGCTTCCAACCTCGCCCAGGTCGGGTTCATTTTTTCCACTGAATCTTTGAAACCAAAACCCAACGTTTTGAACCCGGTGGCGGGTTTGCAGAAGATGTTTTCCCGCCGCAGCCTGGTAGAGCTGGTCAAGTCCGTATTAAAATTTGCTCTCATTGGAGGCATAACATTTTACCTGATCAAGTCCAATCTCGTCGAGCTGATGCTGGTTTTCAACCTGCCCGCCCAGGGTATATACAGCGCTTTTACCGGTTTCATTATCAGCGTGGCCAGGTGGGGCGCGCTGGCCTATCTCGCTTTAGCGGTCTTTGATTATATGTTCCAGCGTTACGATTACAAAAAAAACCTGATGATGAGCAAGCAGGAGGTCAAAGAAGAATACAAGCAAACCGAAGGAGACCCGCATATTAAGTCCAAACTGCGGGAAATGCGCCGCAGTATGTCTATGAATAGAATTATCAGCGAGGTGCCTCAGGCTACTGTAGTGGTGACAAACCCGACCCACCTGGCTGTGGCTTTGAAATACCGGCAGGGTGAAATGCAGGCCCCGGTTGTTGTGGCTAAAGGCGCAGAATTGCTGGCGGAAAAAATTAAAGATATTGCCGGAAAAAACTCGGTTCCTCTTATCGAGGATAAGGAAGTGGCGCGCTTTCTCTACCAGGCGGTCGAAATAGGCCAGGAAATACCGATCGAAATTTACCAGGCGGTAGCGCAGATCCTGGCTATGGTCCACCGGCTGAAAGCCAGGGAGAATTACAGAGCCACGTAATATTTGCGTTAATCCAGCAAATCATGGCGTTGTTAACAGGATTAAGCCTTTTTTATTAGAATTAATACTTAAGTCGGATAATTATTATCCTTTACGCCACGGAGGTAATTAATGGCTACTCCGCCGCTTGCGGTTATGGCTTATTTAAAAAGAAGCAGCGATTTGGTCATCTCGGGATTGATTATTAGTATAGTCCTGCTGATTATTGTTCCGCTTAGTCCGGGTGTCCTGGATATCCTGCTGACCCTTAACATCACCATAGGCATGGTTATCCTGCTGATTACCATGTTTACCGTAGAGCCGCTGCAATTTTCCGTTTTTCCGTCATTGTTGCTGGTAACCACGCTCTTCCGGCTGGCCCTGAATATTTCGGCAACCAGGCTGATCCTGAGCCACGCCGCCGCCGGTAAAGTGATCGCGGCCTTCGGGCAGTTTGTGGTCGGCGGTAATTATGTCGTCGGCATGGTTGTTTTTATCATCATTACCGTAATCCAGTTCGTGGTAATAACCAACGGGGCGGGCAGAGTAGCGGAAGTGGCGGCCAGATTTACCCTGGACGCCATGCCGGGCAAACAAATGAGTATCGACGCGGAATTTAACGCCGGGTTAATCAATGAAAAAGAAGCCCGCGAGAGAAGAAGGCGCCTGCAAAGGGAAGCGGATTTTTTCGGCGCTATGGACGGCGCCAGCAAATTTGTCAGGGGTGACGCCATCGCCGGCATAATCATCATCATGATTAATATCCTGGGTGGTTTTATAATAGGCGTGGCCCAGAAAAACATGGAGTTGCTCCAGGCGGTGCAAACATATACAATGCTTACCATAGGTGACGGCCTGGTGGCCCAGATCCCGGCTCTGCTGATTTCAACGGCTACCGGTATTATGGTCACCAGATCCACATCCGACGCCAGTTTCGGCAAGGATCTGTCCAGGCAATTTACCAATTATCCCAGGGTATTGATGATCGTCGCGTGTATGCTGTTTGTGCTGGGACTAATCCCGGCCATGCCCAATTTATTGTTTATGGCCCTGGCCGGCGGTATGGGGTATTATTCATATTATATGATCCGGAAGGATAATAAAGAAAAAATTTTGGACAAAGAGCGGGCCGCGGCGCTGCAGGCCCAGGAGCAGAAGAAGGAGCCCGAGAATGTATTCACATATTTCCAGGTGGATACTCTGGAGATAGAAATAGGATATAATCTCATTTCACTGACGGATGAAAAACAGGGCGGCGACCTGCTGCAGCGGCTCGCCGCGGTCAGGCGGCAATGCGCCGGGGAAATGGGTATTTACGTCCGGCCGATCCGGATCAGGGACAACCTGCAGCTCAACCCGAACGCCTATTCATTTAAATTGCGGGGCGCTGAAATTGCGTCAGGCGAATTGATGCCCGGCCATTACCTGGCCATGGACCCGCTGGGGCAGGATTTGCAGGTAAAGGGTATTGCCACTACGGAGCCGACATTTGGCCTGCCGGCCTGGTGGGTGTCGCCGGAGGACCGGGATCGGGTGGAACTTACCGGTTTTACGGTGGTAGACTGCTCAACAGTGCTGGTGACCCATATCACGGAAGTGATCAAGCGGTATGCCCATGAACTGCTGGGCAGGCAGGAAGTAAAAGAGTTGATAGACGTGGTCAAGGAAAGGAACCCGGTGGTGGTGGACGAGCTGCTCCCCGACCTTTTAACCCTGGGTGAAGTCCAGAAGGTAATGCAAAACCTTCTCAGGGAAAGGGTGCCGATCCGTGATCTGGCAAGTATCCTGGAGGCTCTGGCTGACGGCGCCAGGGTCAGCAGGGACACCGACTATTTAACGGAGCATGCCAGGCAGTCCCTGGCCAGGACCATATGCCGCCAATATATAGGCGCCGGCGCAAAGATATCCGTTTTAACTCTCCATCCCAGGCTGGAGCAAACGATCGTTGACTCCATTGAGCAGACTCAGCTTGGTTCCTACCCGGTGCTGGAACCGGGCCTGGCCAGGCGGATTCTGGACAAGCTGAAGGAATCGATAGAGAAATTAACAATTATTGGTCTCCCGCCGGTAGTGCTTTGCTCTGCCCGGGCCAGGCTGCCTTTTAGAAGGCTATTAGAGAGGTATCTGCCAAACGTGGCGGTTCTTTCCCTGAACGAGATAGCGCCTAGTATTGAAATAGAGGCCATTGGGACGGTGATGCTTGATTGAAAATTAAACGTTATCTGGTAAGGGAGATGCAGGAGGCCATCCGGCTGATCAAGGAGGATTTGGGATCCGACGCGGTAATTGTCAGTAGTTACAAAGTTCCTGCCAGGGGCTTGATCGGACTCTTTTCGCCGCGTCTTCTAGAAATTACCGCTGTTTTGGATGACAAACCTGAAATCCAACTAAATGTTGGCTGCCCGCCGGCCCAGATGGCTGTAGCAGCAAGCGCTGAATCTGCGGGAGAAATAATCTTTGGTGGAGATACGGGCGAGGTCCATCCGGCGGGTAGACTTATCGAGCCTGATATTGACAGGGAGCCTGATGCCGCCGCAAAAAAGGACGCCGGATGGAAATATTTCGATCCCCTATCCAGGGAATTGAAAAAAAGTCTGACAACAAAAAAATTTTCCGGCTGGCCGATTATTGAAGAGATAAACGGATCCGAAGAAGAAAAGGGGCGCCTGTTTGAAAAAATGTTAAACAGGCAGTTAGAAGCGGGTTTAAATGAAGGCCCCGGCGCCGGATGGAGAAGGATGCTTCTGGACATGGATATAGGCGCCGACATCGTCGAACGCCTGATCCCCACGGAATGCGCGGGCAAAGATCAGCCTGACGGGCAGCACATTTATTTTTCACTATTGAAACAGGTGGTAAACCTTCTTGAACCGGCCTATCAGGCGGCAAATAGCCCGCGGATTTTAACATTTATGGGTCCGCCTGGCGGGGGTAAGACGACCAGCCTGGCCAAGCTCGCCACCCGATTTAAAATTTTTAACAACAAAAAGATCGCCCTGGTGGGAATTAGTAAATACCGGATCGGGGGTTTTGACCAGCTGCAGTCCTACGGTAATTTTCTGGATGTCCCGGTGAATGTGGCTATGACCCCCGTCGAACTTGCCAAAATATTGGAAAACCATGACGACAAAGACTATATTTTGATTGACACCGACGGGCGATCGGCCTGGGACACCGGGCAGGTGCTGGAATTAAAGAGTTTTTTAAATGTTTCGAGCGAACCGCAGGGTAACTTTTTGGTACTTAGCGCTACTTCAAAGAACAATGACTTGATAAAAACAGCCGAAGAATTCCGCAGGGTTGGTTTTAGCAAGTTTATATTTACCAGGGTCGACGAGACGGAAACACACGGCTCTATTCTGAACCTGGCGCTAAAAACCGGCGTTCCCGTGGCTTACCTGGCCAATGGCCAAAATATACCCGATGACATTACTGAGGCGAACCCGAATATCATTGCTAAATTATTGTTTAGAGAGGTTGACCCTGGTGAAATTATGGCATCATGGGAAAGGTCACGACTATCACCATGAGAATGTAATTAAAAATGAAGGCGGCTTATGGGGTCCCCGGGCTATCGCTGTGGCCAGCGGCAAGGGCGGGGTCGGCAAGACGTCAATAACAGTTAATTTAGCCATTTGTCTGGCAAAAATGGGTAACCGGGTAACTATTTTTGACGCGGACCTGGGTTTGGCCAATGCCGAGGTTTTATTTGGGATAACTCCTCCATACAGTCTTTTTGAAGTCCTCTATGGTGGTATGACTTTGGATGAAATTGCTGCTCAGGGGCCATGCGGCATTAGAGTGATTTCCGGCGGATCAGGTTTTCTGGAAATGGCCAACCTGGACCACTCCCACCGCCGGCAGCTGCTCAGGATGTTTAACCAGTTTGTCAATAAGGATGAAATTGTTCTTATTGATACAAGCGCCGGCATCAATAAAAATGTGCTTGGTTTTGTAGCTGCCGCCGGGGAAGTAATTATTGTGGTTACACCGGAGCCGACCTCACTGACCGACGCATATGCCCTGATCAAAATTCTGGCCAATTTTAAACTGCATACGGAAGTAAATGTAGTGGTCAACCGCGCGGCGGACAGTAAAGAGGCCATGCGCACTCTGGAGAGGATCTCCACGGCTGCCGGCCGGTTTCTGGAAATAAAAGTTAATTATCTGGGGTGGGTGCCGGACGACAAGTCGGTTTCCCAGGCAGTTAAAATACAGCAGCCATACTACATAACTAACCGAAATTCACCTGCTTCACGGGGTATAACCAGGATAGCTGAACTCCTTGTAGGGAATGCCCGTTTAACCCCACAAGAAGGATTTTGGTCCAAACTGATGGGTTTATTCAGCTAGGAGGCTTTATATGGCTGAAATTACCGGAATCCGGATTAAGCAGAAGGTCCATGTGACGAGATTAGAAAACCAGGATGACTGGTACCAGGCCAGCGTTCAGGATATCACTGATGATGAATTGCTGATCTCTATCCCTACTAATAAGACAAACCCGCTGGTTTTAGAGAGAGATGATCATCTTACTATATCTTTTGTTACTGAAGACGCCAAGTATGAGTTCAACACAAGAGTTATCGGGCGGCGTTATGACAATATACCGATGTATGCGCTGACCCCGCCCGCTGAATATAAAAGGGTGCAGTTGAGGCAATTTGTCAGGATATCCGCTTTGCTGGACATTTTATGCGCGGAAATGCCTGTTGAAGGCAAGGATCCTGTCTTTACTAAATGTTGTGGTCTTGACATAAGCGCCGGCGGGATACAGTTGCTGCACAAAAAAAATTTTGCAGTTAATACGAAACTTATACTAAAAATAATGGTTCCCTTTAAAAAAGAAAAGGTATGCCTGGAATTAAGCGGTGTTGTAGTACGGACATGGCTGGAAGAAAACCGCAAGATGTACAAGGTAGCGGTGCAGTTCACGGATATTAGCCCCAGGCAGCAGGATTTGATTGTCCGGTATACCATTATGAGGATGTCGGAGCAAAGGCGTTTTTATTGAGTCCGCAGGGCGCCTAATTACACGGGGGATGTGAATACATGGCTGTCACCGATGAGATGTGGCGAAAATATCGCCGGTCCAGGGACGGGGGTCTGAAAAATGAAATCGTGCTGGCTCATCTGTCTCTAGTAAAATATCTCGCTGGCCGGCTGGCTGTAAAGCTGCCCGCATTTATCAGCCAGGAGGATCTGGAGAGCTATGGTGTGTTCGGGCTCCTGGAAGCCGTGGAAAAGTTTAACCCCGATTTGGGTGTGAGTTTTAAAACTTATGCGTACAACAGGGTACGCGGGTCTATGATCGATGAAGTAAGAAAATTAAACTGGATCCCCCGCACCTTGTGGCAAAAAATTCAGCAGCTGAACGCCACCAAGGAAAGGCTGCATAAAGAGCTCGGGGAACAGGTCACCCATGAAGCGCTGGCCGGCGCTATGGGGATAACGTTGACTGAACTGTACAAACTGGAAGGGCAGGTAAATCTTCTTTCCCTGTCCTCCCTGGATGAAACGGTGTCAGCGGTTGATGGCGAACGAGTGAGGTGGGTGGATATGATCAAGGATAATGACAGCCCTGATCCATTGGACCTGGTTGAGAAGGAAGAGAGCAGGCAACTTCTTATAAAAGCTATTGAGGAACTGCCGGAGAAAGACCGCCTTGTCCTGGCGCTTTATTACCAGGAGGAACTGACATTAAAGGAAATCGGCAAGGTCCTTGACGTCTCCGAATCGCGGGTTTGTCAACTGCACACAAGAGCGCTGAACGGGTTGAGAAGCAAGTTGGAACGGGCAGCCTACTAATGCGCGAGGAAGTAATTTGTCAAAGGAGGATTTGAATGCTCAGAGGTCTATACAGCTCCGCCGCTGGTATGGATGTACAGCAGGCCAGGGTTGAAAAAATTTCTAACAACCTGGCCAACGCCTCTACGCCTGGTTATAAAAGAGAAGAGGTCTTCCTGAAAAGTTTTCCTGAACACCTTCTGATCCAGCAGGGAGGCCCCAAACGCACAGAGGGGCCGCCTTTAAACAACCCGGTCACAACAATCGGACCTCTGGGAAACGGTTCTTTAATAGCGGGGACTGCCACCGATTATGGGGTTGGAATACTTAAGGAAACAGGAAATCTAACCGATATAGCAATTATGGGGCCCGGTTTTTTTGTGGTCAGGATTGCCGGGCAGGAGGATCCTGATCAGGTTTATTACACCCGCGGCGGGAATTTTCAGGTGGACAATGAAGGCTACCTTATGCTCAACGGAAAATACCACGTGCTTGGAGAGGCCGGCGTAATAAGGGTGGAGAACGATAATTTCACGGTATCCGCCGATGGCTCAATTGATGCCGGTGGGACAGCTGTGGACAGGCTGCGGCTGGTTGAATTTGCCGATCGAAGCGACCTCACCAAAGAAGGGGAAGCCCTTTTTAGCGCGCCCCCGGATAGCGCCGGGCAGGCTGCCGGCACAACTGTTGTACAGGGCAAACTGGAGATGTCCAATGTCAACGTCATTGAAGAAATAGCCCAATCAATAGCTGTTATGCGGGCCTATGAGGCCAACCAGAGGATTATCCAGAACTATGATGAAATTCTCAACAAGGCGGTAAACCAGGTCGGCAGCATCAGGTAAGATAATAAAAATTTATAAAAACATTAAAACAATCTGACAGGATTAACATGATTTAAAAAAAGGATTAACATGATTTTTAATTCATTACTACCATTTTTACTGACATCTTGAGGTAAGAATATACTTGGAATTAAACAAGAATCTTTAAAATTAGTACTATCAATGTTTATACTAATAACAATTATTAATCCTTAAATCCAAATAATCCTGTAAATCCTGTCAATATGTTTAGGTAATTTTTTCAGATTGAGGTGATGTTTATGCTGCGCGCTATCGCCGGGGCTGCGTCGGCGATGAACGCCAAACAAATAAAAACTGACACCATTGCCAATAACCTGGCCAATGTAAACACCACGGGCTATAAAAAGAGCAGGGCTGATTTTGCTGAGCTTGTAGGCCAGGAATTTAGCAGTAACGGTATTCCAGTCGCCGCCGGCAGCCAGGATCAGGATATGTTAACGGTGGGAAGCGGCGTGAAAGTATCCGGGATAACAAACAATTTAAGACCCGGTCAGCTAGTCGAGACACAGAGGCCGCTGGATCTCGCTGTTTTTGGAGAGGGGTTTTTCAAGGTTGTCCTTCCGGATGGAGAGGAGCGGTATACCCGCGACGGGACCTTCAGCCTTGACGCAAACGGCTATATGACGACACCTTCCGGTTACAGGCTGGATGGGATAGAGACGCCTCCCGGCACAGTGGATATTACCATAGCGGCCGATGGAGAAATTAGTGTCAATGATGCGGGAAGAATAACCGGGGCGGGGCAGGTTAAGCTCTATAAGTTCAACAGCGCCGCGGCGCTGCGGGCGGAAGGGAAAAACCTTTTTTCAGCTGTGGGAGAAGCTGTGGAAGGGATCCCCGGCAGTCAGGGTTTCGGCGCGATCAAGCAGGGCTGCCTGGAAGGGTCAAATGTCGATTTTACGGAGGAAATGGCAAGCCTGATCGAAGTCCAGCGCGCTTACAATTTTAGCGCCCGCATCTTGCGCCTGGCTGATGAGATGTTTGGCCTGGCCAACAATTTGCGGAAATAAGGTGGTTTGCGTGCATGGTTTGCCAGTACGGGACAGCGGGCGTGAGTATGCGCCGCCTGCTGCGGAAATCCAGGTAGGTATTGCCGAATTAAAAGTTGCCGGTCAACCGGACCGTTTAATTACAATGGGCCTTGGATCATGCGTTGGTCTTACATTATACGATCCCCTGACAAAGATTGGTGGATTGCTGCATATTATGCTTCCCGACAGCGCCTTATTCAGTGAAGTAACGAAACCCGCTAAATTTGCTGACCTGGGCATACCACTGCTAATCGCGGAGATTAAGCGGCGGGGAGGCAGGGTCAGCAACCTGCAGGCCAAGATGGCCGGAGGGGCGCAAATGTTTTCCGGGGCAAATGATAAGTTTATGTTAAATATTGGCGCCCGCAATATTGTTACGACCAAATTCATATTAAAAGGGCTGGGCATCAGGGTGCTCGCTGAAGAGGTGGGAGGCGGCAGGGGCCGGACAATGATCCTGGACACCGCCAGCGGGCTGGTTTACATCCGGGCTGTAGGTATGCAAATAAAGGTGATCTAAAGGGGAGGGGTGGATATTGACTGCAGGTGACACAATTTCATATATTCATATGGACGCCCTTCAGGAAATCAGCAATATTGGACTCGGTAATGCCGCGACAGCCCTTGCGGATTTACTGAATAAGAGGGTGGAAATAGATGTGCCGAAGGCCAGGTTCCTTGATTTTGAACAGGTATATGCCCTGACGGGCGGGATAGAAGAGGTTGTATCCTGTGCTAATTTAAGTCTGGAAGGAGACATTCCCGGCGCCGTGATGTTTGTGTTTTCGGAGCAAAGCACTTTTAACCTTATTGACATGCTGATGGGATATGAACTTGGTACTACCTCCGGGCTTGATGATCTGGGGATCTCCGCCATAGCGGAAATAGGAAATGTTTTAACCGGCTCTTTTATCAATGCTATTGGCGATATGACCGGTTTAAACATGATCACCACAGTGCCGATGTTTGCTTTCGATATGCTGGGGGCGGTGCTGAGCGCTTCTTTTGCGGCCAGCGGCGCCTGGAGTGATAAAATTCTTGTGATTGAGACTTTGTTTTTGCAGAACTACGGCCAGATCAAAGGGCATTTTTTTCTGCTGCCGGAAACAGGAGCTTTAGACAGGCTGTTCGAGGCCCTCGGCATGCCTGTTGAGTGTTGATAGATACGGGAGGTGATTTCTTTGGGCAAAAGGATTCTTATTGTCGACGACGCGGCTTTTATGAGAATGATGATTAAAAATATATTAATCAAAAACGGCTATGAAATTTGCGGTGAGGCGGAAAACGGGCAGACGGCGATAGAATTATATAAGGAACTTAAACCTGATCTTATTACTATGGATATTACCATGCCTGAAATGAACGGTATAGAAGTGGTCAAGGCTATCCGCGCGTTCGATCCGGGCGCAAACATCATCATGTGCAGCGCCATGGGACAGCAGGCCATGGTAATGGAGGCTATCCAGGCGGGAGCGAAAGATTTTATCGTAAAACCCTTTCAGCAGGACCGGATCCTGCAGGCTATCGGCAGGGTACTGGCCCGGGCCGGGTAAACGGCGGCGGACTTGTTAGGCAATATAATAATAAATTTAGGTTGGTAAACTATGGATATTTTATCCCAAAATGAAATAGACGCCTTGCTGGACGCTCTTTCAACCGGCGAGGTAAATATGAGCGAGTTGCAGGATTCCCAAAAACAATTAGATTGCAAGCCGTATGATTTCCGGCGCCCGAATAAATTTTCCAAGGAACAGCTCCGCACACTGCAGGTTTTACACGGCGGGTTTGTCCGCCTGCTATCCAATTTTTTGACAGGTTACCTGCGCAGCGATATTCAAATTGAAGTCGCTTCCGTTGATCAATTGACATTTGAAGATTTTATCCGTTCGATTCCAACCCCGACGGTGCTGGTGGTGTTTTCTTTAAGTCCTTTAAAAGGAACCGCGATAGCCCAGCTGGATCCTGTTTTTTTATTTCCGGTGATAGACCTCTTTTTTGGCGGGAGCGGTACGGCGCCCAAAACCATCCGTGACCTGACTGACATAGAGCTTTCAGTAGCCAGGAACTTAGCTGTCAAGATATTAGATAACCTGGCCCTGGCCTGGAAGGACATTGTCCAGGTCGAGCCGGCCATTGAATCTGTGGAGACCACACCCCACCTGCACCAGGTATATTCATTTAACGAAATTGTAGCTTTAATCTCTTTTACAACACAGGTTGGCGAGACTGCCAGAGGTTTTATCAACCTTTGTTTTCCCTTTACCCTGCTTGACCCGGTGGTTTCCCATCTTTCTTTGCAAAGGCGTTTCGGGCCGCCGTCATCAGACCTGAGCGAAGCGGAGAGGAAAAGAATGTTCCACTGGCTTGGCCTGCCCACTGTGGAACTTACGGTCCTGGCCGGGCAAACATGGGTGAACATCAACGATTTTCTCCAGCTGCAGGAAGGAGATGTGTTGCTGCTGGACAGAAGGGTGGACCAGGATATGGATATGTACATAGAAGAACAGATGAAATTCAAGGTGCAGGCTGGTACGCTCGGCAGCAAGCTTGCTGTGCAAATTACGGCGCTGGTGGAAGGGGAAAAGGATGACTAGACTTTTAAAACAGGAAGAAATTGACGCTCTCTTGAGCGCGCAAAATAATGAGCCTGATTCGCCCGGAGAGGAGCAGACAGTCGCATCCGGTGAGCAGCAAGAGGAATATATCGCCGGAGAAGGCGCACCCCCCGCTGAGAGAGATACGGCGCCGCCCGGGGGACAGCATGGCGGGCAGTATATAACAGCGGAGGAAATGGACGCCCTGGGGGAGATCGGCAACATCTGCATGGGTTCAGCGGCCACCACACTGTCCATACTACTGAACCAGAAGGTAAGTATTACCAGCCCAAAGATTACAATATCAACGTTGGAAGAACTTTTTGACACTTTCATAAAACCGCACCTGACTATCCATGTGCGTTTCACTGAAGGTCTGTCAGGGTTCAACCTGTTAATTATTAGGGTCAGTGACGCCAACATTTTGGCTGATTTGATGATGGGCGGGGAAGGTGTAAGCGCATCTGAAGAAATAGATGAGATCAGCGTAAGCGCGGCGTCCGAGGCTATGAACCAGATGATCGGTACAGCCTCCACCTCAATGGCTACGATGTTTAACCGTACTGTAAATATTTCTCCGCCTGAAACAAGAGTATATTACAACGCTGATGATTCAGGTTTCTCGGAATATGGCGTGGAAGGGCCGGTAGTGGTGGTCTGGTTTAATATGAAGATAGGAGATATACTCGATACCCATATTATGCAAGTAATGGGCTTTGATACCGCCAGGGAAGAAGCCGGCCTGATCCTCGGTGAATTAATACAGCCGCACGATGATAAACCCGCGCTGGAAGCAAAAGAACAGCCGGTTGAAGAATTATCCGCCGGCGTGGATGAAAGGAGCGCCGGTAATTTTACTGAAATTGAGGAAGTTGTGCAGGAACCTCCGGCATTTGTTGAACCGGCAGGGCTATATGAACCGCCGGCAGCAGGAACGATGATACCTCATCCCGCCACGACTCCTTCCGCATCGTCAAGGGCTGAACCGGCGGCTCAAGGTTTTGACCAGCAACGCCTGGATTTAATCCTTGATATCCCTTTAAAGGTTACTGTGTTATTGGGAAAAACGAGGTGGCCGATTAAAAACATACTGGGCCTGGCGCCTGGTTCTGTAGTCGAGCTGCAAAGCCTTGTGGATGAACCGGTGGAAATCCTGGTTAACGGCACGCTGGTAGCCACAGGCGAGGTGGTAGTGGTAAACGAAAACTTTGGGGTAAGGATCGCCAATATCATTGGACCCAGAGAAAGAATCCAAAACCTGGGATCATAATTACGCCTGAAGCCCTATTTATGGCATCATCAACCATCTATGGGGCGGATTTGCTTTCCGCTTTATCGCTATGGTTCTGGTCTTGCTATGCGTTGCTTAAGCGTAAATACTCAGCAAAAATCTTGAGCAGTAAACAGCTCGCCGCTATTGGGCGGTTTTTATTTTTTGTAAGTTTTTAGACTTATAGATACTACACTGCGGGGCGGCCGCCGGGCCTTATACACCAGGGTATTTCCAGGCGTAATGCTTGATATTGACGATAACGGGGACTTTTGCAGTTGATCGGCCTCTCAATATCCTGATATAATTTATTCATAAATACCGATAGGAGGATTTGAATATGCCGAATATCAGACCGATTTCTGATTTAAGAAACAACGCCAATGATATCTCAGAGTTCTGCCGCAAATCAAGAGAGCCTGTTTTTATTACTAAGAACGGCATCGGGGATATGGTTGTGATGAGTGTTGAAACTTATGAGCGACAACAGGCATTGATTAACCTATATGCAAAACTTGCTGAGGCCGAGGCGGAAATAGCAAACGGTGAGGCGGGCGAAGATTTTCGTGAGGTTGCCAGGCAGTTGAGGAATAGCGTGCATGGGCAAATATAAAATTAGGATATATTCCTATGCTAAAATGGATTTAAAGGATATTGTAAACTACCTCAATACACTGTCGCCTCAGGCCGCACTGAGATACTACGATAAGATTGTAGAAAAAGTCAGCAGCCTTGCAGAAATGCCGGAGCGGTGTCCCTTTGCCCGGGATATTGCATTGAAAGCTAAAGGATACCGGTATTTAATTGTGGAAAACTATCTGGTGTTTTTTGTGATTAAGGACGATATAGTACAGATTCGTCGCATTGTTTACGGCAAACGCAATTATGAATGGCTGTTGTGATTAGACAAGTACGGCCACAGCCAAATTATTTTAGTTACAAGGTATTTTTTTATGTTTTTTTGCTTCAAGAAGGGGATGCTATAAAAATGAAATTTTTTGCCATTGGGGACCTCCATCTGTCCTTTCGTAAAAGGGTTGACCCTGCTGCCTGGGGCAGCGTTGAGGTGTATAAACCAATGGATATATTTGGAGACGGATGGCGGGAACATTACAGGAAGATTTATGAAAACTGGCTGAATACAGTAAAAAAAGGTGATATAGTCCTAATGCCCGGTGATATTTCCTGGGCCTTAAAACTTGCTGAGGCAAGGTTTGATCTGGAATTTCTCGGCTTGCTGCCGGGCGCCGTCATATGTGTGGCCGGCAATCATGATTACTGGTGGCAGAGCCTGACGCAGGTCCGGGCGGTCCTGCCCGGTAACATGGCAGTCATTCAAAATGACCACGTACTTGCCGGTGATATCGCCATATGCGGTTCCAGAGGGTGGTGGTGCCCCGGTTCACAATGCTTTACCAGTGATGATATGAAGATATACCGCAGGGAATTAATCCGGATGGACAATTCTCTTGGAACTGTTGATTTGAAAAAGGTTAGAGATATAATTGTCTTAATTCATTTTATGCCCACAGCTGAGAGCCACGAAAAAAATGAATTTATTGAAATGTTTCAAAAATACGGGGTGAGCACGGTTATTTACAGCCACCTGCATGGCGGGGCAGCGCGCCTGCGCCTGCCGGAAAACGCCTGGGGTATTGATTTCCACCTGGTTAGCGCAGACTTTCTGGACTTTACACCTCTACTTATCAAGGAATTTTGAAACAATTTGACAGGGCAAATTAGATCTAAAACAATCTGACAGGATTAACAGGATTTAAAGGATTAACAGGATTTTTAAAAAATAAAAAATAATTAAATTCATAAATAAAATAAGCCCGTCTCATTTGGAATATAGATTACTGATAAAAATCTATTCATTAAATCCGTTAATCCTGAATAATCCTGTAAATTCTGTTAATTTGTTTTAATTCTTATAAAGGACAGCGCCTAACTCTAGTTAGAAACGGAGCGATATTTTTGCAGACGGAAGCGGTTTTGTTTGACCTGGACGGTACACTCGTTGATTCATTGCCTTTGATATTCAGGACCTACCGGCATGTGTTCGATGAAATGGGTATACCGTGGGATGAAAAAGGTATTGAAAAAATGATCGGCCTGCCGTTAAAGGATATCGGGAAACATTTTACAGGGAAAGAAGAGTCCTGCTTTGAGGACCTTTACCAGAAACACTACCACCGTGATCTTGATCGTTTTACCGTTCTTTTTCCCGGCACTTATGCCATGTTGAGCAACCTTAAGGAGAAGCAAATAAAACTGGGTGTTGTCACTTCCAAGGGAAAGCCCGGCACGGCAAAGACCATGGCTTTTACCGGTATTGACCGTTTTATGGACGTAATCATTACCGCTCATGATTTGTTAAAGCACAAACCAGACCCGGCGCCGCTGCTGCATGCTGTGGGGCTCCTCGGCACGCATGTTTCCAGGGCGATATATATCGGCGACAGCAGATTTGACATTTTAACCGGCCGGCACGCCGGGGCCCGTACTCTGGGTGTAACATGGGGGCTGGCCGGCCGTGAAGAACTGGCGTCACTGCAGCCCGACGGGATAATAGACCACTGGGATGAACTGATGGAATATATATAGCAGGTTTTTGTGTTGGAGGCGCGACAGATGATTATCGGGGTATTAACGCTGCAATTACACCTGGGGGAAGCAAATTCTCTAAAGGATAAAAGACGGATATTAAAAAGTTTAATTGACCGGATCAAAAACCGTTTTAATGTTTCCGTGGCCGAGGTAGGCCAACAAGACTTAAGGCAGTGCGCCACCCTTGGAATTTCCATGGTCAGCTGCGAACAGGCGCATGTGCATAAGGTCCTGGCTGCAGTAATCAAGTCTGTTGAAGCGCAGGGTAGTGTCCTGATTACAGATTTGCAAACAGAACTTTTATAAAAATGTTTTCAGCAGCGAAAAATTACAAAATATTTAGACAAAACAGCGGGAATTTTTGCTACAATTAATATAACAATTGTTGTGTTGCAAATTTATATTAAGGAGAGGTGGGCTATGAGCGGTGATTTAGTGCAACAGGCAAAAGACAATGCCAAACAAAATTTTAGAGATGGCCTTAACTGTTCGGAATCCGTGTTTAAAGCCGTTATCGACACGGGGATAACCGGTCTTGATCCTGAAGCGGTTGCCCTGGCCACTGGTTTCGGCGGCGGTATGGGGCTGGCTGGTAACAACTGCGGCGCCCTGATCGGGGCGGTGATGGCGGTTGGGGCAGTACACGGGCGGAAAAACCCGCTGGAGGGCGAATTTCAAGACCGGGTAGACCGCCTGTACGGCAATCCCGGCCTGTACCGTTTATTCAATGGTATGTCCCATGAATTTCAAGAAAAATTCGGAGCGCTGGACTGTCAGAAACTAAATGAAAATTACCCGGAATGGTTTGACAAGGACAGGTTCAGAGAATGCATGAAAATGGTGATTTATGCGGCCGGGATGGCGGTAGAGTATATTCAGAAAGGCGAAAAAGAAGGTTATACGCAGCCTTTTGGTAAAAACGTGGCCGGAAGAGTTTAACTGACCGTCGAACATTTTTGAACTGAATAATGCACAGGGTTCCGGTTAAGGATTTTTGGATGGGGCCGGTCTTTAAGGACTGGCCCCAGTTTTATAACTCCGGTATTTGCCGGTTATTTTATTTTTTTGGGTATTTATATGTTGTAGAAACACTGCTGTTGATTTAGAATTTGTTTTAAGGGTATTATTAATTTATTATGACGGGCAGGAGACGAGAAATTGAAAAGGCCGGAATTCGATGATTTTAGGGAACTCTTTTTAGAATGTCTCAGTCTTGATTACAAAATAGATCCGCTTTTATGCAATAAAAAGCAATGGCTTGATCTGGGTGATGAGAAATGCAGGCGGGATATATTGGAAACGCTAAATAAAAAACTTCAGAAAAAATACGGTGTGGAATTTGCCGTTAACCGGCGGCTTTTAGGTGTTGATGGTCCCGTAGAAAGCGCTATAATTCAGGTATTCCACGAGCTGAGCACAATTAATATTATGGCGCGGATAAACGCCAAAATTCTAGCCAGGCGGACAAATCAAATAAATTAAAAAGACAAAAAATAATTTTTTAAAAATACAGTTAATTTTGAGGAATTTTTTTGCAAGTTGGTGTATAATATAGATCAAGAGGCAGATTTGACCTATTTGCCGGGTCGCTTTAAAGGATCGCCTCTGATTTAAATGGTTTTTGGGGGTATAGTAACCCTTCGTAAACGGTATTGCCGTTGGAGCTTATTGTTCCAGTGGCGCATGCCGGTTACGGCGCGGTTATCTATAGATCCTAAAAACTATTTTTGTTTTTAGGGGGTGGGGGAGGTGATAAGGACAATAAAGCGCCGGCATAATTCTAATTTTAGGTGTCGTTTAGGCAATATTATTTAACTAAAAAAAAGAAAGGACGTGAAGTTATGCCTAGATGGGTTCCTCTTTTAGGCGGAGTACTGGGCAGCACCACCTGCGGTTTACTTCTATATGCGTTTAGCGTTTTTATCAAGCCCCTTAGAGCACAGTTCGGCTGGACAGCTACTGAGGTGGGGCTGGCATACGCCATTTGCGTATTGGTATTCGGCCTGATGACCTTCCCGGCCGGCAAACTGAGCGACAGGTTCGGTCCCAGGCCCGTGGTCGTTATCGGGGGCGCTATCGTTGGTATTGGTTTCTTTCTGACTTCAACCATTAAGACACCGTTTGAGTTATATCTTTATTACGGCCTTATCGCCGGTTTTGGCGGCGGCCTGGTTTACCTGCCGCCGATTGCCACCGCGCCCAAGTGGTGGCCTGACCGGAGAGCGCTGGCCACCGGTCTCACAGTGGTTGGCCTCGGCCTGGGTTCGTTCATCATGGGACCGCTGGCTACATCGATGATTAACACCTTCGGCGGCGCGCTGCCGGTATTCCGGTATGTCGGCATAGCGATGTTTTTCATGGCTATCATTGCCGGGTTGTGTTTGTCCAACCCGCCGGCCGGCTACAAGCCTGCCGGCTGGAACCCGCCCGCTCCCAAGGCTGGCGCGCCCAAGGCCGGGCGGGACTATACGTTTAACGAGACCGTCAAAACCGTCCAGTTCTGGATGTTATACCTGGCATATTTCTGCGGCTCCTTTGCCGGTTTAATGGTTATCGGGGTGATAGCGGCCCACGGCATTAACGAGATGAACAAGGAGGCGGCAGCCCTGGCTGGGGTGGCTGTCAGCGCCTTGCCCAAGGATGTCACGGGGGCAATAGCCATGCAGGCTGCCCTTGCGACCAGTAGTTTGAACGCAGCAAATGCTATAGTCAGGGTACTGATCGGCGCCATTGCCGACAAGGCAGGCGTAAGGATTTGTTTCATGGTTACTTTCGTGCTTCAGGTTGTAGCTATGGCGGTATTATTCCCAGTAGGCAAAACCCTTTTCCTCCTCTGTATAGTAGCCATTATCATTGGCTGGAACTACGGCGCCATGTTCACCCTGTTCCCGTCCGCCTGCCTGCAGTATTTCGGCCCGTCGGCGCAGGGTTCCAACTACGGCCTGTTGTTCACTTCCTGGGGTATAGCGGGCTTTGTTTCCAACCTGCTGGCCGGCAGGATGTTCGACATGTTTGGCACTTACGCGATGTCCTTTACTATTGGCGCGGTTTTTGTCGCGATTGGTGTTGTTGTACTGGTACTAACAAAACCGCCCCGGCGTCTCTCGGCTTAGTGTCCATCAACTGACTAAATGACAAAATATAGAGGCGCCCTGCATGGCGGGGCGCCTCTGACTTGTTGTTAAGGAAACATGCTTTTTGAAAATTGCGGATTTGTTCCGAAAAACTGTTTCATTTAAATATTTTTTCGTAACAGGCGCGGCAGACGTAGAATCCTACAGCGCTGCGACAGATAATTAATTCTTCAAATTCTTCACCGGGCTTCCACTCCATACACTCGGGGCAGCGTGCCAACTCATTGGCGGCCCAAAAACCACCGCATGAGAAACACAGGAATTGAAAATTTGCATGAAGATCTGTCTCTGCCCGTTCTAATAGCGCCAGAGCGCCACATGCCGGGCAGCTATAAATCTGCGGTTTTGACTTTGCATCAATCCCGTCAAGGCTTTTCAGCCCTTTATGTATTCTAATATATTCTATGGCGCCGGTATAACTGTCGGCCTCATATCCGCACGAACTGCAGCGAACCCACCCATCACCGGTTATTTGCCATTCCCGGCTGCAGCGGGGGCATGCCAAAATAGGTACGCACACCTGTTTCCACCTCCATTTATAAATGATATGGGGACATTTCCCAGTTGTTTGATCTACATAATACACATCCTTTATATTATGCGCAACAGGATTTAGACCAAAGATTTTATAGCCAATCAGTAATGCAAAAAAAACGCGCCTTTTGACAGGCGCGTTAGTAATAAAATTTTATGTTGTACAAATAATGAAATATTTATTCTTTAATTTTCTTTCTGACGAAATAGCCCTTGGGATCGATGACTTCCCTGATCAGGCGGACCTCTTCAACCGTGGGTGGTTCAAAGGCGTACACGTCATCAGGAATAATCAGTTTGAAACCGGTTGCTTCCTGTACGCTCTCGACAGTTTCGCCGGGGAGAGTCGCAATCAGTTTCATCCGCTTGGTCTCATCGTCAAAGCCCATGATAGCTTTAGTGGTGATGACCCTGTAGGGGCCCTGCCCGGCCATTCCGGCGCGCCAGCGGGCGTTGGGTGAGCCGTCCAGGTAACCGGGGCTGGTGATATAGTCAATCTTTTCGTTAAACCGCCTGGGTTCGTGCACCATGATGATGATAGTGCGCTCGCAGGAGCAGGCCATGTCGCTGGCGCCGCCGCTGCCGGGCAGGCGTGTTTTGGGTTTATTATAGCCATCGGGGAACGATCCCATCATGGTCGAGTTCAGGTTGCCATAGGGGTCGATCTCGGCGCCGCCGATGAACCCGAAGTCGCAGAAGCCGCGCTGGGTCAGTTCAAATGCCGAGTTTAGCCCGAGCAGGTAGTTGGCCTTGTAGGTAGTCCTGGAACCACCTACTGAGAGAGGCAGGCCGCGGGAGAGTTCCGGGCCAACAGCGCCGGCTTCAAATACAGGGACGATGCCAGGGCCGTGTGTCAACTGGGCCAGGGTGATGGCCACCATCGGCAGGCCGGTGCCGGCAAACACCACTTTATTGTCAATCAGGGTCCTGGACCCCGCTACAACGATCATCTCTTGGGGAGTAAAGTCTTCTGAATATTTTGGCACTAATTCCACCTCCTAACTTCCTAATACTGTATAGGCCGCGTCTAGCCGGATGCCGGGCTCGATTTTCTCGACATACTGGATCTGGCTGAGCGGGATCTTGTTGATAAACCCGGTTGTGTTTTCCACGCCGAAGATATAATTGTCGTAGTATTCCTGGAGCGGGGCACGGTCGCCCTTGCGGAATTTTTCACAGGCGTTCCTGAACTCGGGAATATGTTTTTCATCATAATAGTAAAGCCCGCCGCTGTTGCCCGGATAGGCGCCGTAAGGCACTTCAATGACCGCGTCAACAGAGAAGTAGGGGATGCTGATCCGGTTCGGGTAGCGGGTCATGTCGTCGTGCTCGATCAGGCGGTCGCAGGTTACGATGCAGTGCGCGGAAGCCATGGCTATTTCAGGGCAGGTGAAGGTCGGGCCCTGGATCCTGCAGTTGCCGTAGATGTCCGCCTCCTGGACGTGTACCAGGGCGACGTTTGGATGAGACGCCGGCAGAAGCATAATCGGCCTGTCGGTGAATGGGCAGTCCTGGACCACAGCCCTGTTCGTCTTGAGCATATCGCTGCCAAGCGGGCTGCGGCAGGGGATGAAAGGCAGACCCATGGAGCCTGCTTTGAACCGGGCGGACATGTTGTAGTTGCTCCAGTCTTCCAACTCTATAAGGGAATTTTCAGTCAGGTAGCGCAGCAGCGGGGAGATGCCGAAGGCTTCATGCGCCAGATAGGCAAGCTCCATCCTCTTGATACTGTTTTTGCTGTCGTCGAGGCACATGGCCCCGGCTAAATACTCAGGGGCAAGGCCGGCGGACTGGAAGGAAAGGGTTAAGTCTTTTCTTCCCTGCCTGATAATCTCATGCACGATGGCGATAGGCTGCCTGGCGTTGACAAAGCCGGCTATGCCAAGGTTGTCTCCATCTTTTACATACTTTTGGACCGCCTCTTTCAGGCTTATTCTTTTGTCTCTTTTTGACTTGTCCTTGTTTGCCAGGAATTGCCTGGCTTCATCGGGTGATAGGCCTGTCCAGTACATATTCACTCTCCTTTGTGGTTTCTAAAATCCAAAGTTGGTTTTTTGGATAACTTTCCCGCCGACTAATCGGGAGACAGTCACTGTTTTTGCTGTTAATTCCCCGGCCTTTGTGTCAATTGCCGGGAGCAGGGCCATGTTCTAATACGGGTAATTGCTCCATAAAATTATTTAAGCTGTTGAAGTGACTGTTCGAAACCTTTCCTTTCACAGTTTAAAAATTTTTTCTATAAAAAATTTACCCCCTTAAAAATTAATTTTATTGTACCGATAATTCCTATTCCATTGTTCAAAGGAACAATAAGCCCTGTACTAAAGTACTAATACCAATTAAGTTGAAAATAGTTATAATTTCAAATATTCAGAACAATAGAGGCAAATTGCTGCATTTTTGAGTTATATTAGCATGCGCACAAAATATAGTTTTAATTAGGATTTTAAATTATTGTCTTATGGATACATACCTGACATGTATCAAAGGACTAGTACAACCGCACATTGTGGGGGGGACAAAATGAGGATAATATTATGAAAAATGGGATTTTCATAGTTTATATAAGAGGCCGCATATTCCCCTCTTCAGCTAGATTATTAATAAAGGTGGTGATATTTGGCATTTAAACTCCGTTATTAGAAAGGCTGTCTAAAGAAATATTTATTAAGGGAGGTAAAAAATTAATGAATAGTGCAAGTTCTAAAATTAAGAACATATCAAGTTTGGAGTATAAAGAGAAAAAGCTTGAGTACTGGGGACCGACTCCGGATGAATCCAGGAAGCTTATGGTCAACAAATCGCACGCCCTCAAAGACAAGACCATGACATTAAAGGAAGCCGTCGCCAAACACGTTAGAAACGGCATCAACCTGGGCATTGGGGGCTTTGTAAACACCAGGGTCCCAGTTGCTATTATTCATGAAATTATTAGGCACGGGGCTACAGACCTGACCCTTTCCTTCCAGTCAAATTCCATATGCCCGGAATTGCTGGCAGGGGCTATGATTTTGGATCCCGACCGTGTTTCTATAAAACGCGTTGAGCTGGCCTGGTGGGGATATGAAATTATCGGCATCGCGCCGATGGTCCGCTATCTGGCCACAAACGGCATCATTGAAATGGATGATTACACCAACTACGGCATGTCCGTAAGGTTTAAAGCCGTGTCAATGGGGATTCCCTTCATCCCGGTCAGGGACCACGGCGGCTCAGACATGGAGCTTGTCAACAGAGGTAAAATGATTGAATGCCCGTTTACCGGCAAAAATGTTTACCTGCTTCCGGCCTGCCATCCCGATGTAGGCATTGTCCATACCACTGCCGCGGATATGTACGGGAACGCCCGGATTTTTGGGGCCTACTGCACCTGCCCCGAAATAGCTATGGCGGCCAACGCCACGATTATGACCACTGAAAAAATAATAGCCAGTGAAAGCATCAGGTCCTATCCAAACCTCACCGAAATCCCCTTCCCGGTGGTGGACACCGTCACTGAAGTGCAGTATGGCGCTTATCCGGGGGCCAGCTACGGTAATTACTGGTTTGACATGGACCACCTGAAAATGTTCAGGAGCATCTGTGAAGACTTCCGTAAAACCGGCAGCAAGGACGCGCTGAAAAAATATTATGACGAGTATATTTTTGGTTGTGAAAATCATGACGACTTCATCGATAAAATTGGTTATAAAACCATTAAGAAACTTAAGGAAATGGACGGTGGCCAACCAATTATCTTAACCTAGTTAATAGTTTAGCTAACAGAATTATTATACTAAGGAGGTAAAAAAATGTCTGAATATACGCCATTTGAAATGATAGCCTTTACCGGCTCCAGAATTCTCGAAGACGAGAAAATAGTATTTGTTGGCACCGGGTTGCCGATTATCGCGGCTATGCATGCGCAGCTTACCCATGCCCCCAACCTTTACATGATTTATGAAGCGGGTTCATTAGCCCCTATTCTGGAAATGGGGATGCCGTTATCCGTGGGCGACACCAGGGCTGCCCGTAAAGCCTGTTACCTCAAAGGTCTGTGCGGCGCTTTCGAGCTTACCCAGAGAGGCTGCGCGGACTATGCCTTCATCGGCGGCGCCCAGGTTGATATGTATGGCAATATCTGTTCGACTATTGAAGGCCATAATTATGACAAACCCGGCATCCGTTTCCCGGGGAGCGGCGGCGCCGGCGCTATGGCGGCCAACTGTGAAAAAACCATCGCTATTATGGCCCTGGAAAAAAGGAGATTTGTTAAAAAGCTTGATTTTGTAACCAGTATCGGCTTCGGAGACGGGTCGCCTGATTACCGGGAGAAGGCCGGCGTTTTGGGATCAGGCCCGTACCGGATTATTACCAACCAGGCGCTGTTTGGTTTTGATGAGGAAACAAAGAGGATGATGCTCCTGGAAGTAAAACCGGGCCGTACTCCGGCTGATATACAGGAGCTGGTTGATTTTGAACTAATTATCCCGCCGGATGTTAAGGATATGGTTGAGCCAACAGATGAAGACCTCAGGCTTTTAAGGGATGTTATTGACGCTGAGGGCTACTTCCTGAAGAGAGTTATTAAAAAGTAGTCCAAAAATACAATTTTACTGCGGGAGGTGTTGATATAGGACTATAAGTAATAAAAAATAGCCTAAAAAAGGCTTGAGTTTAATAAAGAAAACTACCCCCTACTCAACTGCGCCTTGGCAAAGGGCGCAATTTTTTTTATTAAAGAATTCTCACAGGATTAACAGGATTTTAAAGGTTAACAAGATTTTATTATTGTTTTTATATCTGGCCATATTTATTTTATTATTTACTGTGATAAATATTTTAATGGTGTTACTTCGGGCTGGTGTCCACCAGTTTCTGCTGGATGGCCAGGACGGCCGCCTGGGTGCGGTCGTTTACGTCCAGCTTGATGAGGATACTGCTGACATGAGCTTTTACGGTACGCAGGGTAATATTTAATTTGCCCGCAATCTCCTTATTGCTGTTACCGTTTACAATTAGTTGCAGCACTTCTTTTTCGCGAAACGTCAGCAGGGAGGGTTCTTTGGGGATCTGGTAGTGTGGTGTGCCCTGTACCAGGTTTACTAAAAGGTCGTTAGCAATGGCGGTATCAACAAAATAACGGCCCTCAGCAACGCTTTCCACAATCTCAATCAGTTGTTCCGCCGGGCTGTCTTTTAAGACATAAGCCGAACATCCATCGCGGATGGCCTGGACTACCTTGTCGTGCTGGTTGCTTACGGTGAGAATAATGATCTGAATGTCAGGGCTTTTTGCTTTGATCACTTTTGCCGCCCGTATGCCGTCCATTTTAGGCATATTTACATCCATCAGTACCATTGTCGGCTTTAGCTTTTTAATGCAGTCTATAGCTTCCTCACCGTTAGTAGCTTCACCTACCACGGTAATATCGTGCAGGTCAAAAAGCATCTTCAAGCTGCGGCGTACAAGCGGGTCATCATCCACCAGCAATAAGCGGATATCACTATTAAGGAATTCATTCATCTGAATCACCATGCCGGGCTTGATTAAATACTGGCAGGGTAACGATAAATTTTGTGCCCCAGCCCGGTTCGCTTTCTAGTTTAATTGAGCCGCGGTGCGCCTCGATATTTTTTTTGGCTATGGCCAGACCAAGGCCTGTGCCGGATTGTTTGGTAGTAAAAAAAGGTTCGAAAATATTTTGTTGGATCTCCTTGGATATCCCGCTGCCCCAGTCTTCAACAATGACAACTACCTTATCAAAATGGTGGTTGGTGGATATCCTTACGGTACCGCCGCCTTCAGTAGCTGCAAGGGCGTTTGTCAACAGGTTGCCGAATATCTCCTTAAGCTTTTCTACATCACCCAGGGTGCAGGGAATAGGTTTGTTCAAAGAGGTCTCGATAATAAAATTTTTGCCGCAACGCTCTCTATATTCAGACACTAACTCTTTCAACAATTCGTTTAATTCGATCTCTTCCAGCCGCAGGTAGGTGTTGCTGGAAAAACGCAGAAGATCCTCCGCCGTCCTGCTGACCCGGTCCACAGCTTCTTTTACAATTTTTAAATCCTCGCTGATATCCATCTTCCAGGAAGATTTTTTTTCAATAGAATAGAGGGATACCCTGATTGAGGTCAGGGGATTTTTAATTTCATGGGCGATAATAGCTGCCGCCCGGCCGAGGGATGCCAGTCTCTCCGCCTGTTTTACCTTTTGTTGCAGGATAGTAATTATTTCCTCTTTTTCTTTCAGATCTTTTTCATAGGTTAGCGAATTTTTAACGGCAATACTGATCTGGTTGCAGATCAATTCCAGCATGCGCAGGTCCCTTATGGAAAAATCCCCTTTGCTTTCCGGACGCATTACATGAATTGTGCCGATAAAGTTATCTGCCAGGAGGATTGGCGCCCCGATACTGTAAAGGACGCCGTCGCGCCTGAGGGCGGATTGAAAATAAGGAAGTTTTTTAATTTCTTCGGCCGGAAATATATCCGTGGCACGCCAGCCTTTTTTGGTTAGAAGCTGTTTCATAAAGAGGAAATGGCTGGATATGTTTTCTCTGAATTGTTTAAGTAACCTTTCGCTCAGGCCAATATTTGAGTGGATCGTAACCATGCCTGTGCTTTCATGGTAAAAGAAAATGCCGCTCTTTGTGTGTTGGATTAGTTTTGGCAGGTAAGAGTGAACAGATTGCAGGATTTCGTCAAGAGCGATATTTGAGGCAACGATGTTGTTTATTTCTAAAAGTATTTCGAGCTCTTCCAACGCAAGTTCTTTATTAAAAACTTCACTGTTGTCTGTTCTGATAGCCGGCATGAAATCCCCCTTTCATATAAGATATATTTCTATTATAGCAGGTTGAGGTGTATTTAGCACTTTCACAATTTAAATTTTGGGCTACGGGATAATAAAAAAATAAGAAAGTTAATTAGTTATAGCAAAAATGACGATTACAGGTACAATTAAAGGGATAATGTTGTAAAATGCGATTGGTTGGTAATTGTTTGTTTGAAGGGAGATGTCATCATTTGATTTATCCGTATGAAGGGGTAGCCCCGGTTATTGATGCGACTGCTTTTATAGCGCCCGGCGCGGTTGTGGCCGGGAAAGTCGAAATTGGACCGATGGTGAGTATATGGTACAACTGCGTGGTTCGCGGGGATTATGATTCCATAAAAATAGGAGCCTGCTCAAATATACAGGACGGCTCTGTTCTGCATGAACACGCGGGGTCCCCGCTTTATGTGGGGGAAAGGGTGACGGTGGGGCACAGAGCTTTGCTGCACGGCTGTACGGTTGAAGATGACGCCTATATCGGTATGGGAGCGATGATCTTAAACGGCGCCCGCATCGGCGCCGGGGCGGTAGTAGGCGCTGGTTCCCTGGTGCTGCAGGGCCAGGAGGTGCCGCCGGGAACAATTGCTGTGGGAGCGCCGGCAAAAGTAGTCAGGCTTATTAAAGAAGGAGAGACGGAAAGGTTTCGGGGCGCTGTGGGACGCTACCTGAAATTAGCGGAAAATCACAAAAAACTATTAGAAAAAAAAGGAGATTAGCAAGTAAGTCACACTGGCAAATGCGGCTGTGATCGGTAATGTGATTACCCAGGCCACGACCATCTGCTGGGCTGTAGACCACCGCACAGAAGAAAAACGCCTGGCTGAGCCCACTCCCATTATAGATGATGATATTACGTGGGTAGTGCTGACCGGCAGTTTTATCAGGGTAGCCAGGATAATAATAGTTGCCGACGAAAAATCCGAGGCAAAACCGCTGGCCGGATCCAGTTTAATAATCCTGGTGCCGATGGTCTTAATGATCCGCCACCCGCCAACAGAAGTGCCAAGAGCCATGGCCAGGGCACAGGAGACTTTTACCCAGTTTGGCACGTCCAGGGTAGGTTGAAAGCCGCCTGCCACCAGGGCGAAAGTGATAATGCCCATAGATTTTTGGGCGTCGTTGGTACCGTGGCTGAATGCCTGCCAGGCGGCAGTAAATATTTGCAGGACACGAAAATTCCTGTTTATCTTACCCGGGTTACTGTTTTTAAAGATTATTTTAATCAGGTTCATAATTATATAACCTGTAGCAAAGGCAATCAGCGGGGAAAAAATCAGGGCTTCAAGAATTGTAATGAAACCGGCGTAGTTAACCGCCATGTAGCCTTCCGCTATGATTACCGCTCCGGCTAAGGAACCGATCAGGGCATGAGAAGAACTGCTGGGTATGCCAAAATACCAGGTAATCAGGTTCCAGGAGATAGCCGCTATCAGCGCGGCCGCTACTATGGTAATGCCGTTCTCAAGCACCAGCGGGTCTGCTATTTTTCCGCCGATTGTTTGCGCCACCCCGGTGAAGGTCAATGCGCCGAGGAGGTTCATAAACGCGGAAAAAAGAATAGCTACCCGGGGAGGCAGGGCTTTGGTGGAGATTGAGGTGGCTATTGTGTTTGCTGTATCGTGAAAACCATTTATAAAGTCAAAAGAAAGCGCCAGAAAAACAATAATAGAAATATGGGCCATTACAGGATCAAACATTTTAACCCCTCTTAAGAATTACGCATGATGATGCCTTCCAGTATGTTCGCAACGTCTTCACACGCATCCGATACTTCTTCCATCATGTAATAGATTTCTTTCCTTTTTATGATTTCAATGGGGTCGGTAAAATTGGAGAACAGTGTTTTCAGGCTGTCCCTTAAAAGGTCGTCGGCTACATTTTCCAGGTCATTGATTTTATGAGTATGGCGGGGGATCTCTTTTAATTTCTTATCCGCCAGACAATTTATCGCGCAGGCTATTTCCTGGGTGCACATTTCAATATTCCTGGCAAAAAGTTTCATAAAGTCATCAACTTCAGTTACGCTGAAGAGATCAAAACTCCAGGCGCAAGCCTCCAGCAGATCAAGCACGTCGTCAAGCTTTATCGTCAGGCCAAGGATATCCTCGCGGTCTAGAGGTGTGATAAAAGTATTGTTAAGGGCTTTGATTATTTCGTGGGTGTACTGATCTCCTCTGGATTCAATAGATTTTATTTGAATAGCAAATTTTTCAGCGTCTTCAAGGTTATTGAGCTCTTCCCGGAAAATCTTGGAGGCTGTCATTATGTTTTCGACCACCGCAACGAAGTATTCAAAAAAAGGGTCTCTTTTCCTATGTAACATAGCTTCACCCCAAAAATTTAAGTTTATATTATATAATTCTGCCCCGCAGGCTTATCTTTTTATTTTCCGAAGCAATTGGCTACTTGTATCCTCCTGATATCTTACCATATCTTGAATTTATAAATGTTAAACCCATGTTAAAAAAACCTGTTTATGTTAAATTTGTGTTAAGATTTATTTAATAATATTTTAATTTATTAAAGCCCTGGCGGATGGCGTGCCGGCCTGTTTTATAGTATGGCGCAGGCAATTCAATGATTTGTCTCATGATTGTCATCATGAGCATGGTGGTCCTCGGCCAGATGATCAAGGCCTATTTTTTTAAAGATAAGGTTTAACCACAGGGCGATAAATCCTAAAATACCTGCGATGGATACAGTAAAATACATACCTGCCCCTATCCCTGTGCCCAGACCGGCTGTAAGCCAGATGCTGGCTGCAGTAGTCAGCCCGCTTAGATGGTTTTTATCCTTGAAGATTAGCCCTCCCCCGATAAAACCAACCCCGGTCACAATTTGGGCCGCTATCCGGGCCGGATCCATATTTGTCCGGTTGTATGGCGGGCCGCTAAGATCTTGAAAACCATAAACACCTATAATTGTAAAGAGGGCGGCGCCGAGCCCTACCAGCGCATGAGTCCTTAGCCCGGCCGGTTTATGCTTGAACTTTCTTTCGGTGCCGATAACAGCGCCGACTAAAAATGCCAGGAACAGTCTTAAGGCTATTTCTTTTTCGTCGATGGGCAGTTTAATATCCCCCTTCAGTTTTTACCTATAATATAGCATATTAACTCTTTTATATGGCTATACGATCAAAAAAAACAGGATGCCCCTTTTGGGGCACCCTGTTTTGGCTTACCGCCCGCCGGCCATGGACCTTTCGGCTCTTTCGATGGCTAGCCGGACAAGGTTACCGCAGTCCTTTGACGAAACATTTCCGAAGTAACCTCCGTCCCTGCGCACCACGTCGCCTACACCAAGTTCATCGGCTAATTCGTATTTCAGCCTTTCGGACATTACTCCTCTACGACTTCTGCCCATTAGCCAACCCCCTTTTTTGTGGGGCGGCAGCCTGTATTATTATTTGCAGAAAACTGAAAAATAAACGTAAAGCGTAGACACGAGTCTGCAGATCATTTGACCCTTGTTTTTTCAGACAGGCTCAGGCTGCCGTCCAGAACAACCAGCTCGTCCGCTGTAAGGCCGCCGGTAATTTCTATATTTTCCTGGTCGCTGATTCCTGTTTTTACCAGCTGACGTTGGATACGTTTATTGATTACAACCATTACTTCCTTTTGTCCGTCCGCCCTGGTGCGTACGGCCTCCCTGGGCAGTACCAGGACATTCTGCCTGGTCAGGGTTTCAATAGACACGCGCACCTCGTAGCCGGGTTTCAAACTGGCCGGATCGGGCAGGCTGATTATTACCGGCACGCGGCGCTGGATGACGCCCAGGGCCGAGGTCTTTTCTTCCGCCTGCGGGTAGATTTTTTTTACTTCCCCCACCAGTGTCTGCCGGCCCAATATCGGGGCAGTTATAATAACTCTCTGGCCTATTTTGACATCTGCCAGGTCGTCGCTTAAAATGTCAGCTTTAACCTCAAGCTGACCTGATTCCGCCACGTTGACCAGCAGGGAGCCGGGGCTGACCACCTGTTCCTGTTTGACTGGTAGTGTAAGCACAATTCCGTTGACCGGGCTCTTGATTACCAGTTGCCCTTCCTTGGCGCTGAGCTGCTGCAGGGACCTGTTCAAGCCTGCCCCCAGGGCCAGGGCGCTTTCCAGGACGGAGTTCTGCTCACTTATACTCTGCCGGGCAGTATCAACCCTTAACCTGGCCTGATCAAAATCCGCCCGGCTGATTGCTCCGGCCTGAAATAATGTCTCTGAGCGGGCCAGGTTGTCCTGGGCGTCCTTTAGTTCCAGCTGGAGGCGTTCCAGGGCGGCGCGGGCGCCGGCGGCGGCAGCCGCTGACTGGGATATCTGGGAGTTTACGTCACTGATCTGGAGCGCCAGGTCGAGGTTTTCCAATACTGCCAGGGTTTGGCCTCTTTCCACAGCCTGGCCTATTTCTACCGGTACCTCCACCACCCTGGCGCTCTGGGTGGCGTGTATGTCATAATTTGTGGCAGCCTGCACGTAGCCGGTGTCAGCCACGGAACGGATAATACTGTCCTGCCGCGCCTGGACTGTCTCCACCTCTTTGCCGCCGCTGGCATAGGACCAGGCGGCCAGCGCCAGCGCCGCCAGTACTGCCAAAACCACATAAAATATTTTTTTCCGTTTCAATGTTATTCCTCCCTAATCCCTGGTCTTTAATACCTCTACCAGATCCAGCGTTTTCACACCTCTGACCGCCAGCCGGTAGGCGGCCATAATGAAGAGTATCCCGCCCAAAGCCGATAGGGCGTAAGTCAGCGGGTATATCACAATTTTAAAAGAATAAGTGCTGTATACATCAGATGACGTCATCATGGCATTAATGTAGGCGCCGGCCAGGTAACGGCCGAAGGGAAGGCCCAGGGCCACCCCGAGAAGTGTCTGCAGCAGGTTTTCTTTCAGCAGGAGGCCGGAGACTTCCTGAAAGGTAAAGCCGATTACCCGCAGGGAAGCCAATTCTCTTTTGCGTTCAGCAAAACTGATCACCGAGGCGTTATACACGATAGCAAAACCAAGCACCAGGGCGAAGGCGACCATTACGAATATAAAGTAATACATGAAACCCAACTGTTCGGTAAAGCTCTCCATTACCGCCTGCTGGCTCAGTATGGAAGATACACCGGTCATATCGTTCAGCTTCGTTTCCACCAGCGGGGCCAGCCCCGCGTCGGTCTTGAGCATGGCGCCGGAGATCAGCTGGTCTTCCTGGATTACCCGGTTGGCCTGCTGCAGGGACAGGTAAGAAGCGCCGCCTATGAACCGCTCGTGCACGCCCATTATTTTTATCTTGCTGATCCGGGCGGGACCAATGGGCAGGAGGGTCTCCACCTCGACCTCGTCACCCACGCCCACCTGCAGTTTTTTAGCCGTGCTGCTGCTGATCAGCACTCCTTCATCCGGCAGAGCCAGAGGGTTCCCGTCAGGGCTTGTCAGCGCCTGCATGCCCGGGCCGGGGCGAAGGCCTGTAAGCAGCTCTTCCTGTGAGCGGCCTTCATAGTATATCTTAACAGGTATCTCGAAGACAGGCTCGGCTTTTGTCACTCCTTCCAGACGGGAAATGGACAGCAGTCCGGTCTCTTTTACCGGTTCTGTGAATCGTACAAAGTAATCATATTTTTGTGAGAAGTATTCATCAATCATTACGTCTACTGTGTCCTGGTAGAAGAACGACACTACCATCATGCCCGTGGCGAAAGTCACGCCCAGCATGGTAACGGCGGTGCGGAAACGGTTGCGGAAGACGGTCCGCAGGCCCATCTTCCAGGTAGCGGACAGCCTGTGCCAAAACCAGGACCAGCTTTCCATGAATATATTTCCGGCCGCCTTTGGGATTTCAGCCCGCATGGATTCTGCAGGCTGTATGGCCAGTACTCCGCGGGACGCGGTCAGGCCTGCGCCGGCGCCGACAGCAATACTCAGGATGAAACCGTATAACAAGGCCTGAAAGCTGACGCCGCTGATTACCCCGGGCAGGTTGAAGAACATGGCATATACTTTGGAAAGGGACGAAGCCAGGAGGACTCCGGCCAGAGAACCCAGCGCGGCGCCCAGCAGGCCTACCAGCACGGCATAGCTTGTATAGTGCCAGAGGATTTGCGGGTTGTTGTAGCCAATGGCTTTCATGGTCCCGATTTGTGAGCGCTGGGTCTTGACCATCCGTCCCAGCATCACAAACTCAATCAATGCCGCAATCCCCAGGAATATAGAAGGCAGGAAGCGGGCCATTATCTTCAGCTGGTCCATTTCTCCGCCCAGGACGGCATCACTCAGCTGAAGCCTGCGCGGATAGCTGGCCAGGCTACCGTAAGGTTCCAGGATGCTTTCGACCCTGTCCGCTATTACTTTTTCATCAGCGCCCGGCGCTATCTTTATAACTACCTGGTTTACCTGCCCGGAGAGGTTCAGGATCTCCTGGGCCTGGTTATGGGGAACCATAAAAATGCCAAAACTGCCATACTCGGGTATTATACTGGCCGCGTCTTTCATCGGATATATGAACTCGGGCGCTGTGGCGGCGCCGACCACGGTTAACGGGATCTGCCTGCCCTCAGCCACGATCTTCACCGTATCGCCCGGCGCCAGCCGGGTGGCGGCGGCGTACCGGGGATCCAGCAGGACTTCCGCCTCGCTGCCTGCGGGGTATTTTTCGAAAAGACGTCCGGAGAGAACACGCAAGCGGTTTAACTCCGTATTCATGGGCAGAGGGTAGCTGGTCAGGCGTGCAGTGGCCCTCTCGCCGTTATCCCCGATCACCGGCACATCTTTTTGAATGCGCCCGGTGGCTTTGGTCACGCCGGGGACTGACTCGATCTGCCTGAGCACTCCCTCGGGCGCCTTAATTACATGGAAATAATAATCGGCAAAGTTGTATTCGCGGTAAAACGTATCCCTGGAACGGAGCATGTTGTAGGACACGGTGCTCATGGAGATGTAGATGGTGATGCCCAACATTACTACCGCTGTTACAGCCAGGAACTGCCCCCGGGTGGTCTTGACCGTCCGCCACAATTTTTTGGCCAGGATGCTCATTACCACTCAATCCTTTCCGGCGGCAGGGGGGATTCGTTCTCTATGACTTCCACGATCCTGCCGCTGCTCATGCGCAGCACCCGGCTCGCCATATCGCCAATGACGGCGTTGTGGGTGACGATTACCACAGTGCTGTTGTATTCCTTGTTGACGTGGAGCAGCATCGACAGGATCAGCCTGCCGGTGTGGGAGTCCAGGGAACCTGTGGGCTCATCGCACAGCAGCAGCCGGGGGTTTTTTACAACAGCCCGGGCGATGGAGACACGCTGCTGCTCGCCGCCGCTCAGCTGGGCGGGGAAGTGGTCCATACGCGTTTCCATACCCACTTCCCGCAGGACTTCAGCCGTGGGCAGGGGGCTGTCCACCAGGTTGGCCGCCAGATCCACATTTTCACTGGCGGTTAAGTCGGGGATCAGGTTGTAGAATTGAAAAACAAAGCCAACCTCGCTGCGCCGGTACTGGGTAAGTTTAGCCTCACCGGCCTGGCTGAGGTTGTCACTGCCGAAATAGACCTCGCCGCTGGACGGCAGGTCCATCCCCCCCATAATGTTGAGCAGGGTGCTTTTGCCCGAACCGCTTGGTCCCAAAATAACCAGCAGCTCGCCTTCATAAATTTCAAGGGACGTTTCTTTTAATGCTTCTACAGTTACCTCGCCCATAACGTAGGTTTTGGTAATGTTTATTAATTTCATCAGCACATTTTTGTTCATAGTAACAGCCTTTTCAGGTATATCTAAATTACTTTTGTGTTTTGCGCGTATTATATAATTTTAAGGGTATAATTACAATTAGTTGACGAAAAATCCCAAAACATTTAAGCTCTCCTAAATGAATGCAAACACACGGGGAAGGTTCTTGTGTGTTTGTAAAATTTACATCCAAAATGGAAACACACGGGAACCGTCCCCGTGAGTCCCCGTGTGTTTATTTTTATCTTGACCTGGAAAAGCCCCGGCCCAGGACCTCGCTGGCGTCGGAGATATACATAAAAGCGTCAGGGTCGGTTTCAGCAACTATCCTTTTCAGCCTGGCCAGTTCAAACCGGTTGATTACGCAGTTTATGATAGTTTTTTGATGGCGGGTATAAGCGCCTTCCCCCGTGAGGTGGGTTACCCCCCGGTGCAGTTCGCCGATAATCCTGACGCTTATTTCGGCAGATTTGTTGGAGATGATAAATACCGACTTGCTGATGTTCAGGCCGGTTATGATCACATCGATCATTTTGCCGGTGATAAATATGGATATGATGGTGTAAAGGCCGATATTAAGCGGAAAGAAAAACAGCGATATAATGATAACAAGAAGGTTGGAATAAAAAGTTACCTCGCCGATGCCGAGCCCTTTCTTTTTTCTCATAACTACAGAGATGATATCAGTGCCGCCCGTGCTGCCGTGTCCTCTGAATATCAGCCCGAAACCGGCCCCGCTAAGGGCGCCGCCAAAAACGGCCGCCAGGACCATATCCAGCTGGAATGGCTGGATATAGCCGTAAGTCGCCGGCTGCAGGACGCTGAGCAGGACTGTCCCGGCCAGACTGTAAAAGAAAAAACTGCGGCTGATCTCTCTGGCGCCCCACCAGAAAACAGGGATGTTCAGCGCCAGTATGCCTATAAAAACCGGAATTTTGAACAGGTAAAAAAAGATTAAGGACAGTCCGGTAATACCGCCCGCTAACAGGCCGTAAGGGATCAGGATGGTATTCAGGCTGAACGATATCAATAACGCTCCGGCAGTAATGTAGAGGAGATTCAGTATTAGTATCCTGCTATCTTCCGCAGATGGGAAATATATTTTTTTACTGCCTGGTCCCTTGTTGACCATTTTACACCTTCGCTGTTGCGTCGATATGGGTGGATCAACCGTATCAAGAGCATAATACTGGAAACAGGTAACAAGATTGCAGGATTAGTAAATATGCATTATTTTGGCAGTGGCGTTTTGCCCGGCTGTGAAAGCCTGCCGTTAAGCGCCAGGCGCACAAGCACGAACATGGCATGGGACCAATTTAAAGGCAGCACCCAGGCGGGGCCGCCGTGGCGTTTATCTGCCTGCTCCGGCAGGAGCTGGCGCCCATTGGCCTGGGCCAGGGACCACTGGCAGAGTTCCTCCGCCCGGCTGCGGTTGCCGGCGGCACAATAATATATAGCCAGCCAGAGGGTCGTGATCAGCCAGGGGTTGCCGCCCCGGTAAGAGTCACCTTCATAGCGGTGGATGCCGCCGACATCGTGGTTCCACAGGTTTTCTTCAATAGCGCGGACAGTGGCTGCCATTCTTTTGTCTGACGGCGCCAGGACAGCAAAGGGGAAGACCAGGCCCAGCAGGGCGGCGTCAATGCGCCCGTCTTCCCCTGCCCAGTGGGTCAAATAAAGGCCGGTGGGGTCTTTTGTGGTGTAAGCCTTCCCTCCCGTGTGCAGGATATGGTTGTAGTGGTCCTGGTGGACTTTGTGGTTGACCCCGCGTATAAAACTGTTGCGGCGGTCAGACCACTGGTATTTTAAGATGGCTTCCCTTACTCTTTCAGAATTTTTAAGCCAGTACCCGGACTTTTCTTTTTCTCCCAGCGAGCCGGCGATATCTGCAGCAGCTTTTAAGCCGCCGCATACTGCTGCGGCAGAGTATGTCCCCTGGCCGTATGTATCCTCCCATGGGTCAAAACTTACTGCGGGCAGGCCGTTTTCCTGGATATTGACTGAAAGATGATTTGCTCCGGCATCCAGCGAAGGCCAAATTTTTCTTATAAAACCCTCATCATCTGTAAGGCTGTAGTGATGCCCGTAACCCCATAACACCGAACCCACCTGATCAATTTGTTTCCCCCAGAATGGCGCCGGCGAACCATCAGTAAAAAAGCGCTGGCGCCAGCTGCCGTCCGTGTCTTGGATTGAGGCGGCAAAGCCATAAAACTGGGCGGCGAGATCGTGATAGCCGGCCTCGTCCAGGGCAGCTGTGATAAATACTGAGTCCCGTGGCCAGCAGTAGCCATAACCGCCGCTGGCAGTATAATAAGGGTCAAACTCGGGGGCTGCGATAGAAGCGCCTGTTTCTTTGCTTGTAAGCAGCTTTATTGTCAAAAGTGACCTGTTAAACGCGCTGTGCCCGTGTCCTTCAACCCGGAGCAGGCCAGGTTCCAGCCAGCCCCGCCAGTACTTTTTGGTTTCCTCCAGCCAGAGCCCGCCTTCTTTTGAGCAAGCTTCAGCCAAAAGGGCCCGCGCCTGTTCCTCGTTTTCACCTGCAGCCAGGTAAAGGCTGAAGGTTTTATGCTCCCTCGGGCCCAGTTCGCCCAAATCCCAGGCCAGGCTGCCCGCGCTATGCAGGATGTTATCGCGGGTTCCCTGGAGAAATCCCTTGGAGGCGTCCTGGAAAGGGTCGGACGCGGCGCCGCGCCGGCCGCACTGGTACCCGGCCAGCGGGTAGCCGGCCCCGGCCAGGGCCAGGTATACGTTTCTGCGGAAAAAGACCAGCGAGTTATTAGAAAAATCAATGTAGGCGCCGTCCTGTACGGCTGATTCTTCGATGTTAAAAGAGCAGTAAACAAAGAAAGTAATTTTTTCGTTTTTTTCCCCTTCATTTATGAGTTCATAATGCCTGACCAGGATGTCGCTGTCAGGAAGGACAAAGTCACTCTGAGTTACTTTCAGGCGCTGGGCAAGGTTAACCAGTGTCGTTTCTAAAATATTTGTGTTTTCTATATAGCGCTGGGTATTTTTCCAGATGTTTAAGTGGAACCACTTGGTAAAACCCTGCCATTCCGGGAAGGCGACCCTGATACCGGGCCAAAAATGGCCCAGGTGCTGTCCGTATTCAATGTATGGCCAGAACAGCCTGAAAATTTCGCCGTTTTCTCTGTGGCACACCAGCATTTTTGAATTCCCCGTGATCGCTGCGGGCATTTCAGGCAAGGAATTTTGACTTCTTATATTCACCACCGCCATTTTAGGTATTGATTAATAATTAGTATGCTCTTTTTATCCTGTTTAAATTGAAAAATGCTGAGAAATATTTAAATATGAATTTTTTAGATAGCGGATTGGGAGTATTACTGGAGTGTTTTTAAGAGTTCCCCGTGGATCAGGCCGTTGGTGGCCGCGATGGAAAGATAATTTTCCAGGATGAGGGCATGGCCGTTAATGCCGGTAACTTTTCCGCCGGCCTCTTCCACCAGCAGCCAGCCGGCAGCCACGTCCCAGGGCATCAGCGTATTTTCCCAGAAGCCCGTGAGGCGACCGCAGGATATGTAAGCCAGTTCCAGGGCGGCTGACCCAAGCGCCCGCAGGTTGCCGCAGCTTGCGGCCACTTGCTGGTAGTTTATCCGCTGCAGCCGGGCGCTGAATTTTTTATTTTCCGGGTAGCCTGTTACCAGGAGCGCCTCCTGGAGCTTTTTCCTGGCGCGGTCTACCTTTACCGGCCTGCCGTTAAGGCTTGTCCCATATCCTGCGGCGGCGCAGAAGCATTCGTCCCGGAACGGGTCGTACACCACCCCGGCCACCATTTTCCCGCTGCGGGCCAGCCCGATGGAAACGCTGCAGAAAGGGATGCCGTAGACGAAATTGGTGGTGCCGTCCAGCGGGTCCACGTACCAGGCATAGCCTTCCGGAATATTTTTCACGCCGCCGCTGTTTTCCTCGCCGATAATGGTATGTCCGGGAAATTTTTCGTTCAATCCTGCGGTAATGAGTGACTCGGATCTGCGGTCGACCTCTGTCACCAGGTCTGAGGGGCATGATTTATATCCCCTCGCAAAGTCCCCGCCGAACTTGTCCCTGATTATCGCGCCGGCCTCTTTGGCCAGGGCGGCGGCGGTATCGATATAAATATTATATTGCACTGTTTTGCTCCTTTTGTTTTCTCCGGCCTGCGCGTTAATATAGCCATCTGTCCCTGTCCCTAATCAGCCTGGCGCAGGTAAGTACGAAAAAAGCGCTTTCCGCGCAGAACCAATTGCCGGACCCGGTATCAATATACGCTTTCCTGGCGTGGCGGATTTTTTCATAAGCCTTGCTGTAATCCCCCTGGAGACACGCGTAGAGGCCCAGGATCATCCAGGGGTAATCGGGTGGCTCTATAGTAACCCAGTTGCCATGGCGCTCATTAAAAATATTGTAAAGACGGACGCTCCGGCCTGATCCCGGTTCTATCAGCCCGTATAGTACGGGAAAGGCCTGACAGGCGGCATCAGGGTAAAAATTTTTTAAGTTAATCACCTGCTTAATCCAACCGGTTTTGCTTGAGTGGTAGTAATTGTAGATGCGGTGCAGGAGGACCTTCTCTATACCACTGGCGACAGCTTTCGCTTTAAGCTTATAATACGGGGCTTCCTGTTCGCCGATATGTTCAAGCAGTACCGCAAAATCTGCCAGGCCGCGGTATGTTTCGCAGTTATCCATTAGATATTTTACCCTGTAGCCGGCTGACGCGAATGTCAGGCCGTCGCGGTCCATCAAGTTTATAATGGCTTGCGCCACTTTTTTCAGGTCTGGGAGGTTTTCCCTGATCCAGTCATCGCGGCCCGTTTTTTGGTGATAGTTAAAAGCAAGGGACAGGAGAGTCCCCGCATAAGCGTCTTCGGAATCGGGAGCGGCAGTTTTGACATGGAAATTCTCGTCGTAATGGTAGTCGAAGATGGTACCATTTTCCTCCAGGTGGCGTAAGTACCAGTCCAGATAGCGTTCCACTGAATGGTAGCAGGAGGGCTCTTCCAGCATGGCCCTGGCCGCAAAATTGGAGAAATATGGCGTTACCCAGCCTTGATCCGGGTACCTGGTGATCGCCCCGTCGGCGGGATTGCCGGGCTTCAGGATCTGGCAGCTTTTTAGCCAGTATATCTGCGCCGCCATATTGCTTTTAAGGGCGTAAATTAATTCTGAAGCCCTGGCGGTGTATTCCATCTAACTCACTCCGGTTATAGCATTCTTGTGTATAATATGGGCGCCGGAGGAAATATGATACACCTTCAAAATTAGTATTCCCAGTTAAACTTTCCAACCTCGGGGTATTGCTCCAGGGCGCCCATCATGATATCGCAAATCCTTTCCAGCCCTGCCGGAGTCCTGGCCTCGCACCGGGCCACCAGGACCGGCTGGGTATTGGAAGCCCTGATCAGACCCCAGCCGTCACCGAACAGAACCCGCAAACCGTCAACGTCGATTACTTCATACCGGCGTTTAAATTGCTCCACCAGATTCTGCACCACCCTGAATTTATCCTGATCCGGGCAGGGTACCCTTGTTTCCGCTGTTGAATAATATTTGGGTATGCCGGCCAGCATTTTTGAAAGCGGCTCGTCGCTGTTGGACAGTATCCTCAAGAGGCGGCCAGCGGCGTAGAAGGCGTCATCATAGCCGTAATATTCGTCTGCGAAAAATATGTGCCCCGACATTTCACCGGTAAATACGGCGCCAATTTCTTTCATTTTTGCCTTGATCAGAGAATGCCCCGTTTTATAGAAGAAGGGTTTGCCGCCCAGGCGGACGACCTCATCAACCAGCGCCTGGGAACATTTCACCTCGATAATGGCCTGCGCGCCGGGGTGCGTCGCCATGATTTCCCGCCAGTACAGGCACATCATCATGTCCCCCCAGATGATCGCGCCGGTCTCGTCAACGACGCCAATCCGGTCAGCGTCGCCGTCAAAGGCGATACCCAGGTCCGCTCCTTTATCAGTAACGGTTTTCCTTAATACAGTAAGGTTGGCGGTTTTGACCGGGTCCGGCTGGTGATTGGGGAAGGAGCCGTCAGATTCGCAGTAGAGAGGGATAACCTCACAGCCCCAGTTTTCCAGGATCTGCACAGCCACAAGTGAAGCGGTACCGTTGCCGCAGTCAACCGCTACCTTTAGCCGGCGCGGACCCAGCGCAATTTTTTCTTTTAACATAGCCAGGTAGTGGGGCAGCGCGTCCCGTTCCGCCAGGCTGCCTTGTCCGGCCGGGTATGCGCCGGCAATCATCATTTGCTTTAGTTTTTGGATTTCCTCGCCATATATGGTACCGTCGCCAAGGGCCAGTTTAAAGCCGTTATCCTCCGGCGGGTTGTGGCTGCCGGTGATCATTACCCCCCCGTCTATCCCGTAGTGGATACGGGCATAATACAAGACCGGAGTTACCACCATGCCTATGTCAACAACATCACAGCCAGCGGACAGCAACCCCCTGGTAAGCGCGTCCCGCAGGCGGTTTGAACTGAGGCGGTTATCCCTGCCGATTAAGACCTGTTTAGTTCCTGATTTTTTAATATAAGAGCCAAATGCTTTTCCCAGCAGCTCGATTGTTTCGTCTTGCAGATCCCTTTCTGCTACCCCGCGGATGTCATATTGCCGGAAGATTTGCGGGTTAATATCTGCCAACACTGCCAACCCCCTTAGCGTTTTATTGTTTAAGCAAATTTACTGGTCAGGATAATTATACCATATTGAAATTGTTATTATATGAAAAAATGCTTACAGATTGTGTTATGCCTGGATGTGGTTTATAATTTGTATTAGAGTTAAATAATCTTACTATTTTTATTGATAATTTGCGACAGTATTATAAAGAATAAGTTGGATTTATGCAAACCTAAATTGATTAAAGCCGGCGCAGTTTTTTGCCAAAGGGGAATAACACTAAAAAAGGAGAATGTTTGGTGAATAACCCTCGTACGCTTCTAATTTTATTTGCCCTGGCTTTCCTGGCCATTCAGGTTATAGGTTTTATGAGCGGCATATCAAAACATGAAGAAAGAATGGCAAAACTGGAAAAGCAGCTGGTCCTGTTTGAAACTAAGGGCGCCTACATAGATTTAAAATCAGATCCCGCAGTAAAATTAAAGGAAGAAAAAGCAAGGTTTAAGGCGGAGACAATAGGTTTTATCGTCAAGGTCCTGATTATTTCCGGAGCAAGCGCCTTTGTTTACGCCATGATGAAGAATGACCGCGAAAAAAAAGACGGATAAAAAAACGGCGCAGGGCGCCGTTTCAGGTTGCCGGCAAAATACACCGGCAACCTTTTATTTGGCCATATCCACCTGATTTAAGACACAAAATAAAATAATACGAGGGATAGGAGGACGGCGCACCCCGTCAGGGAAAAGGCTAAAAACCGGGTTGTCCGGCAGGAGCCGTACAGTTGGGTTAGTTCATTCTCCAGTACAGCCAGCCGCTGGTTAATTTGTTGTATTTCCCTATTTACTATATCTGCCCTGTCAGCGGACGGCGCCATCATTTTTTTGTGTATAGTTGATGCCAGGGACCTGACCAGTTCAGATTGAGTGCGCAGCTTTTCAGAGTCCATCCCGGTTTCCTCCGCCGGCCTGGTTGATGGCGTCTCTAATAGCAGTAAGTATTACCAGGGGTAATTTTTGCACATCGCCCTCCAGCTTTTCCAGCTGTTTTATTATTTCAGCGTGCTGCGCCAGGTTGCCGGCCGCTAATTCTTCCAGGCGGGAGTCTATTTTAGCGTTTCCGTCCATGACAGGCTGGACCATTTTTGCTTTTAGTCCCAGAAGAATATCACCAATCATTTTCTGCATAAACTCGTCCCCGGTTTTTTCAACCACAACCCGTTCCTTTTTTTGTTCCAAAGCTACACCCCCTTTTTTAAATTAGATTTTGTCAACAGCGTTTTTAAACAGCGCCAGGAACCTGGTGGTTTCCTGCCGGCAATGTTCTTCCAGGACGACCCGGGTGCTGTGCGCAAAATCATGCAGCAGGGTTTTATTAATTTCACCGCCTGTCCTTATGCTGACTTCGCGTATAATCCTCTTCAGCCGTTCGTCTAAATGTCTCGCGTTTTCCACTCATTTCAAACCTCCCGGTATCAAAAATTGTGTTCCGGACGCCTTTAATCTGTGATTTGTATTCCCTTAAGTTCCGCAGCGCGGCGCGCAGCGTTTTTTTCTCGTCATGAGCCGGCTGCCCTGAGTGGAGCGCACTGTTTATCTTTTGAGTAGCCGCTTCAAGAATGTAATATATTTCGTTTAACCTGTTTAGGCAAAACTCTCTACCGCGATATTTCAAGACGGACTCTTCCAGGGTTTTTAAAAGCCTGCTAATCCCGCTTTCACTGCCGGTGAGACCTTTCAGGCCGGAGATCATGAATATTTTGGGGAAGGTTGATTTTTCCAGGAAACCCCTGACATAGTTGTAAACTGCCTCCCGCTGCGGCGGGGTGAGGGTATCAGCAAAACTGATCACATAAAATATTTTTTCATTGTCTTTTGGCAACTCTTTTTTTCCGGCCTGCGCTATATCTTTAAGCTGGAACAAGGACGCAAAATTATCCTTTTCAATACGGCTTAAAATGTGTTTGCCGTTTAGAAAAACCAGGCAGGCGTCACTGCTTTTTATGCTGGACGATATTTCTTTATGGTGGTGTCTGTGGATCCAGTCCAGGCCGGGTGTGTCAACAAGCGACGCCAGTTCTAGAAATTCTGAAGGATGTTGAATTTCCACCTCCCCGATTTTAAACGCGCAGTCTGGTCCCATGGCCTTCCAGAAGGCCTGCAGGGCTGCCGGTTCCGAGATGTTGTATTCCCTGGCGCCCGGATTTTGGCATGTTACCCTTATTATTTGCGGCGCCCGGCTGCCCTGCAGCGCTTTAACAGGTATACGCCTGTATATGGATGGCAGGGCCGTGCGCGCAGTCCTGGCAAAAGCGCCCGCGGCAAATAGCTCTCTGGTCCTTTTGATCAGCCCCGCCATTTGCCGCCTGTCAACAACCTCAAAATTCCCGTCGATAAACGCTTCCAGCAGGGATAAGTTCGATCCGTCTACTGTTATCCATCTTTCCAGCGCCTCCAGCGCGGCCCGGTTCAAGACTGCTTTGTCTTCAACCTGCTCATAAATCTGCACGGTTGTTTGCAGGGGAGTGTGGATTGTTGCTTTTTTAACGCTGCCGTGCGCTATTCTGGTAATCACGGATGTTGTCGGCCCGTCAGCGGCAGGCAGGAGATCATCTTTTAACAGAGCGTTAATAAAGGTTGACTTGCCGGTTGAAAAACCGCCGGCAACTACCACGGTATAGCGTTCAGATGCGATTGAACCGGAGATCTGCGCGAGCTTCAGCCGGTCTATATAACCTTTAATCACAGGATCGTTTACAAGCTGCCTGATTATGCCCTCAAGTATTTTCCGGTTTTCTCTAATTGTTTGCGGGCGGGGGCGGTATGCTGCGCCGCCGGCTTTTTTTTCTGCTGCCGTAAGGTTAAGTGAACTCATCGAGGCCAGCCTGTAATCCATTTCCCGAACAAAAGAGGGCGCTGTATGGATGAGCCGGCCGGCCTCCAAAACTGTCCGGGCAGTTTGCTGGATATGCCAAAATTCGGCCAGGAAAAGCGCTTCATCTTTAATTGAGGCGATTTTTTTTAATTTGCGCGGCAGATCCGCGTCTATTTTTCTCAGTTCTCCGGCAGCCCGGCGGAAATTTTCTTTAGCCAGTTGCACCTCTAGAAAAAGGCGGAGTGTCTCTATGTTTTCCCGTAACAGGGTATTAATAGTGTAAATCCTCACTGGAGACAAAAAGATTTCCCTGAGCGCTGCGCGTGTCGTTTCCAGTGAGGCGCCGTCGCTTGTGCCCAGGTTACAGTTCAGCCAAAAAAAAATGTCGTCAAGGTTTTTTGTTTTCCAGATTTTAGCCAATTTATATAAAAATAGCCGGTCGCTCTCATCTATTCCCCTCTGGTGAAAAAGGTAGATGATCTTATCGGCTTTTTTGGCGGCCAGTTCGGAGATATTTAGTGAATCCATGTCGGGGGAATCTATGCCGGGAGTGTCCAAAAGCCTGCATTTTTTTAAAATAGGCGCCGGGGCCTCGATCTCAACCCGGCCGCCGTAAACCTTCTCTCCGGCCAGAAAGGGGTACAGTTCAGCCTGCTGCAAAAACATTTTTTTTCTGGGCGGGTTATATACTGATGCCCTGAAGGAATTTCCGTAGTCAAAATATATCAGGCGGGAAGTTGTGGGTATGATTCCTACCGGGCTGAGTGGTAAATCAAGCAGGCTGTTTAAAAGTGTCGATTTGCCCGAGTTAAAGGGGCCCAGGACCGCCACCAGGGGCTTAAAAACCTGCCCGGTCAGTTCCCTTAAGGCTTCGAGGCTGTTGATGAATTGATCCAGATCAGGCATATGAACCCCCTCCGCGTATGGCAAATGTTTCTTACGATTTTATATATTAACGGGCATCTTTTTTTATGACTTGATATTATCCGGGCAGATTGGGTAGAATCGTTATAACGTTTGGGAAATGGTTTGAAAATATTAGTGAACTGCCGCAGAAAGCGCGGCAGCAGGGGAAAGAGGAAGCCCTGCCCTTCGGCCGGCCTATATCCGAGGGTGAAGCCAGGGCGGTCACCCTGGAAGAAGTTGTCCGTGAACTGAAGTCTTACCTGGGAGACTAGATCAATGAAAACAGTTTATATATTCGGCGCGGGTGCGTCCGCCGCAGAAGGCGCGCCTGTTGTGCGCAACTTCCTGCGTGTGGCTTACCGCTATTTTAAAGAGGAGGACTATGACCGGGACCTGGAGATAGTATGGGAGTACCTGGAACATTTTTACGGTTACGGCGCCAAAATAAGCTGCGGCGAGGACCTGGACAGGTACCCGGGCATTGATGAAATATTTAATATCGTGGACTGGTACCTGCTGCAAAACCAGGCTTTCTCGCGGCGCTTTTCCCGGCCCAGGCTGCATGACTTGAAGACGGCGCTGGTAAAACTGATCAGCATGACCCTGGACAGGTCGCTGCCGCCGCACCAGGGAATTCACCATTCTTTTGTTGCCGGGGTGATAGAAAAAGAGGATGAACTGCCGGCCTTTATCTCCATGAATTACGATATTGTCCTGGATAAGGCGATACGGGCTGCTGGTTACACCCCGGAATACGGTTTTTACGGTAAACACAGCGACCATCTGGCGTCGAGAGAAAAGGTTCCCCTTTACAAACTGCATGGTTCACTGAACTGGTCCTTATGTCCGCTCTGCGGCGAAATTTCAGAACACGAGGAAAAAGTAGCGCATTTCCTGTTTAAAGAAAACAACGCCATCTCCTGCTTAAACTGCGGGGGCGAGAACTCCCAGGCCGTTATTATCGCGCCCACCCTGTATAAATCTTATGAAATAAGCAGGCTGCAGAATGTCTGGGACAGCGCGGGGGGGGCCGTAAGCCAGGCCGGCCGCCTGGTGATCATAGGCTATTCGCTGGACCCCGCCGACACTTCGATTATCGCCACCATAAAAAGGTCGTTAAACACGGTGGATAAGGACAGGGAAATTATTGTCATAAATCCCAACAAGCGCGCCTGCGAACGTTATAGCCAGATTTTCGGCGGGAAATGCAGGATTACATGCGGCGCTTTCACCGGACAGGTAATTTAAAAAGATTGACATAAAAGTATTATTGTACTAGTATTACGGTAAAACTGCGTCTGATAGCCCATGAACGGGGCTTATAAATAAAAAGGAAAACAGCAGGGAACGACATCATTTGATAGCCGTTCCTTTTTTATAATGGGGTAGTATTATATCGGGGTCGGGCTGAACTTTTTTGCTTATTAGCTTTCAAAACATAAAACAGAATTATAAATAACATGAAGGGGGTTCAGCCGGAGATGGTTCTAATCTACCTGCAGGCGATTGGATGTGTGGTCTTTGTCGTCAGCTCATTTGCCCTTGGCATCTGGCTCAAGCGTCACCCTTCAAAGAAAACCGCTGAGATAACTACTAGAATTATGCATTTCATTATGATTATTACCTGGGTAATTCCCATAGGAACTGGATTAACCATTCTTACTGAATACGATGAGCTGCTGGGTATGCCACCCCTGCCGTTTTCAATGATTTCACTGGTAACAGGTGCGGTTGTAATGCTGGTTGGGGTTGTTTTTTTTGTAATATCCATCGTTGTTCTGCTGGATCGCGGGGAAGGGCTGCTTGCTTTTGAGCTTACGAAAAAATTGGCTGCGAAGGATATATATAAGCGCACCAGGAACCCTATGTCTCTCGGTTTTTATTTAATTTGCATAGGGCTGAGTTTATTGGGAGGCTCGACGTTCTTTATATTATGGTCGCTGATAGTGCTTATTCCTGTACATGTTTTCTTCTTAAAATACTTTGAGGAACGCGAGTTGGAAATTCGATTTGGGGATTCTTACAGGGAATACAGGCGGAAAGTGCCGTTCCTGATACCTAGTTTTCGCAAGTCTTCTGAAACCGAATTGACAGATAAAAACGGTGACGAATAGTTTACTTCATTACTCCCAGCAGGCCGAGGACCACTTCCAGCGCGATTAAAATAATAATTGTTAGTTCCAGGAGTTCTGAACGCTGGTTGATGATGCGGTTGCTCAGCATGGTGTAGCTCTGGTTTATAATAGATATTTTTCTGTTAATGCTCTCCTCCCAGGCCTTGGTGCGAAAAATTGACAAAGCAGTCCCATAGATGCGGGCGTAAAACACATCCTCGGTTACCTTGAGCGAATTGTCAATCCGCTCCGTGATCTCAGTAATATCCGCGATCAGCTCCATCAGCTGGTTCATAATCCGCCTGTAGCGGCCCAGGCGCCTGATGCTGGAAGCATTTTCCGCCTCCTCTATGGCGTCGTACATTTTCCCCATTTCACCGGTCAGGAGGTTGTCGTAATAGCGCAGCTCCAGGAGCTGGGAGTTGGCGAATTCAAGCAGGTCGGGTATATCGTTGCTGCCGGTGGAGTCGTAAACAAGGGCGGAGTCCCAGGTTATGATAGTAAGGTCGTCTTTGCCGTAGGAAAAGGAGTTGCGCAGGGTCTCGCGGCGTGCCTGTTCACTGAGGGGTTCGCGTTCGGCAAGCAAAAGGGGGACGGGGTCCCAGCTTTGCTCCCAGTCCTGGAAGTAGTAAACTGTAAAGTCTTCAATAAAGCCGTTATAATCCTCCTTGACCAGGGCGCCCGCGAGGGTTTTGCGGGTTGTGTCAAGCATGCTGACAAAAACGGATTCCATCTTTTCGTCATTGTAAAGATCGACCGCCAGGTCCAAGACTTCTTCGTAGCTCGCGCCTTCCCTGAGCGGAATGCGCATAATTATCCCTATCACACCCAGGTCATAAATCTTGCCGGTAAAGGACGCGTTTATATTCCGGCGGCCGATCACCACCTGGCATTCACCGAGTTCCACTGCCACCGGCGGGTTCTTGAATTGTATCGATTTCGGCCTGATCCGCGAGAGGCGCATCCTTGCGGCCTGGTGCCCGTCGGCCAGGAGCTTCTCAACCTGCTCCAGGTCGATTTCCTCTGCTACGTCGAACAGGCGGTAGACCCAGATCGAATTTTTCATGTCCACTTCACTTCTTTTTTAATATGTCAGCACACTCGTATCGTAACAAAACATACTATGTCAGCGGAATGGGGACACACCTCTCTCACAGGCATTCCTGAATGCTGAGGAATGTCCCCGATTGTAAGGAATGGGGACACACCGTTTGAGACGTGAGAAATGAGACGTGAGACGTGAGAATGCAAGATATCATTATGGGTTATAATAAAAGCTTCTAAAGTAATACAGTGTATACTCACGACTCACGACTTACGTCCCACGACTCAATTAATGTTCCCGTTGTTTAAAAATTCAGGGCGACCTCGTCGCGATCCAGACGGCTCCTTACAGCCTGCAATCTTTCAACCAGGCCGGGGTTGCCCGCCGCCGCGCGCTCTACCTGGCGCAGCAGGTCTATCTCCCTTCTGAAGAGCGAGAATATATCGCCCGGCTGGAGTGAAGACATTTCCAGAAGATCATTAAAGCTGGCGCCGTTAAACCAGGCATAGGCCAGCGCGCCGGGCAGGGCGGACCAGATGCAGAACCTCTCGGGCACGCCCATCTTCAGCAGGTTGCGCCTGATTAAAGAGGTTTCATGCAGCGCGGGCAGGTCCAACCCGGCCATATGTGTGTTCCTGCCCGGTATATATTCCACCCCGGCTATGACAGCGGCAACCTCAGCCGGATCGGCGTCTTCCAGCAAACCTGAAAAAGCCAGTTCAGTTACCAATATTTCCTGCACGTGCAGTTCCAGCGCAAATATGCCCCGCGGGTAAAATTCGCGTTCCTTTATGTAGCCAAGCTCTTCCAGGAGGTTACGGACTTCTTTAAACTCATTAAAAATCGAGTTGGCGTTTTCTGTAACTGCCTTGTATTCCTGTTTGAGCAGGTGTAAAAAAGTCTGTGATTGTTTTAGCTTCTCGGACGTGATGCGGCATTTTTCTGTGTCACGGCATTTCTTTGGAACAAAAGAAGACAATTTTTTCTGAAGAAGATCCTTTTCTCTGGTTCTGCCTTTACAGCGAAGCCGTTTCAGCTGCCTGCGGGCTTTCAACCGCTCCAGAGGGCAGGCCAGGGTCTGGCAATCCGGGCAGACTGACAGCTCTGAAACCTTTTCTGTCACTATTTTTATTTCCAGCTCAAGGCTATCCTTTCTTTTTTTAAGCTGGTGCATTCTGAAATTTCCATTTAAGAAATGTTTTATTTCATCATCAGTTTTATAACACAGCAGGCTCAGCACAGTATTGGGAGAAATAGTCAGTCTGCCGGTTACCGGCTCTACTTCCTTTTCCCTGAAAAAACCTGTTTGTTCGGGAAAGCGGCTGTCAATACGGACAAATACATGGCCGACCTGATCAAACCCGCGCCGCCCGGCGCGACCGGCTATTTGAAAGAATTCCCTGTTTTGCAGGATACGAAAGTCGCGTCCATCCCATTTTCTGGTAGAATCGAAAACAGCGCTGGCAGCCGGAAAATTTACACCTGCGGCAAAAGTTTCCGTACAGAATACCACCCACAGCATCCGTTTGGCATAGAGTTGTTCGACAAGGTATTTTACCGGGGGCAATAGACCGGCGTGGTGATAGCCGATGCCCTGGTACAGCAGCCGCCGCAGTTTCCGCCAGCCCGGGCCGCTGAAGGCGCCGGGGTATTCAGCCTCTGCTTCCCTGATCTGTTTCCCCACCATTCGTTTTTCTTTGTTGTCAAGGAAATCCCAGTCATGTCCCAGTTCTTGCGCCAGGATTTCGGTCCTTCCCCGGCTGAAAACAAAAAAGAGGGCGGGAAGTTTATCCTGGATCAGCCCGGTTATTTCACTGCAGGACAATTCCGGCAGATCTGCGGTCTTATTGGTACCATTCCAATATCTCCCGTTGCGTAAGGCCTTGGAATATTCAGCCAGGTCCCCGATTTTCCCGCGGGCTTCTCTTTCCGAAACAATGCGCCCGCTGGGTAACAGCCAGCGGACCGCCAGGGGTACGATCCTTCTCTTCTCCAGTATGACAACAACATTGCCGCCGCGGACAGAACTAATCCAGTCGGCCATTTCATCTACATTGGGCACTGTGGCAGAAAGCCCTAAAATTTTAATATGGGGAGGGGCGAATAATATACTTTCCTCCCAGGTGGTACCGCGTTCCGCGTCGTCCAGGTAATGGATTTCGTCAAAAACCACGTAGGAGGTTTTTTCTAATTGCTGCGGTTCACTGAGACACCAATTTCTGAATATTTCTGTGGTCATAATCAGCATCGGCGCTGCCGGATTGATGCTGATGTCTCCGGTCACCAGACCTACTGAGTCATCTCCGAACAGTGCCTTGAAATCCCTGTATTTTTGGTTTGAGAGGGCTTTTAAAGGTGAGGTGTAGATCATCCCCAGTCCCTGCGACATCACGTCCCTGGCCAGCATCTCCGCCACCAGGGTTTTACCGTTTCCGGTGGGGGCCGAGACAAGTACGGAAAGACCCTCACGCAGGGCCTCCGCCGCCTCGATCTGAAAATCATCCAGGGTCAGTATGCCATCCGGCGGGGTTGCTGTTTCCTGCCGGCGCAGGGGTCTTTTTTTAGTCCGTTCAACCGGCCCCCGGTCAACAGCCGGGACCGGTCCTGTACCGGCGTCCCATCCGGATACAATAACCTGAATAGAGCTGCGCAGTCGTTCTAAATCACCGCGCCTGAACAGGTTCACTGGAGCACGGCTGTTGATTATCTCATATAGGACAGGGGCGAGCCTTCCTTCTTTAACCAGCCGTTCGACCTGGCCGGGGGTGATACCCAGCAGGGTTGCAGCCTCAGTTAAATTCAGCTTTTCATGCTTCCTTGCAATATTGTGGATCCTGTCCCTGTCTCTTTTTAGACTTTCAATATCAGACCGCCAGAATCGCTTTCCTTCGTCAAGCAAAAAATACTTCAGTTCTCCTGTTTCAACCAGGCATGTTAGCGCGTCCAGGTCTAAACCAAGCGCGCCGGCCGCCTCATTTTCAATCAGGGAGTGTTCTTTTAAAAAGGCGGGAGCGCTGGCCGCATGCGGCGGAGCAAAATAACGGTCAGAGATATCACCAAGCTGTTCGACAAGGACCTCACCGGGAAATTGCCGGCGCAGGCAGTAATACTCTTTTCCCCCAAATTCTGCTTTAACCGCCAGGCTGTCTGCGGCATAAGCAAATGCATCGTTATCTATGGCCAGCCCGGCGGGTATAAAAAAAGGTTGGGTAAGGGCATCCAGCGTCTCCCGGGCCATCTTTAACTTTACGCGCTTTTCCGGCGCCTTCCCGCCTTCTGCCGAGTCTGCGGCGGTTATAAGCCCCCCGGGCTGCCCGCCTTTATATTCGCTGCTTAAATCCTGCGCCCGGCCGTATTTTTTTCTTAATACCTTCAGTACCTTGGGGAGGTCGCGGCGCATTACCCCCCGGTCAGTGCTCCAGGCAACCGCGCCGTTTGAAGGCAGAACGGATTTTTCCCCGAGCATCCACCCGGCCCTGGTTTTCAGCCGTCCGATTAAAATTTCCTCTTTTTCAATAAGCGAAGAAAGCGCGCCGGCTATGGAGTCATAATCGCAGTCACATTGAGAGTATGCTACTTCCAGGGGAACTGGCCCGTGCCCGCTTAAAACAGATAAAAGACGCTCTCTGGCCTGTTTTGTTTTCGAATTAGCCAAAATGACAGACACCTCGTCCGGTTAGATAGCTATTAGTAGTCTAGCATATCCTGTCCAAAAATAACAATAAAAAACAGATGGCCAAATGGTGGCCATCTATTCCTTAAGTATCTTTTCTGCATATACTGGTTAATTAATGAAAAACAAGCCGAATCCAAAGACAAGAAGAATCAGGATCAGGAAGAGGATAAAAGCCCAGTTGCCGGTTGCCGGTACTCCTTCAGCCTTGGTATCCATAATATAACCTCCCAATTATTTTTTTTGCAGTTTCGCAATAACCGCCAAAGCTTTAGATGGTCATCCTGGCACAAATTAATTGAGAAATCCTGCTGCATCTTTTACCTCATAATATGAGTTAACAAAATAAATGGTTACTTAAAGCGCCCTTAAATAAATCACATTTTTATGGTATGTTAATTTATGATTGATAACATAATTCTAAATAGCGGTTAAAGTCATAGACCCGATGTGTATTGGGATATAATTTCAAATGTTTAAGGAGTCTTATGATGCCGGGTTGTCCTAAAGTCAGGGTCGCGGTTATCGGCGGCGGCGCCGCGGGCATTGTGGCGGCCATCGCCGCGTCATCTAATGGCGCGGAGGTTACTGTCCTGGAGAGAAACACCAGGGTGGGAAAAAAAATACTTGCTACCGGTAACGGCAGGTGCAACCTGACCAATGTTAACTTGAGCGCAGCCAACTACCATGGAAAAAATCCAGCGTTTGCCCGCGGCGCGCTGGCAAAGTTTAATGTGGAAAAAACTATTGATTTTTTTGAGCGGCTGGGCGTGGCCCACAAGGTTGAAGAGGGAGGTAAGGTTTTTCCCGTTTCGAACCAGGCTTCGAGCGTGCTGGACGTTTTGCGATACAGGCTGGATCAGGTTGGGGTACAGGTTTTATGCGAGGCCGCTGTCAGTAATATTAGAATAAAAGATCGCCGGTTTTTAATTAGTTTTCAGAACGGGGGGGTATTTAAGGCTGACCGGGTTATACTGGCCACCGGCGGCAAAGCCGCGCCTAACCTTGGATCGAACGGGAGCGGTTATGCTCTGGCCAAAAGCCTCGGCCACAGTATTGTTGAACCGTTTCCGGCCCTGGTCCAGCTCAAGCTGGCGGCAGCATTTTTTAAGCAGATCCAGGGGGTCAAATTTGAAGGGGACGCTGAGATAATTGTAAACAAAAAAAGCGTTGGAAAAGCCTCAGGGGAAATATTGTTTACAGAATACGGCGCGTCCGGGCCCCCGGTGCTGGCCCTTAGCCGCAGGGCCGGGGAATTTCTGCAAAAAGGTGAAACAGCCTGGCTGAAACTAGCGCTGATCAACACATGCGGCCGGGATGAACTGGAGCGCTACTTGATCAAACGTTTCAGCGACGGCCCTGAAAAAGAGCTGGTATTCAGTTTCGTGGGTTACATCAATAAAAGGCTGGCTCCTGTAATATTAAAGGAAGCCGGGATTGCAGACATCAGGAAACCAGCCGGACAGGTCAGCCCCGGTGAGCGCGGGAGGATCGCCCATCTCCTGCAGGACTGGCGCTTTCCCATCAAAGGGACCACCTCCTGGCCGGCGGCGCAGGTTACCGCGGGCGGCATAGATGTAAATGAGATCAATGGGGAGACCATGGAGTCAAAAATTGTGCCAAAATTGTATTTCGCCGGCGAAGTAATTGATATCGACGGCGACTGCGGGGGTTACAACCTCCAGTGGGCGTGGTCTTCCGGTTTTGTTGCCGGAGAGAGCGCGGCTAAGGTTGAGGACACCTGTTTCTTGTAACATTTGTGCGGTTGAAGCCGCACCGGCATTACTAATAGTATTTCATGGTGACCTTTTTTCCCAAACGTTCCAGGGTATCCGCTATATCCTTCACCGTCTGGTGCTTCAGGGCAAAAGGAACGGGGAAGTCCGGATCATGTATAACCGGGTTGATGGCCAGGCCCACGATGAAATGGATTTCATCGGCCATCAACAGCGCTTTAGCTAAACGGCCTGAACCATCCTTGATCTTTTCCAGAACCTTATGATCCTCTTTAAGGTGCTGCAGGGTGTGATAGAGTGTTACCGCTCCCTCGGTAACCAGGTCGATCCCCAAAATCTGCCCCGTGGGGGGAATCTTGTCAGATATCATATCCGCCAGGTTCACCATGACCTCCCTTTTCAGTACGCGACCGGCCAGCTGGCTGGTGGTGCCGCCGCAGATAACCTTAACCCCTTCAGCGCCGGCCAGGCTTTTTACGACTGTCTCATCGTCATCATGGTTCCGTGGCGGGCCGATCAGGGCGGTCAGTTTTCTTACTTTTCTAAGCCTTACAACTATAACGCTGGCATCGTCACCCGCTTCGCCGCAGTAGAATTTATTACACATCCCGGTTACTTTTTCCGCCCATTCACCGGTGGTGTATCCACCCCCGGCCAGAGCTTTTAAATAATTGCCCACATATTCTTCACCCCAACCTAAATTCCAGAAACCGCCAAGGCCGGCGTGCAGGACGCCGTCGCTTAACAGAACCAGCCAGTGGCCAACCCCTATTTCAAAATGGGATTCTTTAATTATTTTATCGCCGACCTGGCGTTCCACCCTTTTAAGGGGCAGCAGTGATTCGTCATACCCCCAGTAGGCGGATGGGTTGTCAAATTCAACGAGGTAGGCGTGGCCGCCGTCAAATATCTGCAAAATTGAAAAAGTGCTGTAGGCGATATTCCTCAACCGGCAGACAGGCAGGGTTTCAATCATGGTTTCAATAACATCGTCTATCTGCCCGCCCATTTTTAACATTGTGGCGGCTGTTTTTGCGGTAATCCGGGATAGTATGTTGGCCTTCACGCCGCTGCCCAGCCCATCAGCCAATACAATAATGGACGAGCCGGCGGCATGGACGATTTCAATAGAATCCCCGCAGAGTTCCTCCCCTTTTTTATTTAGTTGAGAATACCCGACATCCATTTGAAACCGCATTACAAACTCGTCCTTTCGCTATTCCTGCATCAGTTTTATTAACTGGTTAAGAAGAATCTTGGTCTCCGCAGTGGTTTCCCCCAGCAGGCCCGCTATTTCCTGGGAAACAGTCATTAATTTTTTAGTGACCTCCTTGGCCCGCTTGATCGTCTGAGTTTTTACATGTAAGAGCTCTTCTTGCTGGTTTATTTCTTTTGTAATGTCGGTAAATATACCCACAACCATATTTTCCAGCGGGAAAACAATCTGGCGGGCGATAGTCCTGTTTTTCAAGATGCAGAAATCGGATATCACTGCTTTCTTTTCTTTTAAGGCAAGCTGAAATTCTCCCGGATCAATGAACTGGTCAAGCTGCCGGCCGATGATCCGCCTGCTCTGGGGGTCAAACATTTTTAACGCCGCCGGATTGATTTCCGTTACAACCATGTCTTCATCAACTATGATTACAGCGTTGGGCATGGCGCTGAGGACCTGGTTTGAAATAGATTCAGCCCTTTTTCTCATATAGGGGATACACATTTGCGGTTCAGCGTGGCCTCTGTAGACTGCCACGGCTTTTTCCCGGCAGGAACCAAAGCCGCAGGCGCCGCAGTTTAATTCATCCTGCGGGGTGAATTTGCCGCTCTGCGCCAGGATATTCTTTATTTGTTCTTCATCAGGAACCGGCAGCTTCACTTTCCTGTTCGTGAATTTTCGGATCAACTCCGCAGCAGGCAGTGACGGCCTTTGTCTTGCTTCAGGTTTTTCATCCAGTTTATATTGGGAGTAGAAATCAAGTAATTTTTGTTTTTTTGAATAAATATCGTTTTCAGTAACTCCACCGGGGCCGCCCAGACAACCGCCGCTGCAGGCCAGCATCTCTACAAACCCCGGCATTTGATTTTCATTAAGGCTGCAGAAGTGATCAAACAGATTGATACAGTTTTGCAGCCCTGTTACTGTTTGCACACCGGCGTCCATGATGTCGGTGCTGAGAGATGTTGTCAGGAGCTGGCCTCCCTCAGCGGGAAACAGGTTGGCCTTGCCCGGTATATAGCCGTCAAAGGCCACGTTTTCAATGCTGCTAAAATCAATTGCTTCCTTCCCAATCCAATCCCATAATTCCTTAAATTCCAGGGCATAATCGACAGCGCCCGGCGCCTCATCTGAAATGATCTCACCTTTTTTTGCTATGCAGGGTCCGATAAATACCACCACACAGCCGGGATATTGCTTTTTCAGCAGCCTCCCGTGGGCGATCACCGGGGAAACCAGGGGAGACAAATAAGGGAGAAGTCGCGGGTAATGCTGTTCAATAAGGTTGACCACCGCCGGGCAGGCGCTGGAAATGACCGGCGCCGGCCTGTCAATATGGTGATGTTCAATGGAGATTAACTCTGCTCCTACTGCAGTCAGCCCAACATAGGAGAAGCCCAGTTTCTTCAGCAGACCCGGCAGCGCCAGGGGTTGGGACAGCGGGAGATGGACGGGGAAAGATGGCGCGACGCTGGCGACTACCCTGATGGACTCATCTGCCAGAAGATCCTTTATCTCCGCCAGGTCGTTTCTAACCACTTTTGCCTTTTGCGGGCAGACTACTGTGCAATGTCCGCACTGCACACAGATTTCTTCTATGACTTTGGCGTGGGGCTGGATATTGTAAGGGCCGGAGTTGACACAGATTGCTTTGAGCGGACATGAACGGACGCATTTGTAACAGTCGCGGCATTTGGCGTTATTTGTTTTAATTAAAGGCATTCAGTATCCCCCTTTATAGCCGGTAAAATTTTTTGTTTAAATAGTTCCTCAACGTCTTGCGGAGTAACCCCCGTAAAAAATTTTTCCCCGGCCGTGACAGTCACTCCGCCAGTGCATTTTTCGTGGCAAAAACAGCCCTTTAGTAGAATTTTGTCTCCCAGCTGGAACTCTGCTATTAATCTTTCTATTTCAGTAATAATTTTTTTTGAACCTCGTAAAAAACAGGAGCTCCCAACGCAAACCTGTATAATAAGCAAAAATAGCCCCCCTTGATAAATCCGCTGCTAAACATCAATAAAAATATAACATTTGTGTTGTATATAAGGGTAATATTTCTTTGTATTGCAATTCTGACACTTACCTTATTATAAGTTTTTTTTCCAAATGATGAAGCAATCAATAGTTGGCTATTGGTATAAAAACTGCCAATAATGTAACTAAAACCAGAAATGTAAAAATCCTCAGCTGCCAAATGAATATATAGCATTAGACGGCAGGCCCGGCTATTCCTTTCCCTGAAATCTTCCAGCTCAAAAGATTTATACATCATGTCTAAATCAAAGACATTTTTCCACCGTTTTCACTAAATTTTTCTCAAATGAATTAAAAAGAAGGAAAATTGTTTAACCTAAAGAATTTTAGAAGATTGATGTTATTAAACGGTTCCATGTATATGTGCGGGGAGGGAGCCTTTTTGCTTTTGGGGAATAGGCCCAGAATAACTAACCTGTGGTCGAAAATTGTCGACGGAGAAAATAGGGAATGGTTGTCCAGGGTGGTTGTCGAGTCTACCTTGCCCTATGAATACGCGTTAAAAGAGATTAACGGCGGTATTTTGCTGGAATGCTCCGGCGTCGAGGTAAATATGCCCGAAGGAAAATTGGAGGTGAATGACGGCCTGCTGCGCGATATTAATATTGCGCAGACGGGACATGGCTCAGTCAGGATACAGATGTCGCTGGAATATCCGGCTGTATATAAACATGCCGTGTATAAAGGATTTCCTTCCCGACTGGTGATCGGCCTGGACCGTTCGTTTATAACCGGGCTAATGTCCGGTAAAAAAATTGTGGTTGACCCCGGTCATGGAGGCAAGGATTTTGGCGGCAGAGGGCCGGTCAGCCTCCTGGAAAAAAACGTGGTTATGCCCATAGCCGTTAACCTTGAAAATGTTTTAAAAAGGATAGGAGCGAAGGTTACATTAACCAGGAGCAGTGACAAAGACATCTCAGGGGAAGAAAGAGCGGCCCTGGCGCTTAATGTCAATGCTGACGCTTACATCAGCATACACACAGGCGCCAGCGCGGACAGCGGTATGGAGGGGGCTGCTACCCTTTACGCGCCCCATGACAATGGCAGCGCGAGACTTGCCCTGTATATTCAGGAAGAAATCATTAAAAAATTGAAGGTCAGGGACAGGGGGACTGCCGGCCAGCCCGGCCTGGCCCGAATGGACAAAAGAATACCGGCCGTGGAAGTAGAGGTTGTGACGATCACGAATATCGTGGAGGAGGTATTCCTGCGCGGCCTGACGATCCAGGAGAGGGCCGCGGAGGGCATTTTGAACGGTTTGATCAAATACTTTGCCTCTGACAGGCTAAATGCAAAAGGTGATAAATAGTGATTGCTGGAAGAATATCAATCAGGACTCATGTCATCACAGAGAAAGACGATATTGTCGATGTTGTAAAAAAATATACCGGCAAGATCGCCTCGCCGGGCGATATTGTAGCCATTGCTGAAAGTGTTGTGGCTATCAGCCAGGGCCGGGCGATCCTGCCGGACGCGGTTAAGCCGGGTATACTGGCCAAAATCCTGTGCCACTTTCCCGGCAAAGAAGGCAGCCTCGCTGCCCCGCCTTCCATCCAGGTGGCGATGGAGGAGGTCGGCGCGGCGCGTTTTCTATTAGGGGTGGCGGCGGCGGGCCTGGGCCGTCTGATTGGCCGGCGGGGTGATTTTTTTCGGGTTGCCGGCAGGCAGCTGGCTCTGATAGACGACTTCGCCGGCACAATGTGGCCTTTTGACCGGCATATTGTACTGGGCCCTAAAGACACTCAGAAAGTTGTGGACAGGATCAAACAGGTCACCGGGATAGACGCTGTGATCACCGATATTAACGACATCGGTAAGGTGGACATCCTGGCCGCGACTGACGGAGTTGACGCAGACGCGCTGACCAGCTACCTGAAGGATAACCCGCATGGTAATGACGACCAGCAGACACCGATTGTGGTGCTGATATCACCCGAAAACATGTCCAGAATAAATGCTGCCGCGCAGCAAGGTTAAGGAGAATGATCTACATAAATGATTTTAGACCAGAATAGAACGCCACTTTTTGACGCTGTTAAATACCATGTCAAAAGGAATGCAATCCCGCTGCAGATACCCGGCCACAAGCATGGATACGGCCTGACCGAATACAGGGAATTTGTCGGTGAAAACGTCCTGAAAATGGATCTGAACGAGACCCGCGGCATCGATATGATCTGGGATCCGGTCTCAGTTATAGCAGAGGCGGAAAAACTGCTGGCCGCCGCATCAGGGGCCAACCACGCTTATTTTTTAATTAACGGGACGACCTCCGGCGTACAGGCCATGATTATGAGTTCCTGTACACCCGGTGACAAGATTATCCTTCCCAGAAACGCCCATAAGTCAATTTTTAACGGGCTGATCTTGAGCGGCGCCAACCCGGTTTATGTCCAGCCGGAAATTGACGACTACCTGGGCATTGTCACCGGTATCACGTCTGAGGATCTGCGGGCGGCCATCGACCGGAACCGGGACGCCAGGGCAGTTATGGCCATCAACCCGTCTTATTACGGAATTGCCTCCGAACTGAGACAAATCGTGGAAACCGCGCACGACAGCTGTATACCGGTGCTGGTGGACGAGGCGCACGGCACTCACATGGGCTTTCATTCCCATTTCCCCATATCCGCTATGGCGGCCGGGGCTGATATGAGCGCCGCCAGCCTGCACAAAACCGGTGGTTCCATGACCCAGAGTTCCGCGCTCCTCGTCGGCAGCAGCAAGATCAATCCCAATTATATTAAACAAGTACTTAACCTGACCTACACATCCAGTCCATCGTATATCCTGCTGTGTTCCCTGGACGTGGCCAGAAAGCAACTGGCTACGCGCGGCAGGGGGATGCTGGACCGTATTTTGGAACTTGTCCACAGGGCCAGGGCAGAAATCAATAAGATTGACGGCCTGTTCGCCCCTGACAAAAATTATTTTGAAAAGAGCGGCAAATTCAGTTTCGATGAAACAAAACTTCTGGTTAGTGTGCAAAAACTGGGCCTGACCGGGTACGAGGTGGAAGAAATACTGGCCAGAGACTACAACATATTGATCGAGCTGGCGGACATGTACAACATCCTGGCCATCATCAGCCTGGGGGAAAAAGAGGAATTCCTGCAGTCTTTTGTGGCCGCCCTGCGGGACATCGCCACTCAAGCCAAAAGGAAAAAAGTAAAAAGAATTGAAACGGTCCAGTTCAGTCCTGCTGTGGTAATGCCGCCCAGAGACGCGTTTTTCAGTAAAAAAAGGTCCGTTCCGCTGGAACAGTGCGCCGGAGAAATTGCCGGGGAAATGGTTATGGTCTATCCGCCCGGGATTCCCCTGGTTAGCATGGGAGAGATCATTACCGGGGACATTATTGATTATGTGAAGATGCTCAAGGCGGAAAGATGCACGATCCAGGGCACCATCGACCCGATTGTGGATAACATCATGGTGTTGGACAGGTAAGGCTTAAAACAAATAGAGAGGATTAACAAGACCTAAAACAAACAGACAGGATTAACAGGATTAAAAAATTGATTAACAGACATCCATGCCGTTAAAGCGGCACCATCGGAAGGATGAAAATGACTTTCATAGAATCTCTTTCTTACGGCTGGCGGAGGGAGGTCGTATAATCCTGGTGCTGCGAGCCCGTTTAACAGACAGACCCCAACG
>JAHDOA010000044.1 GCA_018435055.1 Pelotomaculum sp. | reverse complement strand
CATCCCTCCAAAACGGGCGGAATGCCAGGTAAATAGGGGGCTGAGGGCACTGCAAATTTGCGCTAAAATGGTTCATGTGACGGTATGAAGGACGTCAAACGATGGGTGCCGCAACAAAAGAAAAAGCCCTCAAATCCGCTTGTATCGCGGCTTTAAGAGCATTAACTTCTGGTGCCGATGGCCGGAGTCGAACCGGCATGGAGGTTATCCAACGGTTTTTGAGACCGCCGCGTCTGCCAATTCCGCCACATCGGCATGGCCAATATAACAAGTTTCATTTTAACAGAAAGGGTGCGCCCAAGTCAATATGAATAGACTGGCCTGTGGATTCCCTGGGCGGCAGGTGTTTAACAGCTGACCTTTATGGTAACACTGTTAAACAGCTATATAATATACTTTTTAGGGGCTGGTTTAGTATAAAAATATTCAATAAGCAATCCGGATATTAAGCTGAAATACTCTTGTGCATGACGGGAAAAATAGCTAGAATAAATTTAACTCTGGCAGTAAATCTAATGTTTCTAAAGTGTATTGAGAGGAGCTATAAACCATGAAGGAAAAGGTCGAGGAAGTACTGGGCAAGATAAGACCATTTCTCCAGCGAGACGGCGGCGATGTTGAGTTGGTTGATGTCAGTGACAGCGGATTGGTTAAAGTACGCTTGAAAGGCGCTTGCAGCGGGTGCCCGGGCGCGAAGATTACTTTAAAACAAGGCGTCGAGAGAATGCTCAAACAGGAGATCCCGGAAGTTAAGGAGGTAATTTCTGTTTAGCTTTCCCAAAGTAATTTAGTAGCAAAAAGCCCTTCACTTCTCATAGGCTGAGAGGTGGAGGGCTGTATTTTTTATGTGCGTTAACTAGATCATATATGGTTGTGTTATAAAACTATTTTATAATTTAGCCTTTAATTATAAGATATATTGTTGTAATAGCGTTTTATAACAGGTAAAATAGGTTTAAACTGTAAAGCTTTAGACACATACTTACGGTTATGAGTAGTCATAATAATTATAGCTGAAGGGAGGTCAAATACCGGTGAAAGAAAAAGTTGAGGCGGCCCTTGGAAAAGTGCGTCCTTTTCTTCAAAGAGACGGTGGCGATGTACAGCTTGTCGATGTTGGCGAAAACGGTTTGGTTAAAGTTCGCCTGAAAGGCGCCTGCAGTGGTTGACCCGGCGCTAAAATAACCCTCAAGCAGGGTATTGAGCGGGTGCTCAAGCAGGAAGTACCGGAAGTTAAAGAAGTAATATCAGTTTAATGCAACAACCCCCTGGACAAGCAGGGGGTTTATTTTCTTATGGCTGGTGTTGCAGATAACTATTTATTCCCGATCAGAGTTAGTATAATAAATACTGTTGGCAGGTAAAAAGGATTTTATTTTAACAAGGTTTATCGGTGATCAGTGACTCTACTATTGCCGGGTCCGCCAGTGTGGAGATGTCGCCAAGTTGATCAATCTCCCCGGCCGCGATTTTCCTCAGGATCCGCCTGAGGATCTTGCCGCTCCTGGTTTTCGGCAGAGAATGAGTGAAATGTATGATATCCGGCGAAGCAATCGGGCCGATCTCCTTGCGCACGATGGTGACAAGCTCTTTCCGCAAGTCTTCTGTGGCGATAAATCCTTCTATTAACGTGACATAGGCGTAAATACCTTCACCTTTGATATCGTGCGGGTAGCCTACTACTGCCGCTTCAGCCACTTTGGGGTGCGCTACCAGCGAGCTTTCCACCTCGGCTGTGCCCAGCCGGTGCCCGGAAATGTTGATCACGTCGTCTACGCGGCCCGTCAGCCAGAAATAACCGTCCTCGTCCCTGCGGGCGCCGTCAGCCGTGAAATAGCAGCCCTGGTATTGGGTAAAATAGGTGTTCCTAAATTTTTGGGGTTCGCCGTAGACGCCGCGCATGATGCCGGGCCAGGGCCTCGTTATGACCAGGTATCCGCCCTCATTGACGCCGGCCTCAGAGCCGTCGTGGCGAATAACCTTCGCGTCCACACCGAAAAACGGCAGTGTGGCCGCGCCGGGCTTCAGCGGAACACAGCCGGGCAGGGGGGATATCAAGACGCCGCCTGTCTCCGTCTGCCACCAGGTATCGACAATAGGGCATTTTTCCTTGCCGATTACCTTGTAGAACCACATCCAGGCCTCGGGATTAATCGGTTCGCCGACAGAGCCAAGCAGGCGCAGGCTGCTGAGATCCCTGCCAAGCGGCCAATGGTCGCCGTCTCTCATCATGGAGCGTATGGCCGTGGGCGCGGTGTAAAAGATATTGACCCGGTATTTTTCTATGACTTCCCAGAACCTGTCCGGTTCGGGATAATTAGGCGTGCCTTCAAACATCAATGAAGTCGCGCCTGCCGAAAGAGGACCGTAGACTATGTAGCTGTGTCCGGTAACCCAGCCGATATCAGCCGTGCACCAGAATACATCCTCATCACGGTAGTCGAAAATATACCTGAAGGTTGTGTTGGCAAATACCAGGTAGCCGCCGGTGGTGTGCAGCACGCCTTTGGGTTTGCCGGTGCTGCCGCTGGTGTAAAGTATGAAAAGCGGGTCTTCCGCCTCCATCTGCTCCGGCGCGCAGTCTATTGGGGCGATTTTCATCAGGTCGTGATACCAGAGATCGCGGCCTTCTTTCATCTCGCAATCCTGCTCTAGCCGCCTGACTACAATGCATTTCTTAATTCCCGGGCAGTCACGCAGCGCTTCATCCGCAATTTTTTTCGCCGGCAGCGATTTGCCGGACCTGTACCCATAATTATTGGTAACCAGGATTTCTGAACCCGCGTCCAGGATCCGGTCGCGCAGCGCTTCCGCGCTGAAGCCGCCGAAGACCACGCTGTGGATCGCCCCAATCCTGGCGCAGGCCAGCAGGGTAATCACAAGTTCGGGGATCATCGGCAGGTATACACTGACGCGGTCCCCTTTCTTTACCCCCAGGCTTTTTAAAACATTGGCAAATTTGCAGACCTCGCGGTGCAGCTGGAGATAGGTGTATGTCCGGCTTTCTTCCTGCGGCTCCCCCTGCCAGATCAGGGCGGCTTTGTTCCGGCGCCAGCTTTTTAAATGGCGGTCCAGGCAGTTGTATGAGGCGTTTAATTTGCCGCCGTCAAAATATCTGATAAAGAAATTATCTCCAAAATCATATTCTTCAACCTTATCCCACTTTTTGAACCAGTCAATATGTTCTGCCATTTCAGCCCAGAATTCGTCCGGTTTTTCAATGGACCTGCGCCACATTTTGTCGCGCTCCGCCATACTGCCGATTAGCGCTTTTTCGGCAAAATCAGGCGCCGGACTGAATACTCTTTTCTCGCTCAGTGAAGATTGCATGCTGCCAGTTCCTTTTTTCGGCATTTACTACCCCTCCGCCTGAATTAAATAGTACAAAAATTTTACATTAAACAATTAACTATCTATAATAAACAATGCACTTATAATATATTATATTTTTGCAAAAATTAAGAATTTTGAGTTTAAAGGCTAAAAATGCGGGTTGAATGGTTTTTATCCATGGTAATGTTTGGCGGGGAAACGGGGCGGATGGTTGTATTTCAGGGTAAACCGGTTTGCTGGGATAATAGGCCGGCGGTGTCAAAAATAACCGGGCTAGTATTGAAATTGCCTGCGGGTGAACTACCCCTCCCTTCGCTAACGCTCAGGAAGGGGACTACCCGGCGGAAAAGTAAAACCTGAGCGGCGCCAGGTGTAAACTGGCGCCGTTTAAGCTTAGATCACAGGGCTTTGCGGCGGCCGGTACATGGTGGTCTGTGCCGGGGGCATACCCATTTGTTGGGGCATGGTCATACCGGTCTGGTAATTATACTGGGGTATATTCCCCTGGAAAGCCTGTTGCGGAGGCATGGCGCGTCTGGCAACCGTGTTCTGCGCTTTTTGCAGCTCCTGGTTCCACTTGTTAATATTCTGGTTGAGTTCGTTCATATTTGCTGTTTTGGGCTGATACCAGCCGCGGTTATTCATTTCCAGGAAAATTTCGTGCTGGATCTGGTGCACATCTCTTAAAATACCGGTAAAGGCATCCAGGAGCTGGCTGTTGGCCGACTCCAGCGACGCATGGTTATAACCGCCGGCTATATATTTCTCTGTAATCAGGACATCAGTTAAACGGTCCTTATCATCAAGCATATTTACACCTCCTAGAATTGCCTTTGCTGGGCAAAATTTTGCGCGTTCCTCATCAAGATTTCATAATGCCCCCTGTGCCTGTCAGCAACCTTTGTATACAATTGCTGAAGTTTCGGATCGGTCGTTTCCTGGGCATACGTCATATTCTTGCTAATTGCCAGGGCCTCGGTCCTTAGCTGTTCTCCCAGCTGAAAAAGCTCCATATCGGTTAATTGCGTCAATAAAATCACCCCCTTTTATTGTTTGGATAAAAGCCCCTGGTAGCTGGTTGGAATTTCTTTAATAGTTTGCTCATGGAAATAAAAATAATGCAAAAAAAACGTAAAAAACCCGGCATATTAGTATCCCGGGTTAACACAATAAATTTATCAATGTCATAAGAAATTTCGCCTAACACCTTCTTCGGGCGGGTTTGACAGAAATATAAGCAATGGCCAGGAGAAATATACCAATCAAAATCCCGGTATAGCCTGTCAACAGGCTTACCAGACCGCCGCCCAGCGCGGCGCCAAAAGATGCGCCGACAGCCCGGGCGCCCTGTTGAGCAGTCATAACGGCCTGCTGACCATAAAAAAGCGGCAGGACCCAGGACGCCACGGGTATAACCAGACATTCGACGGCGGCGACCAGGCAGGCCTTGCTCCAGATGACGCCGATTGACCGGGAATTGCGGTAAAGGAGATAGGCAAACAGCAGCGTACCGATCACAAAAACATAAAAAGCGGCCTTCGCTATGGCCAGCGATGCCAGAAAATATAAGAGAAGGCCGGTGAGCAGCCCGGCTGCGACAGCATTAAAAACCTTCATAATTTACTTTCCCCCCTTTCTAATTTTACTAAAGTGTATGCTTGTACGCGCCGGATATTTCCTGAAAATTTCAGCAAGTCCGGACTGAGGGCGGGGCAATTTGGGGAAAATATTAAATAAAGGTTAATATTTTCTTAAAGAAATTAGCACGATATTGACAGTAATAAAACCTTATTTTATAATTATGTTAAAGGTCAAATAAGGTCAAAGACAGTTAAATACCGCCGGGGCATTACTTAATAACTATTACTATGTGGAGGTGTTCTTTAAATGGCGTTAGTAAGGTGGGATCCGTTTCGTGAACTGGCGGGCCTGCAGGGAGCAATAGCGAAGCTTTTTGACGATAACATAAGCTATTTGAGGATGCCGGAGGGCGCCGCCAATCAGATTGCATTTCCCGTGGATATAAAGGAGACTCCGGATTCTGTCCTGATTAAGGCTGAACTGCCCGGGTTGAAAAAAGAAGATATAAAAATTAATTTTAATGAAAACATACTGACCATTCAGGCTGAACGCAGCAAGGAAGAAAAAGAAGAAGGGGCGAATTATGTAAGGACCGAACGCAGCTATGGCTCGTTCAGCAGGTCTTTCACGGTTGACATGCCGGTAAAACAAGCTGAGGCCAGGGCCAGTTACCAGGAAGGTGTCCTTGAAATAACGTTGCCCAAGGAGAAAGTTGTACCAAGGGAAGAAATCAATATTAAGGTTGAATAATTTAGATGCCCCGGCGATATATTCTTTTTCATAACGAGGGAAGAGCAGTTCCCTCGTTTTTACAGATTCGGCCCGGTTAACCCGATCTGTAGATACGCATAGAGAGGAGTGATTTTATGAGGCTGGATAAACTGACCCTGAAAACCCAGGAAGCGTTTGAGGACGCGCAAAAACTTATGTCTGAATACGGCAACCAGCAAATGGAGAGCGAACACCTGTTACTGGGCCTGCTGCGGCAGGATGAGGGGCTGGTCAGACAGATCCTGAAAAAACTTGAGATAGACATAGCTAAACTGACGGACCAGGTTCAGTCCGCTGTGGACCGGCTGCCGAAAGTGCGCGGCGCCGGCGGGATGTACGTTTCCCAGGGGCTTTCCCAAATTGTCGACCTGGCCTGGAAAGAAGCGGAGAGGCTCAAGGACGAATATTTGAGCACCGAGCACATCCTGCTGGGCATGCTTGCCAGCAGGGAAGGGGAAGCGGGGAAAATCCTGCGCGCCAGCGGGGTTACCCAGGACCGCGTTTATAAAATCCTGGTGGAAATCCGCGGCGCCCAGCGTGTGACGGATCAGAACCCGGAAGACAAGTACCAGTCCCTGGCGCGCTATACCAGAGACCTGACCGATCTGGCCCGCAAGGGCAAGATGGACCCGGTGATCGGCCGGGACGAGGAGATCCGCAGGGTGGTCCAGGTGCTCTCCAGACGCACCAAAAACAACCCTGTTCTGATTGGTGAGCCCGGCGTGGGCAAGACCGCTATCGTTGAAGGGCTGGCCCAGCGCATAGTGAGCGGTGATGTGCCCGAAAGCTTAAAAAACAAGCGCCTGCTCAGCCTGGATATCGGGGCCATGGTCGCGGGCTCAAAATATCGCGGTGAATTTGAGGACCGGCTGAAGGCAGTATTAAAGGAAATCAACGAAGCCCAGGGAGAAATTGTCCTTTTTATTGATGAGCTGCATACCCTGGTGGGCGCCGGGGCGGCGGAAGGGGCCGTTGACGCGGCCAATATGCTCAAGCCGGCGCTGGCGCGGGGTGAACTGCGCTGCGTGGGGGCGACTACCCTGGACGAGTACCGCAAACATATAGAAAAAGACGCCGCTCTGGAACGCCGTTTTCAGCCTGTCTACGTGGGAGAACCCAACGTAGAGGATACCATAGCCATCCTGCGCGGCTTGAAAGAAAAATATGAAGTGCACCACGGGGTGCGGATTAAAGACACCGCCCTGGTGGCTGCGGCGATGCTTTCGCACCGCTATATTTCCGAGCGCTTCCTGCCTGACAAGGCTATTGATCTAATAGATGAGGCGGCGTCCCGCCTGCGCATAGAAATCGACAGCATGCCGACCGAAATAGATGAGATAGACAGGCGGGTCAGGCAGCTGGAAATTGAAAAGCAGGCGCTGGCCAGGGAGCAGGATCAGGCCAGCCGGGAGCGGCTGGAAAAAATGGAAGAAGAGCTGGCCGCGCTCAAGTCAAGTATGGAAACCTTGAAAGAGCACTGGCATAAAGAAAAAGAGCTAATCCAGAGCATCCGGGAAATCAAGGAGAGGATAGAAGAGACCCGCCTGCTGGAGCAAACGGCGGAGCGGGACACCGACCTGGCCAGGGTAGCCGAACTGCGTTACGGCGTACTGCCGGACTTAAACAAACGCCTGCAGCAAAACAACGCAAAGCTGGAGGAACTGCAAAAGGCGCACAGGATGCTGAAAGAGGAGGTTGACGAAGAAGACATCGCGGAGGTAGTATCCAAGTGGACCGGTGTCCCCGTATCCAGGATGCTGGAAGGGGAAGTGCAGAAACTGCTGCAGATGGAAAAACTGCTGACGGACCGGGTTGTCGGCCAGAAAAAGGCGGTGCAGGCGGTTTCCGACGCCATCCGCCGGGCCCGGGCCGGGGTGTCCGACCCGAACAGGCCGATGGGTTCTTTTATCTTCCTGGGTCCCACCGGCGTCGGCAAAACCGAGCTGGCCAGGGCGCTGGCGCACTTTCTGTTTAATGATGAGCGGGCCATGTTGCGTTTCGACATGAGCGAATATATGGAAAAACACACAGTCTCGCGGCTGGTCGGGGCGCCTCCCGGCTATGTCGGCTACGAGGAGGGCGGTCAGCTGACCGAAGCTGTACGCCGCCGGCCCTACGCGGTAATTCTGTTCGACGAGATCGAGAAGGCGCACCCGGATGTGTTCAACATCCTGCTACAGCTGCTGGACGACGGCCGGCTGACGGACGGGCACGGCCGCACCGTGGATTTCCGCAATACCGTCGTGATTATGACTTCCAACCTGGGCAGCCACTGGTTCCGTGAGGTCGGGGAAGATAACCGCGCCGGGCTGGAGTCCCGTGTGATGGATGAGCTGCGGGCCAGCTTCCGGCCCGAGTTTCTCAACCGTGTTGACGAAATTGTGATTTTCAACAACCTGGGCCGGGATGAAATCGCCCAGATTGTAGACATCCAATTGGCCCTGCTGAAACAGCGCCTGGAAAAACTCGGCCTCAACCTGGAGGTTGCAAAGGAAGCCAGAGCGTTGCTTGCGGAAGAAGGATTTGATCCGGTCTACGGGGCCAGGCCTCTGAAGAGGGCTATCCAGAAGCGCCTGGAAAACCCGCTTTCGGTACACCTGCTGGAAGGGAAAAAAGCCCGCGGCGGCAGCATCCTGGTAAAAGCGGACCCGCCAGGCGGCAGCCTGATCTTTGAAGACCGGCCGTAACGAATCAACCGGGGACATTCCAATCGGGGATATTACCTTAAAGCAAAATTAAAACAAATTGACAGGATTAACAGGATTTAAAAGGATTAACAGGATTTAGAACAAAATTTAATGTCAAAGACCCAAAATACCCCAACCGGGGACATATCTCGACCCCAAAGGAATACCCTTTAGCTGAGATGTGTCCCCATTCCTCTGTCTGGTATCGCGCAACGGTACAATGTTGCAGAAACAGAGGTGTGTCCCCGTCCCGCTTTTGACGTCAGGCACGAGAATTGTAGGTGCGACTTCAGCCGCACAATGGCCGGCTGAAGCTGGCCCTACATCATATTGCCCGGCTAAAACCGGCCCTGCGCCTGTAAGGGGAGGTCAATGCCGTGTTGCCGCAGGGCCTCTTGCTGCTATATAATCATTGTAATGTTAAATAGTCAGGGGAGATTTGGTTGTCATTGAACACCGGGCAGGAGAAAGCAATCCTCGTAGGTATAGAATTGGCGGGCGACGATCCCGCGCAGACGGCTTATTCCCTGGAAGAGCTGGCCCGGCTGGCGGATACGGCCGGCGCCGATGTCCGGCTTCAAGTGTTCCAGAAAAGGAACAAGCCCGACGCCGTTACTCTTCTCGGCCGGGGCAAAGCGGAAGAACTGGCGGCGCTCTGCCGGGACAATGAAGCCGGCCTGGCCATTTTTGACCGGGAGCTGTCCGCCGTCCAGGCCCGCAACCTGGAGGAAATCACCGGTGTGCGGATTATTGACCGGACTCAGCTAATCCTCGACATTTTCGCCTGCCGGGCTAAAACCAGGGAGGGCAAACTGCAGGTTGAACTGGCCCAGCTAAATTATCTGCTGCCGCGCCTGACCGGGCGGGGGGCGGAGATGTCCCGCCTGGGCGGCGGCATCGGCACCAGAGGCCCCGGTGAAACAAAGCTGGAAATTGATCGCCGGCGCATCCGCAAACGCATAGCGGACCTGAACGCGGACATCAAGGAAGTAAAAAAACATCGAGACTTATTGCGGCGGAGCCGCAGGGAGATCCCCATTCCCCTGGTGGCGCTGGTAGGATATACAAACGCGGGCAAATCGACAATTCTCAGGGAATTGACGGGCGCCGGCGTGCTGGTGGAGGACAAGCTTTTTGCTACCCTGGATCCCACCACACGCCGTGTGGTCCTGCCGAATAACGAAGCAATTTTGTTGACCGATACCGTGGGATTTATCCAGAACCTGCCCCACCACCTGGTAGCGGCGTTCAGGGCCACCCTGGAAGAGGTCGTGGAGGCCGATCTGCTGCTGCATGTTGTCGACGCCGCCCATCCCAACGCCGAAAACCATATCGAGGCTGTGCAAAAGGTCCTCAAGTCGCTGGGGGCGGCGGATAAACCATTTGTCATGGTATACAACAAATTTGATCTATTACCGGACGGGCGTCTGCCGTTCGAAAAAAGCCGGCCGGGGGTGGCCCTTTCCGCCCGCAAGGGGTGGGGGTTCGCCGAACTGCTGCAGGCTATCGCCCGGGCCTTCATTTCCAGGCGGCTGCGCAAAACATTTTTTATTTCTTACGACAAAAGCTGGCTGCTGCCGCTGCTGCATGAAAAAGGAAAGGTGCTGTGTGAGGAACACGGTGAAAAAGGGGTAACGCTTGATGTGGAAATAGAGGCCGTCTGGGCTGACAGGGTGCAGGCAAGGATAACAGAAATTTAGATCGCCCGGCGGCATAAAATTTTCGGTGAACTACTCCTCCTTTCGCTAACGCTCAGGAAGGGGACTTCCCGGCGGGAAAGTTAAAAAAGTTTGCCGTCAACCTGGGCGCCCCGGCGCCTATTTTTGTTGTTAAGGGACTTATGCTATATGAAACTTTTGGATAAGCCTGCAGGCCGCCGCAGACAAATTTATTCTTAAATAGAAAAAGGCTATAAATAAAAGAGCAAAAAAGCCGAAAATAGAATTGATGTTTTTTATTATGAAGCTTTTATAAATTCGGGAGGGTTTATTGCGTTGGAAATAGCCGTTATAGGTGGGATATTGTTTGCTTTTGTTTGCCTTGTTTCCGCGTTTCTGATGGACGGCGGCCATATGATGGCGTTAGTAAAGCCTACCGCCGCTATGATTGTCTTTGGCGGCACAATCGGCGCTACTGTGATCAGCTATTCATTAAATGAACTCAAGACTGTACCAGGGCTTTTGCGAGTCATACTCTACCGCAAGCTGCCCAATGAGGTGGAACTGATTGAGCAAATCGTCGGCCTGGCCGACAAGGTGCGCCGGGAAGGCCTTTTGTACCTGGAAAACCAGTTGCCGCAAATCGAGGACGCTTTCATGCGTAAAGGTATTCAACTGGTTGTGGACGGCACCGACCCGGAGCTGGTCAAGCAGATCCTGGAAACCGAAATTTATTCCATCCGTGAGCGCCACCACACCGGCGCCAGTATCTTTGAATCCGCCGGCGGCTACGCCCCCACAATGGGGATCATCGGGACAGTAATGGGACTGGTGCACGTGCTGGGCAACCTGGAAAGCCCGGAGACGCTCGGTCCCTCTATCGCGCTTGCTTTTATCGCCACCCTCTATGGTATCGGTTCCGCGAATATCCTGTGGCTGCCCATAGCGGAAAAATTGAAAAACCTGAGCAGAAAAGAGGTAATGCTGCAGGAAATGATGCTGGAGGGGATCATTTCCATCCAGGCAGGTTACAACTCCCTGCTGATCAGGGAAAGGCTCTCCGCTTTTCTGAAGCCCGCGCTTCGCGATAAGCAAGAATCGGGCGAGCAATCGGCGGAAAAGGAGTAAAAGCATATGAAAAGGCGCCGCCGGACGTCGGGCAAATCCAACCTTGAAAGATGGCTATTGACATATTCAGATCTAATCACGCTGCTCATGATATTTTTTGTGGTCATGTATTCCTTGAGCAACCTGAACGCAAAAAAATTTCAGGAAATTGCCATGTCTCTCTCCCGCGCCATGGGCGGCGGGCAGTCGGTAATGAACGAGCCGGGCGCCTCGCTTGTCCCCGGGATTTCCGGCAGTTCCCTGGCGGAGGATGTGCAGGCGGCCATAGACACAAAAGAAATCAGCGATTTGGAAAAAATCAGACAGGAGCTGCAGGCCTACATAGACGAGAACGGCCTTAACGACAGGGTATCAGTTACCCTGGAAGAGAGGGGCGTCGTATTGAGCTTTAAGGACGTGGCCCTTTTCCCCCTCGGTTCAGCCGAACTGACCGGGGACGCCAGAGAATTGATCAATAAAACCGGGCAAATTTTAAAAAAAGCTCCCCAGTACATCAGGGTAGAGGGGCATACAGACAACCTTCCTATTAATACATCGCAATACCCTTCCAACTGGGAACTTTCGGTGACAAGGTCCACCAGGGTTGTGCAGGAACTGATCAGGGAGCTGGATTTCCATCCTGAGCGCCTGTCCGCCGCCGGTTACGGTGAATTCCGCCCGAAATCGCCGAATGACACGCCCCAGAACCGCCAGCAGAACCGCCGGGTGGATATTGTGGTCCTGAAGAGTAAATATGAAACCGCTGAACCAATGGCGGGGCTGCAGCCCCCGGCCATCAGCCCCGGTGAAACCGGGGAAATGTGGCAAAACTCCCCTGACCGGCTTACCGGATCCATAAAAACTTGACAGGCGCTGATTACCAGGCAGGATATCCCGGCATTCCAGCAAATATTAAAGATGTTGACGGGGCGGCAATTTAATACTAAAGTTTCCTAATAACCCTGACGATAATTTTGTTAAGAAAAAGGCGGGTGAACCAGTTGAAGATTAATGGGCCGGACGGAATTGGGCCTTTAAAGGCATACATTTCCCAGATGAAAAAAGATAGGACTGTGCAGAAAGAAGAAAAAGACGGCCAGATCCTGGAGGATAGTGTGGAGATTTCAAAGAAAGCTATGGAAATCCAGTCATACAGGAGCGCGCTTGGCAAATTGCCGGTGATCCGGGAAGAACTGGTTGAGGCTTTGAAACAAAACATTCGGGATGGATCCTACCGGCCGGACAGTGAAAAAATAGCTGCCGGCATAATTGCGGAAAGGTGTTTGGACAAAACCAGATCATAAGACGGTTTTGCCGGCGCCCAATTATTCTTATAAGGAAGGCTCACGCATGGAATCCTTGTTTTCAAATTTATCCAAAATCCTGACCAAGCAAAACCAGACACTCGCCGCGTTATTGGCAGCCGCCTGGGAGCATAACACGGCTTTGCGCAAAAACGACACAAAGGCGATACTGGCCACATCGTTTCAACAGGAAAAGCTGTCCCGCGAATTAATCGTCCAGGATGGGGAGCGCGAGGAAATACAGAGAAAACTGGCCGGCGAACACAGGTTGGACAAACCGCCCGTTTTGAGCGCGCTGTTGTCTTATGCGCCCGCGGCGGCGGCTGAAGACTTAAAAGAACTGTCCCGGTCATTCAAAGCAACCCTGACGCAGTTAAGTGAGATTAAGGATCTAAACAGCATACTGGCCAGGCGCGGGCAGATCATTACCGAACAGCTGCTCAAAGTGATCAGGCCGAAAAACGGAAATACATACTGTGAAAGCGGCAAAATGGAGGATCGCGCCCAACCGCAGCCATTCGTAGACAAAACCATATAACCGTACATTCGGGGACATTTTCCAAGGCGGGGACATCACTCAGCCCCCATTCCAACCGGGGACATTCCTCCGACCCCAAAGGAATACCCGGAACAGAGGTGTGTCCCCATTCCACTGTCTGGCATCACGCAACGATAGTCCTATCTGGAAAGAGGTGGCTAACCACAAATGACAAGCACATGGTTCGGTCTGGAAATCGCTCGCCGGGGCATGATGTTAAACCAGCGGGCGCTCGATATTACCGGACATAACCTGGCCAACGCCGAAACGCCGGGCTACACCAGGCAGGAGGCGGTAATCAGCCCCACTGACCCATATACCAGGCCGGATCTGGCCAGCTGGGTGACGGCGGGCCAGCTCGGCGCCGGGGCGGAAATAAGCGGCGTCCGCCGCGTCAAGGACGAATACCTGGACAACAACGTGCGCCGCTGCACAACCGACAGCGCTTACTGGGAAAGCCAGCTGCCCGTTTTGCAGCTGGCCGAGGCGTCCATCGCCGAACCGGCGGCGGACGGCATCGGGGACCGCATCACGGATTTTTTCCGGGCCTGGATGGACCTGAACAACAGCCCCCAGGACGCGGGTGTTAAGGCCGCGGTGGCGCAGGCCGGGGACAGCCTGGCCTCCCTGGTGTCGTACACCTATAACCAGCTTGGTGACGTGCGGGACAGCATAGCGGTAATAGATCCTGTTGCTTCAGCGGTGACCGGGGGGAGGATCAGCGGCCAGGTGGCGGAAGTCAACGACCTGCTGGCGCAGATCCATAATCTCACCGGCTCGATTAAAAAGGTATATGACGTCGGCCAGCAGCCCAACGACCTGCTGGACAAAAGGGATATGCTGCTGGAAAAACTCAGTCAATACGGACTGGTAAACGTGACATTTGAAACGGCGTCCGGAAAGCCGACCGGCGGGATGAGCCAGTTTACTTTTTTAGGTATGGACGTCAAGCAGGCCGGCACGTCGCTGGATCTTACGACAAACGGGACGGAAATCAGCCTGAAAATAAACGGCGGCACGGACGATGGGATGTCGATAAACCTCACAGAAAACGCCTTTAATACCGCCCTGGGCGGTTCGCTCCTCGGGCTGGAGCGGGCCAGGCGGAGCGTGGAAGATTATATGTTAAAACTGGACGACCTGGGCGCCAATATGAGCGACATGATTGCGGGCACGGGAGTCGCCGCGGGAGGTTTCTTTACCGGCGCCCTGCCGGACGGCAACTTTGCTGTAAATTCCGCGCTTTTGCAGAACCCGACCCTGATTGACGGCGCCAGGGCCGGGGATGTCGCCGCCCTGCGGGATGTACAGATCGACCCGCCCGGCAAACCGTACACATTTGAGCAGTATTACGCCCTGCTGGTCACCCTGGTGGGCGGCGCCGTAAAGGTGGCCGGCGACACGGCCGGCAACCAGACAGCAATAAAAGAACAGATCATCAGCCTGCGGGACTCGGCCTCCGGTGTTTCCACAGAAGAAGAGATGACCAGGATGATCCAGTATCAGTATGCTTTCCAGTCCAGCGCCAGGCTGGTCACGGTGCTGGACGGCATGCTGGACATTGTGATTAACAGACTTGTAAGTTAGGGGATGAGAAGCGGTGCGCATTACCAACAGGTATATGACCAACACCTTGATCAACAGTATCCAGAAAAATATGGGGGCAATAGCCCGCAGCCAGGAGCAGCTCGGCAGCGGCAGGAGGCTGCTGCGCCCCAGCGACGACTCCAACGTGATGGGCCAGTTCCTGGCCATAAAGTCCGGCCTGTCTTACATAGAGCAGTACAACAGGAACATCGACGACGGGCTCAGCTACCTTGATATGAGCGACGTTTCCATGGGCACGCTGGGCGACATCCTGTCCAGGGCCGCCGAATATGCCAACCAGGCCGCCAACGACACCTGCAACCCCAATGACCGGACAGCCATAGCGGAACAAATTGACAAAATGATCGACCAGGTGGTGGACCTGGCCAACTCAACTGTAGGCGGCAAATACATTTACGCCGGCACAAAAAACAGTAACCCTCCTTTCCAGAGAGATGGCGACAAAATTATCTATTCTGGCGACACCAATGAAATCCGCCGGGAGGTGCTGGCCGGAACCGCTTACCGGATTGACTCCCCGGGTATAACCGTTGCCGGGGCGCCGGGTGTTTTTGGTTCGGGCGATGATAACGGTGACGGTACCTATAACGTCTGTGACGGCGCCGCTGTTCCCGCCGCCGGTACCGGGGTTTTCCAGGCGCTTTTCGACCTGAGAAACACCCTGTACAATAATAACACGGCCGGTATCCAGAACAGCATGGGAAAACTGCAGCAGGAAATGGATGCGCTGCTGGGATACCGGGTGCAGGTGGGCGCCCGGGCCAATCATTTTGAGACGCTGCAGGGCATGCTGTTGGACCAGGAGCTCAAGCTGACCGAAAACCTGAAAAATATCGAAGGCGCCAACATGGCGCGCCTGTCCATAGAATACGGCCAGCAGCTCCTTTCATATGAAGCGGCGCTGGCCGCGGGCGCAAAAATACTGCAGACCAGCCTGCTGGATTTCCTGAGATAAGAAAGCAGTTGGGGCTGGAGAGGCACGGATATGCCTTCTGTTTGTGCGGCTTCAGCCGCACAAGCCCTTAGATAAAATAAGGGGTGGTTAGCCATGAAAATCGGCGCCGGCGGACTGCAGTCTATCGTCGCCCAGGAAGCGGCGCGCACCTTGGACGCCGCGCGCCTGAAAACGACAGTCGGCGAGGAATTGCTGCAAAGCGAAGATCTGGCCCTGCGCAGGATGAGGTATGAACTGAATAAAGCACTGGAACGGATGCGCCGGACGGCGGAAATGTACAACCAGCCCCTGGACTTTGCCTTAATTAAAAAAGACAAGCCAAAAATTAAGGCCAGGGACCGGCGCACCGGGAGCAGCCGGGAATTCACCCTGGAGGAAGCCGAAGCCTGGCTGGAACAAATGGAAGAAAAGGGAGGAAGGCATTTAAACGGGTATGCATAAAGAGGTGGCCGCCGGGTCACTTTTTTGTCAGGGAGGGTTATTAATGGGGGCAATCACAGAAATCAATAAAAACAGGGGTTTTGCAGGCGATCTGATCATATCCTTTCCCTGGGGGCTTCCTGGATTGGAAGATCACCGGGAATTTATCCTCAACCCGCTGGAAAAGGACTCCCCTTTTTATTACATGCGTTCCAACAGCCGGCCTGAAATAGGGCTGCTGCTGGTAAATCCTTTTGTGATATTTAAAGACTATGAATTTAATCTGGACAGTGAGGCCGCCGGCCAACTCCATATTGCCGATCAAAAGCAGATAGCGGTCCTGTGCACGGTGAACACGAGCAGGGGCATCGGCGCCGCGACTGTCAACCTGCTGGCCCCGCTGGTGATCAATACGGAACGCCTCCGGGCCAAGCAGGTGGTTTTGCACGACCGGCGCTATTCCTACCGCGCCCCGCTGCCCCTGGAACAAGACGGCGAAGCGGGGGTGCGCTGAAAATGCTGGTGCTGGCCCGCAAAAAAGGACAGTCGATCATGATCGGCGGGGACATAAAAATAGTTGTGGCTGAAGTGACCGGGGAGACGGTGCGTTTGGGCATAGAGGCCCCGCCCCGCCTGGAAATATTCCGGGAGGAGATTTATCGCTTGCTGCAGGAGGAAAACACCCAGGCTGTTACCGGCATTGAGGAAGCAAGGCGGCTGCTGAAAAAAGGCGGTAAAAAAAATACATAAAAAATGCGCGTTGTTATATTAGTCTTATAAGGGTATAATATTGATATAAATTTGACCTTCGGGGGGTTAAGAAAAATGGGTACAATAATCAGGCCGTCCAGTGAGCTTCGGAAAAATTACAACAGCGTCGCTGATATTTGCCGTAAAACGAAAGAGCCTGTATTTTTAACGAAAAATGGCGTCGGTGATACAGTTATCATGGATCTGGAAACATTTAACCGGCGCGAGGACGATTGGGCGACAGCCGGGCGTTTGCTTGCTTCGGAACGTTCCCATTTACTTGGAACCCAAGGATATACGGTTGAACAGTTCGAAAAGAACATGAGGGAAGCAATCGCCAGGGGAGCGGAGCATGGAGCGCAATGAAAAGGTATATCAGGTAATTATTTCATCCGGCGCAAATGACAGGATGTTTGACCATTTTGACCACTATATACTATCAAACAAAAGGTATCGGATCGTTTATCAGGTCAATGGTAACCAAGTGTTTGTTGATGATATACAGGATTGTCGGCAAGGTGACGACAAGAGCGTTTTAGGTAAATAACTGCAAACCCTGATAAATCATTTGGAGAGGCGCTGCCCCAAGCGGGACAACGCCTCTCTCTCTTGCGACAGTTCTAACGGGTATTCCTTTGGGTCGTGGGTCGAGGTATAATCTCCTGCTGGAATGGCGGGCTAAAGCCCGCCCTGCATCAAAACAGGAGCAATTACATCAAAACGTCGCAATACCACTCTATCTCTAAAAACGTGCCCCCGGGCGCATTTTTTTTTAAAATAGGACCAAATTAGGATAAATTATCAGCGCACAGTGCCGATATAGATAATAGTAACGATTTTTCCGGGGCGGCCGACCCGGAAAACAACTGCCGCATGGAAGCGGCGGAAAAATAAAATTCATGGAGGAATGAAAAGATGATTATCAACCACAACATCGCAGCGTTGAACACTTATCGTCAGTTAAATACCAACAGCACCAATGGTCAGAAAGCTTTAGAGAAATTATCCTCAGGGTTACGCATCAACAAAGCCGGTGATGATGCTGCAGGTCTGGCCATCTCTGAAAAGATGCGTGCCCAGATCCGTGGACTGGATCAAGCTTCTCGTAATGCTCAGGATGGTATCTCAATGGTTCAAACTGCAGAAGGTGCTTTGAACGAGACTCACAGCATTCTGCAGCGTATGCGTGAATTAGCTGACCAGGCAGCCAATGATACAAATGTTAACGTTGACCGTGAAGAGATCCAGAAGGAAATCAACCAATTGACTTCTGAAATTAACCGAATCGGTAACACCACAGAGTTCAACACCCAGAAATTACTGAATGGTGGCGGAGTAGATCCAACTGTTTCTGGTGCTTCAAGTAAAATTTCTGCAAATGGATTAGATGTCCCGATTGAATTAAAAGGTGGGGAAGGTGCTAAGGAGCAGTTAGCAAAAGCAACTATTACCTTTGATACTTTACAAGCTGCCGATGATGGAGAAAGTTTCAATATAACAATTGGTGACAGAACATTAAAGGTACAATTTGATAATACCAAAACAAATGCAGAAAGTACTACTGAAGAAGATACAATCACAATAGGTATATCTGATACCAAGACAAATACTACTATAGCCGGATTAGTAAAGAATGAGTTAAATAAAGTTATTAATGCTGATCCCTCTTTGAAGAACAATTATAGTGTATCCCTTACAAGTGCTGCACTCACAATTTCTGCAGATGCACTTTCCATAACCGCAGATGGTATACTTCAAGGTGCAGGTACCACTGGAAAAGTATCTGTAACTCAAAACATGGACGTAATGGTTGGTGGCGGAGTTAAGTCTACTGGTTCTGTAAATGATTCTGAAGCAAAAGCAATAGTGTTAACTGCAACTAATGTTGGGACAGATTTAAATGGAGTTAAAGTTAAGTTCGTAGATGACGGAACCGCTGCTGCGGATGCTGTAACAGCATCATGGGACTCAGATAATAATACAGTTCTTGTATCTGCAGATTGGTCAGGTGTGACTGCAACGACAACTGCTACAAACTTAACAGCTAAAATTAATGATGTTCTAGAGGACCAGGGTTATGGAGCAAATGCATTAGCGACAATGGACCTAAGTTCTGGAGCTACGATTGCTAATATTGTTGATGCTTCCACAATTACTCTTGGTTCAGGGGTAGACCCTACAGGTAATACTGGTGCTATAGGTACAAATGCAACTGAAGAAATCGACTTCACAAATGTTAAGGTTTCAGATTTAGTAGGTTCAGGAATCGTTCTTGATGGAAAGACAGTAGACTTCTATGATAGCGCTAATGGAAGTTATGAAGGAGAAGCAGACTTCGCAGTTGATTTAAATGGAGCTAGAACATCAGAGCAAATAGTTGCTAAAATTGTAGATGCATTCTCAGGTGCTGCAGCAGATACGGTAACAGCGTCCACTGCTACCAGTAAACCAACATATGGTTCCGATAAGAGTGCCTTTGATAGTATATTTGTTACCCAATCAGGAAGCAAGTTAGTTGTTACAGCTAAAACTGCTGGAATAGCTGGCAATGATATCAAAATTGGAAATAATGCTACAGTAAATGTAACTGAGACCTATGGAAGTAACAAATTAGAAGGAGAAGCTGTTACCTCTGCAAAGGGATTAGCTGATGGGGAACATAAGGTAACTATTAATTATGTGGAAAGCACTGCAACCGTGGGACAGCTCGGTGCAACTCAGGTTGCAGGTGATATAGCTTCTATAGATTTTACAGGTTCAAGTACACTTGATTCTGGAACCTATAGAATGATATATAGTGCTGCTGATACAAGTGTAAAGATCCAAAAACAAGCAGCAGATGGTTCATGGTCAGATGCTGAGGGAACAAGTGTTGTAGCAACTGCTGATGCTGCACAAACACTTGATTTTGGAAACGGCTTAACAATTACTACTGGAGCATCTTTCCTAAAAGCAGATTATACTGATGCTAATGATTTTACTGAGTTTACCATTGATGCACAACACTATGAAGTTACATTAACAGAAGCAGGTAGTGTTGATGAATCAACTGGCTTACCGCTAGCTGGGTCTTCAGTACGTGTATCAAATGGCGAGGGAAATGTAACATTACAAGCTGCTGATGGTATAGGAGAGGCTGTTGTTAGCATAGGAACTTTTGATCCTGAAGAATTTGCTGTTGGAGATTCCATTAGCTGGTCTTTTGAAACAAAGACAGCTTCACAAGAATCTTCTGAAGTTGTGGGCGGAACATTTACAGCATCCTTCCAAATTGGTGCTAATACCGGTCAAAGCATGACTATTGAGATTAAAGACATGCGCTCTGTAGCACTGGGTGTAAGCGGCCAAGAAGCCAGTGGTACTGTTACCGCAAAGAATGGTAAAGTGGCTTCCTATGTAGCAGTTGAAAACGTATCAAACGGAACTGATAACAAGAATGTTGAGTTTGCCCTTGATGTATCTGATCATACCAAGGCTTCCGCAGCAATTAGTGTAATTCAGGATGCTATTGAGAGTGTTTCTGCCCAGCGTTCTCAATTAGGTGCTTACCAGAATCGTCTGGAACACACCATCAACAACCTTGGAACCTCCTCTGAGAACATGACAGCTGCTGAATCCCGTATCCGTGACGTAGATATGGCTAAGGAAATGATGGAGTTCACCAAGAACAACATCCTCTCCCAAGCAGCTCAAGCTATGCTGGCTCAAGCCAACCAGCAACCTCAAGGCGTACTGCAACTGCTCAGATAATTGCTACCTTTACAGGAAGCCAGCCATTAGGTTGGCTTCCTGATTATATTTATAGTGGTGAGAAAAGGGGCATGTTTTATAAACTGTAAAGGGGTTGTATTATGGATTTTTTGCGATTTAATATCAATTCTAATTATTTAGATGACGCCTATAGTATGTTAAAAATTCCTGAATTTCCTGATATTGATAGGATTGGTGGGGAAATATTTAAAGCAATAGGAACTAATGAAAAGGATTCGAAAAGGTTATTTGAGAGTTTTCAATGGGCACTTTTGTTACAAAAGAAATATGTTGAGTTCTGCACCAGTCTTATCTATACATGGGCCTATCATCAAAAAAATATTAATGAAGGATTGTATGGCAAAGATCCTACTGACCCGTTCTATGAACCGCATATATCTTATTTTATTGACAATGCTGCTGATCAGGCTTTCTCTTTGGCGGAAAAGTTAGCACAATTGGTTAATGTCTACAAGAAACTTAACCTAGCCGAGGCATATACAAAGGGGAAGGATTATGTAAATTTAAAAAATGTTGTCAAAAAATTAGATAATGAGGATGAATTTAAGGTGATACTTTCCACCATGAAATCTTCGCTAGATGCATTTGAACAAATAAGGCATGGTCATACCCACAGATTTGATCCTGAAATGACACGGTGGGAAGTAAACAAAGTATCTCCTGGTATTAAGAATGAAAAAGATCCTGTAAATGTAATTATGTATGGGATTAATGAAAAAGCACTTCCTGAACCACCCATTAAACAGTTCGAAAAATGCCTAGATGTGCTAATCACCTTTAATAAAGCATTGAAAGATATCTTTTTAGCGATTGAAAAAGGACTGTGATCAAGTACTCGGCGAACAGGATTCCTGCTCGACAAAGTAAAGAGTTGGCTGTTTTGCATGTATTTCTTTTGGATATGGTGGTTTCAATGAAAAATTAGCTAGGCGGTGCCAGGTACCGTCTTCGCATGAGGATGATAAACGAGCATGAAAGGTTGCCAGCGGACGGAACCAGGCACCGCCTCCTGGGTTTACAGTTAATACTCGGCGAACAGGATTCCTGCATAGCAGGCCTCTCGTTCGCAAGGTACCCGGTACCTACAACCTACAAATTTCGACAAGCCAAGAATTAATTCTTTAATAAGCACAAAAGCCCCACTGGAGCATCACCAAGATGACCAGTGGGGCTATTTCTATTTCAAGAAAGGGGAAATAACATGCGAATCATCAACACCCTAGCGGACATCACTCTACTGGAGAAGACCAACACCCTACCAAAGGACTACCTCAACCTAATTCGCCAACACTTTAAAGACCTGATGGAGTTTAATTGTGACGGTGAAACCGAAGAAGAATTCACCCTGGAACAATGTGGCCCAATCATTGTCCTGGAACCAGGTGACAACGTAAAGGATCTAAGCATAGTTGGCCTAAACAGTGCAGAAAGAGGCTTGCTGGGAACTGTACCTGAAACCGTGGAACGAATTGACTTAGACGGCAGTTCAATTTGGAAGGTGCTAATTGTCTACAATGACTCCTATGTTCCTACGTTCTTTCTGGAATCGGGAGCATTTGGCGAAGAAGTGGAGGAATTCCTGACTGAAGAGATGGAGGCTACAGGCTGGCATTGCTGATAATTAAATCTGCCAAAACTAGCTGCAAAAGATTGATAAACTTGCTGCAAAAGTTATGTACCAACAATTGGCGTTGTTGGACTCCATGATTCATAACAACTCATCAGCAGTATCCATAACCTAAAAACGCTACCTAATTAAGATTAGGCAGCTAGTCAAGTCAGTCTGAAATAACCAGACTGGCCTTTTTGCTTTGCACCGAAAAAATGAAGGAGATGTCACGATGGAAACTATTGTCAACTTACCCCAGGAGCAACAAAACATCATCACCGCTTACTGTCAATACCTTTACGACGACGGGAAAGCCGCCAGAACCGTCCAGTCCTACGTAAGTGACGTCAGCAATTTCCTAACCCACGTGACTCAAACTGATCCCAAACCACTATCAAATCTTACCCGCCAAGATGTGACTGCCTTCCGCAATTACATGGTAAAGCAGGGCTTCCAACCAGCCACCGTCAACAAAGCTATTAACAGCCTTAGTTGCTTCACCCAGTACCTAAAGGAGCAGGGCATCCTGCCAGACAACCTAAGAATCGTGGAACCGAAGAAAGATCGGGTAAAGGTAGCTGCAGGCAGCGAAAGGGAAGTGTCCGTCTTAAACGAGCAGCAGGTCAACGCTCTGTTGGCCCTAGCTAACAATCCTGTCAGAATGGGATTAAGAAACCGCCTCATCATCCATCTGCTGCTTTACACAGGCTGCAGAGTCAGCGAGCTGGTGAACATCCGCGTCAGAGACATAGATTTTCTGCTAAACACCCTGACCGTCAGGGGTAAAGGAGAGAAACTAAGGGAGGTGCCAATCAAAGAATCACTGATAGAAATAACGAAAGAATACCTGAAAAAAGACAGGGCAGAAAATAAATTCTCCGATAGTGAATACCTGCTGGTCAGCCAACGTGCTAAGAAAATGCACAGAGATGCCGTAAATACCCTGCTGGAAAAACTAGCTAAAGACCTCAATATCCATCTTCACCCACACCAATTCAGACATACCTTTTGCTCCCGCTTAGTACAGAAGGGAGTACCCCTAACCACCGTTGCCAAACTAGCTGGTCACGCTGGGGTTGAGACCACTGCCAAGTTCTATATTTCTACCAGTAGACAGGATAAGCTTGCTGCAGTCAATCTGCTTTGATCAACCGCTCACCAAATCCGTTTCCAATAGAAAAATAGACATTTAATATTATTATGATATCCAGACTGCTGGATAATCCTATTTAGGCATTCCTACCACTTAGCGGGAATGCCTTCTTTATTGTGTGCCCGGCATGGGCGACAGCTTGGCGGTGAAAGTCCGCTGTGGGGCTTGGTAGTAGCAACCACTAGCCGAACAGCAAGGGTGTCCGCCGTGAGGCGGAATCTGAAAGAAGCTGTAAGCAAAGTTCCGGCTTGAGGAACACGAACCACATATAGGCTGAATTAAGTCGGGCGAGTTTGCAATACAAAACGAAGCCCAATACTACCCGAGGCTTATACAGTAGATGTGGCAAGTACACGGAATGAAAGCGGTCGTTCTTACCCGGGGAGATCTGGTGGATATGCTGTGAAAATGAACTTTGACACAGTAACCCTTGCAGTAATGTAAGGCTGAACTGCCAGAAGTCAGCAGAGGCCATAGTACTTTTCAGGGTATACACAGAAGAGGAAGGGCCAAACATCAGGAGGTTTCAGAATTTTGAGGTACTCGACGGATATACAAAGAAAGCAGAAAACTTCAAAAGAAGGCTGGCCTGCAAAGGCAGGGGTGGAACCCCGAAGTATGCAGGGAGTGCCGAGTATATCTGCGGCGTCCAAGAAGGGAAGAAACAACGGAAATGAATGCGCCGGTAACCTGCTTGAGAAAATACTGGATAGAAATAATCTAAACAATGCGTTTAAGAGAGTAAAATCCAATAGGGGCAGCCACGGAGTGGACGGAATGAAGGTAGATGAACTTCTGCCCTTCCTTAAACAAAACGGAGAGGCCATCAGGCAGGAAATTCTGGAAGGGAGATACACTCCCCAACCCGTTAGGCGAGTTGAAATAGACAAGCCCGATGGGGGCAAAAGACAGTTGGGTATACCAACAGCACTAGATAGGATGATACAGCAGGCTATAACGCAGGTGCTGTCACCGATATTTGACCCAGAATTCTCAGAGAGTAGCTTCGGATTTAGACCTGGTAGAAGTGCAAAACAGGCAGTTGAAGCAGCCCGAAGGCACATTGAAGATGGGTATAAATGGGTGGTAGATACGGACTTGGCCAAATACTTTGACACTGTAAATCAGGATAAACTAATGAATCTGGTTGCCAGAAAAGTAAAAGACAAGCGAGTCCTTAAATTAATTCGGCTCTATCTCAAATCAGGCGTGATGCTAAATGGAGTAGTTTCATATAGCGAAGAAGGCGTTCCACAAGGTGGACCTCTTAGCCCACTGCTCAGTAATATCATGCTAGATGAATTAGACAAAGAACTGGAGAGAAGAGGACATAAATTCTGCCGTTATGCCGATGATGCTAACATCTATGTTCGGAGCAAAAGAGCCGGGGAACGACTGATGAAAAGCATTACTCAATTTCTTGAAGTAAGACTAAAGCTAAAGGTAAATGAGAAAAAGAGTGCTGTAGATCGGCCTTGGAAGCGTAAGTTTCTAGGCTTCTCCTTCTATAACCGCAAGGGTGGTATCGGTATACGCGTACATGAGAAATCAATTATGAAATTCAAAGATAAGGTTAGGGAAGTCCTTTCAAGGAGCAATGGCAAAAGTACGGAGCAAAAAGTAAAGTCACTGACCAGCAAGATTGTTGGTTGGGTTAATTATTTTAGCCCGGCAGATATGAAGAAAGTTGCGGCAACCCTTGATGAATGGATTAGACGCAGACTCCGGATGTGTATTTGGAAACAATGGCGAAAGGTTCAAACACGATTCAAGAACCTTATCAAACTCGGTCTAAATAAAGGCCTAGCAATACAGTTTGCAAATACAAGAAAAGGCTACTGGAGAATATCCAGCAGCCCAATCCTAAATCGAACTCTTACCAACCAATACCTTGTCAACATAGGTCTCACAAGTCTGTCGCAAAGGTACTCAGTAGTACGTTCATCTTGATGAACCGCCGTATACCGAACGGTACGTACGGTGGTGTAGGAGGGTCGGCGGTTAATCACCGCCCCCTATCCTAATTATAAAGGAGGAACCCATGTGAGGATAATCAAATCACTGCTGGACATTGAATGCCTACGATTAGCACAAGCACTACCAAATGACTATCTAAACCAACTGGCGGAGGAATTCAACAACACAGTAGAGGCATACGGTGGCCTTGCAGAATGGAATCCAGATTTGTTCGGATATCTAGTTGTGGTGGAGAAAGGTGACAACCTAAGAGATCTTTCAGTAGTAGGGCTAAACCCAGGGGACCAGGGATTGCTTGGAACCTATCCAGAATTTGTTGACCTAATAGAGTTACCTGAATTAACCATCTATCGAATCTTAATACTTTACAACAATGACTATGCAGTAACCTTCTTTAGCCAGGTTGGACAGTTTGATGATGAAATTGAAGAATGGCTAAAAGGACACATTTCTAGCGATAAGGAGGAAATAACCAATGGCAGATAATAAACAACAGGCCAAACGGGTGGACATCATTAGCTTAAAAATGGTTAGAGAAAGCAGCTTCCTTTACCAACAACGAAAGATCAGCAGCCCAGGGGATGCCGCTTTCATTATGAGATCCTTTCTGGAAGAATCAGACCGGGAACGCTTCTGCGTCCTGTGTTTAGATACCAAAAATCAACCATCTTGTATTGCTACAGTTTCAATTGGCACCTTGAACTCCAGTCTTGTACACCCAAGGGAGACATTCCAGATAGCGATCATGGCCAATTCTGCTGCCGTCATCCTTAGCCACAACCATCCCAGTGGTGATCCAACACCCAGTAGAGAAGACATTCAACTAACCAAAAGACTGGCTGAAGCAGGAGAACTGCTAGACATTTCTGTCCTGGATCATATAGTCATTGGCTCTGATGGGAAATACGTCAGCCTAAAGGAGAAGGGGTTGTTCTAAAAGGTTAACAGGGGGTGAGACCAATGTTTGACGGAAGGAGATATATCACAAGAGAAGTTAATGGACAGGTAGGATTAGATTTGCAGATGGTTCTATGGTCCTTAATTGACCAGCTAAAGAATAGCGAATGCCAATTAGACTACCTGCAAATCTTCGAGTGTGACACAAGAGAAGCGAGCAATGGCAGAAAAATTCAAAGAATTCTTCATCGTCAGGAGGTACCACCCTACAGAAAGATCCAGCACTTTGTGGTGGACGTACCGATCCAGGGGAAACTTTATGCCATTGACGATGGAGACCATTGCACCCTGCTATTTGCCAGCGAGTACTAGGTTAAACCAAGGGCGAAAGGTGGTGAAAAAATGCTAGTCAAATGGGCAATTGGTGGTGCCATAGTAGGTATCATTTGTGCAATTTGGACCGATACAGAGATAGCTTCTGGTTTGGTATTTGGAGCAGTGGTTGCTGTCGTGTTCAGGAAATGGGTCTTTAGGAAGCTTTGGCTCTAGGAATAGGAAAAGGGCAACAAGTGAATTAGGGCTTACTGGTACTAAGCCCATCTTTTTTTGCTTTCAATATAGATAGATTTGTTCTAACAAAATATTAACGTCGACAACTACGTCGACGTAAACATAGATGTCGATAGCGATGAAGGAGGTAAAACAATGAGTGGATTTCATAACAGTGGATGGCCAGTAAGACGTAAAAGAAACCTGAACCTAGGAGATTTTAATAGACCAGCGGCTAGTAATGAAAAAACCACGGGTATTAACTGGTCCACTAGGGACAAAAACCAGGAGCAAGAAGAACTAGAAATGGAGGAAATAGAATGCGAAGAAGATGAGGTAACACCTGAAAATGCAGAGGTACCAACTGGTTCGCGACAGCAGGAGCAGGCCATTTCAAACGATCAAATTACGAAAAACTTTCAGTTAAATGGGAGAGACCTACAGATCGGACCACTGCAGAAAACAACCAACTTTCATGAAGACTACCAGAAGCTAACAATCTATGTGGAGAAGGATCTGCAAAAAATCATGAAGGGGCTAAAGGAGGCCAAATATATCCCATCCTTCAGTTGGGTGGTTAACCAGGCATTAAAGCATTACTTCACGCAAAAAGGTTAAGGGAAGGTTCTTTGTCCAATGGGTCATTGATAAATAATAGTTGACATTGGAAAATAAAAGGAATATTATTGGAAGGAAAACTGAATACAAAACCAACCCAATCTTGCCGTCACGTAGTGGTAGATATTGCAAGAGGGATTTATAAGACAATGTAAATTTTAACTATCAAAGACAGGGGATAAGTATGCCTGTTTTGATGGGTAAATTTTGCATTGTCTTTTTTGTTTTTCTGCTCTTTCTTAATTGCATAGTGCCTGGTATGGGAATCAGAACCCATACCAGGGCATTTACTTCAAAATAGCATTGGAGGGGTTAACAAGATGAAACCAGGAACCAAGAAAAAATTAATACAGGCTAATTTAGAAGAACAGTGGGAACTGATAAAGGATCAGCAACCTAACGATGATGTTGTTGCACAAGAGCAAGATCTAAGCAATGTTCAAATCAATCCTGATACTGAAGAAGACCCATCTTCTGATAACATTTTGCCAGAAACTCAGGATGCGAATATGTCAGAATCAGAGGTTCTCTTCGAGTCACTAACCCCAGCACATCAGATACAACTGGAAAGTCAGTATGCCCTAGATATCGAGAAACCAGATGTTAAGGAACTCATAGCTAGAAAGTTAATTCGATCGGTAACCAAAGAAGAAACGAATACCCTGCTGGGGAGAAACGATATCCAAAGTGGTGGAATCCTGATTGTGTACCCCAATGATCCCAACACCTTTACAATCAGGCTCAATAAACCATTGACTGATCCTGAATCAGGCAAGAGAAGAAAATACCTAAGACCTGCAGGGCAGGAAAATAGACTCTATATCCCCATGGGATTAGATTACGAAGATTCGCCAGAGATATGGGTGACAGAAGGAGAGATGAAAGCCATTTCTGGCTACCAGGCAGGTTTGCCGGTTGTGTCACTCTCAGGGATTTGGAACTGGCGAACAGATAAAGGTACATTAACGACTGGTGTTCAGAAGTTACTGGGTGGTGGTACCACTTCGAGTATTAGTGATGAATTAGCACTGAATGTTGATTTAGATAGGGACTGGAGTGGGAAAAGAATTGTCCTGCTGTATGATTCCGATATTGACCAACATCACTCAGGTTGGCCAGCTTTCGGCAGACTGGCAGAACAACTTTACCGACTGGGAGCGGAGGAAGTACGCATTTTTACGCTGCCCAAATTAAAAGATGATGACAAGACAGGACTAGATGACCTCATCAACCACGGCAAACAAGAAAATATTCCTCTAAAAGACCTGATAGCAGGACTTAAGAAGAAAATCTATGACAGCCCTGTGTGGGTGCCAACCAAGGGTGGCGTGGAGAAATTCACTGAAATAGTAGCCAGCAAAAGTAACCCTATAAAGGAAGAGATCCTCATGGCTGTGGTTGCAAAGCTAATCAGCCAAGGTGAAATGCTTGCTGATGAGTATGCCCAGAAATTCGGTAAGGGCAAGACCATGCTTCTAAAGGCTGCTAAAGCCCGAGCTAAGGAAGTTAAGAAACGGCAAAAAGGACTTCCTCCCCTGGGTAAGGGGCTAGAAAGCCTGGCACCAGCAGTTAATGGGATCATTGCAGCTATGAGCCAACCGCCAGCCTCACCTAAAGAAATAATTAAGAACCATGTCTTTGAAAAGATTCGAGATACCTTCGAAAAAGAGGGAGATTTCTTCAGCTCCAAAGGAGCTGATGGAGAAGCCTGGTGGTTCTTCAAGAATGAAAGAAAGATGCTGGGTTTTGGCGAAGTTGATTTTGAAACACTGTTTACGCAGTATACTGGCCTATCGAAGAAAAGTGAATTTGGTTCAGATTCCTTATATAGACTCTATTCCTATGCCTACCAGAAAGGCGAAAAAATTGAGCCTCGTCGGATTGCCTATTATGATGAAACTAAAAACCTTCTCTATCTGGATCAATACAATGGAGAAATTTTACGATTAGATGGCAGAATCATAGAGACTGTAACGAATGGTACAGATGGTATCTTTTTTGTACGGGACCGAGGTTGGCAACCTTGGGAGTACGTTCAGGTAACAGAAAAAGATAAAAAGCTGTTTACCAAAATCATGACAGGGGTTAATTTCAGCCGCAATGCAAAGCTAGAACCTGCCTGTGCTAAGGTAGCCATCATGGCTTGGAGAATGGCTGGCTTTTTCAGAGAACGACAACCCACAAGGCCTTATTTGCTCTTTCGTGGAGAAAAAGATTCAGGCAAGAGTAGTTTAGCCCGCTATTGGTTGTGGTTGTTATTCGGAGTTGGTGTAGATGTTTCCACCATCAACACAGATAATCTGGACCAGTTTTTAACCGTACTCACCAACCAGCCTTGGGTATGCATTGATAACCTGGACGGCAGTGTCAAGAAGATTGAGGATATACTGGCTACCGCAGCCACTGGTGGTACTGTGCCTAAGCGGGTTCTCTACACAACTAACCAAATGGCCAATTATCCCATCGTTTCTTGGTTTACAATAACCAGCAGAACACCTCGGTTCAGAAGGGATGACATAGCAGACAGACTACTTGTCATTGAACTGTCTCAAATAAAAAAGCCTTACCCCGAAGGGAAAATAAAACGGCTATTGTCCGCTAAGAGGAACAATTACCTGTCGGTTTTGGTCCAGATGCTGAATGAAATGGTTAGCTATTTCGGAGATTATGGTTGGCCCAAAAATAGTGAGCACTTTCGAATGGCTGACTTTGCCACCTTCCTTAGGGCCTATCTCCGCTATAGCCTTGGTGAGGAAATGGGTGATCAAGTGACCGACCGAACCCTTTACCAGTTGGGCCAAGCACAGGCTGAATTCCAAATCCAGGACGATACCTTGCTCAACTTACTGCTCTCCCTGGTGCAAAAAGGCTGCCTAGTGGAAAACAAAAAGTATTTCCTGGATGAAGTTTTGTCTGCAGTCAACGGAGAAGCTGTTACCCAAGATCTTAAGTTTTCCATAGGTAGCACCCACACCTTGGGAAGTATGCTCCGACAACGTTCTCAGGCAGCAAGGGTTGCAGGCAAACTGCAAATAGAGGTAGTAAGGGAAGTCACGAAAGAGAGACAAGGCACCCACACTTTAGTCCAATTTTTTCTGCCACAAGGACTTAATTCTTTGGGAGAACAATGTGGCTGATGAATAGAAAAATGACAATCCTTGAGGGTGAGAAAAAAATTTTTACCGTTTTTCTCACCCTACGTTTTAGTTTTCGTAGAGAATACTCAGCCAATAGAGAGAGATAGGAGGAATCAAGATGACATTTTTACAAGAACAAACAAGAAAATGGTTTGAGCAAATCGTTAAAAATACACAGAACTTTGCACCACAACCCGTAACAGAAAACAAAGATACGGTTCTCTTACCAACGAATCAGGTGAATGGTGCCGGCTGGAATGACTGGTTTGACCAAATGGAAATCAAAAGGATTACGGATTTCAAGGAGTGGGAGCAAGCCCTATGGCAAGTGAGGGGGGCGAAGAAATGTGGCCTGGATTTTGAAACCACGGGCCTTGATCCTTGGTTGGATGAGATACGACTCATTCAGCTAGCAATTCCAAGATATGGCGGCCAGCAAAGAAATCAGCTAGTAAAAGATAACGGTCTGGAACCTGTCAATGGCACCTCTGCCATAGTCTACGTGCTGGATATAAAAGAATTTAACCAGGATGAGATTCTTCCAGGATTAGTGGAGCTTATGGAAAGCTCCAACATTCAAGTGATCACTCACAACGGAGTGTTTGAACAAAAGATGCTGAGGCAGCAATGGAAGAAACGGGTCAACGCCAGGAATCTTTTCGATACTATGTTGGCTAGTCAATTGGCCACCGCGGGTGACTATATTCCTGAGAGTCAGATGGAAGATTGGTGCCAACGAAATGGGATTTGCAAGGAAACTGTAGACAAAAAAACCATGTTTGTGGACCTGAACAAGCAGGAGATCTACTTTGAGGTAGATACAAAAATGATTTACGGAAAGCGGGTTAAGGTGTATTACCCCACACACAGGCTTCGAGATTTGGCCTATAGGCACCTAGGTGTGTTGCTAGACAAGAGTCATCAAAAGGATAATTGGGAGCAGGAAATATCGGAGGAAATGATCCGCTATGCAGCCTTAGACGCGGCTATCCTTATACCATTGGCTGAAATCCTTTCTAACCTGCTCTATAAAAACGAAGTGCTAGAAACTGCCCAGATCGAATTTGACTGTCTCCCTGCAACAGCAGAAATAGAATGGGCGGGTGTTCCCTTTAACGCAGCAGAAACAAGGCGATTGCAAAAGCAGGAGAAACAAAAACTTTTGCTATTGGAACAAGCGATTCAGTCGGAAGTAAAAGATCTCGGGTTTGTTCCACCACCCAAAAAGGGCAATAAGCAGACAGCGGGATTGCTGAACCTAAATTCCTACGTTGATTTGAAAGCTTGTCTCCAGTGGTTTGGGGATCGGGAAAAGGTGCTGTCTCAGGATGGATCGCAATTTGATTTCTTCAATAAAGAGACACAACAACGGGAAGTCTTTCCTGTTGTTTCCAACAAGTCGGTGATCTATCGAGTAGAGGGAAGACTACCTGAGGGTAGTCAGCTAAAGAAATTCATTCAAAGGCTTGGGGAGTACCGCTCACTGAAATCAAGAATAGATGGACTAGAGAGTTACCTAGGAAAAATCCACTCAGAAACAAATCGGTTGCACACGAGTTTAAGGCAGTTGAATCCCCTTGGGGTGGGGAGGTTTTCTGCTTCAAATCCTAACCTTCAGCAGGTTTCTCATGACGAAGATATTCGTGGGCTTTTCAATCCAGGTGAGGGTGAAAAGTTAATCTCTGGTGACTATTCCGCCATTGAAATGGCGATTATGGCCGAGTTGTCGGAGGACAAGACGCTTCTTAAAGCCTTCAACGATGGCTTGGACGTTCATTCTTACACAGCTGCTAACCTGACAGGAAAGGCAATAGAAGAGGTGGGCAGGGATGAGAGGCAGGCAGCCAAAGCTGTTAATTTTGGTCTCATCTACGGCATGAGTGCTGCCGGTCTGAGGGAATATGCTGAGAATTCTTACGGCGTTCGCATGACACAAGATGAAGCGGACCTAGCAAAGGAAAAATTCTTCCAGATTTACGATGGTGTTGCAAGTTGGCAGAAACAGGAGTCTCAGTACCAGTTTGAGAATCGTTTCGGGGTTTTTCATCAACACAATTTCACCAAAGGCTATTGCTTTGAATGGAGGCCAGGGACAGCTGCTCTTTGTGGAAGAGTCAGAGTGTTTCCAAAGGAGCAAAAGGAAGCTCGCAAGTCAGGCAAGCCCTATGTTGCCAAAGTAGGTGCAGTGACGGAACTCTATAACACCCCTGACCAGGGGACAGGAGCAAACATCATCAAGCTAGCTATGGCAAAAGTCTACCACAAATTGGTCGTCAAAGGTTGGGAAGATGTGTACCTAATCATTACCTTGCACGATGAACTTGTTCTGGAGGCACCTGCAGACAAAGCAGAACATGTAAAGGAACTATTGCTCGAAGCAATGGCCGAAGCCTGGCAACAAATCATCACCAGCACACCCATTGAAATCTCTGCTGCAGTGGGTGATAGCTGGGCGGTGAAAAAGGAACAGAAGTATCGGCACGATTTGTGGCTGAGAAGCTGACATTTTGAAACATCCTCTAGGGAAAGGAAAATTTTTTGTAAATTTTTTTCTCTCCTAAAGAGGATCTCAGAATAAAGCTTTTTCAGCCACTGCAGTTGGGGGAAAATACGTCAATGCACTATTTTGGAACATATATTATTCTTATAGTACTAGAATGTTAGACAAGGAGGGAAGCAGATGTTACTATCCAGCTCTTTGGAAGAATACAAGGAATATCTAACTACAACCGACAAAAGTCCCGCAACACTTGAAGGCTACAGCATTGACCTCGATTCCTTCCTGAGGTGGCTTGAGGCCGAATACAATTGCCCAGCCTTTGTTGAGGACATTACCATACGAGACATTGAAAAATACCTGTTGATGCTAAAGGAGGAACGAAAGTACCAACCAGCTAGCCGAAAAAGAGCCTCTATCAGCATCAAAATGTTTCTCAAGTATGCCTACAAAAAGAAGCTGTGTAAGGAAGATATTGCCTCGGAAATTGAGTCCATCAAGGTTCCCTTGAAGGAAAGGGACTATTTGTCTGAAAAAGAAGTCATGGATTTTGCTAGGGCCATGGATCATGATCTTGCCAGGGTGATAGTCCTGGCCATGTATTACACGGGGCTTAGAATTTCAGAGATTACCAACCTAAAGGTGGATGATGTGAATTTAGAAAAGAAAGTGATCAAGGTGGTAAATGGTAAAGGTCGCAAGGACCGAACAATACCAATTTGCGGCAAGCTTCGTGACCTGCTTCTGGATTATGTTGCTTGGAGAGTAAATTCAGAACACTTTTTCGCTACTGAAAAGACAGGAAGGGTATCCAAGATGACTGTTGATCGAGCCATTCGGCAGACAAGACAGAAACTAAATCTGAAGAAAAATGTCACTGCCCACACCTTTAGGCATGCCTTTGCCAGTCAACTGGTAGCTAAGAACATCAACATTGTTCATATTAGCAAATTGCTCGGGCACTCCGATATCAAGGTTACCTCAGTTTACACCCACACCGATACTTCCCAACTTGAAGATGCAGTCAACGTCCTTTAGTATTTTCGTCCTTCTCCAATTTGTTTGGAGAGGGACATTTTTTAGACTTGAAAGCAATATTTCAAAAGGAGATGGAATTTCATGCAACAGGCTTTACTAGATATGAGCCAGGATGAAAAGGTGAAGCACATCCTTCAGGGATTGCAGTCCAAAAGGCAACGGAATGATATTGCCCTGGAATTAGGCTACAAGAACTACAGAACAATGGACATTTTTATGAGAAGACAAGGGTATTCCTGGGATAGACTAGGGGGAACCTATGTGCTCACCAGCAGTAGGAACTCTGGTAGGTATGCAAGGACAGAAGATGCCACTACCCTCGACAAGGTTAGAGAAGTCCTTGCTTTGTTTGCTAAGGGTGGTATGGATGCCAAGGAAATAGCAAACAGGGTAGGCTTTGAGAGTCACAGGGATCTGGCAGTTTATATGAAGTCAAAGGGTTACACCTGGGATTCACAGGTGGCCAACTATATAATGGAAGGAAAAAGTAATGATGAAGAACCCCCAGAGGTGAATGACAATGTGATAGCCATAGGGAAACGGCAGGATGTGAAGGAACCAGAAGAAAAATTGACTGAAAGCTCACAAGTGGTGACTGCTAGTCCATGTGAATTGGAGGATGCTACAATCCAGAGCTATCTACCCCTGCTACAGTTCCTAAAATCAAACGAAGTTGCCCTCAAGGGGTTGCTGGCAAGGGTGGCAGAGCAGCTTTCCACAGGCAGTTTACCACGCTACAGTATTCCAGGTGTTTTTGTCACCAAGTCTGTGCACATGTCAAACCAACTTGACCAGATGGTTCGGGATTACAGTGCTGAGAAGAACATTGCCCAGAGAGACATTTTCGAGATTGCCTTGGTGGAATTTTTCAAGCGTTACGGCTACGAAAGGGAAATTGAAACAATCCTGAAAAAATGATGCTGGCATGTTACAAAACCGGAGACATTGTTCTCGGAAATTGCAACAGAGACAAGCCAGGTGCGGCATCCGTTGAATTTGTTGGGCTTCCAAGACAACCATTTGGAAAACCACTGGAAACCAAAGTGTAGAGGAATTTGCTTCCAAAACATTTTGGTTTCCTTTTGCAACAAGCCCTTTTGGAAACGGAACTTTCCGTTCTGTTTTTAGCTTCAAATGGTTGTGCAACAGGAATGGCTCTGTCCTTGAGTTGCTTGGCCTGTGGGGCAGGAAAAAACAGGAATTTGGGTGGAGTTTGGACGTTGCTTTTCGTCAGTTGAGTACCAATAGTATTAACACTCAAAAGTCACTGGAAAAACTGTCAGCGGGTTTGCGTATTAACAAGGCTGGTGATGATGCGGCTGGCTTGGCTATTTCTGAAAAGATGCGCGCTCAGATTCGCGGTTTGGATCAGGCTTCCCGTAACGCCCAGGATGGTATCTCTATGATTCAAACTGCTGAGGGGGGCCTAAACGAAGCCCACTCTATTCTCCAGCGCATGCGGGAACTGGCTAACCAAGCGGCTAACGATACTAACGTCAATATTGACCGTAACGAGATTCAAAAGGAAATTAACCAGTTAACCTCTGAAATCAACCGTATTGGCAACACCACCGAGTTCAACACCCAGAAACTTTTGAACGGTGGCGGAGAATTAAAAGCAATTGCAATGAACACGATGCAGGCCGGTGCCGCCGGAGGGGCTTTTAAGGGTGGGGCGGCCCTTACTCCTGCGACAGCAGAAGCCGCAGTGTGGGATACTGGGGCTGTTACTGCAATTACTGATAATTCTTCAGCAACCTTTATTTTTAAAGGCGTAACAGTTACAGTTAGTACTGGTGCAGCAGCTGGAGCGGTTGTTGATGCTAATGCGAAAACAGTAACAATTGGTATTGCTAACACCGCAACAGCGGCTACCACAGCGGGTGCTGTAAAAACTGCTCTTGAAGCTTACCAAGCTGATGCAGCTACTACTGAACTAGAAGGTTTTACATTTACTGCAGCTAATAACGTAACAATAACAGGAACAACAGCTCAAGGTGATAGCAATAATGGTGAAGTAATTACTGGAACAATGGGTTTAACAAATGATGGTGCAACCCAGTTAACTACTGCAGGTGTTACAGAGGTTACCGCAGGCTCATCATCTATCCCTATTACCACAGTAGCCTCTAGCAAAGCCGCAGTAGCAGCACAGTGGCTATCCGGTGATTTAACCGCTTTAACTAATGGCCAATCCGGTACTATATCCTTTGCTGGTGTAACGATCAATATTACGGGTGTCGATAGTGCAACTGATGGAATCAGTGGTGTTAACCAAGTGGGTGCCAATTTAGTTATTGACACTACAGGAGACCAAGCAGCACAAGCTCAGCAAATTGTCGATGCCTTTAATGCTGTAAAAGCAGCCCAGCCTTCTACAGGCTCACTGGCAAACTTTACTTTTGAAACAGATACCAACAAAATAAAAATCACTGGCACAAAAGAAGATGGAGATAAGAATAATGCATTTGCGTTAGCAGTATCAGGTGATGTAGCAGGTGCTACAGCAGCAAAAGCTACAACAGATGGTGTAACAGAAGTTCGCGGGGAGTATAGCTTCGAAATAAACACAGCCTTTGAAAAAGCAGGGGCTAGCATTAATATTGCCGGTCAAACCTTTACCTCTGTTGCCTCTGACGCCAAGGCCGCCAGTGGCGAGTTTAATGTAGGTACTGATAAAGCACAACAGGCAATTAGTTTAGCCGCGGCGATTAATGCCAATAGCACCTTAAATGCACGTTTTGATGCCATTGTAGACGGCGCTAAAATAACCCTGCGTGAAAAAACAATGCAAGCCACAGGCGCAGCCGTTACTGGTGGCATGGTTGTGGGACCGACCAATGATGCCGTACAAGGCAAATATTCTTTCAACGTGGATGAATCGGTAGCGGTAGGTGGCAGGTATTCAGTCGGTGGTGTAAACATCGAAGTAACAGATAACGTCAATCATGCCGGACTGTCAAAAGGCACAGCCGTACTGTATGCGGCAGATACCACCCAGCAGGCAACAAATTTAGCCAATGCCATTGCGGCCAATTCTGCCCTCAGTGAAAAATATGACGTTGAGGCCTCCAGTAACCGCATTACCTTAACCCAAAAGTCAGGCAAAGAATCTATGACTGCCGTTACGGCTGAAACCAGTACTAATAAAAATGTGAATTTCCAGGCTTCTTTCCAAGTGGGAGCTAACAGCGGTCAAAGCATGACCATCGAAGTAAACGATATGAGATCCGCAGCCCTTGGCGTGAGCGGCAAGGAATCCGGCGCCAAGGCAACAGCTAAGAATGGTGTAGAAGCATCTTATGTAGCTACTGCAAATATAACTAACGGCACAGATAATGTTAATGTTGAATATGCGCTGGATGTTTCAGATCACCAAAAAGCAACCGCAGCTGTCAGTGTTATCAACGATGCCATTGAAACCGTATCCGCCGAGCGTTCCAAGCTGGGTGCCTACCAAAATAGGTTAGAACACACCATCAACAACCTGGGTACGTCTTCTGAAAACCTATCCTCAGCGGAATCCCGCATTAGAGACGTTGACATGGCCAAGGAAATGATGGAGTTCACCAAACTAAACATCCTCTCACAAGCAGCCCAGGCCATGCTTGAAGTTCCAGCCGCCTAAGGCGACGGAACCACAGGCGTCCCGGAGGGTAACTTCCGGGAGAATCACCGGGTGAATTGCTGGAAACCCCTGATAGCCCCTCATACCACAGCGGAGCTGGAAACGGCAAACGTAAAGGTTTAAAAAAATGAAGGGATTGGGCAATCAGCAGCCAAGCCCCTGTACCGAAAGGTTGGGGAAGGTTCAACGACTAGGGCATACCACCTGAGCCGGCAAGGCATGGTGATGAAGCCCGTAGGGTATCGGAGTACCCGAAGCGCCCGGCTCCCGCCCGCCAGGGCAGGATGAAGATATAGTCTAGGCGCCGGTGAAAACCGGCGGGCCGGCAGAGCACAGGCCAATCAACAACCTCAGGGAGTTCTCCAGCTCCTGCGGTAACACAGTTAAAAGCAAAGAGTCTCACGAGAAATCGTGAGACTCTTTACCTAAAATATCCGTTAAGGCAACCGGTGGCTTAGTCCGAATCTGCCATTTCTTTTCGTTTTTAGCTGATTACATAATAGAGGTGGTCTTATGACGAGTTTTTTTAATGATAATTTAACACCTATCGTACAAGAAACAATAAATAACTTTAGAAGGTCGGGTGTAAAAACTTTTTCAACTATAGACGCTACCGGTACCGTTAATGACAGCGCCGGCCTCTTCAAGCGAACGGACAGTGTATATCTTATTTATAATTTTGTCCAGTTTTTCTATTTCGGTGTGCTGCTTGACTTTCTCTTGCAAGCCTAACGAAGCGTCCCCGAACCTGGCCTCCAGGTATTTGCAAATGGCCTCCTGTCTACCCTTAGCTTCTCCCCTGGCTTCTCCCCTGGCTTCTCCCGCAGCCTCTCCTTCCGCCCTGGCTCCGGCCAATGCGGAGAGTTCGTCTCTGTACGCCTTCTCTCTTAATTCATACACCCTGCGTTCTCTCTTATTTTTTTGAAAGATCTGCTCAATGGTCAACGCTTTTTTAATACCTGGGTTGCTCATAGCAATTTCCTCCATT
>JAHDOA010000039.1 GCA_018435055.1 Pelotomaculum sp. | reverse complement strand
TCACCTAACTCTGGCTTGGTTGGTTCGAGGGTTCGACCATCCAGTGAGCGTCCAGAGTATCCTCGAATCTTGGCCTCGTTCCAGTGTAAGGACTTGAACGGGAGGACAACACCCCCACTTAACGAATTAGAGCTGCGAATCACCCGCTAAACATTAGCGGCATGGATAATGATAACTAAGTTGTATGCTTCTACCTTTTACATAAAATTTCCTGCAGAACTTTGTCGTTTTATAATTTATGAGAAAAGAATCGGGACACCCACCCGGGGCAAAGAAGTACTAAACCAAGGCTTACTCGGAAGAACAGCATTTCATAAAAATAGCTTCAGCACTGAACCGCAATAATGATTAAAAATGGCCTCTTCAAATCTGATATAATTGATTCGGCCAATTTACCGTATATGTGGAAGAAGGCGCTATGAAAAACCTTGAGACAGTAATAGCCGCGATTCAATATATTGAAACACATTTGTCAAACGAAAAGATCGACCTGGATGTTGTCGCCGCCGCGGTACATTACTCGAAATACCACCTGCACCGCATTTTTACCGACACGGTGGGGCTTACTATTCATGATTACGCGCAGCGCAGGCAGCTGACGGAAGCTGCCAAAATGCTGGTTTTTTCAGATAAACCGATTATAGATATTGCCATTCTGGCCGGTTACGACAGCCAGCAGGGTTTCAGCAATGTGTTCAAGGCCATGTATAAGCAGTCTCCTCACCAATTCAGAAAAAATGAGGTGTTCTATCCCTTGCAACTGGAATACAACTTCAAAGACCAGCGCGAATCCCTTGAAAACGCACGGAAAAACTCCACGAGAGAAATCCGCTTTGCCGGAGAAGCGGATATTCCGTTATGGATGGACCTGGTGCGCCTGGCCATTGACGGGTTCCCCTGCCTGGAAGAAGAAGAGCACTTAACCGTCCTGAAACGCTATATTGCCAACAGAGGCGCGCTGCTTATAACCGAGGGCGGCATATATATCGGCGGTATGATGATAAACTACGAAACCGGCAGCATAGATTTCCTCGCGGTACACCCGCTTTACCGGAAACAGGGTATTTCCCGGGACTTCCTGCAAGTAGCTCTCACCGAGCTGCTGAAGAACAAGGAAATCAGCATTACCACATTCCGGGAAGGCGACAAAGCGGATACAGGGTATCGTAAAGCCCTCAAGGAACTGGGCTTTGCCGAAGGGGAACTGCTGACGGAATTTGGATATCCGACCCAAAGGATGGTTTTACCCAGGGAGAATAAAAATGACTAACGCACAGCGAGCGGCCAGGTGCAACCCGCATCCGCCTGCCCGTATTAAAAAAAGCCAAAAGAGAGTACCCGTTGAAACGCCGGCTTTTCCCGATGAAATTGCGCATCTTGAAGATATCAAGGGCAAGCTGAATAAGGCCATCAAGCAAGCGCATGATTCAGTCGGGCATATCGACAAAGAATATATGGATGTCAAGCGGTACATGGTAGAGCAACGTGGTGAAATCGACCCCCACGAGATGTTCCAAAACGAAATGGCTCTAAAGCGCATTGACAAACGGGGGGCTGTTGCGGCCGGGATCCTGGATAAACTCGCCAAACTCCTGGACTCGCCTTACTTTGCCCGGATTGACTTTCGGGAAACATCCAAAGTGACACCCGCCTCCTTTTACATCGGCAGGTTTTCTTTCAGCCACGCCAACGAGCTGCTGATTTCCGACTGGCGCTCCCCGGTGGCCAGCATGTTTTATGATTACGAGGTTGGGCCGGCTGGATACGACGCCCCGGATGGACGGATCGACGGCGAGCTGACCAGAAAGCGCCAGTTCAAAATCAAGAACGGCGTGATGGAATATGCGTTGGAAAGCTCGGTCAATATCCAGGATGATCTCCTGCAGCGTGAATTGAGCCACACTTCGGACGAGAAGATGAAATCCATCATCGCCACCATTCAAAAGGAACAGAACCTGGCTATCCGGAACGAAAAGGCGGAGACCCTCCTAATTCAGGGGTCAAGAATGTTGCTTCCCTGGAGGCGGTTGAGCGCCACGGGGATGCTCCCGACCTCATCTATTGCCGCAGTGGGCGGGAAGAACTGGCGGTGATAAAGAAAAAAATCCGCGCTTTTCAGAATAGCGGGCATGCCACCCTGGGCATTATCCTGAAAACGAACAGCGCGGCAAAAGCTCTTTATGATGTGCTGTCCCGAAACTGCCAGGCGCATTTGATTTCGCCGGAAAGCGCTGCTTTTGTAAACGGCGTATCGATCACTTCGGTTCAAATGTCAAAGGGGCTGGAATTTGACCAGGTGATCATACCCGCGGCCAACAGCGAGACCTACTCCAACGAATATGACCGCAGCCTGCTTTATATTGCCTGCACCCGGGCCATGCACCGGCTGTCTTTGACCTATACCGGCGAACTGACCTGGCTAATTTGCGCAAGTGATAGCTACAACAAGAAAAGAGACGGTTCTTCTGTCTAACCGCCTCTTAAAAACTTATTACCCTAACTTTGCATCCAAAAGTGCCGGTTTATCCCGGCACTTTTTAACCCGTCCCCACGTGCCTGCTATTGCAGCGAGCCGATGTTTTCGGAAATGCTTTTGGCCTTGATCTTTTTGAGCGGCCCGATAACGGAAAGCCGGGTCGCAAGAAGCGCGGCGGCGAAAACGCAGACGATTTGCACCAGGGGGAAGACCCACACTATTTTGAGCGACGTCAGCAGCTGTGTAATAAGCGCCTTTTGCAGCAGGATGCCGAGGATACACCCGGCGACGGCGCCCGTAATGCAGTATGCCGACGCCTCCGCCGTGATCATCCGGTTAAGTTGTTTTCCCGACATGCCCACCGCCCGCAGGACGCCCAGGTACCTCATTTTTGAAGTGACGCTGGTATTCATCGTGCTGACGATATTGAGGATGCTGATGAGCGCGATAACCACCACAAAACCGTATACGAAAACAGCCATGGTAAAAAAGGTCTGGTTCATCTCGCTGTTTTTCTGCCGCGAATCAAGATAGGTGATATTGCTCCCGATCATGCGCTTGATTTCGGAGACTGTTTCCTCCTGGCCGTTCTTTTCCAGCTGAATATCAATGATTTTAAGGGTGGAGTCTCCCGTTATTGCGGTATACTGCTTTTCCGTCGTAATGAAGGTCGCCAGGTTCAAATTGCTGTCGGCAAAGGGCACAGTACGAAGGACGGCCATAACCGTGAACGGCTTTTTCCCGGCTACGGTATCGATATAAACCTTGTCCCCGACATGGAGCTCAGCCGTCCGGACCGAGACGCCCTTTCGTATATTCTGCAAAACGGCGATAATACCGTCCTGCGCGTTGAGCGTGTCTTCGGACAATTCGCCTTCCACCAGGTCCGTTTTTGCCCACTTCAATTGATTTTTGTCATAGGAGATCAGCCATGATTTTTCCGGAGCCTCAAAGAGGCCGCCGGCGTTGACCTCAATGCTGCCGACCTCATTAACATACTCTTCGGTAAGCCGGGACGCGTCGAAGGTCGCGCTTACATAGCCGAACATCCTGCCGTATACGTGCTTTATTCCCGGCAGGTGCGACAGCTGACTGTATAAATCAGGGCTGAGACTTTCCTCTGAGGTCAGGGAAATATCGGGCGTATACGGCTTCGTTGTCTTCAGGCTCGTATGCAGGAAATCAACAAACACGTTGAAGCCGAGAAACATCATGATGCTTAACGCAATGGAGGCCGACATCAGGACCAGCGTTTTTTTCCGGGCGGCCGCGCTTCCAATCCCCATCGCCGACTCAACAGGCAGCAGCTTGGTCAGGATCCCTGCTTGTTGGACTTTTCGCACCCTGATTTCGCTGTTTCCCGTCACGGCGTTGACTGGAGACACCCTTGAGGCCTTTTTCGCCGGCAGCAAAGTCGCAATCGCGACGGTCAGGACGCCGAGAGCGACACCGGCCAGGATGCCTGTGGGGCTTATGGTAAACAGGGGAATTTCGGAAAAAATATAGCTGTTATAGAATTTAAGGAGCGCGCAGCAAAAGAGCGTGGCGGCCATCCCCAGAAGCACGCCGCCCGGAATCGCCCAGCGCAGCAGCAAAAACCCTTCTTTTTTCACCAGCCTCCTGATCTGCGCTTTCGACGCCCCGACGCACCGCAGAAGGCCGAACGAGCGCATCCTGTCCATGACCGATATATTGAAGGTGTTGTAAATCATTACCACGCCCGCAACCAGGACGATAAAAAACAGGATCGCTCCCGCCTGGTACAGCCCCACTGCCGCCTTGTGATCGCTTTGCCCGATAACGGCAAGCAGGCGATCGTTCCGCCCCATGCGCTCATCGGATATCCCCAGGCTTTCCTTGATCTCCTGCTCCGCTTTTTTTATATTTGCCTGTTCTTTGAACTCGATCAGGAAGATACCGGTCTTTTCCACGCTCGCCTTTGCGGCTGCTTCCATGGAAACTGCCACGCCCGGCTCGCCGGTTGCTTTGGTGCCCCCGTAATCGGCGAATATCCCGCTGATTACAAACGGTCTTTCCGTTTCATCCGCAAAGGCGAAGGACACCGTGTCGCCGATGCCAGCGCCCAGCTTTTCAGCCGCCCAATTTTCGATCATCATCTCGTTTTCGGCTTCCGGATAATTCCCTTTAATCAGGTTCATGCTCATATTGGCGGCAAAATTATCGCTTAAGGCCACAATATCGCATTGATTGCCGTTGATGCTGCCGCTCTTGAAAGCTACCAGCGTGCCGGTGTTTTTTACGTCGATCCGGCTTGAAATCGCTTCTTTTTCCCCGTCAGTCGCATTATTAACCAACAGGTGATAATTGCCGTAATCATTGATGACCTGGATTTTTTCAAATTTCAAAAACACGTCCAGCATGGAAAAAATCCCCACGACCAGCGCCACGGACAGGACTATGCTGAATATCGAAAGCCTCGTTCTCTTTTTATGGGCGGCCTGATATTTATGCGCCAGGTCAAGATATCCGTTCATCTTGCGCCACCCCCGAGCTCGGCCACAACGCCGTCCTCCACGCTGAGGACCCTGTCCGCAAAAGACGCATAGCTCTGGTTATGGGTGATCATGATCAGCGTCTGGCGATATCTCTCGACAGACAGCTTGAGCAGGTTGATCACATCCCTGCTGTTCTTGCTGTCAAGGTTGCCGGTGGGCTCGTCGGCAAGGATAATGGCCGGTTTGGCCGCCAGTGCCCGCCCGATAGCCACACGCTGCTGCTGTCCGCCGGAAAGCTGGCCGGGCAGGTGGCGCTTTCGTTCCGCCAGCCCCAAAATGCCCAGCAATTCGTCGATGTACTGTTGGTCAGGCTTTTTATAATCGAGCAGGATCGGCAGTGCAATGTTTTCTTCCACGTTCAGTTCCGGCACAAGGTTGTAGGCCTGAAATACAAAGCCGATGTTGCGCCGGCGGAAGACCGAGAGTTCCTCTTCCTTCATCGTATAAATATCCCTGCCGTCGATAATGACCTTGCCCGACGTGGGATAATCCAGCGCTCCGATCATGTTGAGCAGCGTGCTTTTCCCGGAACCGGACGGCCCGATAACAGAGACAAATTCGCCTTTTGATACGGCAAACGACACGTTTTTCAAGGCCTCAACCTTTGTGTCCCCCGCGCCATATGTCTTGCACAAATCCTGTACGGTTAATATATTCAATGTTCTCACCCCACATTTTTTGATGTGATGATGATAGCATGCCAGCCTTACTTTCCGGTGAATTATGTCTTACAGATTTGTAAGCCTGGGAAATATCAGGTGAAATTCCGCCCCCCGGCCCAGTTCGCTGTGGACGGTGACGGCGCCCCCGTGCTTTTCGACGATGGCTTTGGAGAGCGCTAGCCCGATGCCGACGCCTTGCTTATCCTTTGAAAAACGGCTGCGGTAGAAACGCTTGAAAATATGGTGGATGTCCTCGGGATGAATGCCCGCGCCGTTGTCGCGGATGATGATTTCTGTCGCTGCCGCCGCTTCTGCGCAGGATATTTCAATGGCGTCTCCGGAGTCCGTGTGGTCAAGGGCGTTTTTTATGATGTTGCCGACCGCTTCACCCAGCCATGTTTCATCAAGGCACAGCATGGGGCCGTCACCGCATTGCAGGGTGATGCTTTTTCCCTCCTGTGCGGCGCGGATGGCAAAGGAGCCAATACACTTTTCCAAAAAACTTTGCAGGCTGAAGACGGCCTTTTCCAACTCAATGGTCCCCGCGTCGAGCCTGGCCAGCTTCAGGAGGTTTTGAATCAGGTTTTCCATCCGCTCAAGCTCGCGCCGGCTTTTATCCGTAAAGCTCTCCACCACCTCGTTGCCGGTCTTTTCATCACAAATAATTTCATTGTACATCTGAAGAGCGGCAAGGGGCGTTTTCAGCTGGTGGGATATGTCGGATACCGTATCCTTTAAGAACTGCCTGTTCTGCTTTTCCTTATCGATATGGGCGGTCAGCGACGTGGCCATGGCGTTAATGGACGCGAAGAGCCTGGCCAGGCTGCCTTCTCCGCAGTCCGAAAGGCGGACGGCAGTATCTCCGTCCATGAAGCGCCGGAGTTGCCCGGCGGCTGTTTCAAGCTGTTTGCCGCGGCGCTGCTCGCCAAGGTAAAGCACGGCCAGAATGGCGAGGGAAAACAGGACGGAGAATAAGAGCACGGTCAGGGCAAATTTTTGATGAAAGCTTTCCACCACGGGCAGCAGGCTGTTTTGCGTACTCTCCGTGTACCCGGAAGAAGTCAGCAGAGACGCGCCTGCTTCAGTGTCCGCCACGGTTTTATCGCCGGTAAAGGCCGTGACGATCCGGCTGTTGTCCACTCCGCTGCCGGACAGATACCCTGCCACAGCATAGTCATGTTCAATCATGTCCTTTTTGTAGTCCTCCGCCATGCGCGCGACCATAAGCTGTCCTAAAAGGATAAACGCGAGCAAAATTATCACGGCCACGGCAGCCTGGCGCCGGACACTTTTATCGTTAAATATCACTTTACCACTTTCCATTTATATCCCACACCCCGCGCTGTTAATAAATACATTGGATTTTCCGGATCGTCCTCGATCTTGCTCCGCAGCCGCCGCACATAGACTGACAGCGTATTGTCGTCAACAAAGCTGCCGCTCCCGTCCCAAAGCTTGTCCAGTATGACTGCCCTGGTCAGGACATTATTGGGATTTTGCATCAAAAGGCATAAGAGACGGTACTCCACGACAGTGAGCTCGATCTCAAGCCCGTCTTTCAGCACCCGGTTTTCGTCAAGCCTGACAGTTATTCCGTTTGATTTCAGCTCTGTGTGTAAAGCCTTGGAAATGCCCGCGCGGCGCAGCAGCGCGTTGATCCTGGATACTAACTCGTTAAGCTTAAAGGGCTTGGTGATATAGTCGTCCCCGCCCATGTCAAGCCCCATCACCACATTTACTTCCTCGTCGGAGGCAGTCAGAAAAATAATCGGCACATTCGATGCCTGCCTCGCTTTTCTGCAAATTTCAAAGCCGCTGCCGTCAGGCAGCGTCAGGTCAAGGAGCAGCAAATCGTATTTTTGCGCCGCAAGCTGTGCCAGGGCTTCTTTGACGGTCCTGGCGACGTCAACTTCAAAACCGTTTTTCCGCAGAGAGAACTCCAATCCGTCAATCAGGCTGAGATCGTCCTCAACGAGTAAAATTCTATGCATTTATATCACTTCCGTTATTAATTTATGGCGATAAACAAAAGCAGCTTGCCACCGCGAAAATATAGATATGTAAATAACCACATTGTAGCACCATAATTCAACAGCTTCAAGGCAAATCCAGTAAATGTAAAGCTCCTGATAAATACTATTTCTTTTACACGTCTTTCGCCGCCGCGCCTGGGCGGCTTTAGTTTCCGCTCAACGCAGGGAAAAGGAGGGAATGTGAAGAATATTTTATGCTGAGGAAATAACCATATTATTGATGGAGATATGATGATGGAAAAAACAGAGTATATTGAAGCGCTGCACTCGGCCAGGAGCCTGGTGCTATACAGGAATATTATTTCAGACCCGGCCTGCCGGGCCTGGCTTAACTTCATCGAGTCCGTGGCCGGGGACAGGCCGGCCGATGAAACACTTAACACGTATTGCGAGTTATTCTTTTGCCTGGCGCAGCAGGCCGGACCGGCAGGGGGCGGTTTCACCGGGGACGCGTGGCAGGACCACCTGCTGCAGCTGCTGCTGTATGATGACAATACTTTCAGCCGGGGGACGTCGCTGTACTCCCCCGAAAAGCTCGGGCCTTCACTGCTGGACGCCGCCAGGGGCGACCTGGCGCGGATCCATGCCATGTACAGGATAGACGGCGCCGATGCCCGAGAGGCTGTAATGCAGAGGTTGGGCGCGGACGGCATCCCGTGCGGCGGTTTGCCCCTCTGGAAAGGTCTTTCCGCTTTGGCTTCGGATGGTTTAAAGGCTAAAAACCACCCGGGTGGGGAGATAATTGATTTGCTCTTGCGCTCAGGTGACTGGGGTTCGTGCCTGGAAGACCTGGCCCGCTATTACCGGGTGGCGGGAGCGGGTCTGACCGGGAGATACCGGGCTTTTCGCTGGTGTGGCGCGGCTGGCCGGATGGAAGGGATCAACGAGCCGGATTCCATCCGTTTTGAAGAATTGATCGGCTACCAGGACCAGCGGCAGCAGGTAGTGGACAATACCGAAAAATTCCTGGCCGGCTTTCCGGCTAACAACCTGTTGCTTTACGGCGACCGGGGCACCGGCAAGTCTTCTACTGTTAAAGCCCTGTTGAACCAGTACGGTGAACAGGGGCTGCGCCTGGTTGAGGTGCCCAAGAGCAGCCTTGGCGATTTTCCCAAAATCATCACTCTGCTGCGGCAACAGCCGCAGCGGTTCATCATCTTTGTGGACGACCTTTCCTTTGAAGAGTCCGAAGTCGAATATAAGGAGCTTAAAGCTGTTTTGGAGGGCGGGCTGGCCAGCCGTCCCGCCAACGTCCTGATTTACGCCACCTCCAACAGGCGGCACCTGGTCAGGGAGCGGTTTTCCGACCGCGACATGGGGGATGATCTGCACGGCAACGACACGATCCAGGAAAAATTGTCCCTGGCCGACCGGTTTGGTGTTACCATTTTCTTTACCACCCCGGACAGGGCGCTTTACCTTAGTATAGTGCGGGAAATGGCCAGGCACATGGGCCTTGAGCTTGCGGAGGGTGAACTTGAGCGCAGGGCCTTGCTGTGGGCGTCCTGGCACAATGGTTTGTCCGGCCGCACCGCGCGGCAGTTTATCGACAACCTCAGCGGGGAATTGCACTTGCATGAAAAGATTTAAGCAGTCTTGCAAAAACCGGATGGTAACAGTGCCATCCGGTTTATAATACACCTTCTACATTCTCAAAGCAGCTTATTGCCAGTTATATATTGTTTCCCACGCTGCTTCCTAAGCTATGAAGCAGACGTTCTATGTAATTCAAAGAAAATATTATGGAATATTGCGAGGTGCCGATTCCATATAACCATCTTGCCAAGCCAAAGTAGCCGGAACTAAATATATATTTTCGGGTGCCCGACTTTATAAATTATTGATGAATAAACGCACCACATCGGCTCCGCCCATCATAGTTCCTACTGTGGCTCCCATGTTTGCTAAAGTAACTATCAGCAGGATCCTGGTTATTTTATTATTCCAGAAACCTTTAAGGCTAAAAATATCCTCGCTGAGATTTTCAAACTCTCTTACACTCGGTCGACGTATATAGGCTTGAACAAGCCCGGCAAACCACCCCGCTGCAAGCAAGGGATGTAAGGTAGTCAGCGGAGCCACAATAAAGGCTGTAAGAATGGAAAGCGGATGCCCAAAAGCAAGCGCAGAGCCAAGCGCCGCAAAAGACCCGGTCCATAACACCCAGTTTATTGATTGCTGTACACCTGCATCAGGATTAGAAATAAAGGTATAGGCGATTAGGGCAAGGATTAGGATTGGAATTGCCCACCCAATAATTATTGGAACCCGGGAACTGGGAGGAAGCTGAGATAATGCCGGTAAATCATGATCCTTGTATATTTCTTCTTTAATGCCTGGAATATGCGCAGCCCCCAGAACAGCTACAACCTTGTTGCCCGGAGCTTCTTTAATCTTTTGTGCTAAATATTGATCACGCTCGTCAACTAAAGGGCGCTTTAAATCTGGAAAGGTTGCTGTTAAATCATTAAGTATTGAGTCAAGCATGTCCTGAGATTTCAATTTTTCCAGATCCTCTTCCGTAATCTCTTCAGTATTGAAAATACTAAAAATAATCCCGGCAATAAGCCGAATTTTCCCCCAAAACCTTACCCCATGCCAAATACGGGAAAAGGTTGTTTGAATATTTCGATCAGCTAGCACCAGGTTGGCGCCAGTTGTTTTTGCTGATTCAATCCCCTGAATCATTTCCTGCCCGGCATTAATCCCAAATTGTTTGGCTATACGTTTTTGAAAGGATGATAGTATCAGATTTACTAAGAGCAAAGTGGATTTCTTTTCCTTAATAATCTTTATAATGTCTGTGTTCTTCCATTTATCACAGTCTATTATTGTTTGATATCTTTGCTCATCCAATTCTATGCAAACAGCGTCAGGCCTTTCGGATTCAATAACTTCTTTCACCTGTTCCACGCTGTTCCTTGATACATGGGCAGTGCCAATAAAGATAAATTCTTTACCGTCTAAGTTTAGCCGGATAATATTTCTATTTTCTTCAGGCATAAATTACCTTCCTTTGAACATCTTCTTATGTAATACAACCTTGCCAATGATTCTACCATTATACAATGATAAAGTAAAAAAGATCCTTATGTTGCCCTGCGGGTTATTGTAACAGGAACTCTTGTCTTAATACTTGTAATAATAGGTGTATATAAGTCAATATTCTGCATAGGTGTATGGAGCGACACAATTAAAGAATAACGTATCGACTTGTCACATCGTCCCAGATGTGCTCTTTCTCTCCACCATCCAATAGCCGGATAAACGCCAATCAAATTGCATGTGGCAAGGTCCGCCGCGTTCCCTTCCCAAATATCGGAATGGATTGATCCCTTATGCCGGGTGGTCTTTCCAATTATCCATCTGTCACTTCCACTATCTCTTTCAAAATCATCTCCATCTCTTGCCGCAGCATTTATTCGCCGCTTAAAGTTATCAATATCCTCATTTATATTATTCACATCAAACCGCAAAGCACATGACGCATAGCGATACCTGTCTTTCCATCCATGCTGCTTGAGCGGTTGCCGCACTTGTCGCATTAAAAATACGGAAGTGTCTCTCCGCAGGCTTATAATATGTAGTGAGTACTGAAAGATCATCGCATTCCAGGCACCCCAAAGAATCTTTGACCAGATTCCCACCCTCTAAAAGAATTTCGGGTTTAATCGGCCATTTTTTATCATCCCAAAGCAATGAAGTGGAACTGAAAGGGGATAATCCACCTTTAGGCGCAACTATATGACAATCTCTTAATGAAGGATCCGATAGATTCGATTTTTCAGTATATGCGCCTACCGTAATCGCATTCCATGCCTGTCCTGGATCTTCAACACAATAAGTTTGATTACTATTCGGATAGTTTTTAAAATTCTCCTGTCCTGATAAATTCCCGGCAGAAACGAAAAACAACCTCTTTTCTTCATCCAGGTAGCCTGAAGTAATCTCATCTATGGCGCCAGACCAGGAAGAGGGACTTCCGTCACGTCTACTGAACTCAGGAGCTGTGACCGCCATACATAATATCCTTTTACGGGCAGGCGCTTGAATTTCAGCCTTGCTTACAGATTGTGACGTAATAGCGCCGTAAAGTTCAGGATCATTCTGCCCACGCGGTGGAAGGATTTTTAATGATTCAAGACTGTGTAATATTTCAATTCTCTGATTGCTTTCCAATGCTTTTTGCAAATCTCCAAAAGCAACGATACCGGCCATCCCAGTACCATGTCCGGTATCATCACTCACACCCCAATCCTCGTTGAATGCCTGGCTGTCTTCATCATTCATTAACGGGCTAATCAATGGGTGTCCATTGTTAACTCCTCCATCCAATATGCAAACAGAAACAGCGGCATCCACTATATGTAATCGCGACAACAAGTCCTCGGCCCATGCGCTCTGATCCTTGTTCTCAAGTTCAACGAAAAACCGCGCCGTTTCAGAAGCTCTGCGGAACTCGGCTATATTTTCGCTACAGATAATCAAATCCTGAAGTTGCTGATTATTTGCCTTCCCAAGGATGACAATGCGTTCGGGAAAGTACAACGTCTCATTCTTTAGTTCAATGTTCAACCTGACCGCTATCTCCCGAAATGATTCTTCTGTCTCCCGCGTATCACCGTTTAGCCATATTTCACACCAGACAGGATCGTCTCCCGGCATCCATTCTGTCTCATCCTGCCAAAAAGACTCCAGTATCGCTAATTTCACATCTTCAATACTCGAGATCAGTTCTTTGTTCCGGCCTTCTTCGGCATATTTCAAAACTTTATTAAGAAAGTAGTTTTCCTTCCCTTGTGGAATGAAGACAGTTGCCCGCTGTACCTGTTTCCCATCAATATCAACATTCCGAACGTTTAATAACCGTATTTTACTCCTCCGGTTTTCGAGGCTTTTAATCTTCAAGTCAAAGTCAGGCGTGCTCTCGAACTCAAGGTATACCCCTTCTCTGACAGGCAGAGACACTGCGGTTCGTTGCGCCTGTACATCCCGAAAATGGTCCCATGTTTGAGCCAGTTTTTGTTGAATCCTTCGCCCGTGCTCAACAAAATTCCGTTCTGGAAAACGGAATTTTGCCCCACCGCTACTTGGCGATTTATAATCTATTCTTTCTGCCGTATCTTGCAGGAACAAGTTTTTAAACCGTTCTTCGGCCACTAGTTTTCTCCCCTATTATAGGCTGACTTTCTTTCTTCTAGTGTTTTCAACAGCTGCTCAGTAGTAACATTTTCAAGGTCGTTTAGAATAGCTTCCTTGATTGCGTCGTCACATGCCCTGGTAATTTCAGCATGGCTCAACGTCAATGCCCACCCGGTAATCTCATTCAGTTCAACACTTCCGAACTTATTAAACCCACTCAAACGGTTTGCAATAAGACGTCTCACATCCGACTCCGTTGGATAATCGTAACACAAAATATCATCAAACCGCCTGAATAAAGCCTGATCAAGCAGCTTTACACTATTTGTCGCCGACACAATGAGACTGTGGGAATCATCCTGTTCAATGAATTGAAGAAAAGCATTCAAAACCCGCCGCATCTCACCCACATCATTATCCAAACCCCGTTCAGATCCTATGGCGTCAAATTCATCAAATAGATAGACAGCCTGGTTATCCCTAATGATTTCAAATATTTGGCGAAGCTTTGCGCTTGTTTCTCCCATATACTTCGTCACTAACTTATCCATAAGTATAGTACAGAACGGCAGATGCAGTTCACCGGCAAGGATCGATGCGGTCATGGTTTTCCCTGTTCCCGGAGGTCCGGATAAAAGAATCTTCCTTCTGTTGTTAAAGCCATGTTTTTTCAGCCTGTCACGCTGCCTGAACTCACGCAGGATACGTTCTATCCGCGCTTTTATATCGTCAGACACCACCAGATCAGAAAGCTTACGGCCGGATACGGTGCTGTAAATCAAGTCATTCAAGTCTTTATTAAAAGGAATGACCTTGTTCGAAGCTGCCTTTGACTTGTCTATTAATTCTCTTATTTCCCGTGCAAGCGCAGTATGTCCCTGCTTTGCCTCATGGGCGGCAAGCTGCAGAACAATTGTTTTGAAACGGTCATTATTGTTGTCAAAATGCGATTTTATCAGCATTTTTAATTGTTCGGCAGTAGCCATAGCACCCTCCAAAATACTTTTTTATCCAGTATATCATGTAAATATAAAAAGGTCACCAATTCTGAAACGTATGTTCTGATTATTTTGAATATATTGTCGGTATTTATAATAAGTCAACTCTGGAAGCATAATCATTGAGCAGACATAGATAAAAGACCTGCGAAATCAGAGCTTACAGGATATAGGCACTTTAAAAATTTTTCTCGATATCAGGGAAATAGTTATTTTGATACTGCCACACTCCAGGTATCCGGTGCTTCCAACACTAATTATTCACCGCGCCTTATAGTTCTTAAAGACAGTCTGGAACTGATTACGTAGGCGCTCCACCTGAATCGAGAATGATGGTAGGACACTGCTGTCCCAGTTCCTACCGCGCACCGTTAACAATCTCTCAACCACTTCCCTATTTCATATAATTTGTCTTTTGCACATAACTAAATATGAATCCTTCTTGAACTCAACATATTAGACTAACTGAGTTTCTAAATGCAGGCACATTGTCTTATTCGATTTTGGGGCACAGCCCAGTGGCTTGCGGTCTTTACCCAAAAGGACATAATCACTGAACTGGCGCCCGTCGTACTTTGTCCGCGCTTCATAAACACCCTCGGGCAGGCCGACCACGATATCAAACTCTTCGATTACCTGAGTTCGATCGTTTACGTTCCAACCCGCTTCACGAAGCTTTACATCTATCAGTTCTTTTCGTATCTGCGCTTCTGTTCTGGACATTTTATCTCCAATTTAAAAGTAAAAAGGGGCTGAATTTATAAAAACTAATTCGCCCCGCTGAGACAAATTTCCTCCAAATCTACAAAATACCTTTATGCGGGAATACCTGATCTGCTCACTTTACAGAGCAATATATGAGCAGCAGTAATCAGTAACCTACTTCATAATCAAAAAAACTCCTTATCAAGCACCTTTAAAAAGTCCGCTGCCCGTAAAATCTTTATACCTTAATAGATATTCACCCAGGCTCAATAAATGTCTGTCTCCGGATATAATAAATTCAGATTTTCCCTCAAGCGCACACTCAAGGATCTTATTGTCGGCAGGATCATCAATAATCACTTTAACTGATTGCGAAGGATTAACAATAACTGAATTGGACAACAATCTCCCGATGAAGCCGTCTATTTCCGAATCCGTAAAACGGAACTTGGGGTATTTAAATTATATAAAAAGCAGGCGGCTCCGGTACTTGACTAAAAAGAGGCCTGCGCTCCCCCAACAGGGAGTGAGGCCCCTTTCTCTTGCCGGTACCGATTAACTAATCAGTGTTCATCAAGCAGTTTCAATACAGCTGTCCGCCTTCAAGCCAAATTTTTCAACAGCATGCTCGCGCATCTTATATTTTAATATTTTCCCCGCGGCATTCATGGGGAAGTCATCGACGAAATCGACGTAGCGCGGAGTTTTGTGCTTTGCCATGTGTGAACGGACATAATCTTTAAGCTCATCTGCAGTCATTGTTACACCTTCTTTGAGCACCACGCAGGCCATAATCTCCTCGCCGTACTGTTTGTCGGGCACGCCGATTACCTGCACATCCTTGACTTTTGGGTGGGTATAGATGAAATCCTCAATTTCCTTGGGATAGATATTCTCGCCGCCCCGGATAATCATATCCTTGATGCGGCCGGTGATTTTGTAGTACCCATTTTCATCACACCTGGCCATATCACCGGTATGCAGCCACCCGTTTTCATCAATGGCAGCCTTAGTGGCCTCAGGCATCTTGTAGTAGCCTTTCATGATGTTGTAGCCGCGCGCTACTAATTCACCATCAGCATTGGGAGGCAGGTCCCGGCCGGTCTCGACATCAACGATCCTGCATTCAACGCCGGGCAGAGTACGGCCTACAGTATTGACGCGCAGTTCAACGGAATCATCTGTGCGGCTCTGGGTGCAGCCCGGCGAGGACTCAGTCTGCCCGAACACAATTGTCAGTTCCGTCACGTTCATTTTGTCCACCACATCCTGCATCACCTTGACCGGGCAGGGACTGCCCGCCATAATGCCGGTCCTCATGTAGGAGAAGTCTGTCCTGGCAAAATCCTCATGTTCCAGCATCGCGATAAACATGGTGGGCACACCATTGATGGCGGTAATCTTTTCCCTGTTTACAGCTTCAAGCGACAGCTTGGGTGAAAAATACGGCATCGGGGTCATAGTCGCACCGTGCGTCATGGACGCCGTCATGGAAAGCACCATGCCAAAACAGTGGAACATGGGCACATGGATCAGCATGCGGTCGGCAGTGGAAAGATCCATGCAGTCACCGATATTTTTGCCGTTATTCACCACATTATAGTGGGTGAGCATAACGCCCTTGGGAAAACCGGTGGTCCCCGAGGTGTACTGCATATTGCAGACGTCATGCCTGTTGATGGACATGGCACGGCGGTAAACTTCCTCCACCGGGACTCTTTCAGCCAACGCTATGGCGTCCTCCCAGGTCAGGCAGCCCTTCTGCCTGGAATCAACGGTGATAATATTGCGCAGGAAAGGCAGGCGTTTTAAATGCAGCGGTTTTCCCGCCCCGGCTGACTCCAGCTCAGGGCAAAGCTCCTTAATAATGCCTACGTAATCAGAGTCCTTATAACCGTCGATCATAACCAGCGTATGGGTGTCCGACTGGCGCAGGAGATACTCTGCTTCATAAATCTTGTAGGCCGTGTTTACAGTCACCAGTACGGCGCCGATCTTGGTGGCGGCCCAGAAGGTGATGAACCACTGGGGAACATTGGTCGCCCAGATCGCCACATGGTCACCCGGCTTGACGCCCAGGGCAATCAACGAGCGGGCGAATGTATCCACATCATCCCGGAACTCGGCATAGGTCCTGGTGTAATCCTGCACAGTATATCGAAAAGCATACTGGTCGGGAAACTCTTCCACCATGCGGTCAAGCACCTGGGGAAAGGTCAGGTCGATCAGCGTGTCCTTCTGCCAGATATATTTCCCTGTCTTGGCGTTGTTTTCGAACAGGTGGCCCTTTACCACGCTTATTTCAGAGTACCTGCTCATATAGTTGGCGAAATTCGGGAAGACGACACCGGCATCATCCAGGTCATCCGCCCAGCGCTTGACCCATTCCAGGGATACGTAGCCTTCATAGTTAATTGAGCGCAGCGCCAGCATCATATCGTCAACCGGCAGGTCGCCCTCACCCATCATGCGATACCGTATGGAGCCGTCCTCCACCACGGAATCTTTGATATGTACATATTTGATATAGGCGCCGAGGTTCTGCACCGTTTGTCCGGGACTCTCACCGGCAAACCGGTAGGGATGGTGCATATCCCACAGGGCCGCCACCGCGTCGCTTGCCGCCTGGTCAAGCAACCTGCACAGCCGGGCCGTGTCGGCGTAGACACCATTGGTTTCCACCAGCAGGGTCACGCCCTGCTCCTCGGCAACCGGGATCAGGCGCCGCAGGGCGGCCAGGACGACCTCATCATCGACCTCCCCGGTGGGATGCGGCTCAAGGTCGCCAAGAATACGGATGTATGGTGTGCCAAGTTTGGCGGCCAGGTTAATATACTGCACCAGCTCGGCATGATTTTTCCCGGAATTTTCAGCAAACTTCAAGCAGCAGCCGGACGTGAGGCAGGGGATTTCGAGGCGCAGCTCTGAAAGCTTTTTTACCGTTTCCGGAAGCTGTGATTCTGTAAAAGGCTGAGCCCGTACCGCAGATATTTCGCTGCCCATTCCGCGAATTTCGATGCCTCTAAAACCAAGGTCTTTGGCCATTGAATAGATGTCGATCCAACTGAAGTTGGGACAACCAAGTGTTGAAAATGCAAGTTTCATATAAAATCCCTCCTCAATTTAAAAAACGCCTCCGTCACATAGCATTTATGCTAGAGACGAAAGCGCTAAACTCCCGCGGTACCACTCATTTTGGTATGTAAACATACCCCCTCAAAAGGCATCAGTCAAAATAACGAACGCCCTCTCGTTGTAACGGCGAGAAACCCGGTGGCGCCTACTTGCTTTAAGCTGCCATGACAGCGTCTTTAGCTTTCAGCTGACTGCTCAAGGGGGAGTCCACAACTTGCTCTGCGCGCTGTTTTTCAGCATCCAACAGCTCTCTGAAGCGACATAAAACGCAAGGTATTTTCCCTGTCATTGCATTTAAATAATATTACATTACGTATAACTAATTAAGCGAAATATTATCAAATTTCAGGCTGTCTGTCAAGCACTTATTAACCCTATCCCTTATAATAAATCTCCCTATAATACATGAAGCAATAAACAATGCAATAACATCCAACCCGCTTCTTAAGAGCACATTTGACATAGCACCTTTCATTATTAATCCAATAAAACTATTAAATATAATCCAGTTTACTCCAATAATTAATATAAATCTAATCGGCACATGAATCCATTTCCGTTCACTAAATAATACAGGATATAGTATTGTATAAATATACCCTAATATCATACCAAATAAAACTGTCCAAATATAACACGGGACGGTATATGTATCGCAATTGCTATGAATGAAACCTGTTTCATAGCCTACTGTCCGCTCAATCAGAAAACTTATTGTGATAATACTAATCGCACATAATCTTTCTAGCATTTTGATATTGTGCACTATTATCTCTTTTGCATTACTTTTTATTGTAAACAACGCAATAACTATACAAAGTATAAATACAGGGATTGCATCTCCTATCCCCATAAAAAATTGATATTTTATATACTCAAATCCATATGTAGCAAAAGGAGATGATTCAACAATAACCTCTTGCATTCCAAACAGATAAATTAACGCAAAAGAAAGGCCGAAACGAATACCCGTTTGCAAATTTGAGACTCTAGTTCGGCTGCAGATGTATCTGACAGCAACTGTACATTGAGTATATAATAGCAAAAAATAACTTGCTGCTACGATGGGAAAGCCAAAAAGCGTTACTAAAACACTATCCAATTTTCCCACATCCACGGATGCAGGCATAATTGCATGAATAGCAATTGTAAAAGCAGCCGCACACAATATCGTTAATATACTTGTGACTATACTCTTTGTACTTGTTTTTACTGGATTCATAAAGGTTTTTTTCGCTAACCGTTTCAGATTTATTCCCTCCCATCTGTTTATGCAAAACTAAATATATTCCAGTAATTAAGCATCCACATCAATCCCAGAACTGCCAGGGTAAATATACTATAATGAGCACGGGCAACCCGCCCCCAAAATCCCTTCCACCAGGCAACGAACGTTGAAGCTACCAGTAAACAACTAAATATCCACATAAGAATTGGTATGAAATCAAGCAATGGATTTCCTTTTACCGGCATGTATGCATCCGGGGGTAACTGGTATACAGGGTCAACAGGAGAAGAAAACAGGTTGGCGATTAAAATCAGGATAGTGATACTGGCGCAAATGCCAATCCAGGAAGCAATGGCCGCCAACCCGGAACTTTTATTTTTTCCCCTTTTAAACCAACTTGCTATCATACTGATTATCCAGTAGATAAGCGAACCTATTACGATCAATATTATAATTATTGCAGCTAATGCCGTAAAACTCATAGTTGAATAAAATGGCGCTTTCGAATATGTCATAGGGCCATCGGTGGTCAACATTATTCTACCAAAAGGATCTGTTTTAAAAATAATTTTATGAAACGGGCCAAAGGCATCCTGGGTCCTTCCTTCTCTAAGATTCTGGTACACACCAGGCTCAATTTCAATAAATTTATTTGTTTCTCCGCCATTAGTTACCAGAAGATATCCGTCTTCATCCACATCAACATTAATAATACCCCCGGCCAATATGCCGGCAATTTTATCATCAGTAGTAACACTTCTCCGATTCATCTGGTATTCACCTGTAAACTCTTTAGCCCTTCCCTTGTTGCCTTCGCCAGGCGCTCCCTTTATTTGCGCTTTAATTGGATAGTAAAAATCCATAAACTCTTGAAAAACCTCGGAATGAAGAAGATGATTACCACCACTGCAGGAAATAAAAATCCCTGTATTCACTTCCGGCGCCAGGTAAAGACCTGTGTTATAAAGCATAGTACTGCCGCCATGAAAAAGCACATTTTTGTCATTAAAGACCCCATGCATGAAACCAAGCGTCATGCCTCCCAAAGTTGAGTCATAGGTAAAGTGCTGTTTATGCATTTCTTTTAATGTTTCTTCCTTAAGGATCCGTCCACCGTTATAAGCGCCACCAGATAAATGGGCCAGCATGAAATTGGCCATATCCGAGGCGGTACTGCTCATACTGCCGGCTGGTTCGAGCATAATGTATTCGAAACTTGCTTCCGTATATGACCCGTTAACAAACCTGTAGGGTTTGGCAATACGGACAGGCGAGTCTAATGCCGGCGGTTGCCGGTAGGTACTTTTATTCATATTCAAAGGCGTGAAAATATTTTTCTCAACATATTCTGAAAAAGGCAGACCAGATACTCTTTCTACAATATAACCGGCCAGAGCAGTACCATAATTTGAATAGGCCGCAACTTCACCAGCGGGAAATATCCTGGCCGGCAGGTAGTTCTTTATATAATCATTCAGAGGCAAAAGTTCATCTTTCGAAAGCCTGAAAAGCATGCCGGGATAATCTTCAAAGCCAGGAGTGTGGGTCATCAAATCGGTCATGGTTATCGGTTTTGCTGTAGTATTCCGGAGGGGTTTTTCAAGCTGTGGCGGTATTTCAAAATCCAAATATGTATTAATATCTGTGTTCAGGTCCAGCTTGCCCGCTTCAACAAGCTGCATTACTGCGGTCCAGGTAATTAATTTTGAAGTAGAACCAATACGAAAAAGGGTAGTGTCAGCATCAACCGGGATATTATTCTCAATATCCGCCAGGCCGAATCCTTTCTTATATACAATTTCACCATCCTTCACTACCGCTACTGTTGCATTGGGAATATGATATTTCTCCAGCTTGGAATTCACTGTATTGTCAAAAAAGGCTTCCAAGTTATTATCTTGAGCGTTTTTTGCAGAAGCAACGGTTGCGGATAAGACTAAAACAAAGACTATCAAAAAACTTACGAGCATACGATATTTAATTCTTTTAGACATTTTATTCCCCCCCTCTTCAATTTTGTTATAATTGACTTTTACTCAGCCTGGCCATTAAGTAATTATAAGAAATAAAAAAGCCGGGCGCTATAAAGCCACGGCAATAGAAGTCTTATCTACTCTAACTCTGATATTACATCCGACAGCCTGCCAACAATCTCCTTCAATTGCTCCATGTCCCGGCCCTCAGCCATTACCCGCACCAGGGGCTCCGTGCCTGACGGGCGGACCAGGATACGGCCGCTGCCGCCCATCTTCTGCTCTTCTTCCTTAATTGCCCCGGCCAGAACAGGGCTGCCCATCACCAGGTCCTTATCATTTACCTGCACATTCACCAGCAGCTGCGGCAGGCGCTCCATCTGAGCCGCCAGCTTGTCGAGCGGCTGACCTTCCTCCTTCATCACGGCGAGGAGCTGCAGCGCGGTCAAAATGCCGTCTCCGGTCGTGCTGTGGTCTAAAAACAGGATATGCCCGGACTGTTCACCGCCGAACCTGGCCCCTGAACGCAGTAGCTCCTCCAGCACATAGCGGTCGCCTACTTTAGTTTCCAATACCCGGATGCCGCTCTCGCGCATGGCCAGGTGAAATCCCATGTTGCTCATTACAGTTACGACAGCCGCATTTTTCGCTAAACAGCCTTTCTTCTTTAAACTACGCGCGCAGATAAGCATGATCTGGTCCCCGTCGACCAACCTGCCCCTGGCGTCAACGGCAATTACGCGATCGGCGTCGCCGTCATGGGCCAGGCCCAGGTCCGCGCCTGAAGAAACTACGGCCTCCATCAAGGTTTCCGGGTGGGTAGAGCCGCACCCGCTATTGATGTTAACTCCGTCCGGCGTATTGAAAATTGCCGTTACGTCAGCGCCAAGCTCACCGTAGATGCGCGGGGCCACCTGGCAGGCCGCGCCGTTGGCGCAGTCAACCACAATTTTCAGGCCTTTCAGGTCAGTGTTAATAGTGCCGCAGGCAAACTTGACATAGCGGTCCACTGCGTCACGCATCTCGTAAACCCGCCCGACCCCGCTACCGACTGGACTCATTACACCGGCGCAATTATCAATAGCCAGGGACTCGATCTCCGCCTCGATCTCATCGGAAAGCTTGTAGCCACTGGCGCCGAAGAACTTGATTCCATTGTCTTCCACAGGGTTGTGGGAGGCGGAGATTACCGCCCCGGCGGCTGCCTGCAACTCTTTCGTTAAGTAGGCAATGGCGGGAGTGGGCAATACCCCGACCTTCAAAACGTCGACTCCGGCGGAACATATACCGGCCATCATGGCAGCCTCAAGCATATCGCCGGAAATCCTGGTATCCCTGCCGATCACGATCCGCCTGGGAGAAGAGCAGTTAGTTAATATATGAGCCCCGGCCCGTCCGAGTCTAAATGCTATATCCGGTGATAAATCGTCGTTTGCCACACCTCTGACCCCATCAGTGCCAAACAATGCCCCCATCAAAAAACGCCCCCTTGCAACAAAAAAATACAACTCATTATATCTTTGCACATTTCCGCTGTCAATTACCCTTTATAATATGTATCCAGCGGGATTCCGGTAATTAAACCAAAATCTAATTTTCTTGCCCGGTGTCCTCGTTGTCATCCGGTGGTATGTCGGGCGGTGTTTCTTTCTTTACTATTTCAACCTTCACCTTGACCTTTCCCGGTTCTACATTTAACCCCTGCGGAACTGTTAGAGCCACTTCCCTGGTCAGGCTTTTGTTGGCGCCGGTGATATCAACATGCTCTGTTTGGATGCTGTTTATTGTACTTAGAGCCTCCGGCTGCCCCGAAAGCTGCACTGAAACCGGTTCGACAGCAGTACCGTTTACTTGATAACCTACGGCCGGACTGCCGGACACCTGGATCGTCACCGGCACAGTTTTTACTGTTGCCATTTCTATAACCGGCACGACCACCTTGACTGTGTCCGGGTACAGCGATACCCTCGAGTCCCCCACACCGATCTGGAGATTTTGCTCCACGTCTGCCGTAGCTCCCTGTATGTCTATCAGGGCGGTAGCCTGTTTGACGCCGTCAATGACCCTGGAGGGACCCCTGGCCACCACTAAATTTGGCTGGTAAAACGGGGCCAGGGCAGTGAAACCCTCGCCCGGCGCTCCCCTCAGGCTTATCGCGACTGTAACCTCTTTCTCAGTAATACGATCTATGGACAGGTTGACTATATCCGGCGTAACCTGGTTTACGCGCAGTCCAGTTGTTGTGCTTACCTGCACGGGCACGGCCAGATCACCGGTTTTTCCCGCCGGTATATTTAATACAGCCTTGAAATCAGCAGGCGCCAGATTTGTCAGCTGGCTGCGGTTCCCCTGGATCTTCACCGTGACATTCTGCGGCATACCTCCTAAAATGATATAATCCGGTTCAAGAACGGTTTTTTCCAGTTCTATGGTTAAAACTTTTTCCCGCAGAGGGTCCTGCTCGTTGCTGACATAAAGCCACAGGGCAAAGGCCAGCAGCAGGGAAAGGAGCATCAAAGAATTGTTGCGCCAGTTAAAACGGGCCAAATGTGTCTACCTCCTGAGCAGTAGTGATGCCAGCGAATGGCCGGGCCGGTTAGATAATAGCTGGGACAGCCTTTTCGACAAATCAGATTCATCCAGATGCCTGTAGAGGCCTCCCTCAACGGCCAGTGAAATTGTTCCCGTTTCCTCAGAAATAATTATCGCCACCGCGTCGGAATGCTCGGTAATGCCGATCCCCGCCCGGTGCCTTGTGCCAAGGTCAGTAGACAGGTGGGGATTTTCACTTAACGGCAGGAGACATGCCGCCGCAGCGACACGGTCACCCCGGATGATCACCGCGCCGTCGTGCAGCGGTGTTTTCGGCACAAAAATGTTTACTAGAAATTCGGCGGTGGCCAGGCCGTCAATCTTGACACCGGTGTCGATATGCTCTTCCAGGCCGGTTTCCCTTTCAATAACGATCAAACCGCCCATCTTGTTCTTGGACAGCACAGCAGCCGACCTGGCAATTTCAGCAATAATCTTAGCCTGGCCGGCATCACCAGCAAAGGTAAGGGGCGGATGTTTTAAAATTCTGCCGCGCCCCAGCTTTTCCAGGGCCCGCCTCAGTTCAGGCTGGAATACGATCGGCAGGGCAACCACCAGCGCAGTCATTAATTTGCCGAGCAGCCAGTTAATGGTATACAGGTTAAAAAGGCTGGCAAAGGCGGTAATCACCAGTAATACAGCCAGACCCTTGAGCAGTTGGACCGCCCTTGTGCCCCGGATCAGCAGCATTAACCTGTACATCAAATAGGCGACGATGAGGATATCTATGACACTGCTCAGGTTGAATCTTAAAATTGCTTTTAAATAATCGAGGCTGGGGAGCCAGAACTGCTCCAAAGTTTTAACCCCCTATGACTTACGAGGAATATTATGTCTCCATTATATTACAAAAAACCCGCAATACCCTATTTCGGGAAGCGGGAAGCTGTTTCCTGCAGGAAATCTTTATATTTTGCTGAGATTATATAGGATAGGGATCATTGCATTTCGCCTTTCAGCAGGCCGAAGGCCAGGCTGTCCGCCAGCGCCTGCCAGCTGGCCTCAATGATGTTTTCCGACACACCCACCGTGCCCCACGATTTTTGCCCATCGCCGGTCTCGATGTGCACGCGCACGATAGCGCCAGTGCCGTCGCTTTCGTCAATAACCCTGACCTTGTAGTCGGTAAGGCGCATTGAGCGGATGCACGGGAAGAAACCTTCCAGCGCTTTTCTCAGGGCGTTGTCCAGCGCGTTTACCGGACCGTTGCCTTCTGCGGCGGTATGCACGACCTCTTCGCCGACCCTCATTTTGATGATCGCTTCGGAATAGGCGCCGCCGCCCTGCTTGACTTCTACGATCAGCCGCAAGGCTTCAAGGGTAAAAGGCTCGACATACCCGTCATAAGCCTTCCTCAGCAGCAGTTCAAAAGAACCTTCCGCCCCCTCGAACTGAAAGCCCCGGTTTTCCATATCCTTGATCTCTTCTAAGATGCGCTTTCCTTCCTGGTTCTGGCCATCAACATCGACGTTTAACTCCTTATATTTATACAGCATGTTGGAAATCCCCGACAGCTCAGAAACCAGCACCCGGCGGCGGTTGCCCACCACCTCCGGGGCTATGTGTTCGTATGACCGCGAGTCTTTTAACAGCGCGCTCACATGCACGCCGCCCTTATGAGCAAAGGCGCTGAGTCCCACATACGGCTGGTGAGTATTCGGTTTGACATTGGCTACTTCGCTGACGAAGCGGGACATCTCGGTTAGGTGCGCGATGTTTTCCCGGGGGATGGTCTCAAAGCCGCACTTGAAAGTGAGGTTGGGAATGACGGAGCAGAGGTTGGCGTTGCCGCATCTCTCACCATACCCGTTGACTGTACCGTGCACCTGCACGGCGCCGGCCTGCACTGCCATCAGCGAGTTGGCCACGGCCACATCAGCGTCATTATGGGCGTGGATCCCGACCGGGATGCCCAGCTTTTCCACTGCAAGCTCCACCATATCTTTTATTTCCAAAGGCAGGCTGCCGCCGTTGGTGTCGCATAAAACAACGGTTGAGGCGCCGCCTTCTTTTGCCGCCTTAATTGTACTCAGTGCATATTCAGGATTGGCCTTGCAGGCGTCGAAGAAATGTTCGGCGTCATAGATTACCTCAAGGCCGCAGCTTTTCAAGTAGGCGATGGTGTCCCTGATCATATCCAGGTTTTCTTCGAGCGTAATACGCAGGGCTTTTGTCACATGAAAATCCCACGACTTGCCGAAAACAGTCGCTACCTGTACGCCGGTATCCAAAATGGCCTTTATGTTGGCATCGTTTTCAGCTTTTATCCCGGCTTTCCGGGTCGAGCCAAAAGCCACCAGCTTTGCGTTCTTAAAATTATGTCCCCGCATTGAAGTAAAAAATTCAAGGTCCTTGGGGTTGGAAAGCGGCCAGCCGCCTTCAATATAATGAAAACCCATTTTATCCAGGTTCTGGGCTATCTTGATTTTGTCTTCACAGGAAAAAGAAATACCTTCAGCCTGTGAGCCGTCGCGCAGCGTTGTATCATAGATTTGTACAAACCGCATTAATTTCACACCATTCAGAAAAATAAAATTTATGCTAACCGGAGACATTCAGCTAAACTAATATCTGTTTAACGATTAAATCAGTCATCTCCACTGTGTTTACTGCGTTTTTACCCTGTTCCAGCAAATCTGCGGTGCGGTAGCCCTGGTTGAGCACATCGGTTATTGCTCTTTCAATACAGCCTGCTTCTTCAACCAGATTAAATGAAAAACGCAGGAGCAGGGCGCCGGAAAGGATAGATGCGATCGGATTGGCCTGTTTCTTCCCGGCAATATCCGGCGCTGAACCGTGCGCCGGTTCGTACAGGGCCGTCCGCCCGCCCAGGCTGGCTGAGGCCAGCATGCCCAGGGAACCGGATAGAACCGAGGCCTGGTCACTGAGAATATCTCCAAACATGTTTTCTGTTACCAGGACATCAAACTGGCCGGGGTTTTTGATCAGCTGCATGGCGCAGTTATCCACATACATATGTTCCAAACTCACATCCGGGTAATCTCTCCCAACAGCCGTAGCCACCTCCCGCCAGAGGCGGGAGCTCTCCAGCACGTTGGCCTTATCCACAGAGGTAACTTTGCCCTTACGTTTCCCGGCCAGGTCAAAAGCCACCCGGACGATGCGCTCTATCTCAGAGGTTGTGTATTCCAGCGTGTCCACAACCTTGATACTGCCGTCCGGCAGGTCCTCCCTGTATTTTTTGCCGAAATAAAGACCGCCCGTCAGTTCCCGGACAATTAAAAGATCAACTCCGGCGACAACCCCCGGCTTGAGGGTTGAAGCGTTTTCCAGCGCTGCAAAAACCATGACCGGACGCAGGTTGGCAAAAAGGCCCAACTCCTTCCTTAAGGAAAGGATCCCACCCGCTTCGGGGCGAAGCTGCGCGGGCAGAGAGTCCCACTTTGGCCCCCCGGCGGCGCCGAACAGGATGGCGTCACTGGCATGGCACAGCTCCAGTGTTTCTTTGGGCAGGGGAGTACCCGTAGTATCATAAGCGGCCCCGCCTACCAGGCCTTCAGTAAACTCAAACTCTCGTTTAAAACGGCGTCCTACCGCTTTTAGGACCCTCACAGCCTGTGCGGTAACCTCGGCGCCGATCCCGTCACCGGGCAAAACAGCAATTTTGTACATATCCAGACCTTTCTAAAACATATTTTCACAGGATTAACAGGATTAAAAATAACCAAAACCAGTATATAAATTTATTTAAAAATAAACCTTTTTAGCCTTAATAGTCCTTTAATGTCATGTTCTGATTTAATTTTTATCCCACTATGGCATAAAAATCTTGTTAATTTTATAAATCCTGTAAATCATGTGAATTATTATTATTCTTTATCTTTAAGTCTGTTGGAAACGTGGTTGATCAGGCCGCCGGCAGCGATTATTTCCTGCATGAACGGGGGCACCGGGGCGGATTTATACTTTCTGCCGGTGGTCAGGTTGGTGATTATGCCGCTACAGGCATCGACCGCCAGCTTATCGCCTTCGCGGACGTCTTCCGCGGCTTCGGGCGACTCAAATATGGGCAGGCCGATGTTAAAGGCGTTGCGGTAAAAAATCCGGGCAAAAGTCCTGGCGATGACACAGGAAACTCCGGCAGCTTTAATAGCTATTGGGGCGTGCTCTCGCGAGCTGCCGCAGCCAAAATTTTTACCCGCCACAAAAATGTCACCGTTTTGGAATGCGGGCGGGAAAGATGGCTCCGCGTCCTCCATGCAGTGTTCGGCCAGTTCGGCCGGGTCAGACGTGTTCAGGTAGCGGGCCGGGATGATGGCGTCGGTATCAACGTCCGGGCCGAACTTCCAGGCCCTGCCTTGCAGTTTCATATTACTCCACCTCCCACGGGCCGGCTATGCGGCCGAGAATAGCCGAAGCTGCGGCAACAGCCGGATTGGACAAATAGATTTCGCTCTCAGTGTGTCCCATCCGGCCTGCAAAGTTGCGGTTAGTTGTGGCAATGCAGCGCTCACCGCCGGCCAGAATACCCATGTGTCCGCCCAGACAGGGACCGCAGGTGGGGGTGCTGACTGCCGCGCCGGCCCTGACAAAAGTTTCAATTAAACCTTCTCCAAGGGCCTGCAAGTAAATATCCTGAGTCCCCGGGAGGATAATCAGGCGTACATTTTTATGGACCTTTTTGCCCTGCAGCACTTTTGCGGCATCCCTTAAATCTTCGATGCGCCCGTTTGTGCACGAACCAATCACTGACTGGTCGATCTCCACATGTCCGGCCTCGCTGACAGCGCGGCTGTTTTCCGGCAAATGCGGGAAAGCCACCTGCGGCTCAATCTTTGAGGCGTCATATTTAAAGACCTTAACATATTCGGCGTCCGGGTCGCTCCTGTAAAACTCGCAAGGACGCCGGCAACGCCCCTCCACATAAGCCCTGGTGATCTCGTCAGGCGGGATTATACCGTTTTTCGCCCCGGCCTCAACGGCCATGTTGCACATGGTAAAACGCCCGTCCATAGAAAGGTTTTCGATGGTGGGGCCGGTAAATTCCATAGCACGGTACAGCGCGCCGTCCACACCGATGTCACCGATAACGCGCAGGATTAGATCCTTGCCGCCGACCCAGGGTTTTAATTCTCCTGCAAAAACAAATTTTAGCGACTCGGGGACCTTTAGCCAGGTTTCCCCGAGAGCCATAGCAGCCGCGATGTCGGTGCTGCCCATACCGGTAGAAAAGGCGCCCAGAGCGCCGTAGGTACAGGTATGTGAATCTGCTCCAATCACCAGATCGCCGGGACCGACTAATCCCTGCTCCGGTAGCAGGCAGTGTTCAATACCCATCCTGCCGACATCAAAATAGTTGACTATTTGGTGTTTCCCGGCAAAATCCCTGACTATTTTAGACTGCTCGGCTGACTTAATATCCTTATTTGGCGTAAAATGATCCGGCACCAGGGCTATCCGCTGACGGTCAAAGACATCCGTAGCCCCTATCTTATTAAATTCTTTGATGGCAACCGGCGCGGTGATATCATTACCCAGTACCAGGTCGACCCTGGCGTTGATTAACTCGCCCGGGACAACCCGATCCCTGCCGGCGTGGGCGGCAAGGATTTTTTCTGTAATTGTCATCGGCATCAGTTTTCCACCTCATTTTTTTCAGCCTGCCTGGCGGCGGCTGTCCGTTCTATATGGATCAACTTGTTCACTGCGTTCACATAAGCCTTGGCGCTTGCTTCCAGGATATCGGTACTGATGCCGCGGCCGAAAAAAACCTTTTCCCCATCGGTGGTAATTTTCAGGTTAACGTCACCAAGGGCGTCCTTGCCTGAAGTAACAGCGTTGATCCCCCAGTTGATCATCGTGCAGCTGATCCCGGTAATTTTGTCCACAGCTTTGCAGATGGCGTCTACCGGGCCGTTGCCGCAGGCCGCCTCCTCAAAAAGCTGCCCGTTTCGTCTTAAACCTACCGTCGCTGTAGGCACCACGGTAGTACCACTGGAAATATGCAGGTATGACAGCGTTAAGGAATGAGGGAGGGCGCTCATCTGTTCTTCTATGATCGCTTCAATATCCTCACCGGTGATATGTGTCTTTTTATCTGATAGCTTTTTAAAACTGGCAAACGCGCTGTTTAGTTCTTCTTCGGAAAGGAAATAGCCCATATCCTCAAGCCGCTGACGCAGGGCATGCCGCCCCGAGTGCTTGCCCAGCACCAGGTTGCTCCTGCTGATGCCGATCATGGACGGGTTCATGATCTCGTAGGTTGTGCGTTCCTTAAGCACACCGTCCTGGTGAATACCGGCCTCGTGGGCAAACGCGTTGTCACCTACTATCGCCTTGTTGGCCTGCACTTTCATGCCGGTAAGGGTGCTGACCAGCCTGCTGGCCCGGTAAATTTCCTCCGTGCGGGCGCCGGTAAAGAACCCCAGGTTGTCTTTTCGGGTATGCATGGCCATGATCACTTCCTCGACGGCAGCGTTGCCGGCCCGCTCCCCGATGCCGTTTATGGCCCCCTCTACCTGCCGGGCGCCGTTTATTACAGCGGCTAGCGAGTTGGCGACCGCCAGGCCCAGGTCGTTATGGCAGTGCACGCTTACAACAGCCTTTTCTATTCCTGCAACCCTTTGGCAGATATTATTGATTAAGACGCCCCATTCACCCGGGATGGCATAACCGACTGTATCGGGGATGTTTACAGTAGTAGCCCCTGCCTCTATGACTGCGGCCAAAACCCGGCACAGGTAGTCAAAATCGGTCCGTGAGGCGTCCTCGGCGGAAAATTCAACATCGCTCGTATATGACCTGGCCCGTTTAACTGCAGCCACAGCAGCTTCCAGAACCTGCTCCCTGGTCATGCGCAATTTGTATTTCAAATGGATGTCCGAAGTGGCGATGAAGGTGTGTATCCGGGCCTGCTCGGCATGGCGCACCGCTTCCCAGGCCCGGTCTATATCCTTGAACTCGGCCCGGGCCAGACCCGCCACGGCAACTCCCTTGACCGCGCGCGCAATGGCGCTGACGGATTCAAAGTCCCCCGGCGACGAAATGGGGAAGCCCGCTTCAATGATGTCGACGCCCAGCCTGGCCAGTTGCCGGGCGATCTGAGTCTTTTCGCCTACAGTCAGGCTTACACCGGGTGACTGCTCTCCGTCTCTCAGTGTGGTATCAAAAATATAAACACGCTGGCTCATAATTCCCTCCCTAAAGCCTTGCTAGCCTATGGCTTCATCTATATTGGATCCGTCCAGGACCATAGGCAGGACGTCTTCCTCCCGGTCAATAATACAGTTAACAATAACCGGCGAGGCAGAGCTTAACACCTGCGGCAGTATTGCCAGCAACTGCTCAGGTGTTTCGACGGTGTGCCCTTCCATCCCGTAAATGCGCCCAAGTTCTGCAAAATCGGGATTAAAATTGAAATCCACAGCAATATATCTACTTTCACAATAAAATTCCTGTAGCTGGCGGACCATGCCGAGACGGTTATTGTTCAATATAAAAATTTTCAGCGGCAGCCTCTGCTCAGCGGCGGTGCCCAGTTCCTGCATGGTCATTTGTATGCCGCCGTCACCCACCACCATAATCACCTGTCTGTCCGGCGCCCCCAACTGGGCGCCGATAGCGGCAGGCAGGCAAAAGCCCATCGCCCCTAGACCGCCGGAGGATATAAAACTGCGCGGCTCGTTAAAACGCATGTATTGCGCTGCCCACATCTGGTGCTGCCCCACGTCGGTAACCACAATAGCGCTGTCTTCCTTATATTCGTTTAGCTTTTCTATCACAAATTGTGGTTTTAAGGCGCCGTCTTGTTTATATCTCAGGGGCATCCCCTCTTTAAGACGGCGAATTCTTTCCATCCAGGCGGTGTTTTCCTTCTTTTGCAGGTGGGGTAAAATAGCTCTGAGGACATTTTTCACATCACCGACGATGGGCAGCTGAGTGATAACGTTTTTACCGATTTCGGCAGGGTCAATGTCAATGTGGATAATTTTGGCGGTAGGCGCGAAACCACTGATTTTGGTAACTACCCGGTCATCAAAACGGGCGCCCACAGCGATCAGGCAGTCACACTCCGTAACCGCCTGGTTGGCGTAGCGGGTTCCGTGCAGCCCCAGCATACCGAGAAAAAGATGGTGATCACCCGGAAAACTACCCAAACCCATCAGGGTATGGGTCACCGGGGCGCAGATGGTTTCCGCCAACTGCAGCAGTTCCGGCGCAGCGCCGGCTATCCGCACACCTCCACCGGCGTATATCACTGGACGCTGGGATCGGCACATTATTCTGGCGGCCTGCTGCACCATTGCGGTGTGCCCCTTGACAGTCGGTTTGTATCCTGGCAATCCCACCTTTTTGGGATATTTAAAATCTATTTTTGCCTGGGCCACATCTTTGGGCAGGTCTATCAGCACCGGACCCGGGCGACCGGAAGACGCCAGGAGGAATGCTTTTTTGACTATCGCCGGCAGCTGCTCCGGTTCCTTTACCAGGTAATTATGTTTGGTGATCGGAATAGTGATACCAGTGATATCAACTTCCTGAAATGCGTCTGTCCCCACCATGCTGGTAGAAACCTGACCGGTGATGACCACCATCGGCACAGAGTCCATATAAGCATTGGCGATGCCGGTAACCAGGTTGGTTGCGCCGGGACCGGACGTGGCCAGGCATACACCGACCTTACCGGTAACCCGGGCGTACCCGTCCGCCATGTGGGCGGCGCCCTGTTCATGGCGGACAAGCACATGCTTAATCACAGTTTTATTCAGGGCGTCATATACAGGCAGTATCGCCCCGCCTGGATAGCCAAATATAATTTCCACGTTTTCCTGCTCCAGACACCGGATAAGGGCCTCCGCAACAGTGATTTCCAAAACAAACTCCCCCCATTCAGATGCCGGTCACCCGGAGACAAACCGCTGTTATCCCCATGCCGCTATGGGCGGGCTTTAGCCCGCCATTCCAATTGGGGACATATCTCGACCCCAGAGGAACACAGTTGTCCCCCTATCCGCTACCATCTATTTTTTCAGCCAGGGCATCATTTTACGCAGCTGGGCGCCAACCTTTTCCACCAGGTGTTCGCTTTCTTTCTTTTTCATAGCGTTGTACGCCGGACGACCAGCCTTGTTTTCCAGGATCCATCTCTTGGCAAACTCACCGTTCTGTACCTCGGCCAGGATTTTTTTCATCTCCTGGCGGGTTTCTTCAGTGATAATGCGCTTGCCGGATATGTAGTCCCCGTATTCAGCGGTGTTGCTGACGGAATAGCGCATCAGGTTGAGTCCGCCTTCATTAATTAAATCAATGATCAGCTTCATTTCGTGCAGGCACTCAAAATAAGCTATTTCAGGAGCATAACCCGCTTCCACGAGGGTGTCAAAGCCGGCTTTCATCAGCTCGGTGACGCCGCCGCAGAGCACTGCCTGCTCGCCAAAGAGGTCGGTCTCGGTCTCTTCCTTGAAGGTGGTCTCAAAAACGCCCGCCCTGGTCCCGCCAATACCCTTGGCATAAGCCAGGCCGATGTCCTTGGTTTTGCCGCTGTAGTCCTGGTAAACCGCGATCAGGCAGGGCACGCCTTTACCTTCCGTATACATCCTGCGCACAATATGTCCCGGTCCCTTGGGGGCTACCATAAATACATCGACATTGGCGGGAGGCACGATCTGGCCGAAATGGATGTTAAACCCGTGGGAAAACATGAGCGCGTTGCCTTCCTCCAGGTACGGCTCGATCTGCTCCTGGTAGATTCCGGCCTGCAGCTCGTCGGGGACCAGGATCTGAATGATGTCTCCCACTTTTGCCGCCTCGGGCACAGTCACTACCTTGAGCCCGTCAGCCTCTGCCTTTTGCCAGTCGGGCAGGTCCTGGCGCAGTCCGACAATTACATTAAGACCGCTGTCCTGGAGGTTTTGCGCCTGGGCGTGTCCCTGGCTGCCGTACCCAATAATGGCGATGGTTTTACCTTTCAACAAATTTAGATCGGCGTCTTGATCGTAGTAAATCTTTGGCATTAGCTTTCTTCCTCCTCTTTATTTGTGTGATTTTTAGTACTGGCCTTTTTACCCCGCAGCATGGCAATTTTCCCTGTACGGACCAGTTCTTTGATACCAAATGGGCGAAGTGAATCTTCAAAAGCGATTATTTTACCGTCATTGCCGGTTATTTCAATAGTGAGGGTTTTCGGGCTGACATCCACAATGCGGGCGCGGAAAATATCAACCAATTGCATTATTTCCGCCCTCCTGGCGGCGTCGGCGCTGACTTTAATCAGAACCAACTCCCGGTCAACATAGGCATCCCTGGTGATGTCGCTGATTTTTATAACATCTACCAATTTGTGCAACTGTTTGTTCAACTGCTCTAAATACCTTTCATCTCCCTCGACAACAATGGTCATCCTTGACACCGAAGAATTCTCCGTCATGCCCACGGCAAGGCTGTCGATATTAAAGCCTCGCCTGCTGAAAAGGCCGGCGATCCGGGTGAGTACTCCAGGATTATTTTCTACCAATACAGACAGGATATGCTTCATTTTTTACCCCCCCAACTTATCCCAGCATTTTATCCAGCGACCCACCTGGCGGAACTATGGGCAGGACATTATCTTCCTTGTCCACAATAATATCCAGCATTACCGGTTTTTTGAGCTGGATAGCCCGCTGCAGCGCCGGCGCAAGCTCCTCTTTCCTGGTCACTCTGATCCCCACAGCCCCATATGCGTCAGCCAGTTTGACGAAATCGGGGTTGAACAGTTCACTATGCGAATAGCGCCGGTTGTAGAACATCTCCTGCCATTGCCTGACCAAACCCAGATAACCATTATTTAATATGGCCACATTAATGGGCAGATCATAATTAACCGCGGTGCACAGCTCCTGTATATTCATTTGAATGCTGCCGTCACCGGCGATGTCAAAGACTACTTCGTCCGGGCAGCCCACCTGGACGCCGATGGCCGCCGGCAAGCCGAACCCCATTGTGCCGAGTCCGCCGGATGTGATAAAGGAACGTGGTTTGCTAAAACTGTAATACTGCGCCGCCCACATCTGGTGCTGGCCCACCTCAGTAGTAATCCGGGCATTGCCCCCCGTAATGTTGTATATTTCCTCGATGACATACTGTGGTTTGATATTGCCGCTATTGCAATATTTCAAGGGGTATTCTTTTTTCCAAGCATTTATTTTTTCCCGCCAGGCCTCTGCCAGGTTGGGCCGGAGCACAGCCAGCAGCTGGTCAAGTACTGCTTTAACATCGCCTTCAATAGGAATGTCGACCTTCACGTTTTTGCCGATTTCGGCCGGGTCAATGTCAATATGAATTATCTTCGCCTTTGAAGCAAATGTCTCCAGCTTGCCCGTCACCCGGTTGTCAAAACGGGCCCCCACAGCAATGAGCAGGTCACATTCGCTAACAGCAAAGTTGGCGTACTTGGTGCCGTGCATACCCAGCATGCCAAGAAATAAGGGGTGGCTGCCGGGGAATCCCCCCATCCCCATCAGGGTGCAGGTAACCGGCGCCGCCAGCGTCTCTGCCAGCCTCAGCAATTCGTCGTGGGCGCCGGATATGATCACGCCGCCACCGGCATAAATAAGCGGTCGCCTGGCATCCGCTATCGCCTCTGCAGCCTTATTTATCTGCCGCGCATCGGTATCCGGCGCCGGCTTATATCCGGGCAGGTTGATCTCATACGGCGGTTCGTAATCTATCTGTGACAGGGAAATATCACTGGGCACATCGATCAGCACCGGGCCGGGCCTGCCGGTCGTGGCGATATAAAATGCTTCTTTCACTGTTCTTGCTAATTCGGCAGGTTCCTTAACCAAAAAATTATGTTTTGTTATTGGCATGGTGATGCCGGTGATGTCCGCTTCCTGGAAGGAATCCCTGCCCAGCGACGGGCGGGTCACCTGGCCGGTAATGGCCACAATGGGAATAGAATCCATAAATGCATTAGCGAGGCCGGTAACCAGGTTGGTGGCGCCGGGGCCGGAGGTGGCCAGACAGACACCCGGCCTGCCGGTAGCCCGGGCGTAACCGTCCGCGGCATGGGCGACACCCTGTTCATGCCGGCCCAGGATATGCCTGATACCGGAATCGTACAGCGCGTCATAAATCGGCAGCGCCATGCCCCCGGGATACCCGAATATGGTGTCCACACCTTCCGCCTCAATACTTTTCAAAAGTATTTCCGCCCCTGACAGTTTAATTTCAGTCATGTCAGTCATTCCTTCCTGCAAGTCCCCCAACGCAGGCAGGGAGAGCCTGCTGCTTTAAAATATTTCGGGCGTTTTTGCTTTATTATAAGAAAATGGCCGGTGCACGGCCGGCCATTCGCCCGTATTATAATGTTACAAAAAGGTATTGCTTTTTTAAGCGCTCCCGCCGGGGTATATAAAAGGGCCGTCTGCCTTGGTAAGCTCATGGAAAGCGGTAATAAGCTCCCGTGTCATTTCCCCGGGTACGCCATCTCCAATAATTCGCCCGTCTACGTTAATGCAAGGTATAACCTCCGCGGCGGTACCGGTAAAAAATACCTCGTCGGCGGTATAAACATCGAACATGGTAAACAATTTTTCCACAACGGCGATACCCTTTTCGCGGGCTAGATCCATCACCGCGTTGCGGGTGATTCCCTCCAGAATGCCGGCAGAGGAAGGCGGCGTAATCAAAACGCCGTTTTTCACTATAAAAATATTATCCCCAGTTGCCTCAGCCACATAACCTTCGTTATTCAGCATGATGGCCTCGGGCATGCCGGCCAGGTTGGCCTCCATCTTGGCATAAATGTTGTTCAGGTAGTTCAGCGACTTCACCCGCGGAATGCAGGCGGTAGGTATGTTCCGGCGTGTGGACACGGAAATGACCGACATGCCTTTTTCATACAATTCATCCGGGTAAAGGACTATAGAGGCGGTAATGCAGAAAACAAAAGCCCTGTGACATTTTTTCGGGTCCAGGCCAAGGTCTCCGGGACCCCTGGTCACTACCAGCCTGATATAAGCGTCACGCAATTTGTTGCGCCTCAGTGTTTCCAGCACAATTTCCCGCATTTCGTCCTTGCTGCAAGGAATTTTCAGGCAGAGGGCCTGCGCCCCTTCATAGAGGCGATCCAGGTGCTCACCCAGCTTAAACACTCTGCCATAATACGCCCGGATACCTTCAAACACCCCGTCACCGTAAAGAAGCCCGTGGTCAAAAACAGAAACAACCGCTTTTTCTTTTGGCACAAATTCACCGTTTAAATAAATGATCATCAGACCATCCCCCCTAAAAATATAATAGTATCACTATCTCATTAATTCTTATAAATTAAAAAAACCTCCCACCTGACAGCTCTTTAAACTGTCAGGGACGAGAGGTTGAAACCCTGCGCGGTACCACCCTGCTTGCTTCCCAAAGCGGGAAGCCTCTTGTGCTGCTTAAAAAAGCAGGGCATGATAACGGATGCCTGAACCGGCCCGGCTTACTGCGTTTTTCAGCCTGCAACTCCGGGGTGATATCGTAACCCGCCTTAAAGCGCCGGTTTTCAGCTAACCCGGCTCTCTGCAGCCCCGACAACGGGCACTGGTCCCCTTCATAGCTTTTGCCAATATAGCTGTTTTTCAGTATACAAAAAACCCCTAAAAGTGTCAAGTTATAATTTGCCCTGTCTTTTTATATTATTACTATTCGCATGAAAAAAGGTTAGCTTTTGGAAATTGTAACCACAATAAATACTATTACATACTATGTAAAAAAGTGACCAGGAGGAATGCAAAATATGGATAATAAAACCGATGTCCAGGCTGAAGCCATGACAGGCGGGCACATGACGGATATGTGTCCGATGGAACCGCGCGCCTTGCTTGAAACTATTGCCATGCATGAGCGCAATGAGGCAGCGCTGTATGCTGTTCTGGCCCAATGCGCTCCCACACCCTGCCTGCAAAGGATGATTGCGATGATGGCCGCTGAGGAGGCCAACCAGGCCGCCACCCTGAACGCCATTGCGGCCGCTTACGGAATAGGGGCGGCTATGCCTAATATGCCCGCCGACCCGCCGCCCATAAAACACCCGTTTATGCCGCCTCTTTTTTACGCTGCGACTGAAGAGAAAGAAAAATAGATATTTATATAAGGAGGTTAATGTTATGTCAACATGGTGTGATAAAGTCAGCCAAATAATAAACTCGGAATTGCAGCAGATCTGTCACCTGGCCCGGTTGGCCATGCTGGCTCCAAATGAAGCGGCCAGGGTGATGGTCCTGCGCCTGATCGATGAGGAAACCGGCGAGGCGAAATTTTGGAGCAATGTTCACTGTTGCAGCTGTGACACATGCATGCCGGGTTCCCCTGGAACCGGCTGGCAGCCCGGCATTCCCGCTCCCTGTCCTCCCGCTCCCTGTCCCGCTGGCCCGACCTGCCCTTCTACGGGCCCCGGTATCGGCGTGGGCCCCTCAATAGGAAGCAGCCCCGGCATAAATATCGGGTCTGACACCTTTGGCGGCCCGGGTATGCTGCCCGGTCCCGGTATGGGCATGGGTCCTGGCATGGGCATGGGTCCCGGCATGGGCATGGGTCCCGGTATGGGCATGGGTCCCGGCGCGCCCATCATTTTCCCGGAACTAAGCGCCGGCGCCAACCTCGCCAAAGGTGACGCAACCAGCGCCGGACCTGGTTCTCCCGCTAAGGCTGAAAAAGACAAGGCGTAGGAAGGTAAATAATTTTTGGGGTAAGGTTTCTTACCCCTTTAATACTTTTTGGATTGTAGTAAACAGCGGGCAGGCCTGCTACAAATAGTATCCGGGTAAATCATTAAAAATTCCAGCAAGTTTATTACCAATAGTAGCGTAGCATGGCGTCCCGTCAAGTTGTCCAAAGTATATTGCCCGGGTCATATCAGGTCCCGGCGCCTGCCTGCCGGCAAAGGTCGGGATGGTGGCTTTGCCCTCACCCAGGCGCACCAGCATCGCACCCCGGTGAAAGACAAACCAGTGTGCTAACCCTTCAGTTTCAAGCTTTGGAAATACTCCCGGCATAAAAACCATTTAGTCATTCATCCTTTCCGGCGTGGGCTTTAAGGATAATTATTTTTACAGCCACTCAAAATACGGCCGGTCAAACATAGCCATTGAATTAACCATCAGTTCCGCAATGCCGCCGTACCGCACATTAAACCTTGACGCAGCCTGGTAGTAATCCAGCATATCCCGGAAAGCGCCCTTGCAGTTGGAGCACGGGGCACAGATATATTTTGGCGCGGCAGGGTCCTTTATTTTGTCCTGAAAAACCTCCAGGATTTGCTTAAACTTCATCCGGGCAGCCACCTTCATTTCCCACTCGGAAAAATTCATGCTCCTCATCACGGCAAAGCCGCCGCCACCGCCGCAGCAGTAGTTTTTTACCCCGTGGGGCGCCATCTCCCTGAACTGCGGGCATAGTTCTTTTAGGACCTGACGTTGGGGCATTACCACGCCCATAGACCGGACAATATTACAGGGGTCATGCAGGGTAACCGGAAAGTTGTTGCGAAGCGGGTCAAATTTGATCGCTCCGCTCTTGACAATGTCCCGCAGGATGGGAAAGCAGCTTTCACGCGGTATATTGTCCCCGCCAACCGCCAGCCGGTCGGACGACACGGCCGCAGCCCGGTGAGCGTGGCCGCACTCCCCGATCACTATCCTCCTCACCCCCAGTTCCCTGGCCGCCCGGCGCTGGGCCAGGGCTATCTTTTTCGCCTGGGCGTCGTCGTACCAGATGCCGTAGTTCACTCCGTCGTAACCGGCCAGCTCGCTGCTCATGGTCCAGTCCAGGCCGGCTTCTGCGAAGAGGATAGCAAAGGCGGCCGGGTTGTCCGGCCAGGACAAATACTCGCCGGCATTGTGAATCAGGAGGATATCCGCGCCTTTTTTATCAATGAAAAATTTGTACTTTTTACCGAGCCGCTCATGGATATCTTCTTCAATAAATTCTATGTTATCTAAAAAAGCATTCCTGTTCATGCCGGTGCTTGAACCTGTTTTCAACTGCAGCACTGTGCCCCTTTCATGCAGCAGGGTCGGGGCTATGCCCATCTCCATGCTGAACAGGGCGCGGATCGCCCTGGCGATCACGCTGTTGTCCAGTCCCAGCGGGCAGGTCTGGGCGCAGCGGCGGCAGAGGTTGCAGCGGTAAGCCAGCTCACCCAGCCGCAGGATCGCTTCAATATTGATATCCATATCCCCGCCGGTAAACCGGGCGGCCAGGCTACCTCGCTTTTTATAGCTTTTATAAAGCCTGCGCAGCGTATCAGAGCGAAAAAGAGGCCTGTATACCTCTTTCTCTCCGCTGGCCTTAAAGACGTGGCATGCTTCCGAGCAGACGCCGCACCTGGCGCAGTACTCAAAAGCAAGTAGAAAGGGGGTCAAAAAACCACCGTTTGTTTCTTTGGAAAAAAGCTTGTCCAGCCCGTTTAAAAATTTTTTAATAAATTCTTCCTCTTCTGCCTTGCTCCCCGGGCGTTTTAACCGGTCGTTGCCGACAACGCCGTCCAGGCTGGCGCAGTAAGTTTCCCGCCAGGCGTCCTTTACCGGTTCCAGCCCGGGGTCCATGCCCGGCCTGTCATAAGGCGCCGGCAGCGGCATTAATTGCTCAAGGCTGACCAGTTGCTCAGAGGACGGTTTTGACATGTCATGCGGCTTTAATTTATCCATTTAGTACATCCCTTGCTGTTCCTATACTTTATGATTCCCGGCCCCGGTCGATTTAGTGTGCGGAGAGGACCAGCCGCCCCGCGGCCTGTTTGCCAGGTTTCTTTCAACGATCCTTTCCAGCGCCGAACCTTTCAGGTTGGGCTCATTATCCCAGAGCACTTTGTGGTAGGCAAAATATTTCCCTATGTAATGGCTCATTTTAGTCCAGGGAATGTAAATCAATAACGCTCCAAAAAGCAATAAATGAACTGTAAGCGGGACCCCGGCCCTGACGGGCGCAATAGCGAGCATGGAGGTCACGACCTCCCGGCTGTTATTGAAGCCGGGGTCCATGCTCCAGGCTGCCAGCCCGGAGACAGCCGCCGCCAGGATAAAAAATAAATTAAAATATTCAACGCCGGTGGTGTATTTCCTCAGTGCCCCGTCCGTTATCCTGTAAATCAACAGGGAAGCGCTGCCGCAAGCGGTCAGGAAAGCGCCGGAGAAGCCCGCGGCCGCTGTGGCCAAATAGACCAGCGTCGCCCACAGGTGGCTGCCGGCGCCGTCTGAAACGGTCAGCGGCATCCCGGATATTTCTGTAACCGCCCCGGCTAGTAAAAACAATGTGAACAAACCCAGCAGGTATATACCCAGGTGCATGGCGTAGCTGAGAATCCAGAATTTCCCGCGGCTATAAAAAAGGCTTTTCATGAACAGCATTTCCTTCAGCATTTCACCATATTGCCCGGCACGGAATATTTGCCTGGGCCTGGTCCACCAACCCGCCTCCTCGTAGTAGGAACCACCGTAGCGCCTTCTCGCGCCGGGCTCCCCGGGGACGGGGTACAATTCCCAGCGGTTGGCCAGCGGGTGGCGGGCGTACTGCCAGGCCTTACGTAATGAAAATACTACAAAGGCCGTTATAGCCGTATACATAAAGACCGTAAGAAACAAAGGCGCCGGCCTCCCAACCAGTTTTTTCTAAGCTGTCACTAATAATCACAATGCGACAGGGGGACGTCTCTCCTGTCGCAAAACGGGGGGCGTTCCTCTGCTATCCGGCAAGCAGATGGATACACCTGTATCTAAATTTCTTAACAAAAATCTTTATTTGAGGCGCTTCCTGGCCCTGGCTATAGCCCCGGCGACTGCTTCCGGCGCAGGGCCCCCCGGCGCCTTTCTTGCCCCCACGCAGTTTTTGATGTCGATGGCCTGATACACATCCCCTTCCACCAGGGGGCTGAACTCCTTGTATTCTTCCAGGCTCATCCGGTCCAGCGTCAGTCCCTTTTTCAGGCAGTACAGCACTGCCTGCCCCGCCGTCGCGTGGGCTTCACGAAAAGGCATCCCCCGGCGCACTAAATAGTCAGCCAGATCAGTGGCGTTGGTAAAGCCTCCCTGCGCCGCCTCCGCCATTACATCTTTTTTGACCTGGATGGTTTCCAGCATGGGCTGAAAAACTATCAGGCATTTTTTCACGGTGTCGACCGCGTCAAATAGCGCCTCCTTGTCTTCCTGCATATCCTTGTTGTAGGCCAGAGGAAGACCTTTTAGCATGGCCAGCAGCGCCTGCAGGTGGCCGAATACCCGGCCTGACTTGCCCCGGATTAGTTCCGCCACGTCCGGGTTCTTTTTCTGGGGCATCATGCTGCTGCCGGTGCTATAGGCGTCATCAAGCTCAATAAAGGAAAATTCCGCTGCAGACCAGAGGATAATTTCCTCGCACAGGCGGCTCATATGCACCATGATTAAAGAGGCGGACGCCGTGAATTCTACCGCAAAATCACGGTCGCTTACCGCATCAAGGCTGTTTTCAGTTATTGCGGCAAAACCAAGCTGACGGGCCACATAGTCCCGGTCCAGAGGGAAAGTGGTCCCGGCCAGGGCGCCGGCCCCCAGCGGCATTACGTCAGTACGCCTGCGGCAGTCAGCCAGCCGCTCCTCATCCCGGCGAAACATCTCGCAGTATGCCATCAGGTGGTGGGCGTAAGTAACGGGCTGGGCCCGCTGCAGGTGAGTGTAGCCGGGCATGACAGTGTCAAGGTGTTTTTCCGCCAGATCCAGCAGGGACAGCTGCAGCCCACGCAACAGGGCGATAATATTGTCGATCTCATCTTTTAAGTACATGCGGACGTCCAGCGCTACCTGGTCGTTCCTGCTACGCGCCGTATGCAGCTTTTTGCCCAGTTCGCCGACCTTTTCAGTCAACAGCTGTTCCACATTCATATGGATATCTTCGGCTCCAACCGACAGCTCTACCCGGCCCTCTTCTATGTCAGCGAGAACCTCTTCCAGCCCGCGGATAATGGCGCCGGCCTCATCAGGCCGGATTATGCCGGTCTGGCCCAGCATTAAGGCGTGGGCTATGCTGCCTTTTATATCGTATTTATAAAGTCTTTGATCAAACGAAATGGAAGAATGAAAATCTTCCACTAAACGGTCAGTTTCTTTGAGAAAACGGCCGCCCCATAATTTAGTCATGTCCTGTTCGCACCCCTTTTAAAAAAAGAAAAACGCCGGTTTGCCCAAAAGAACGTTAATGATCATTATTACGGGTATCACAAAGACCGCCACCGTAAGCAATAAAATAAATATCTTTAGAGGTCTATTTCTATAAAAAGGATGTTCCTCCATCGGCCCCTGCTCCATATTGCTCTCATCTATTTTTTCTTCGACCATTTTTTTACCCCCATGAATTTTATTATAATTCTAACATGTCCATTTTATATTGCAAATAAAAAGAAGAAGAAGCAGGCAATTTTGTCCGCCTACTTCCCCTTAATATCCTCCGGTTTTAAGTGTCAAAACTAATTAAAGCCTCCTTGTTTGTTTCTTCATCAGCGATTGACTCTAACCCGATGTCATCGAGGATTTCGTTAATGAGCTCTCTTGTCAGCATTCAATACCCCCCATAAAAAATTGTCTAACCTTATTAAATGGTAATATCAATCATATCATACTAGCAAATGGAAGGTCAACAACCATTTTACTGTTAATTAATCCCTGTATCTGGTCAGGAAAACAAATTTATCACTGTAAAAACTAAACCTTCCTCAACAGAGGAAGGTTTATGGCTAATGGCGCCCCGGAACAGCCGCTTAAAAAAATGTGTTCTTACTCAGCGCTTGTTCCTTCTTTGCTGAACTTGCTCATGACCTCCGGTATCATCCCCGCCAGTTTTTCCAGGGTCCCCTTCTGTCCCAGGTTATAAACATTTACTTCCCCGTCACGGATAATAATTAATGCGGAGGGATTGACTTTAGCCCCTGCTCCGCCGCCACCCCCTTTTCCACCGCCTTTACCAGGCTCCGTTCCTTCCCCGACACCCGTGCCAAAGCCGAAGCTGGCCGACATAACGGGGATGATGGTTGTATTGTCAACATTGATTGGATCGCCGACGATGGTCTTGGTTTTAATCATGTTCTCCAGGTGTGAAACAATGGCTTCCATACTTTCTTTAAACATTTTTACACTCTCCTTTTAGTTTTCGATTTTAAAACTTTCCACCATATCCTCCTGACTGCGGGGGCAAAAAAGAATCTAATGGTATGAAAAATTAACACTGCCGGGATCAAATGTGCGCGCATTTCACCGCGCAAGTTCAGGATAAGTTCCTGGAAATTGGGATTGAGGCGCAGTTTACATCTGCTGCTGTTGATTAATCCGACCAGCGCCGACAGGTACCCGGTAACCGCCGGGTCACCGGCGCCGTATTCTCCTTCAACGCAAAGCTTTAAGTTCAGGGAACGAAAGGCGCGGCTAAGAAAAGCGAACATTTCCCTCAATAAAGATATGTTAAAAAAGGTGTTTATACCCAGAGTCCCTGGCCGGTTAGTGTTTTTAGTTACCCTTGTTTTTTCTTTTGTTTCTCCCCTTATTTTTTCTTTAATTTTTTCCTTTTGGGCAGGGGAACTTTTTTGTAGCTGCTTACACCAAAAACCAAGGCGTACAGAAAACACGTTCCCGCTTTCAGCCACAACCATGCTAAAGGAAGTCAAGCCTCCCGCCTAGCCGATTTCTCCCTGGAAATTTTTCTGATTAGCCAGGCAGCCCTTGGCGTGTAAGGATACCGGCGTTAGCAGGACAGCTGCTATCACGATGGCTATTGCAATTACCGCCCACATGATTATGCTCATGATCTAACTTTAATAACCTGCTCCAGGCTGCCTGGCGGGTAGGTCACCGGCAGCTTTCCTGTAAAGTACTCGTTTTGGACGTCAATTACCAGCAGTGCCCGTTTCAATTTCTCACCACTCCTGTCAACTTTATGTTTTAACAAAACGTATAAACACATGCCGCAGACGCCAGGCGCGTTTATTTAGCCATCGCCTCTTTTTTTAATTCCGCCGGCATTTTCTCAATAGCGTACCGCAGAGCCGTGCGGGGCATTGTCTTTTTGTTCGCCATAACGTAATCAAATACTTCTTTGAGGTTTTTGCGGCTGGCTTCCTTCAGCATCCAGCCGTAACCTTTGCGCACCAGGTCGTCCTGGTCCAGGAGCAGGATATCGGCAATCTCAAAAATGTCTTTTAAAAATTTCCCCTGCTTAGCGGGGATAATCAGTGATACGGCGGACGCGCGGCGCACCCAGCGGTTTTCTGATCCGGCCCACACTTTTAGACTTGATAAATATTCGGGGTACATTTCAATAAAAGCGCCGATGGTGTGGTTGCAGAGGGTATCGCACGAGGCCCAGTTGCTGACATAATTATTTACCCATTTTTCAAATACCGCGAAATCCGCCGGCTCATACTGCTTGTAAATAAAATACGACCAGTTGCAGGCGATAAACGACTCTTCCATATACCCGGACCGCCACAGCTCCTCGCACAAATTAAAAATATCAGCCTTACTTTTGTCTTTAATGCTCTTAAAGCTCTCTTTTGCGATCTTGCTGACTAAGGCAGTTTTAACACCATAGATATTCACGCTTTCTTTAAAAAATCTCTGTCCTGACTGCCTTGTGTGTTCATCGCTGTTCTCTTGCAATTCCCGGCGGATTTTTTCAATGATACGGTCCATGTAAATATTCACCTGCCATAAATTATAGTGCCTTCATAAGGATTGTCAGCCGGAAGGTGCTTTCTTATAAAAGTCGAACAGGTATACTATGGGCGCCTGACCCTTGACTTGTTTTAAACTAAAGTGAAAGGCAGTTTAATGTTGCTTCGATTTTTAGAAACCCTGTTGATTTCTTTAGCAGGCGGGCTGATCTTCCGCCTGTCGCACCTGCCCCTGCCGTGGCTGCTGGGGTCTTTAACATCTGTCATGGTGTGGAGCCTGGCTGTCAAGAGAGATTTATTCTGGCCGGTGGAACTCCGCAACTCCGGCTTGATTATCCTCGGCTTTATGCTGGGGGCGTCGTTTTCCGCCGGGACAGTACAGCAAATCATCAGACAGCTTCCGGCCATGGTATTTGCAACTTCCTCAACTATAATATTCAGCCTGGCCGTCGGGTACATCGTCTGCCGCCGCACGGGGGTAAGCCTGTCGAGCGGCATTATCGGGAGCGTACCGGGCGGGCTGACGCAAATGGTTGTCTTAAGCGAAGAGATTGCGGACACGGACCTGACGGTGGTCACTTTTATGCAGACCATCCGGCTGCTGTCGACGGTTTTCATCGTGCCCTTCATCGTTATCCACGGAATGGCCGCGTCCGGCGGGCAGGCGGCTGCCGCCGGAACTTCAGTCATTAATAGCAGTATATTTCAAACACCATGGAACGCGCTTTTATATACCGTCATTGTCCTAATTGCCGCATGGGCCGCGGTAAAGATCAGCCTGCCCACCCCGTTTCTGCTGGGCCCCCTGATTGGGGCCGCCGCCCTGGCCCTCGCCGGTTTTCAGGCGCCAAGTACGCCATCTATCCTGGTTGTTATCTCGCAGCTGTGCATCGGCGCCTACCTGGGGTTAAGCATCCAGCCCGCCAGCCTGGAAAACTGGAAAAAGCTGCTGCCTTACACCCTTATGGGAAGTATCGCGGTGGTGTTCTTTTCCCTTGGGGTAGGTTTTATGCTGACGCGCATGCACTCCATGGGCTTAACCAGCGCTTTTTTGGGGACGTCTCCGGGCGGCATGGGTGAAATGGGGCTGACGGCAGTCCTGGTAGGCGCCAATGTTTCCCTGGTCACCGCGTACCAGATGTTCCGGCTGCTTTTTATCCTGTTTGTTATGACGCTGGCGCTGAAGCGGTTTTTCGGCAGCGCCGGGGCACAAGGCAAGAGTCCTTGACGTAAAATAAGCCGCCGCCCTTTTCAGAGCGGCACATCCTGGTATAATTTTACAGATCTAGTATTATCTCAATCCCGTTTTCTTTTCCATGAGCGCGCGCACTTTCAGCGGCAGGCCGAACAGGTTGATAAAGCCCTCGGCGTCGCGCTGGTTGTAAATTTCGTCCCGGCTGAAGGTGGAAAGCTCCTGGTTATAGAGCGAATACGGAGACTTTGAGCCGGCCGGGGTGCAGTTGCCCTTGTAGAGCTTCATCCGCACGACGCCGGTGACGGTCTTCTGGGTGCTGTCGACAAAGGCGTCCATGGCTTCCCGCAGCGGGGAAAACCAGACCCCGTCGTAAACCAGTTCCGCATAGCGGGCCGCGATGATTTCCTTGAAATGCAGGGTGACGCGGTCCAAAGTCAAGAGTTCCATCTCCCTGTGGGCGTTGAACAGCACGGTGCCGGCGGGGGTTTCATAAACACCGCGCGACTTCATCCCGACCAGGCGGTTTTCCACCATGTCCACGATCCCCACACCGTTTAAGCCAGCGATTTCGTTAAGCTTTTCGATTAGGGTAACCGGATCCAGCGCCGCCCCGTCCAGCTTGACCGGGATCCCCTGTTCAAAACCAATTTCCACGTAGGTTGGTTTGTCCGGCGCTTTGGCCGGCGGAGTAATCAGGAGCAGGACATCATCGAGCGGCTCATTCCAGGGATCCTCCAGGTCAGCCCCTTCGTGGCTCAGGTGCCACATGTTGCGATCCAGGCTATAAGGACGCGCTTTGGTTACCGGCACAGGGATGCCCCTGGCGCTGGCGTAATCGATGGCGTCTTCCCGGGAGCGGATATCCCACTCCCGCCAGGGAGCCACTATTTTCAAGTCCGGCGCCAGCGCCTTGATCCCCAGCTCAAAGCGGACCTGGTCGTTTCCTTTGCCGGTGGCGCCGTGCGCGATCGCCTCGGCCCCTTCCTTTCTCGCTATTTCCACCATTTTTTTGGCAATCAGCGGGCGGGCCATCGAAGTCCCCAGCAGGTACTTGCCTTCGTAAACAGCGCCAGCCTTCAAAGTAGGGAATATATACTCCTCGGCAAATTCCCGCCTGGCGTCTTCAATATAAATTTTACTGGCGCCGCTTTTTATCGCCTTTTCATTCAAAGGTTCCAGTTCTTCCTTCTGACCGAGGTCGACTGTCAGGGCAATAACCTCATAGCCATAATTCTCCTTCAGCCAGGGGATTATAACAGATGTATCCAAACCGCCGGAGTAAGCCAGCACTACCTTCGGCATATATACAACAACTCCTTATTATAAAAATATCGCATAGTTTCATAATTAATTTTTCTTCATAATAGCATAGCCAGAACCGCCTTCTGGGCATGCAGGCGATTTTCGGCCTCATCCCAGACCACTGAGTGCGGCCCGTCAATAATTTCATCCACTACCTCCTGGCCCCGGTGGGCCGGCAGGCAGTGCAGAAAAATGTAATCGGGCCGGGCATGGCTAACCAGCGCCGGATTGACCTGGTAGGGCGCAAAGATACGGGCACGCAAGGCCTGCTCTATTTCCTGCCCCATGCTGGCCCATACGTCGGTGACAACCACATCGGCGCCGGTCACAGCCTCCACCGGGTCTGTGATGATCTCGATCCGGGCGCCGGTGTCGCGCGCATCCTCCCGGGCCTGGCGCACCACTTCCTGATCCGGCTTGTAACCATCCGGCGACGCCACCGTGATATCCATGCCCACCTTGGCGCTACCAATCAGGAGGGAATGGCAGACATTATTACCATCCCCGACATAGGCCATTTTCAGTCCTTTTAGCCGCCCCTTTCTTTCCAAAATAGTCTGCAGGTCCGCCAGTACCTGGCAGGGGTGCTGCAAATCAGTGAGCCCGTTAATCACAGGAATACCGGCATACTCCGCCAGTTCCTCCACTTCCGCATGCTCGTAAGTACGGATCATAATCCCGCTCAAATAACGGGACAATACCCTGGCAGTGTCCTGCACAGTCTCACCCCGCCCCAGCTGGAGGTCATTGGAATCCAGAAACAGAGAATAACCTCCCAACTGGTACATACCCACCTCAAAGGAAACACGTGTGCGGGTGGAAGATTTATAAAATATCATACCCAAAGTCTTTCCCTGAAGACAGGCATGGGGAATATTTTTCTTTTGCTTCTCTTTTAAATCCCCGGCCAGTTCCAATATAGCCGCTATCTCGCCCGGCGCAAAGTCATGCAGGCAGATCAGGTCGCGCCCCCTTAAATCAATTTTACCAGGCCCCAAAATTACCCCCCTCTTTTCTACGCATAGCCTAATATATAAGTCCTACATTTATTCCCTAATTTATATTTCTGCCATTACCCCATCCAGGATGCCTATCGCCTGCCTTATTTCTGTGGCACTGACGATCAGGGGAGGTATAAAACGGAGCACATAACCGCCCACACAGTTGATCAAAAGTCCTTTTTGCTGGCAGGCGTCCACTATTTTCTTTCCTTCTATGGAAAGCTCCATGCCGACTAAGAGGCCCTTACCCCTGATATCCTTGACGTATCCATATTTTTCACGCAACTTCTCCAGTTCTCTGTACAGGATCTCTCCCACAGTGCCAGTATACTCCGCTACCTTTCCCTCGATGATCTCCTCCAGGGTGGCCAGGGCTGCCGCGCAGGCCAGCGGGTTGCCGCCAAAGGTTGAGGCGTGGTCACCGGGTTGAAAAACCTTTGCCGCCTCACCCCTGGCCAGCATGGCGCCGATGGGGAAACCGCCGCCGAGCGCTTTGGCCAGTGTAACTATGTCCGGCTTCACATTGTAATGCTCGTAAGCGAACAGGCGCCCGGTCCGGCCGATACCGGTCTGCACCTCGTCAAAAATCAGCAGGGCCCCAAATTTTTTGCAGAGATCCCTCACGCCGTCAATGTACTCCATCGTAGCCACGTTTACTCCGCCCTCACCCTGGATCGGCTCCAGCATTACTGCGCAGGTTTGGGGACCGATGGCTTCAGTCAGGGCCTGCAGGTCGTTAAACGGCACGTATTTGAAACCAGCGGGCAGCGGCTCAAAACCTTTTTGGTACTTGGGCTGCCCGGTAGCTGTAATCGCCGCCAGCGTCCGGCCGTGAAAAGAATCCAGGGCAGTAATAATTTCTACCTTTTCCGGGCCGTATTTGACCTTGGCGTACTTGCGGGCCAGCTTTATCGCCGCTTCATTGGCCTCGGCGCCGCTGTTGCAGAAAAAGGCTTTATCCATAACGCTGTTCTTTATCAGCATTTTAGCCAGAAGCGCCTGGGACTCAATATAGTATAAATTGGAGCAGTGAATAAGCTTCCCGGCCTGTTCGCAAATAGCCTCCACAACCGCCAGGTTACAGTGACCCAGTGCGTTCACGGCTATGCCACTTACAAAATCCAGATATTCCTGACCGTCAGCGTCCCATAGCCGTACCCCGTCTCCCTTCACTGGGGCCAGAGGGATCCGCCCATAGTTGCGCATCAGGTATTTATCACCGAGTTTAACAATTTCTTTTGTATTCATCGCACTCTCCTCCATCGTAGTAGTAGCGCTGCAGGGCGGACTTTGCCCGCCGGTTATAGCCGCATCATTTTTCCACCATAGTGCCGATACCTCTGTCAGTCAACAACTCCAAAAGGATAGAGTGGATCTCTCTTCCATCCAGGATGTGCGTGGTCTTGACCCCGCCGGCCAGGGCGTCAAGGCAGCATTCGACCTTGGGGATCATTCCCCCCTCGATTATACCCCGGTCAATCAATGAAGGTATTTCATCCGCCTTCAACACCGAATAAAGAGAAGCCGGATCGGAGCAGTCCGCCATGATCCCCTCTACATCAGTGAGAATAATTAATTTATCAGCGTTCAAGGCGGCGGCCAGCCGTCCTGCCGCGTAATCGGCGTTAACATTATAGCCCTGCCCATCCAGGCCTACCGCTACCGGCGCCACTACCGGAATGTATCCTCTGGCAATAACAGTGGTGACTATCTCCGGGTTCACCCTGTTGATATCCCCTACAAACCCGATGTCAACCATTTCTTCACCGCCCTCGGGGGTGCGCGTTTTCCTGTATTTTTTTACTGCTTCAAACAGGTCTCCGTCCTTGCCGGACAGGCCTACCGCTCTCCCCCCGATGCGGTTAATCCTGGTTACAATCTCCTTATTGATCTTCCCCACCAGGACCATTTCCACAATTTCCATAGTTTCCCTGTCGGTGACCCGCAGCCCGCCGACAAAGCGGCTTTCCTTGCCTACCCTTTTCAGCATATCCGTTATTTCCGGACCGCCACCGTGCACGATTACCGGGTTCATGCCCACATACTTCATCAGCACTATATCGGTAAGCACCGCTTCTTTTAGTTCCGCATTGGGCATGGCGTGCCCGCCGTACTTTATTACCACCGTTTTCCCGTAAAATTTTTTTATGTAAGGCAGCGCCTCTACCAGCACAGATGCCCTTCCCGAACCCTGCGACAAAACCATTCCCCCCTAATTCAGTTACCGGACCCCGGATACCTGACACAAAACGCTAGCTAGGTATCTATATTCTTTCAAGGTCACGTCCCATATCTAATTTCTTAACGCTATTTACGTCCTGTAGTCGGCGTTTATTTTAACATAGTCGTACGAAAGGTCGCAGCCCCAGGCTGTGGCGGCGCACCCGCCGGACTTAAAGTCAAGCGTGATCGTGACTGTGTCTTTCCGCAACACCTGCAGGGCCTGCTCCTCGCTGAATTCCAGGGATTCGCCGTCCCTGGCCACCTGCACATCACCAAGAAAGATGTCAACCTTGTCCGGGTCGAAACAAGCGCCGGAATACCCGGCCGCGCAGATCACCCTGCCCCAGTTGGCGTCATTGCCGAAAATCGCCGCCTTAACCAGACTCGAACCGGCCACCGAGCGGGCCGCCAGGCGGGCGTCTTGTTCTGTCGCGGCGCCCAGCACCTTTACTTCGATCATTTTGGTAGCTCCCTCGCCATCACGCGCTATGGCTCTGGCCAGACTGGCGCAGACTGCCGTCAGGGCATCCCTGAAATATATATAATCAGGGTTCCCGACTTCGATAGTTTTATTGCCGGCCATGCCGTTGGCCATGATCACCGCCATATCGTTCGTGCTGCTGTCACCGTCAACAGTGATCATATTGAAACTGAGAGCAGCGGCATACTGCAGCGCCTTTTTTAAACAGGCGGCTGACACCGCCGCGTCGGTGGTTATAAAGCACAGCATCGTCGCCATGTCCGGGTGAATCATGCCCGACCCCTTGGCCGTGCCGGCGATAGTGGCCTTCCTGCCCCCCAGCGTCAGTTGTACAGCAGCTTCCTTGGGGAAGGTATCCGTGGTCATAATAGCCTGGGCCGCCAGGGCGCCTCCATCCGGTGAAACCTGCCCGGCCGCCGCCCGGACGCCCGGCAGTACCTTGTCCATAGGCATCTTCTTGCCAATGACGCCGGTAGACGCCACCAGCACTTCTTCCGCCGGGATGCCGAGGACAACCGCCGCCTCAGCGGCCATAGCCAGCGCGTCCCTCATCCCCTGTTCCCCGTTGCAGGCATTGGCGTTGCCGCTGTTCACAACCACAGCCCGGGCATTTCCCGCCGCCAGCCTCTCCATAGAAACAATTACCGGGGCCGCCTTGACCCTGTTGAGGGTAAAAACCCCGGCGGCGGCAGCTGGGACAGAGGAATATATGACGGCAACATCACGTTTGTTTGCCTTTTTTATAGCCGCGCAGGCAGTCCCGGCCAAGAACCCGGCAGGCATTGTGACACCGCCCGGTATGATTTCAAAATTATAATTGTCATCTTTCAACTCAATTCAGCCTCCGGTTATAGCTTGCATATTCTTCCTGCTGACCGCATATTTCTACGGGTACAGCCCCGGCCCGGCCAGAGCGGTGTCCTCAGGCAGTTCACAGATGATATTCATATTCTGCACCGCCTGCCCGGAGGCCCCCTTGACCACGTTGTCAATGGCCGTTATAACAATTGCCCGCCCGGTCCGCTTATCCACAGTCAGGCCGATGTCGCAGTGATTTGTGCCGGCGACCCACTTGGTCTGGGGCAGCGTCCCGTCCGGCAGCACCCGTACAAAAAATTCATTCTTATAGTATTCCCGATACAGCTCGCGAAGCTGCTCCACACCGGCGTCAGACGACAACTTGGCGTAAACAGTGCTAAGAATGCCCCTGGTTATGGGCAGCAGGTGCGGAGTAAAAGTAATAGTGATTTGCTCCCCCGCAATCCTGCTCAACTCCTGCTCAATTTCCGGTGTGTGGCGGTGCGCGGCAACATTGTATGCCCTGAAATTCTCGTTGACCTCGGAGAAGTGGGACCCCAGGGAAAGCCCCCGGCCTGCCCCTGAAACCCCTGACTTAGAGTCAACAACGATGCTGCCGGTGTCGATAAGCCCCTCCCCTAAAAGGGGCGCCAGGGCCAGGATGGCGCTGGTGGGATAACAGCCGGGGTTGGCAATAAGCCAGGCCCCCTTTATCTCCTCCCGGTTGATCTCGGGCAGCGCGTAGACAGCCTCAGGCAGCAGTTCCTTCGCCTGGTGATTTACCTTGTACCATTTCTCATAAACCTGATAATCGCTGAAGCGAAAATCGGCGCCCAAATCGATCACCTTTTTGCCGTACCGCGCCGCCTCAAGGGCCACCGGCATGGCGTGCCCGTGCGGCAGGGCGATAAAAACGACATCGGAAATATCAAAAATTTTGGCCAGGTCCGCCTCTTCGCAAGTTAAATAATTGTACTTAAACAAATGTGGGTATACTTCGCGCATCTGCATCCCGATGTAGCTCCTGGTGGTCAACGACACGAGCTCTACCTCCGGGTGACGGTACAAAATACGCACCAGCTCTGAGCCGGTATAGCCGGTCGCCCCGATAATACTTACCTTAATAGCCATTAACATCACCTCTCGCCCCGAAATAGAAATAATGGAAGACAGCCAAATACCGTTGCCGCCTATTTATAATTATACATTTCAATGCATAATAATACAACAAAAAATTGCGCAAATGAACTGCCCCGGCAGCGGTACCGGGGCTAATTTCTCATTAACTATTTTTCTATAAGGTATAGTTTTATCCCTTCTAATATTATGAATTAAACTGCCTTAAATCAAGGATTTCTAAAAATTTTGTCACCAGTTCGGAATCAAACTTAATCCGGAGCCCGCCTCTTTAGTTCAGCTACGGCCTCAATATAAGACAAAGCCTTGCGGCACGGTAGATCACTGATCATAAGCCATAACACACCCCCCCCATTATTTACCAGCAAGAAACATATATTGTCCTTTTTTGTAGCAGTTTGTAAATTATGGTGTTATAATAAAATATGGTGCTATCTGTATCTATTAAATAAATATGGAACATAGTTAAAATTTAAATTTTTTTAATTTAGGTGACATGAAGCAGTCACACGCGGATGTTATACTTTTTTTGATTAGGATATTGATCTTGGGAGGATTCACATTGCACGCATATATCGGTTTGAAAGTAGATCCATCTAGACCCGACCTTCCCCTCCATTACAACTATTTTATTCAATCGGCCATTTATGCGGCACTCCCCGGAGATATCGCTTCCCGGGTGCATGATAATGGCTATTCTGCCGGCAAGAGAAACTTCAAAATGTTTTCTTTTTCTCGCATTTTAGGTAAGTTCGTTATTAACAGAGCTGCAGGAACAATAAAATTTCCGGATGGCGCCTGCCTGGTGATTTCTTCTCCGGATGCAGAATTTTTTCTTGCCCTGGTTAACAATTTTCTCATAAAAAACCACATCCGGCTTGGCGATTCCTTTTTAAATATCAATGAAGTCCGCTTTGACGAACAGAAAGCTGCGGATGATGTTTTAATAGTTCGCACTCTCTCTCCGGTAGTTGTTTACAGTACATTACTGAAGCCGGAGGGCGGCAAGTATACTTGTTACTATCAACCAGGTGAAAATGAATTTAATAAGCTAATTAACGCCAATTTACGCAAAAAATATGAAGCTTTTTACGGTAAACAGCCTCCGGAAGGAGATGTACAGACAAGGGCTCTGGACAGGCCCCGTCAACATGTGACTTATTATAAAGGCACAGTTATCAAAGGATATACCTGCCGACTGAAATTGACGGGGTCGCGTGAACTGCTGCAAATCGGTCTGGATGCAGGGCTCGGGGGAAAAGGAAGCCAGGGGTACGGGTGTGTGGAAAAGGTAAGGTAATGCAAGGTAAAACACAGTTAAACCTTGCACTTTAATCATTTAGTAAAGCAATCTAAATAAAATTCCCAAATCTCTTGCCTCTCTCAAGTAAATAGCTTAGTTCTTTGACAATCGCATCAAGATATCCCCTATCCAGGTTTTCATTTTGCCGCTTGATTATCCACCTAACATCTTCCTTGTCGATAGGACGTTCAGAAGTAATCTTATGGACAATAAGGTCTTCGGCTGTGCAAACTTTTACTGAATAATTACCATACTTTACTGTTTTCGCCCGTTTTATAGCCAACTCTTCGTATGCCAGTTGTCCAAAAACCAGATCGATTCGCACTCCTTCATTACTCATCAAAGGTAAAACTCTGGTCTGTTGTATAAAAGAATATGGCTCTTCGGGCAAGACTTTAAATCTATCAATCAGTTTTTTTATCAAATCTAAAATGTCTAATTCTTTACAGTAAATTGTAATATCAATGTCACGGGTTAGCCTGGCCCTACCCCAGACCATATTAGACATGCCGCCAATAACCATGTAGGGAACATGTTCTTTTTTTAAAAAAGCCGTTATTGCTTTAAGACTGCGGTCAAGCACATTCATTTGAGTTCTCCTAATTCGGCAAATGCATTTCGTATTCTCTGTAAGCGCCAAAGCTTTTCTTGATCTATCTGTGGTCTAACCCAGTCAGGGTTTTTTGATTTAGCTATTTTCCAAGCCACGGCATACCACTTTAATAAATCATTCAAATCCGTTTTCAGCTCAGTTTCTTGAAATATTGTTTCCCAGGAATTAAAGTTTTTCCAGTGTTTTTGCCGTGTCGCCAAGTTTTCTTTACCGGCAAACACATAAGCAACTCCTTTCTATGGTAGTGTAATCCCTTATAGGTAGTCTAAAATACTCTTCTACGGCAAAATAACTGTTTCAAGCCCTTTTGTAAATATGTGAATTTATAAAATATTCTTTTTCGACCTTCAGATAATATACAGAAAGGATGTGATAGATTGATTGAGGCGATGCGTACAATGGCCCTAGACTACCTGGCGGAAAAAATAATAGGTAAAGCCCCGCCGCCTGAAAACGAAAAATGGTATCAAGAGCTTCGTAAAAATTCCCCCGGCAAGTTATTTCCCTATTTAGTAGAGGACAGCGGCAAGATTACCACAGTTTATATTTTGGAAAAATGCGGAGACGGCTTAGTGCAATTGACAGTACAAGACATTTTAAACGATACCGACAATGCCACTAATGGATGCACCCCTAACAAACTGCCTTTTATGCGGCCGACCGGCCCGCAAAGCCCCCAGGTCGGTCCCGTTATTAAAAGGTCATATGATCGCAATAAAGGAGGCGGACCATCTGAAAAAATACTTGTTACAACAATGAAATATTTTTCCGAGATAGCCCGGGAGGACAAGCCCTGGTCCCCCTATTTTCAAGAAATCATTGCTATCCTTAACTGTGCCAACCTCAAAACAGTCGGTGGCGACATAATAAACTGGCAGGAAAGCGGTTATGCAAATATGCTGGCCTGCGCAGTCGACAAAATTGGCCCGCAAAGCGGCACGGTGTTTTTAACAGTAAGAGATAGCAAAGGTCGATTGCCGGGAGAAAATGCCATGTACGTTGATTATCTGCTAACTGAAAAATTAGCCGGTGAGCGATATGCAACGTTACAGGCGCCTGCAAAGAAAAATGGAAGCTGTTGCTTGTGCAATGCCTTTGAGGTTGCCATATTCCCCAATGCCCTTAAGGGAGCCGGTATTAATCTTAATAACGTGGACAGAGCCGGCGCTTTTCCAGGCATTGACACTTTCCAAGCCTGGAAAAAGTATGCCTTATGCGGATCTTGCGCGGATCTTCTCTATATATATAAATTCCATGTTTTAAAAAAAGATGGGCCTAAAAAGGACCGTCAGCCCTTCGGCGCAAGAATCGCGGGTGATAATGCCCTTATCATCCCTTGTTTTATACCCGGTTTGCCGGCAGAATCGCGCCTTGAAGTAATAATGGAAGCAAAGGGTTACATTGAAAATATACCTACAGATGTTGAGTTTGACGAAGACAACCTGCTCGAATTGTTGAAAGACAAGGAAACAATTTTAAATCTAATCATAATCTGGGCAGATGTTGGACAGGAAATTGGCAACGTCACAGGCATGATCACCAACGTAATACCCAGCAGGCTAAAAGAATTGTCCGGGATGAACGGCAAATCGCTGGACTGGAAGCACCCTTTGTTTCCAAGAGTGAAGTTACAACAGAAACCGGTGAACTTTGCCCCGGATCTTTCCCTAAAAGCTCTGCGTTCACTTTTTCACCGGCCCGGCGGTAAAAAGGCTGAAGGCGCAAACAAGAGCAGGCAGCTCTTCCAGGTAAAACGTCAAATTGCCGCCTGTGTGTACCTTCAAAACAAAATCCCTTTAGAACGCTTTTGGGAAGAAGTCCTGGCAACAGCACGCTGGTACTGGCTCAACGCAATAGAACAAAAGGATGGTCATAAAGGGCTTTTGTATGAAGGTTTAAGCAAAAAAGGACCTTTCCTTACGGCGGCAGGCTGGATCAGATATCTGAACTGGTGGCTGCACTATTTTAAAAAAGTGGGGGTTATGGAAATGGAAAAAGAATATTTTGAACCTGACATGGATGAGTTGAAGAAATATTTTGGCCCGGCTAGCGGAATAGATACACTGGCTAAGGCCTTTGCCTTTATGCTCGGCGTGCTTTATGGGAAATTACTGCAGGTGCAGGCGGCAAGAGGAGTTAATATAAGCGCAAATGCTCTAAGTTGGTTAAAGCGCCTTACCTTGCAAGGCAAAGATCTGCCGGAACTGTACATTAAAGTCAGGGAAAAACTACTCGCTTATGATACTGAAAAGAATCAAGAGGTTAGAAGACTTGTTGCTGAAATAGGTAGGGTAGGTCTAATATTGGGCGACAACATCAAACTAAGTGATGTCCAAACAAACTATTATCTTTTATTGGGTCAATCAATGACGGCAGACATACTGCCTGCAAAAGAAAAAAAAGGGAGTGAGAATTAATGGAAAGCGCAGTGAAAACATTATCCGGGAGAAGAGAATTTCTATTTCTGTATGATATTAAAATGGGCAATCCCAATGGTGATCCCGACGAAAACCGCCCAAGAGTGCTGCCGGACGGAACAAATTATGTTACCGATGTGCGTTTAAAGCGTTTTGCCAGAGACTTTTTAAAATTTAGAGGACAAGATATACTGGTTGACAACATTGAGGGCAGAACAACCAACCTGACCGGCCGGGTGATTCATTACCTGAATGCTATCGACAAAGAAAAGGCCGAAGGCAAAGAGTTGGTTGATATTCTCCTGGATGCTTTTATCGATGCCCGGCTTTTCGGCAGTTCTTTTGCTTTTAAAACAGGAAAAATTAAAAATAAAGACGGGAAAGAAGTGGACTGGGAGCCCAAAACGGAACCCAAGACAATGACGGGTCCCGTTCAGATCAACATGGGTGAAGTACTCCATCGGGCTGAAAGTGTAGATATTCACGGAACTTCAGTGTTTGCCAGTGATCAATCCAAAGGACAAGGGACTTTTACCACTTATTTCGGCCTTCGCTACGCTTTGATCGGATTTTCAGGGGTGGCGAACGAGCACTCGGCCCGGATATCCAAAATGACTGACGCTGATTATGAGCTGTTTTTAAAATCCCTCTGGCACGGTGTCCGGTCAGCAGCTAATACGAGAACAAAAGTAGGACAGATACCTCACTTATTAATCAGCATAGAATATAACCCTGGCGAAGAGTTTCAGTTCGGCAGGCTGCATGACTATGTGAAATTAGTTGCCACTGGTGATAAAGAGGAACAGGCATGGTCCTCACCGGCGGATTTCAATGTGGATATTGATAAGCTGCTAGCCAGGATTTCTGATCAGGCAAAGCGCATTCAAACAGTCCGTTGCGCTGTTTCCAAGGATATTCAAATTGTATCCAAGTTACCGGCCGAATGGGAAGCGCTGGATATCGAATGTTTACCTGAAGGTTGCTGATATTCTATGATAAAACTAATAAATTTTCGCTTACATGGGCGTTTCGGCCATTTTCTCCGGGCAGATGCAGGAGCGAGCGCCTTAAGCTACCCTATACCACCGAGGACAGTGATTATCGGGCTCATGGGAGCCGTGCTTGGTCTTCCCAAAGATCAGCCCCAGGAATTGCTTAAACCGATGCATGTTGCTTTATCCGGCAAAATCCCTGTTACTCACTGGCATAAGGCCAAGCTGAGGAAAGATCCCCCTGAATTGCTTTCCTGCGCTGTTAAAAGGTCTCAAAAACAAGAAAAAAATACCAAGCCGGAAAAAGCAACATTGATTACCCAGGAGTGGTTATTCAATCCATCTTACGAAGTATGGGCCGGCTTGCCTGAACCATATCATACCGAACTGGAAAATCGCCTTAAAATGCGGAAGTGGTATTTCCAGCCGAGCCTGGGTTTGTCGGAAATGATGGCCGATATTGAATTTATTGATTCCATCGCAGCCAGAAAATTACCGGAGGGAACCTACCCGGTTGAAACAGCAGTCAGGCAGGATTATGTTCAGCTCGATATTAAAAAGTGCTACATTGAAAAACTCGCCATCAATCTCCTGCGCATGCCCAGAACAGTAACACCCAAAAGAGTATTTAAACACGCCAATTACTTCGCGGAAAAAGACGCCCGGCCAATACCTTTAAAAACAACCGAAGCATACCTGGGTAAGGAAAGGGTTTTGATGCTTCTATGACCAAAAGGATTAATTCACACCCGCATCTTTTCTTGAGTGAGCATATCGAACAGATCAACAAGGCGATCTATGGCATTGGGAACTGGCATTCACCGGAGACAATTACGCCGTCAATTGTCAATACACTACAAAAGCTTGTTTTACTGCACGATCTAGGCAAAGGCACAACTGCTTTTCAGGAATATATAATAAACCCTGCTGACTACAGGGGTGCCAGAGATGAAAAATCCCACACTACCTTGTCGCTGATCTTTACCGTTGCCAAAGCTATTGACGAAAACTGGGAGGAACTAGAGACTTTTATCCTGGCCGCGGCTGCAAAGGGCCATCACGGAAGGCTGCCAACAGTACCAGAAAGACAGTTTGACGGTGTTAGCTGCCCGGAATGGGATATCGATAATTTTGCCGGCGGCGCAAAAGCCAGACTAATCAAAAAGCAGCTAAACATGGTCAACCATCCCGGTATCACTGCAGAAACTGGAATCGATCTGCAAATACTTAGACAGTTAACTGCAAATGATGATTTTACAAAACTCCTCACAAAGCTGAAGAGGTTTCTAACCAACACTATTATCTTTACACTATTATCTTTACCGGAAAGGGAAGCAGTTGATTTTAGACTGAGAGCACAACTTGTTTTTTCCATATTTCTTGAAGCCGACAAAGCATTCCTGGCAGTTTCCGAGCCTGCGCACTATTTAAAGAGAGAAACGCGGCACTGGCAAGTACAGTGGATCGACAGGTATATCGGGGAGCCGCCTGATACAAAAACAAACCGCTTAAGGCTACAGGTCAGGGACGACGTGTTAAGAGTTATTGAACAAAACAAGACCGACAGGGTTTACAGCCTGACCGCACCCACCGGGAGCGGCAAAACCCTCCTGGCGGCCACCTGGGCTTTCAGTCTGAGAGAAATTATTGCCTCTTTGCCGGAAGCGCCTCCGAGAATAATAGTTGTATTACCTTTTCTGTCAATTATTGATCAAACCATAAAAGATTATATGAAGCTTCTGCAAACCGGTGGTTATGAAGCTGACGGCGCCTGGTTATTAACCAGTCACTCCCTTGCAGACCGTCATTATGCCGCATGGGTAGAAAAAGATGATGAACCGTTTTTTGTGGATACCTGGCGCAGTGAGTTAATAATCACCACTTACGACCAGTTTTTGATGAGCCTGATGGACCCGAGGGCCAAATACCAGATGCGTTTTCATAACTTGTGTGACGCCCTAATAGTTATGGACGAGGTGCAATCTCTGCCCTGTAAGTTGTGGCAACCCCTGGAAAGCATCCTTAATAGCCTTGCCGCAACTGGCAACAGCAAGATTTTATTAATGTCGGCAACACTGCCGCCATTTGTGAAAAACGCAATTCCGCTCCTGCCCGCTTACGAAAAGTATTTTTCCCAATTCAAGAGGTATAAGTTGCTTTTCAGACTCAAAGATGAACTAAGTATTGAAAGTTTCAGCGAAGAGCTGGAAAAAAGACTACCCGTATGGCTCAAAGAAAAGAGACGTGTCCTAATTACCCTCAACACAAGAAAATCCGCCAGGATAGTAAGAGATGTATTGGTTGATTTGATTAAGGCGGAGCACGATCTTCCGGTCTATTTTATCAGTGCTGATGTTACGCCACTTGACCGTTTAAAAACGATAGAAAAAATCAAAGAAGGCCAACCAGGTATTGTTGTTTCGACGCAGTGTATAGAAGCCGGGGTCAATATCGACATGGATCTGGTTATCCGTGACTTTGCACCGCTGGATAACCTGATTCAGATTGCCGGAAGATGTAACCGTGAAGGGAAAAAAGAACGCTGTCAGGTCGAAATAATCGACTTGACAGACGAAGAAGGAAACCGGTATTCCGAGATGATTTATGATCCTGTCCATCTGCAGGTAACCAGGGAATTAATAAAAGATATACCGGAAATGCCGGAAGAAAACGTGTTGGATTTATCCAACCGCTATTTTAACCAACTGCTTGACAAAAAGGATACCGGCAAAGTTCATCTAAAAAGGTTTGCCCGCTGGCAGGACGACCTGCCAGTACACGAGTTGTTACGCGGAAAAGAGCATAGACAACATACTTTTTTAGTAATTGAGGAAGACCCTTCGCTACAGGAAGAAATGGCCAATGCTAATAGTATTGCTGACCGGTGGAAACGCAGGGAAGCCTGGAGAAAACTTGCCGGTCGTATAGCCATGGTGTCTGTAAGTGTTTATGCCCATCCTCGTTTCCAACCACAGCAAATCGCCAATGAATATTTAGGGCATTGGCTGCTGCGTGATGGATATTATTCAAGCGATTGCGGCTTATTAGTTGAGGGAATCGTTGCAATATTATAAAATTCGCATTTCCCCTCTATCTTCCCTGTAATAGAAGTTATCAAGTTAATAAAAATATGGAATTGAACTAACAAAGGCTTGCATTATTTACAATACCTTCAGAGTAACGCTACATCATATTCTAACACTCATCTTCCGTTACTCCTAGCTGCTGTTTCAGAATCTTTCACCACAAGTTGAAGGTAATTTCCTTTTTTAAAGAATGGCAGAGAACTAAAAAACGTGTTATTTCAAAATTGCGAGGGGGGCGTTATTTAGTGCTATATGAAGATAATGATGCCACAAAACACATCCTCATCACTTCTTTGAGCCCTAGTCCCAGAGATGCGGTCTATTCTCTATACGGTAAGACGGCTAGGGCAAACCAGTCACCCCTGGCTCTGATAAAATTATTGCAACCGGAGTGCCTGCCCCAGGAAGTAATTGTACTCTGCACCAAAACGCTGGAGGAACAGTTTGGCCAGGTGAAGGAGCTCATTAATACGAGTACCGTAGCCGACATAGGCGGCGGGACCAGGGTTGGAACAGGCACACAAATCACAGTAAGTCCCCTTTCCATCCCCGATGGCAAAACCACGGACGAGTTGTGGCAAATATTGCACTCGATCCTGAACGCCGTGCCGCCGGGCTGCCGCCTCACCTTGGACCTTACTCACGGGTTCCGTACCTACCCCTTCTTGTTTTTTACTGCAGCTATGTTTCTAAAAGCGCTGCACAACGTGCAGGTCGAGGCAGTTTATTACGGTATGTTTGAAGCAGATGGAGATGAAAAACCTATTGTTGACCTGTCGCTTATCCTTGACATGGTCGAATGGTTTTACGCCACCCGCACCTTTCTTGAAACCGGCCAGGCCGGCCACATCACCGAACTACTGGTTCCTTTTGAAAATCGACCGGAAGGCTTGACCGGGCCTGCCTGCCGCCCCTATTCAACGCTTAAAACGCTACGGGAATCCTTTGACGCAGCGGCTGCCGCTTATCTCCAGGCCTTGCCGGTGGAGTTCGGTCTTGAAGCGGCGGAACTGCTGAACAAGCTGGCAGAACCGGCGCCTGAACATCTAAGGGACAAGATGCCCCTGCCGGATGAATTATTCGGTAAGATCAACTCGTTTGTCAAGCCCTTTACCCTGCACTTATCTAATTGGAGGCAAGGTAAAACCGCGCTGCCACTGGACGAAGCGGAACTCATGCGGCAGACTGCAATCATAGACACCTACCTGGAGCAAGGTTATATAAACTATGCTCTTGGCCTCATTCGGGAATGGATCGTGTCGGCAGCTATGTTCCATAAGGAAAAGTCAGGGGGCAAGAAGCAAGTTGACGGCAAACAGTGGCTTTCCTATAAGGGTGAGGAAGGCAGGAAAAAAATAGAGCAGCAGTTGGGAGCAATGGTCAAGCGGATAGATGATAACAGTAAAAAGGCTCTACGGAATCATTTAACTGAAGGCCAGGGCTGGCTGACAGGGCATTGGAAAGATATTGCCAAGAGGCGCAATGACTTGCACCACCACGGTTTTAAAGAAGACATTGCCCTGTTAAACCAGGTGAAAATAAATGAAATCAAAGAGCGCTGGCGGGAAATAAAAGGCTCCCTGGGCGACAGAGAAAAATGGAGACTTGGTCCTGCCATACCGGATAACCCGGAAGGTGCTCCCCCCGCCGGGCCGGTAAGTCAGGCAAAAGCGCACCCGGAAAAACGGGCAGGAACTGTCCGGGAAAAGATGGTGCTTGAAGAGAATGGCCGTAGCACCTTGCTGGTAAGTCCCCTGGGCTTGTCCAAAGGACTGCTTTATTCAGCCTTACACCACATCCAGCCGCACCAACTCTTTGTTATAACTTCTGCAAGCGCGGCGGGTTCATATGAAGAGATCGCCCAAAAGGCCACCTGGTCGGGGAAAAGCACAATCCGGCACATGCAGGACCCGCACAGCGGCTTCAACGAAGCTGAGTCGTTAGCGGCGGTTGCGTTGCCGGTCATCCTGCATAGCGGTCAAGTGGTCGTCAACATCACCGGCGGCACCACGGCTATGCAGTACATTGTGCAGCAAATCGCCGCGCGCACCAAGCAAGTAGGCCGCCCGGTGCGGTGCGTAGCCCTATTGGACCGTCGCACATCGCAAGCACAGAGGGACAACCCATATGTGAAGGGGGAACTTATCTGGCTGGACGAAGAATGAAGTGAACCACTCATTATAACCAAATAACCGACTTAATCATTGAAACAGATAATTCCCGATAATTAGTTTTTTATTGATTCACTGTTTTAAATGTATATCTATAAAAACAATAAATTGGTGGTGAAGCCTTATTATGTCTTATGTAAGTGAACACTTGTTTATGTTAATCGGGACCAATCCCCTGCCCAACTATGTTGCAGCGAAAATGTTGGCCGGTCCTGATACGCATTTTTATTTTGTGCACAGTAGAAACACCGGGCATATAGCAGATAAACTGATTAATATACTGAAATTACCTGATGCTAAACGGTACAACAAGATCCAGGTGGATGAGGCTGACCCTCACTCAATTTACCAGGCAATATCTCCCTATGCCCGTGAAAAGGAAGGTGTTGGCCTTAATTATACCGGTGGCAGAAAGACAATGGCTGTCCATGCCTATCAGGCAATAAAAGAAGTCAATACAAATGCAATATACAGTTATCTTGATGACCGTAGCTTGAAAATGAAAATTAGCAAAGCTGATGGCTATTCCGACGATGTGCCGGCAAATGATAAGATTAGAATAACAATTGCAGAAATACTGGGTCTCCACGGTCTAAGTATTAATGAAGATGAATTCACTAGAGTTCCCAAGCATCCCGAATTGTGTGAGGCCATAGCAAACCTTTATAAAGACAAGAAAGCCCTGAATACCTGGAAAAAGTGGACAAACAAAGATCAATGTAAGAATTTGCCTCCGGCAACAGATGGTTTAGAGGGTGTAGTTCTTGTTATGAAACAAATATGTAACAGAAAAGAATTCAACGCAAGTAATTTAGCCCGTGCAATAGGATATTATGAAAAAGGTCTTTGCTCCTGTCAAACCTGGTTTCAGGGCAAATGGTTAGAAAGCTATGTACTGAATACTATTATTCGGTTAATCAACCAAAACAAACTTAACAATGTTAGCGATTACGGCATGAACCTGAAATGCTTAAAAAACTCAAAACAAAAAAGTGATTTTGAATTGGATTTAGCCTTAATTTTGGGATACCGGCTTTTTGCTATTTCATGTATTGTGTCGGATGAAAAATCAAAATGCAAAGAACACCTCTTCGAAGTTTTCGTGCGGGCCAGGCAGGTAGGGGGTGGTGAAGCGCGAGTAGGTCTTATCTGCAATTATAGCGACCCTGATTCTCTTCAGCAGGAAGTTGAGCAGTCATGGGATGCGCCTGGAAAGATACGCGTTTTCGGTGAAGAACACTTGCATACCTTGCAGGATTACCTGCAGGATTGGATTTGTACTTAAATGTAAGGGGGCGGCCAACTTGGGCGAATTCACGCTAACGATTATAGAGACGGCAGGCATTCAAAACTATATTTACGCCAGCAACAATTTAAGGCAAAACATAGGCGCCTCGGAACTTGTTTACCGCGCAACGCATGATTGGGTTTACGAGGTGTTACAAGAGTTAGGATCTACTAATATTATTCTAAAACATAAGAATAAGGTTTTAAAACTCATTTTTGAAGAAAAAGGAATTGAACATGGCGGATTAACATCGGAATTAGTTTACACCGGCGGAGGGAATGCAGTAATAATTTTTAGCAAGCTGGACATCGCTAAAGAATTTGCTAAAAAGCTTAGTCGCAACGCTTTGTTGTATGCGCCCGGCCTGCAAGTCATTATAAAACACAAGGAATTTGACTGGTATAATAATCCTTCCCTTTCAGAAACCGTAATAAAGTTAATCGGTGAGTTAAACGCAAAAAAGGCCAATCGACCAGTGTCAACTCCGTTGCTCGGCCTTAGTGTTACAGCAGATTGTCAGTTCACGGGCCTGCCGGCAATTTGCGAAAGGGACATGGGTGAAAGCGAGAAAAAGCGTGTGTCAGCAGAGGTAGTAGCTAAGTTGGATGCGTTTTCTGCCGCTCACAACCGCCTTTTAAGTATTATAGCGCTTGACAATAGTAAAGGCTCTTACGAAATCCCTGTATTCCTTGATGATTTTGGCCTGGACAAGGGCAAGTCAAGTTACATTGCTGTAGTGCATACCGACGGGAATGGCATGGGAAAGCGCGTTAACACCATAGCCAAAAACTTTTCTAGCTGCATAGATAACCGCAGGTATATTGAGGAGATGCGAAAGTTGTCTCAATCCATCAATAAAGCAGCGGAAAAAGCTTTAAATGGCACTGTTGACCAGTTAATACGTTCCATAGAAGACAAAAATGGAGTAAAAAAGGTGGCTGGTGTTGTTGAGTTAAAAAATAACTACCTCCCCTTCCGTCCCATCGTTTTTGGGGGTGATGACGCTACTTTTATCTGCAATGGGCGACTGGGCCTTACCCTGGCTCAAAATTACCTCTCTTTGTTTACCGGAAGTCCCCTGTCCGACGAACTGCCTCATACAGCCAGGGCAGGCGTGGCAATAGTAAAGGCCCATTATCCGTTTGCCCGAGCATATTCCCTAGTAGAAGAATTAACAAAATCAGCCAAAGAACGTATAAGAGAACTATCTTCTGATGGTATAAATGAATCAGTAATTGACTGGCATTTTGCGATGAGCGGATTGATAAGGACACTGGATGTCTTACGTGAGCAGGATTTTATGCCTGACGACAGGTTCTTACTAATGCGACCGATACGCTTGGGTAGAGTAATAGGCGCCGATTGGCGCACATGGGCTCTCTTTTCTTCTATGATAAAAGAATTCCGATCCTCAAAATGGTCATCAAGACGCAATAAGTTGAAGGACCTGCAAAGTGCTTTGCGGAGGGGTGAAGAAACAGTAAAGCAGTTCCGCAAGATATACCAACTTCCCCAACTTCCCGTAGTGCCTGGCAACGATGTGGCAAGAGATACAGGCTACATCGATAAACGTTGCACCTGCTACGACGCGCTAGAAGCATTGGAATTCTTTGTACCGCTGGAGGTGGATGCGCCATGTTGAAAATATGGCTGAAGTTTTGGTTGTTAAGTGATACCCTCTTCGGTCGGGGGGAAGGGTCTACCGAAAAAGTTGATAATGAAATATATCATGACGAATGGGGGTTGCCATATCTGGGAGGGCGATCTTTAAAAGGTATATTACAGGAGGAATGCGCTAATATCCTTTTTGCGCTCAAGATCCAAAAAACAAAAGACACATCCTTCCCAAAGGCGGCGCAAAGACTATTCGGTGTTCCCGGCAGCACGATTCGAGATCAGTCGATCATGCATGTTGGGGACGCGCGCCTGCCGTTAAATTTGCGAAAGGCTGTTGAGGTTAGTGTTAAACGGCATGAAATTACCCGGCAACAAGTACTTGAATCACTCACAACTGTCCGCTGGCAGACAGCTATAAGTGCAGAAACTGCCGCTGCTCAGGATGAAACACTGCGTGCAATGCGGGTAATCCTGCGAAACACTGTTTTCGAAGCGCCTTTGTCTTTTTCAACAAAACTGGCAGAAATGGAGTTGGCTCTTTTAGCTGCTTGTGTGATGGCTTTCAGGCGGGTCGGTAGCGGGCGTAACAGGGGGCGCGGCGAAGTTTGCGCCAGGTTATTAGATGAAAACCTGCACGACGTTACATCAAAATATTACTTCCTATTTAAACAGGAGGTGTTAAAATGCGTGCCCTAACTTTTTCAATCAAACTACTTGAGCCTCTACTGGCCACCCAGATGAGTGCTGGCGACCCGAATAGTGCCCGGAGTTTTGATTTTATACCGGGTAGTGCGCTGCGCGGCGCCCTTATTGGCCGTTATGTCAAAGAAAGAACTCCTGATGGAAGAGTAAATGCTTCCGATATACTTTTTCACAGATTGTTTTTCAGCGAAGCCGTATGCTTTTTGAATGCCTATCCTCAATCCAGGGATGGAAGCCGTACTTTGCCAACCCCACTGTCCTGGTATGTAGAAAAAGACACCAATGAGCCGGTACTAGATTTTGCAGTTGTTGAACCAGGTCCTGATAAGATTTGGAAAAGTGTAAGTCTTCCCTTCTGTCACACATTGAGTAGTTCGGGAAGCGATTTTTGTGCCACATTTCACCAGCCCCATAAGCAGTTAAATATTCATATTGATCGGGGTGACAGGAAATGCCTGAATAGGCCTAAGGAAAGCAATGTATTTCGCTATCAGGCGCTGGCGCCTGGTGAAAAGTATGCATGTTCCGTGGTGTTTAACGACGATTTGACCTCCAATGATTTTAATGAGATTAAAAAGGAACTGGGAAGATTGGTTTTTGACGGTATATGTTTTAACCTGGGAGGGTCCCACCAGGCCGGTTACGGAAGAGTAGAATTCTCCGATGTACAGTGGTCAAATGACTGGTCAGAATACAAATCGCTGGAGGATGATACAGATTTAGTGGTAGTGACTCTTCTGAGCGATGCCATAATCAGAGATAATGAAACAGGCAATTGGGTTGCGGATCTGGATCAGGCGCTGGGCTTTTACGGCTTAAAAAACCTTCGGGCTTATAAACGCACCCGTATTATAGGTGGCTTCAACCGCACCTGGAACCTTCCGCTTACCCAGACCATGGCAATTCAGGCCGGCAGTGTATTTGTATATAAATGCAAAAATGCCGTTCTTCCGGAAAAGCTGTTCGAGCTAATTAACAAAGGCGTTGGGGAGAGGCGTTCCGAGGGTTTTGGCCGGTTGGCTATTAACTGGCACAGAGCCAAAGTGATTAAAGTCAAGAAAGAAAACAAGCAAAAACCCCTTCCTTACCTTTTGGATAAAAATGATAAAGATGCCTGTTCTTTGGCGGCAAGGATGGTGGACCGGATGCTGAGAGTCGATCTTGACGAACACCTGATACATTTAATTAACCATATTAGATTTACATCCAACTTGAGCAGAAGCCAAATCGGGCGACTGCGCTCCTTACTCAGGCAGGTTATGAAGGATAAAAACATAAAACCATTGTGCGACCATCTGGATCATCTGAAAACAGCGGCAAGAGACCAGTTTGATAGCTCCAAGGTCAGAGTTAGTATTATGGAACAGCTGCTAACAACTTGGCTCAAAAATTTGGCGGAAAATCCTAAAGAAGTATGGGATCTTTTAAAGATTGAAAGCAGCGATTTACCGTCCATAGGAGGAGTAAAACCGGATTTATCAGCTGAACTGGCTCTGGAGTATGCCGCCCGGCTGATTGACGGTATTTTAGCAATAGCCGCAAAGGAGGAGAAACAGCGTGCAGAAAGCTAGATGGCTGCAGAGCCGCGAAATCACAGAGCGTATTGTTGTCACCGGTCATCTTGTTCTGGAAACACCGGTTTACTTCGGTGGAGGAGATGGTTCTTCTCTGGTGGACATGCCCCTTTTACTTGATCCTTTAGAGGGGCGGGCCCTCCTTACCGGCGCTTCCCTGGCTGGCGCCCTGCGTCATTACTTGCGGGAACGAGAGCACGGTTACAGGAAAGAAGGGAATGAAAGTAGTTTGGAAACATTCCTTTTTGGTTTTCAAAAGGACAGCGATGGTGCACAAAGTTGGCTTATAATAAGCGACGCCCTGGCTGAAGTAGGCTTTCGCCCGGATACCGAAAAAAAACAGTTGGCTTTCAAAGATCATGTCATAGTTAACTATACAAGACCCTGGCTGGAACTGCGGGATGGTGTGGCCATTAACCACACCACCCGTACGGCAGATTACAAATATAAGTATGATATGGAATTGCTGGCAGCCGCAGCAGGTATCGCCTTTCCCCTGCGTTTGGAACTACTGGTGCGGGAAAGTGATAGAGAGCAATTACTCAGCGCTCTGGCAATTGCCCTGGAGGGGCTGGAGAAGGGAGAAATAGCTCTGGGTGCGCGTAAAAGCCGGGGGTTTGGTCGCTGTCGGGTAAAACATTGGCAAGTTTGTCGCTATGACTTTAGCAGACCCGAGGGTTTGCTCGACTGGCTTTCCGGAAGTGAGGGAGAGAAGCAAAGCGGGACAGACATCAGCAATTTATTGGGAGCGCAAAAAGTTGACCTAGACAGAAGATCAGCCATTTTTATTAATGCAACTTGTAAATTGGAGGGCACACTAATCATCCGTTCCAGTTCAGGTGCTTCAGACTCGCCGGACACGGCACACCTGCATTCATGGCGCGGCGACAAGATAGTCCCTATATTAAGTGGTACCAGTCTTGCCGGCGCATTGCGGGCTCGGGCGCTACGCATCGCAAAAACTGTTGGCACTAACACAGCAGCCAATAAATTGATTGAGGAGCTATTTGGTTCAGATAAACAAAATGAAAATCCAAAAGCCAGTAGGCTGATTGCAGAAGAAAAGGAGATTATTAACCCGTCGGAGATGGTAGTAAACCGGGTAAAGATTGACCGGTTTACCGGAGGGGCTTACCGTAGCGCTCTTTTCGATGAGTTACCGATCTGTGGTCTCGACGAAACACAAGTTCAGATAGATCTTATGGTCCAAAACCCAAAGGATGAAGATATTGGGCTTTTACTCTTATTATTAAAGGATCTATGGACCGGAGACTTACCCCTGGGGGGAGAAACTGGCATAGGACGTGGCCGCCTGAAGGGACTAGAAGCCAGTCTTACCAGGAAGAATAATGGCCTTTTTGAAAAGGAGTGGTTATTAAAAAGATCAACGGATGACAGGTTAATCATAGAAGGCAATTCCCAGGATCTTTTGGAAGTCTACGTTCAGAGTTTTATTCGGGAGGTGAGTAGAATTGACATTTAAGACAGGTAAGACATTAAAGACATACTCTATGATTAGCTCTTTACAAGTTCCGGACAGCTTTGAAAGTGATATTAGGGGCTGGCTGTTTAAGCAAGGCGAATTATATAACCTACACTGGTTTTTGGCCCATGCCGACGACGGGGTAATATGGGGAGAGAACCGGGACGGGGATATGCTCCTGTCCAGCGATTATTTCCCTGAGTCACCTAGTGTAGCTACTTCTTTGCGGGCTATTACCCTGCAGCAGGCCAGGCTTTTCGGGATAAGCGGCGAGTTGTTCGTATGGAGGAACGGCACCGGCCAGCGCTGGCGGGCCAGGTTGCTGCAAGATGGAGAGGGTGTGGAAAAAGAGTATTATGATGAGGACTACCTTTTATGGGGAAAATCGGTGAGGGAAACTCGTGAAGGTTTTACCTTGCTGGAGGAAGGAAGTCAAGGTTTCTTGCATGCCCCCCCTATCAGGGAAAAGTTTAAATTCCCGGTAACCCTTCAAGTCCGCCATTATATTGATTACGACAGTGATGGCCAAGCTTACATCCCGTACAGCCGCCCGATGTCATTGAAATAATATTAAAGGAGTGGAGCTACAAGGTGAACCCGAAACACAACAACCCTAAAAACCGCATTGCCTGCGCACCTTATAATTTTGTTCCCCTGCCGGAAAAAGTAGTAACTGTTGACATTAATGATATACCCGGACAAGATGAGTATACAGGGAATAACGGTTACATTAAATGTACCCTTACCGTAGAAACGCCTCTTTACATCCGGTCGGCTATGACCAAGGACTTCTTTAGTAGATTTGGCGATAACGAATTTCCCCAATTATCAGAAGAGCAAAAAATAGAACGGGCGCAATTCTACCATAGGCCGGACCGACCAGATGAACCGGTTATACCGGGCAGCAGCCTGCGGGGAATGGTGCGATCACTAGTGGAGATCGCTGCTTATGGGAAAATGCAGTGGTTAATTAAAGACCGGGTAACTTTTCGCGCAGTTGCAACATCCCCCGAAAAGGACTCCCTGGCAGCAGAATATAGAAAAATTATGGGCAAATATTCCTCTAATGTGAAGGCCGGTTATCTTCGTAAAAAGAACGACTCCTGGTATATTCAGCCGGCTAAGACTCCATCCGATTATGACCGGCATTACAAAAAATCTTACCTGGAAATAAAGGATAAGGATATTTCCAATAAAACATTGCTAGGATTTATAAGCCTTGAAGACAAGCAAAATTATAAGCCCCAATACCACGAGGTTTCTTTCAATGTCAAGATTGTAAAAGGGAAACCCAGAATTTTCGACCTTGAGACAGCTAAACCTGGATCCAAATATTGCGGCATTCTCGTCTGTTCGGGAAATATGGCGGAAACAGGAGGAGAAAAGACATCACCTAGAACCACTCATGTTGTTATTCTAGAACAGGATAATAAGAAGAAAGCTTTAAAGATCAACGAAAGTGTTGTCACAGATTACTTATCTACATTAACTCCCTTTCAAAAACAGGAACCTTTTGATAGCAGATACGGCTGCTTAAAGGAGGGGCGTCCTGTTTTTTACGTCTTAAAGAATGAATCAGTTTACTTTTTTGGACACAGTCCCAATTTCAGGATTCCTGCTATACCAAATCACCTGGACCGAGCTGCAAGCCCTTATGATTATACGCCTGATCACCTGCGCAGAGAAAACGAAATTGATCTGGCTGAGGCAATATTTGGCTTTGCGAATAGCATGGATCATAAAAAAGGAGAAGATAACAGTAAAAGCCGGGCTGGGAGAGTCTTTTTTACAGATGCTTGTGTTAAGTCAGTATCTGACAGCCTTTGGTTAGATAGCAAACCTATTATCACACCAAAAGTGCTTAGCTCACCCAAACCTGCAGCCTTTCAGCATTATCTAACCCAGCAAATACCGGAAGACCCGGGAAAGCTCAACCATTATGCCAGTCCCTCAACAATTATTCGCGGACATAAGCTATACTGGCACAAAAGAGATGTGCAAATAAATAACATTAAGGAAAATGATGACGAAATAAAACAAAATCCAAAAAAATACACGTTAATTAAACCAGTAAGACCGGGTGTAAACTTTTCCTTTTGCATTTATTTTGAAAATATGGAAGACAAAGAACTTGGGGCTTTACTTTGGGTACTGAGCCTTCCCGGTGATAAATACCGCCACAAGCTTGGCATGGGCAAGCCGCTTGGCATGGGTTCAGTAAAAATAGAGCCAGTGCTGCATCTTATGGATCGTAAAAGCCGTTACAAAAGCTTAATAAAAAACGGACGGTGGTTTGAGGGGGAAACAATTGTTAAAAATAATAATTATTTTGTCAATGCTTTTGAATGTCACATTTTAGAAGAAATACATCCGGATGACAAGGGTGATGCGGAATGTCTTGTAAATACCAAACGAATCAAGACACTCTTGAAAATGTTGGAATGGCCGGGCAAGACTTCGGAGACAACTCGCTACATGGATATAGATGTATTTAAGGAACGTAAAGTGTTGCCAGAGCCGCTTGGAGTAAAATAGTATTATGTCTCATTCCTAGGGAGGTAACCGATTGGAAAGCAGTGAAATCAACGTCAGCGGCACTTTAATATGGTACTATTACATCTGCCCCCGGGAGGTCTGGTTGATAGCCCATCAGATCACACCCGATCAGGACGACGCCAACGTGTCCCTTGGCCGGTTTATCCAGGATTATTCTTATCCCAGGGAGCGCAAGGAACTTGCCATCGGCCACAGTAAAATGGACGTTTTCAAAATAGCTGGCGGAGAATTGATTATTGGCGAAGTAAAAAAAACCTCCAAATACCGCTTTAGTGCCAGGATGCAGTTGGCGTTCTACCTTGAAGAATTAAAACAACGCGGCATAACGGCCAGGGGTGAGCTGCGTTTTCCCCGGGAAAAACAGCGTGAAGAAGTCATTTTGGATGAAGAGACTGAGAAGGAACTTAACCAAACCAAACGTGAGATTTTACGCATCCTCTACCTGCCACAGCCTCCTCCTGCCGTTAAAATAAAGTTCTGTAAAAAATGCGCCTACGCTGAGTTTTGCTGGTCCTGAAGGAGCGAATAAAGTTGAAAAAAACATTATATATTTTTTCCAACGGGGAATTGGTGAGAAAAGCCAATACCCTTTATTTCGAATCTGAAGAAGCGAAAAAGTACATACCTGTTGAGGATACCGGTGAAATCATGATTTTTGGCGAGGTTACAGTTAATAAAAAACTTTTGGATTTCCTCTCCCAAAAAGAAATTGTGCTGCATTTTTTTAATTATTACGGTTACTACATGGGATCATTTTATCCCAGAGAACACCTTAATTCCGGCTACATGACCCTAAAGCAGGCTGAACACTATCTGGATGATGAAAAACGTCTTACTATTGCAAAAGGAATAGTATACGGGGCCGCGAGGAATATTCGTCAGGTTCTGAAGTATTATCAAAGCCGTGATAAAAACGTAACTGAGGTTCTTCAATCGGTGGAAAGGCTTCTAGAAGTAATTAATGATTGCCCGGATACTACTACTTTAATGGCAATAGAAGGCAATATCAGGGATCATTATTATAAGGCATTTGACAATATAACCGGCAATCCGGACTTTATTTTCCAGGTGCGCAGCAGACGGCCACCAAAAAATTATCTCAACACACTGATCAGCTTTGGCAACTCCCTACTTTATACTATTTGTCTCAGTGAAATTTATAAAACCCATTTAGACCCGCGCATTGGTTATTTGCATGCCACCAATTTCCGCCGTTTCACCTTAAACCTGGATCTAGCAGAAATTTTTAAACCTATAATTATAGACCGCATTATTTTCACCTTGATAGGTAAAAAGATGATTACCAAGCAGGATTTTGATCGGGATACGGAAGGTATTATGCTCAAAGAAAAAGCCAGAAAGTGCTTTATCGAGGAGTTGGACAACAAGCTTAAGACTACTATTAACCATAGGGAAATCGGCCGGCACGTATCCTATCGGAGGTTAATTCGCCTGGAACTTTATAAAATAGAAAAACACCTGATCGGTGAAAAGGAATACAGCGCATTTGTGGCCAGATGGTAAATAATTTAACGTGGTGTTTACTTTGTTTATTATTTTGGTATATGATGTCAATCAGAAGAGGGTAGGTAAAGTTCTAAAAAAATGCCGCCAGTATTTACACTGGGTTCAAAACTCTGTTCTGGAAGGTGAAATTTCAGACGCAAATTTAAAGAAGCTGAAGATGGAATTGGAGCGTATTATAAAAAAAGAGGAGGATTCCGTTATTTTCTATACCCTGAGGACTACAAAATATTCTTCCCGGGAAATAATGGGTTTAGAAAAAGGAGGTCAGGAAAATATCATATAATTTTCCATGTTATACAGTCGTCTAAATTGTCGTCCACCTATGATAGCGTACAATTAAACCTATATCGACGACATTAAAATAGCCGGAAAACTAGATATTATAAGACTTACCTAAAATCAAATACCGGGATTATTAATCTTATGGCAATTAAAAAAGCCTTATTTTTTAAGCATTTTAACGGGGTTTTAGCCTTCCTATGAGGAATTGAAACCTTGCCCGGTTGCTTTTGTGGCCGGCTTCCGGGTGATGGTTTTAGCCTTCCTATGAGGAATTGAAACTTATGTCTACCGGCTCCAGCTCTGCGCCAGACACATGGTTTTAGCCTTCCTATGAGGAATTGAAACAACTGGCTACTAATATCAATTACTTTTTGGAATTCCAGGTTTTAGCCTTCCTATGAGGAATTGAAACAGGACAACCCAATTCTCAATGTAGAGTTCGACGTAAGGTTTTAGCCTTCCTATGAGGAATTGAAACCTGGATAGCAATAAACAGCCCCCAGGCGCCGAACTTCTGGTTTTAGCCTTCCTATGAGGAATTGAAACATGCGAGAGTCTATTCAACTATCGGAATAGCGAGAGGGTTTTAGCCTTCCTATGAGGAATTGAAACAGCCATAGCGCACACCGCAGACTAAAATATACTTCCCGGTTTTAGCCTTCCTATGAGGAATTGAAACGAGGAAATCAAGCCGGCCCACCTGGCTTACAGTTATGGTTTTAGCCTTCCTATGAGGAATTGAAACCAACACTAGATATCCAGGCCGTAATGAAAGGTTATACGGTTTTAGCCTTCCTATGAGGAATTGAAACCCCCACTTTGCTAATTTCTACTTCACAAGGCGCTGCGGTTTTAGCCTTCCTATGAGGAATTGAAACTGGTCACCGTCCTTGTATTGCCATCCCAACCTACCTGTGGTTTTAGCCTTCCTATGAGGAATTGAAACCCATCATTTGCAACAATTGATCCTGATGATGCAAGGGTTTTAGCCTTCCTATGAGGAATTGAAACGCCCGTCATTTTTTGCTTCCCCAACGATATTATCTTCGGTTTTAGCCTTCCTATGAGGAATTGAAACTTCCTCTTCCCGGTATACTGCCGCAACTGTATCTATAGGTTTTAGCCTTCCTATGAGGAATTGAAACATTTTCTTCCAGGGCTCGCCCTTTGTTTCTGTGGTCGGGTTTTAGCCTTCCTATGAGGAATTGAAACCAAGTTTTTTGGCCCCCTGGGGCTTCCTAATCTTTGGGTTTTAGCCTTCCTATGAGGAATTGAAACTAACATCAGCAGCAATTGAAGCAGCGAGGCCATCCACAGGTTTTAGCCTTCCTATGAGGAATTGAAACACACGTCCGTCATCTTCTCCGGCACCTCAAAGGCGATGGGTTTTAGCCTTCCTATGAGGAATTGAAACCGGTCGGAGCGCTGAATCAGGATGGCCAGATAGCTGGAGGTTTTAGCCTTCCTATGAGGAATTGAAACTCTCCTTCGGCCTGCTGGTCCTTCAGCACTCCAACCGGTTTTAGCCTTCCTATGAGGAATTGAAACCCTGAAAGGTGGTGAGAAAGTGGCAGGCAAGATAAAGGTTTTAGCCTTCCTATGAGGAATTGAAACTCCGGCCTGAATGATTGGACAACTACTGGTCAGCAGGTTTTAGCCTTCCTATGAGGAATTGAAACTATAGATGGAAGTAGCGGTACGGTAAACTATAATGGGTTTTAGCCTTCCTATGAGGAATTGAAACTCACGGGCCAGCGCTCGCTGTCTGGCCACCTGCCATGCGGTTTTAGCCTTCCTATGAGGAATTGAAACTTTGGGAGCGCGGGTTGTTTAATGTGGGTAGCTATTGGTTTTAGCCTTCCTATGAGGAATTGAAACTATCGACAATAATCAGAATATTTTTTTGTCAAAAGGGGTTTTAGCCTTCCTATGAGGAATTGAAACCGGCAGACAGGTAAGCGGGACGCAAATCGAATTTGCGGTTTTAGCCTTCCTATGAGGAATTGAAACCGCCGAGGGCGGGCTCCATAGTTGCATTGAGCCGCCGGTTTTAGCCTTCCTATGAGGAATTGAAACCAACAGGTTCATTGTCATACGCGTGTATAAGCTCAAAGGTTTTAGCCTTCCTATGAGGAATTGAAACCTGACAAGGCAATTCAGGCTTCTCGCAGCAACCGGGGGGTTTTAGCCTTCCTATGAGGAATTGAAACTTGGTATGGGCGCCCTAATGGCCGGGCTCGTGCTGGGTTTTAGCCTTCCTATGAGGAATTGAAACCAGTAGGCACCCCGGGAACAGTCACCGGCACTAAAGCGGTTTTAGCCTTCCTATGAGGAATTGAAACCGGTTATGATATAGCCATTGATGGCGGGTATGGATGGTTTTAGCCTTCCTATGAGGAATTGAAACGAAAATCTGAAAAGAGATTAGCAAAACTTCAAAAAGAGGTTTTAGCCTTCCTATGAGGAATTGAAACCAGGATGACGACAGCCAGGGGCTGCTAAACCGGCTCCTGGTTTTAGCCTTCCTATGAGGAATTGAAACACAGGATATCTGGATGATTTTTTCAGGAGACACAACAGGTTTTAGCCTTCCTATGAGGAATTGAAACTAAAAAAGGTGTTTACAAATGTAAGCACAGGAGATATGGTTTTAGCCTTCCTATGAGGAATTGAAACACCCGCCTGTGGTTGGGGTATGACAGAGCTACTGCAAAGGTTTTAGCCTTCCTATGAGGAATTGAAACACGGCTTTACGATGGGGTTTTGTATGGGCGCGGTGTGGTTTTAGCCTTCCTATGAGGAATTGAAACGCAAGAAGCCGTCACACACGGAAACGATTAACGACATGGTTTTAGCCTTCCTATGAGGAATTGAAACTACTTACTGAAAGGAGAAAGCAGTGAACACGATTGTGGGTTTTAGCCTTCCTATGAGGAATTGAAACTAGCTCAGTATGATGATGGAATAGAAGAAGAAGCAGGGGGTTTTAGCCTTCCTATGAGGAATTGAAACCGCCCTCGTTAGTTAGTTTACGTCCGCAACATCGTGGTTTTAGCCTTCCTATGAGGAATTGAAACCATCATCAAGCCGCGCCGTATAAGTACCCCGTTGAGGTTTTAGCCTTCCTATGAGGAATTGAAACTTGGCCCAGCGCCAGAAACTCCTTGCCGATGCCGTTGGTTTTAGCCTTCCTATGAGGAATTGAAACCAGGAGTGCAGGCAGGAGCGCCTGCTGTGGAGTATATCGGTTTTAGCCTTCCTATGAGGAATTGAAACAAGATCCTTGCGTTCTTAAATATTAAACCCTCTACGGTTTTAGCCTTCCTATGAGGAATTGAAACATTGTCATGGGTCGGGGTAACGGCAAGAACGGATTTAGGTTTTAGCCTTCCTATGAGGAATTGAAACCCATTGATCAATCAGTGTTCGCAGGGTCGGCCCTGGGCGGTTTTAGCCTTCCTATGAGGAATTGAAACAGCAAATCTCTATCGGCAACAGGCAGGCTTATTTAGAGGTTTTAGCCTTCCTATGAGGAATTGAAACCAGTGTTTCAGACGGGCAGAATCTGGCCTGGTGGGGGTTTTAGCCTTCCTATGAGGAATTGAAACGAGTGACGTACCAGGACGGGAACCGCGAGACATTTCGGTTTTAGCCTTCCTATGAGGAATTGAAACCAGGAATGATAATGTTGCCTAGAAAAAGAAGCGAAAAGGTTTTAGCCTTCCTATGAGGAATTGAAACTCGGTATCCATAATGGATCTATCGACAACGACTATCAAGGTTTTAGCCTTCCTATGAGGAATTGAAACAGACTTTTTGCAGGTGGTAGCTGCGTTTTTTCTTTTGGTTTTAGCCTTCCTATGAGGAATTGAAACCCCGTGTAAATTACAATCATTTAATCGGGCTTTTTGCAGGTTTTAGCCTTCCTATGAGGAATTGAAACAAAAATAAAAGGAGTGTAAAAAATGAAAAAATCCCAAGGTTTTAGCCTTCCTATGAGGAATTGAAACGAATATCATATTCAAAAAGGCATTCAACAGAAAAAGGTTTTAGCCTTCCTATGAGGAATTGAAACCAATAATTTTTTACCATTTTCACATACTCCCTATCCGGTTTTAGCCTTCCTATGAGGAATTGAAACCTCCATACCACCACGTCGATGAAATCAGTCTCCTTCTCGGTTTTAGCCTTCCTATGAGGAATTGAAACATAAAATAGAGGATGCACGATTTCTGCGGGTTGTTGGGTTTTAGCCTTCCTATGAGGAATTGAAACTATCTCATTGACATCGACGGAAGCCGGGCCGCCGTTGGTTTTAGCCTTCCTATGAGGAATTGAAACCAACTCCCTCCATCTATGATATATTATATATGTAGTCGGTTTTAGCCTTCCTATGAGGAATTGAAACTACCAATATTGAAGAATATAAAATATTTACTGCCATAGGTTTTAGCCTTCCTATGAGGAATTGAAACATGTAGCAATTTGATTAATTAATTCTTCTAGCATGGGGTTTTAGCCTTCCTATGAGGAATTGAAACTAATTTTTAGAGGACAAGCATATAACAGCGAGGTAAGGTTTTAGCCTTCCTATGAGGAATTGAAACATGGCGGGTATGGATATATAATCACTAACACAAGTCGGTTTTAGCCTTCCTATGAGGAATTGAAACAAAGAAGCGCCAAAGCCCCAGGATCCAGTTGCGAGAGGGTTTTAGCCTTCCTATGAGGAATTGAAACCCGTTTCTATCAGCCGGCGAAACCCTTCCGGCTTTTCGGTTTTAGCCTTCCTATGAGGAATTGAAACAATAAAGGCTATAGTGGTCATCATTTTGAACTTGTGGTTTTAGCCTTCCTATGAGGAATTGAAACTAATTGTTTGATTCTACAATGGCAAAAAATAAGTTGTGGTTTTAGCCTTCCTATGAGGAATTGAAACACAAAAACAGTATAATCAAAAGCGCAAAGGGCAAAGGTTTTAGCCTTCCTATGAGGAATTGAAACTAACGAAGCTAGAGGCAAATGACTCAAGACCGTCACTTGGTTTTAGCCTTCCTATGAGGAATTGAAACGCCTATATTCAGCGCATAAAATCCCCATATTGAAAGCGGTTTTAGCCTTCCTATGAGGAATTGAAACCAGATACCCCTTCAGGATCTTGGCAGAGCGGGCAGGCTGGTTTTAGCCTTCCTATGAGGAATTGAAACATAATATGAACGTCAGAGAAGCAAACGGTAAATTCAAAGGTTTTAGCCTTCCTATGAGGAATTGAAACAAAGGCAAAGAAATTTGGCTTGATGCTGATGACGGGGGGTTTTAGCCTTCCTATGAGGAATTGAAACTCCGTGGGAATGGCACTGAAGGATGCTGGCTATACTGGTTTTAGCCTTCCTATGAGGAATTGAAACGCGGTTGACTGTGTTCGCACTCCCATTGTTTTATTTGGGTTTTAGCCTTCCTATGAGGAATTGAAACTCCGTGGGAATGGCACTGAAGGATGCTGGCTATACTGCGGTTTTAGCCTTCCTATGAGGAATTGAAACCGCTGGACATCCGTTGGACGTCCTGTGGACTGTCCGTGGTTTTAGCCTTCCTATGAGGAATTGAAACATAACATCCTCGACATCCTAAAACAAATTATCTCTCGGTTTTATGGGTAATCTTGTCCATTTTGAGCCACCAGTCCGGCCAAAGTGAGCCAGCTTTCCGTTTTCGAATGAGCCACTATTCCGGATAAAGTGAGCCATTATCATATAATCCTTTATAATGTATCCATGCATC
>JAHDOA010000025.1 GCA_018435055.1 Pelotomaculum sp. | reverse complement strand
TCAGCACTTTTTCGTACAATACCAGCGTCTGGGCAGGGTTGACCTGGTAGAAAGATGAAGGTGAAATCCGGAAAGTTAGTCCACCCATTTGGTCCACAATGTAATCCCGACCGGCCAGGGTGATGTTCTGCCTTCCGAAAACATCCCCGGAAGTCTTGTCATTTATATTGCGCACCACGGAGGCAAGCCCGGGATAACCGGACATGAGCTCGCCGGCAAAATCTTTTTCCCCCGGCCAATGCCCGCTTCCCGTCACCAGCACGGCCATTATTTCGCCGCTGGCGAAAGCTTTGCGCAGGACGACATGGCGGAAGAATTGGCCCCTTTTTCGGCCAGCGAAGCCGCCGTATTTATTAAGAAGCTTTTTGATGAACGCCGCAGCCCCGTTTAGATCCCTGTCCACCAGCAGGCAGACGGCTTGTCCGCTTTCGCCTTCTTTGAAAAAACCGGCCAGGGTGCGGGATCCTTCCTCGTAGTAGCCGAGATCAAACCTGCTATCACGCTCCTGCACGTGAAAGACGGCCTTGTTGCGGTAGTGCCATGGGTAATCCATACCAATTGTTTCGCAGACCTTAACATCATCCAGCCCGGCCAGGCGGGCCAGGCTGTCCCTGACCAGCGTTGTTTTCAGCCTCAACTGCTCGTCGTAGTCAACGTGCTGCAGCCGGCAGCCGCCGCAGGCGCCGTAGCTGGTACATTCGGGCCGACGCCGGCTTGGAGACTGCTCTATGACCTCCAGCAGCCTGCCGCGGGCGTAGTTCCGTTTTATATGCTTGATCTCAACCAGGACCGTATCACCCGGCGCTGTGCCGGGGACGAATACGGCCATCCCGTTGTGCCGCCCCACGCCCTCGCAGGCGTGGGTAAGCCCGCTTATCTGCAGCCTGACCTTATCCATTTTTTTCAGTAGCTGTTGGTTTCCCATGTTAAATCTCGCCTTACGCGCAGAGTTTTTGAGGTAATTTGTTTTTATATTTTCCTTACTCTACAGTATCATAAAACAACTTTTTTTCATAACCTTTGCAAAACCCCAAAGCGCCTGCTGCTTGTTGATAACGCAATCATTGCGCGAAAATATAAGCCTTTGTTCCAGTTCACTCATTTTCAAGTCCTCCAATAAAAAAGCCGCCCTGTCGGGCGGTTCTTCTTTTTCTAGAAAATGTCTTCTAAACAGTTATTCCAGCGCTTCTTAGGCCACATTTCTCCTCCGCATTTTTCACAAGCAAACCTGGGGGGGGATATTTGGATCGCCGGGATCAAACAGAACTACCGCAAGAAATAGGCTTAAAATTCGTTTTCCCATTATGGATGACCTCCTAATTTTTAGCGTTTGTGTGCGATCAACGCCGGTTTTTTAACCGTTAATGTTTCACCGGTGCTGTCCGATGGATTTACACCAGTTTTGTTTCTTTATCCCCGTATGGCGAACAGCATATTGTCCACCGTCAGACGCAGGGGTATAATGCTTTTCTCGTCCGGGACCGGCTCAGGCCAGCATATGGCCTTTTCCTCCAGGGTGATGTCCTTGAAACGGCTTAAATCCGCAAGGCTGCTGTAAGGTATGGTTTTGATCATGTCCCGCATGTTGAAGATGATTTTGTTGCCGTGCTCAAATTCCACCAGCAGGGTATAGTCGTCATTGGGCGTGACCTTGAGTATCTTGCTCATCGAGTGAAGCCTCCTTTCGACTTGGAGGACGTTTTCAGGCATAAAAAATCCCCCATACTGAGAAGTATAGAGGATATTTTTTTGTTCCGGTATCTACCGAACGGTATATTTTAAGACAAAAATCTATAAAAGTTTCAGCTTTTGCGCCTTTTTTATGGCCGCCGTCCTGCCGCCGACCTCCAGTTTCAGGTAGATATTATGCAGATGGGTCTGCACGGTGCCTGCGGTAACATGAAGCTTTCCGGCGATCTCGTTCCTCTTGAGGCCCTCCGCAGCCAGCGTGAGGATTTCCACCTCCCTCGCCGACAGGGAAGCCATCTTCTGTGTGGAGTGCTTCAGGCTTTCCATATACTGCCCACAGGCCTCAAGCACCTCCTTTATGTATGCATCCCGCGAATCGGCATGAGCGATGTATCTGACCATGTCTATGATAGAATACGCATACTCGGCGAAGGGCAGGATGATGTGGTCCTCCCGAGCCATGCCGAAGGCTTCGCGGAGGGCGGCGCAGCCCGCCTCCATGCCGTAAAGCGGATATTTCGCCGCCGCCCTGAAAATCTGATTGTGCAGAAAGCCGAGTTGGTTGTGGCAGATGGCGAAATTACGCGCAAATTCATCGGTGAGCATTTCGAGCTTGATGTAATTCTTGGCGAGCAGAAGCGCCTTGCCGTAGACGATATAGTTAAAGCCCAGGCCCTGGCAATAAAAGTGCGCGGGGGACATATCCCCGGTTTGCAGCCACAGGGGGATGCCGTCAAGCCGGGTAAGGCAGCCGTAAACGTATCCCTCCACGATCTCAAGCCCGGTGTTGTAATAAAGGTTGTTGGCCCGCGTCACATCCTGCCTGAGATGCCGCAGAAGCTCCAACGCTTCGTCAACCTTTCCCTGATAGATATACAGCCTGATCAAAGCATGATCAGCGCAGATCAAAAGACCGACCTGTTCCTTGGTCTGCGCTTTGTAAATGGCTTTGAAGGCGTTGAGCTCCGCCGCCTGCCAGTCGCCGGTTTCCAGCGCGTATTCGGCCATAGCCACATAGTCGCAGCCGGCGCCGCAGCCGTCGGCCAGCTCGGCGAAAATCGGGAAATCCGATGCCATGAGCTCTGTGAGCTCTTTGAGGGTGCCCGGCTCCCTGTAGCAGGTGTAGAGAAAATGGGGAGAGCCCAGTGTGAATTCGGCCTCCCGCTTTTGCAGGAAGGAAATATCCCCGTCAAGCAAACGCTGCGCCTCCTCCAGGCAAGCGGCTATTTCCTTCGCATCGTTGAACACGGCAAAAATCCGGGTGAGATAAAGTTCCGCGAGAATACGGTCTTTTCCGTGCGGGATGGGGCCTTCCGCCCGCTCGCAAGCCTCCTGCAGCTCGTTTAAGCGTATCACGCCGTCTTGAAAAGCATCAGGATTGCCGTTTGTCAAAATGATGGCGATATACTGCAAATAAGCAAGCGGATATTTAAGCAGAATCTGGCGGGGCAATGCGGCAAACAGGTCTAATACGCCGTCAAAAGTGGCGGCATCGCTGGTGACGGTATCCTCATTGTCCAGCAGCTCGAGGATTCGCTTCGTCTCACCCGCGCGGCAGAGATAACCGTATGCGGTTCTATATTCCCTTCGCGCCAGGTGCCATTCGCCAAGCCGCCGATAGAGCGCGGCGCGTTCTTCTTCATCCTTCTGCTTACCCCGCAGGAAATCCAGCAGCACATTGTGGATTTTATAGACCCCCGCCGCCTCGTCGAAGGCAATGAATGCGTTTTCGCGGCGCAGCTTTTTAAGGATTTCCCCCGATTTTGCCTCCTGCGTTACAAACACGGCCTGCTCCGCCGTGAAGCTGTCCATCACGGAAAGACGCAGCAAAAACCTTTGGATGCGCTCGTCGTATGCGTTATAGAGCAACTTTTCCACCAGCTCGTTGACAGTGTCGTTCCGGCCTGCGGGGATGCCCCGCTCCATGCCGAGCATGATCAGGTAAATCAATGAAATCCAGCCGCCCGTGTAAGCTCCGATTTTTCTTATCTCGCTCTCGCCGGCCGCAAAGCCCATCAGGGCGCAATAGTCCCGGATCTCGCTGTCGGTAAACCGCAGCGTATTTTGAGACACGACATTGCACAGCCCTTTTGCGGAAAGCTCGGTGATGTCAAGATTTGTCGTATCGCGGGTCAGAATGACAATGTGAAAATCGTCCGGCATTTCCATGACAAAGCGCCTGAAAAGCGCGGTCACCCGCATGCTTCTCGCAAGGTGGAAATCGTCGATGACGAGCGTGGTATGGGGCTTGTAAACCATCTCATTGATGATGGAAACAGCCATTGCCGTCTGCGGTGTGTCGGCGGGAACGCCGAGACTTTTGAGCCTGCTTGCCGCCGCCTCGTCAAACCTGCCGATTTCGGCCGCAAGCCTTTCCCAAAAGCCGCGCGCCGTGTCGTCTTCGGATAAAAAGGAGGTCCATATGACAGGCACGCCTTTTAAGGCAAGGAATTGGCGCACCGCAGTGGTCTTGCCGTAGCCCATGGGCGCCTCCACGATGGTCAGCGGATAATCGAAGATGCTTTCCAACGCGCGGTTGACGCGCTCGCGTTTGAGGGCTTTGAGCTTTTTCATCGGCGTTCCTCCTCTCTGCGGGAGTTTGGTTTGTGTATATCGTCTGAAATGTTAAAATACTTTATGTCATCAGTATACAACAATTTTTTACAATCTTCACGTACTTTCTGCCAAACAATTCAAAACTGTTCATAAAGCCGTTTTAACTCCGCGTCGTCGATCTCTCCGCGTTCCGCACGTTCTTTCAGGTCAAGAGCTTTGGCAACGGCGGCGTTCCATTCGTCCGCATCGAGCTTGCCTCTGTTCTTTCTGGTTTTGAGACGGTTATACACCTTCCTGTACTCGAGCTGCGCGGGCGTGACGCCGGAAAGGTCCTGCGCCTTCCTGTGGGCACCGATCTTGCGGCAGGTTTTTACTGTTTCGCCGGGCGCGATGTTGTTGCAGTAGCAGGTGTTGTAGCCTCTGTTCAAAAGGAAGAAGCGCCCGCAGTTATGGCAGCGGCGCGGCGCGTTCCCCGCAATGAGCCCCCTGTAGAAATCCGCATATAAAAAATGTGAAAGAGCTGAAAACTCCGCTTGCTCCGACAATATATTCTTTCCGTCCTTTGCAGGATGCCGCATAGGAGTGAACTTCACCTGAACCGAAAAGCTCTGCTCGAAGGGCATGCCGCCGGAAAAGAGCGGCCCGGCGGATGCCATGTCCCGAAAGTACTTCGCGTAGGCTTCTGCGTATGCCGCGCTGTTGCGGCGCGTCAGTTGCTCAAAATAGAACTCGAGCATTCCCGAGACTTGTCCTATAAAATTGCGGAGGCTTTCCGGGAAGTACTCCAAGCGGGAGACAAACTCCCGCATCATTTTGTTTCCCTCGGTTCCTTCGGTAAATACCTCATTCCACTTTTTCTTGTCCGAAAGAAGCATGGGAAAGAGATTCCGCGAGGTTCGCTCGTCCATCGGCAGATTACGGTAGAGCGGCAAAGCGAATACGACATCCCAGACGGCGTTCAGTTTTTCCTGCACGAGAAAAACGGCGCCGTTATTTTTCTGTTCAAGGAACTCACGTATTTCCGCCTGAAAAGCGCAAATACGGTTTTCGATTTCTGTCAGGACTTGCCCGTCCAGATTCAAGACGTCTGTTACGGTCTGCCCCAGCGGGAGTGTCTTGCCGCCAATCGTTACATTTCCCCCCCAGAACAGGACGGAGAATTTGTCAAAGGTATTCATACTCATGGAAGCCCCTTGTATCCGATGGATTTTTGCGATGTACCTGACATCGCTCTGGCCTCTTGTGCATGGAAATTATTTCTGCTAATTTAATTGTATCCGATAGTAAATTTATTGTCAATCAGTAACACGGGAAAGGAGGCCGCTATGACACAGGCCAAACTCATCACAATGGATGCCGGAACGCTTCTGACCACCCCGCTACCGCCGATACGATTCATCATAAGCGGGATGCTGCCTCAGGGGCTGCACATCCTCGCGGGAGCCCCGAAAATCGGAAAGTCATGGCTGGAGCTGATGATATGTCTGCGGGTCGCATCCGGAGAAGCGCTGTGGGACTTTCCGGTTTCGAGGGGAACTGTGCTCTATCTCTGTCTGGAAGACAGCTTTACGCGCATTCAAAACCGGCTGTTCGATATCGCGGATGACGCGCCGGAGGATCTTCACTTTGCAACCATGTCGGAAGTAATCGGCGAAGGGCTGGAAAACCAGATCAAGGATTTCTTGAAAGCGCATCCGGACACCGCGCTGATCGTCATCGACACGCTTCAGAGAATACGAAAAGTAACTGCCGACATCAATCAGTATGCCGGCGATTACCGGGACATCGGTATTCTAAAAGCTCTCGCGGATAAGTACCGGATTGCTATTCTGCTTGTTCACCATCTGCGGAAAATGAACGATGACGACCCGATGAACATGATCTCCGGAACCACAGGCATCAGCGGCGCGACGGACTCAAACTTCGTATTGAAAAAGGATAAGCGCGGAGGAAATTCCGCCACGCTCTACTGTGTTGGCCGCGATATCGAATACCGCGAGCTGCGGCTGGAGTTTGATAATAATACCCACCTCTGGAGCTTGATTTCCGGCAGCATCACGAACGAACCGCAACCGAGCGATAAAATCATTCTTCACCTCTCTGCTGTTATGAAATCTCTTCTCTCATTCACCGGAACGGCGACGGAGCTGGCGGCAGAGCTTGAAAAGCACAGCGGAGAGAAACTTCTGCCCAATGTGCTGATGAAAAAGATTATACGATGCCGTCAGGAGCTTGCGGAAATCGGAATCAGTTTTACCGCATCCCGGACCCGCGACCGCCGAGAGATAAGCCTTACCTATTCCGGTGACGGCAATGACGGGAATGACGGCAAAAATGGTGCAGGCTCGGTGTCAAATTTGCCGTCACAGCCGTCGCAGCCGTCACGGAAAGCGAGTATGTGATGTTGCGGAGAATCACACGCTTAGGCGTGTGGCAAGTTTCGCCTTTGTGGTACGGCGGGCCCCTGCTCCGCCGCCCGAAGGCAAATGCGGGCTAAGCCCGCGCCCCTATGGAACGGAGGTAACGTATGGCAAGGACGGATTTTATCCGGGTCAGAGTAACGCCCGGGGAAAAGAAAATCATCACGGAAAAGGCGCTGTCCTCTTACCGCCTGCTCAGCGATTACATGCGTGACTGCGCCCTTGAAAAAGAAATCGTCGTCATACCGGGGCTGGAGGAAACGGCTCGGGAGCTTCGACGCATCGGCAACAACCTTAATCAGATAACGGTTCTGGCGCATCAGAAGCAGGCGACGTTTTTCAATTTGGAGGAACTGAAGAAGGAGGTGGGGCGGCTGTGGCAATCTGTAAATTCCTGTCTTCCAAAGCATCGGTGAAGGGGACTCTGGAATATATCACTAAGAGAGAAAAAACGGAGGCCAAGCTGATCGGCGGCAAGGACTGTGTTCCCGAGAACGCCTCGGAGGAATTTGAAGCGATCAAGCGGATGCTCGGCAAGACAGGCGGACGGCAGTATTATCACATTATCCAGTCTTTTAGCCCCGACGATCCGGTGGACTTTGAAACGGCTCATGCGCTTGGGATGAAGCTGGCGGCATATTTTCCGGGATTCCAGTGCGTGGTGGCGACGCACAAGGACAAAAAGCACATTCATAACCACCTGATTATGAACTCTGTCAGCTTTGAAAACGGCAGGATGTTTCACCAGACAGCGGCGGAGCTGGAGCAGGTCAAGGAGTATGTCAACCGGCTCTGTATGGAGCACGGTTTCTCCGCCACCGAGGCGAAAGCGAGCCACCGCGGGTGGCCGGAGTGGAAGAAAAAGCTCCGCCAGATGGCCATTTGCGCCATGAAGCACAGCCACGACAGGCAGGAATTCATCCGGCTGATGGCAACGCAGGGTTACAAGGTCAAATGGGAAGACAAGTACAAATACATCACCTTCACCACGCCGGAGGGGAATGTGTGCCGCAGCGGCAAGCTGTTCGACGAGCGTCTGCTGAAAGAAAATCTGGAGCGGTACTTTGAGCAGGGCGGCTGCTACGGTTTTGCCGCGCGGGATTATCAGGAATACCGCGCCGAACCCGGCGAATCGTTTGGCGGTCTGTCCCGCCTGTTGGACGGCCTCTTTGGCGAGCCGGAGCAGCATTACCATCAGGAGCATATCCACCATAGTGAAAAAGAGCTTGAAAAGATGGCGGCGCTCGGCCTCAAAGCATCTCCAGGTGAGACAATCACGGTGGACGATGAGGACGAGGAATACGAGCAGTATCACGGGTTTACTCTGACGATGTAAGGAGGACGCATATGTTCACATCCGAGTTATCTGTTACCTATGAAAAAAAGATTGGGGACGTTGTTTACACCATTAAAAGCGAGAGCTTACCCAATACCAGGCTGGATATGGTGGACTCGCTGGTCGCCCTGATCAAGCGGGAATTGGAGCAAGGGATCGAGCCTCCAAAGAAAATCTGAGCTTTTGCCGCGGCTGCGTATGGATATCGGAAGTCTTGTGTGATATCATGTCGTTGCGATATCCGCGCAGCCGTTTTGCGGGGGAATAAAGGAGGTGCGAAAGAATGCTGATCCCCCAAAACGGAGATCGGGCCGGTCTCTACTTCCGTCTCTCACGGGACGAGGACTCCGCGAAAGAGAGCAACTCGATCACAAACCAACGAAAAATACTGACCGCATATGCCGAAGAGCATCATTTTAAGGTAATCGACGAATACATCGACGACGGGGTTTCCGGAACCACCTTTGATCGTCCGGGCTTCAATCGGATGATTGAGGACGCGCAGGCGGGGAAAATAAACGTCATTATTGTCAAGGATCTGTCCCGGCTGGGCCGCAACTACATCGGCTCCGGAGAGCACATTGAAAACATATTCCCGAACCTCGGCGTCCGGTTTATCTCCATCGGCGACAGCTATGACAGCCTGTTTGACGATGAGCCGTCCGCCGACATGGTGCCGATCATCAACTTTTTCAATGAGTTCCACGCCAAACAGACGAGCAAAAGACCAGGGCGTCGAAAAAGGTGATGGCGCAGAGCGGGAAATTCATCGGGACAAAGGCTCCCTTCGGCTACGTCATCGACCCGGATGACAAACATCATCTGCTGCCGGACGAGGAAGCGGCGGAAACGGTACGGCTCATATTCCAATACGCCTGCGACGGACTCGGCTACAAGGCCATCGCTAAAAGGCTGCGCGACGCCGGTGTTCTGAACCCAACCGCTTACAACAACATTAAATTCCCGACGCTGCATAAAAGCGAATACTGGCGTAAGCCCCACGACTGGCACCCATCCTCCATCAAGACCATTCTGACGAACCCGACTTATCTTGGGAAGATTGTCAGCGGCAGGCGGAGGGTACGATCCTTTAAGAACAAGGAAATTCTGAAGATGCCCGAGGAAGAATGGATTGTGGTCGACGGGACGCACGAGGCTATTATCGATCAGAAAACGTGGGACACCGCGCAGGATAAGCTGACCGTCCGAAAGCGCTCAGATAATCAGGGTGCGCAACAGATTTTTGCCGGACTCGTCAAATGCGCCGACTGCGGCTACGCTCTCGCCTACACCCACAACAAAGGAAATCCCCGCTATCAGTGCAGCCTTTATAACGTCAAGGGAAAGGGCTACTGCTGTTCACACTTCATCACTTACGAGGCGCTTTATCAGGCCGTATTAAGCGATGTGCGCCGCAGGGCGAAGGCCGCCGCCAGCATGGACAGGCATCTTCTTCACCGGCTGAAAACCGAAACGGCGGGACTGCTGGACAAGCGGGAGCGGCAGGCGGAAAAGGAATGCGCACAGATGTCCTCGCGCATCGACGAGCTGGAGATTATCATCGGAAAGCTTTATGAGGACAACGCGCTGGAACGTATTTCGCCAGACCGCTTTCAACGGCTCCTCGGCAACTATGAAGCGGAACAGAAAGAGCTGCAAAATAAACGCGACAGTCTGCAAAAGGAGCTATCCGAGCAGAAAACAAAAGCCGACGAAACCGAGCGGTTCCTTCAGCTCATCGCGGGCTACAAGGATATTCAGGAACTGACCGCGCCGATGCTCAACGAGCTGATCGACCGGATCGAGGTCGGCAAGAAGGAAACGGTCGACGGCGTTAAAAGGCAGGACATCCGGATCGTTTATAAGCAGTTCTGCTATGTGGAATTTGAGGATTTATGGAACTTCCCGGTAACCGCTAAAGAGCGAACGGCTCTGGTTCAGGCAGCGGTGTGAATATTTGAATATATGAAATTTATAAACATGGAGTACCTATAACAACGTCAGGAGGTCTCTGAACAGCCGGTGCATTTCAAAACACTGCTTGTCCTCGCTGATTTTTATGAAGGAATTCTCGTTTAAAACCCGCACTAAAAGATTGTAGGAATTTTTACTGCCGGTCAGGTAAGCACATATTTCCATATCGAAGCGATCCAGAATGGAAAGCTTTAATAAAAATTCCCTGATTTCAGGGTCATATCCCTTATACACCGTGTTTTCTATCAGCCGGTTTATGTCTAAAATAGCCATATGTAACAGGCCGTCCGGGTTTTGGCGAAAATAAAGGCTTGATACATAGACGGCGCTGGCCCATCCTTCGGTGAATTGATTAATTTTTTGAGCGTCGGCTTCGCCAATCTGTATGTCATACAATTTGCAGTAGGCTAAAAGCTCAGGCAAATCAAAGCGTAAATGCTCTTTGTTGATTTCAGCCAGCAGTCCTTTCAACTTCATATCCACATTGCAAATCGATGGCAGTACCCTGGAAAGGATTATAATATGCAAGCCCTTCAGCCTAAGGCTGGCTGTTTTAAGCAGGAGTTCCTCCAGGTTGGCGCGCCCGGCCATATGAAAATCATCAATTATCAATACGTGTTGTTTTTTGGTGAAATACTCCTGAAATAAATCAATAAATTGCATAAAGAGGCCGCTGGAACCAGGAAAGCCTAGTTGCGTCATCCTGGCTCCCAGCAGGGGAAATATCCGCGCATACAAAGCGGATAAATGTTCCCAGAAATACTGAGGGTTTTGGTCCAGCTCGTTAAGACACATGTACACAACCTGAGCTTTCGTATTTTTGGCAAATTGGAGGGCGGCGGTTGTCTTTCCGTAGCCTGCCGGAGCATGCACGACAGTAAGCGGATGCGCAAGTCCGTTCATAAACAATTGGTTCACCCGTGGCCGCTCCAGCATATTCTCTATGTCAATGTTAAAATCAAATATTCGGTTTTTTGATTTCTTTTTGACCCGCATTTTCTCTCTCCACTTTCTTTTTGTTTCGGGGGAAACAAGGGGACGTTCTTTTTGTTTCTATTACAACTCAATGTACAGCATAATTATTAATAGAGATTGTGTTTGAAAATATGGATATATTTGATGGCTCCGGCAAGAAAATACTTTACAGGCGCCTCCTTGTTACTTTAATTATATACTTTATATTCGATATTTACAGAATTTTCTTTATGCATTTCGAAATTTCTCCTAAAGATGATATTTTTTTCAAAAAAACTAATCCCAGTACAGGCTCAGCATTGTGATAGTAGAATATTAAACTAGCAGTTTCAGAAGCAAGCCCCGCACTCATATTCTCCTACGCACGAAACGTCTGCTTGTTATGTGCTTGAGTTTTCCAATAGATGAAAGGGACGATTAGGAACGATACCGCTTGAGGATATATTCACCAAGAAAAGGAATAACTTCCAGAGTGATTTTTCGCATCTACCCTAATGGTATAAATCCCCTGTTCCTTAAGCGTAACAGTAAATTCCGATGTTGGAATTGCATGGCCTTCATAACTGCTATTTTCTCTATTATTATCTTTTGCGATATAAGCATCTATAGGACCTCTTACCGTAACAAAACTGACTTTTACTTGAACCGGCTGCCCTTCTTCAACCTTAATTTGAGTTTCTTTATAGCCACTAAACTCATCGTATATCATTGACATTTTTGTTGGTGTATTTAACTCGCTTCCATTTTTTACAATACTAGACCCTTTTGTACAACCGGTTAATATTAACATAGATAATGCAGCAAGTATTACTATTAATAGAGAGTTTTTTCGTAATTTTTCATACATATATATCACCCCAATTGAATATTGCAAATAGTGCGCTTTTTAATGTCGCTTTTTCACTGCCCGGTCCCTGCCGTTTGGTATCCTTATGAGAAATCTGCTATCCGGTGTTGCCAACTGAGGTACTTGCAATTATACCATTTTTCTCTTCTCAAAATGTGAAAAAAACTGCTGACAAAATCTTACTTTTTCAGCAGTCCGATGGTGGTCAAAGCTCGCCAGGCTCTCTTCGCCTTTACTTTGTTAGCATGATGGTAAACTCGTCGCCCACCTTTTGGAAATCATTGCTCAACTTGCCGCTTTTTTCAGGGAACTTGACTGCATAAGGTGTCAATGTCAATATCCTGGCCTGCGGGTCGAGATTGCCGTTAACGGTGGATATTTTGAATACCCCTTTGGATGCATCGCAGTTGGCTAAAGCAAAAACTATCTTGTTGCCCAAATCATCATGTCCCCGAAGCGCCAGATCATAAGCCGTATTTGCCGGTTCTTTGACAAAATAGATTTTTTGTCCCAGGGCGTTGCTGGTATATTTTTCAAGCCTGACTCTTTGGCCGTTTTCAAGTTGGAAAGAATTGTCGAGGGGAATTTCCATAGTGCTTTGCGCCAATTCATCGCCGTTTGTTGTGAATTCAAATGCCCAGGGACCCTTCTTTGTTTTTTCGTCAATCAATGCCGAATTGAAAACAATCTTCACATCCAAATCACCCTCCAAATTCCGGGCGCCCAGATAACTTTCGGTAACTTGTTCCGTGGTATATTCGTCAAGGGGTTTGGCGCTGCCGCTGCTTGCTGAATCCATTGCCTGGCCGTTGATATAAATCCTGCCGGACAGAACGCAGCCAAGTTCTGATTTTTCGTCACTGGTTATTGTGGTGGAAACCAGCAACTCGTCGTTATCCAATATAACTTCATTTAATTGAACGGTAAGGCCATTTTTCGTTTTCGCTTGACTGAGGACTGTCCGGTAACTGTCCAGGTTTTTTTCAATACCGAGATAACCGCCGATGCTGTAAAGCACTTGCTGCGTCGCTTGGTAGGCATAGGCGCTCAGGTTTGTGCTGATCAAAGCAACACTCATGGCAATAATTACTACAGCCGCAGCTGCTGTTCTATAGACCGGTTTGTATTTGAGTGTATTTTTCTTAGTCTTATGAAAAGACCGGAGTATTCTTTTCTTTTCTATTGAGCTTAGCGCTTCTTGATCATAATCGTCCAGCGCTACTTGCACATCATTCAGAAGATGGTAGATACTTTTTCCCATGCTCATATTCTCCTTTCCAATAGATGGGCGGATTTCTTCAGCTTTTGTTTCCCGCGGGATATCCGGTTATAGATTACAGCTCTTTTTAGACCGGTTTCTTTGCTGATTAACCCGACATCCTGTTCCTGGACATACAGTTTGAGGAATAGTTCTTTATCCTGGGTATTTAAGCAGCTTAAGAAATCGTCCAGGTCCTTATCCAATTCATGTTGGAAAAGTTCGCTGTGAAAACCACCCTCAACCGCAATTTCCTGGGCATCGAGATTCTCATGTTGCAACTGTTTTATAAATTTTCTCCTGTAATCGATTGTTTTATATTTTGCAATTGCCGCTATCCAGTTCGCAAAGGTATTTTTAGCGGGATCAAAACTGTGGCTGTTGTTCCAGACAGCCAGAAATACATCATCGATACACTCTTCCTGGTACCCGGCCAAGTTATGGAGGTGCTTTTTGACAATCGCTTTAACAAGCCCTCCGTAATTGTCGATGACATATTCCAGAGCCCTTTCATTTTTTTGGGCCAATTTTAAAACAAAGTTCTCCTGAGTAATTTTCAAGTCATTATAACCTTCTCTCTGGTTCATAACGCGTTATAACCTGCTTTTACTTAATACTTCGATTAGCAACAGGCCATATCTATCAAGAAGAAGCAAATATCTTTTTCCTCATACAAGAATACCACCGTCTCAATGCGCCTTATGTCAGGGGTGTGTCAGGGGGTGTCAACAACCCCGTCCCCGTGACACCCCCATATCATTCACGCTGCTTAATGACTACTTTCACGGCATCGCCAGCCTGCTTGCCGATTTTCGCCCGTATATCTTTGCGGATTCCGATGATATAGCATACAAGATTCTATAGATTAAATCCATATTTGGAAGGAAAATGCCAAGGAACAATATCTTTTTGATTAATTCTTTAATACTTGAATTGCTTCTTTCGGCAGCTGCATTCGCCCGCTCCATGATCTCCTGGATTATCGTTGTTTTCGCATCCGCGTAGTGCTGCACGTGCCGCCACTCACGCCGGGCTAAGTTTCGCTTGACACATGCGTATTTATCCCGATCAGTATCATTAATCCGCAGCCAGTCACGTTTATTACTTCCGCACCCTGAATACTAACCCATTATTGATTTCTTTTAGCTCCCTGCTCGTAATCCGCACTAAAGAATATTCAGAACCTCCACCGGTATAGACAAATTCCTTCTCCATCACCTTCGGGTCAATGATAAAAGTAGCCTTATATCCAAAGGATGGAACCCCGCCACAAGGATACCCGGTCTTTTCTAATATTTCATTTTCCGTGGCAGTTCTTGGCCTCTCGATCTTCAAAGCCTTACCGACTCTAGATGTACTTGCCCTATCTTCTCCTTTTACAATGGCTACAATCAAATCCCCTTCGTTATTGACCATACAGATGTTTTTAACAAGATCATCCGGGGTTGTTCCGGCGGCATTTGCTGCTTCCTGTACAGAATGACATATTTGGTCAAAGTGTAAATGTTCTGCATTCATATTTTTACCGATCATATAACCTTTAAGCTTTTCTTCATACTCTTTCATATTTTCCCTCCTATTAAACGCCGAAAGAAGACGGCTCAATGGCCGTCTCCCCGGAAACCAGGTTGTCTTTGGTATCATACACAAGAGGTAAGTGGATTATATCCAGTACCGGCGCCATCCAGAACCTATGCCATTCCTTGACATCAAACCTTTTCCCAGTCTGTGCGCGTGAAGATTATCAGCACAGTCCTTTTCTTTTGGGAAAAGGGACCTGTCACCTGCTCCTGTCACCTACCCCTGTCCCTGTCCCCGGTCCCACCCATTTATCATTCGCCAGTTTGGTTCTTCAGCAGGGTGCTGATGAGCTCCGCGCGGCTGCCGACATCGTATTTTGAAAAAATGTTCCTTGTATGTGTTTTTACGGTGCTCTCGCTGATGAACAAGGCCCCGGCAATTTCGCGATTGGATTTTCCGGAAAGGATTAGCTGCAATACCTCCTGCTCCCGGACAGTCAGCGGAGCAAGCGTTTTTATTTGCCCGATAATATCCGTTTGCTGTGACTGGCTCATATTATCATAGGCGGCAAGGTAGACGTGGCTTTTCAGCAGCATAACAAGCTGACGGTTGAGGGGAGGCAGCATGACCAGTGTAACGCACACGACCGTGAGGGCGATGACGGCCACCTCCGCGCCGGGAAGTCCAATGGATGTCACAGCCATTCCCAGGTTGCCAGTATGTAACCGGAGGCGTCTGTACCACGCAGATCCAGCAGGCTATATAGCACCTGTCCCTCAAACTGGAAGGACAAAATATAAGCAAAGAGAAATGAAAATCCCGCAACAGAAAATCTGCGGGTATTTAAAGATTTAAGTAGGTTCATTTTATACCCTCCCGCTCATCGGAGGCTCCACACTTTCTAACCCATTCGTCGGATATCAGCGGTTTTGAAACGCCAGAGCTTTTCGACCTTTGATGCGGCATACCGCGCTGCTCAAACCAGCGTAAGATGCTGTGACGTTTCACACCGAGATAATCGCAGACCTCTTGCATGGATATCCATCTGTCACTATGTATTGTTTCAGGCAAAGGCACCAATTCACTTTAATATTTTATGTTTATATAAATACTGGCAAATCATTATTGTATAATTGTACCACAATTATACAATAATGAAAATTTTATTTGTGGTTTTATGTTGTATTATGTATTATTATGGTTTTTTTCTTTGATATCCGGCTTTGCAATAGCTGCAACAGAGGGACGGGGTTGTTGCCCTCCCCGAGAAAGTGTCAACAACCCCGTCCCCTTGACACCGGCGGATATACTGCCTGGTATTCCTTTTTTGCGATCATTTTCCCGGATGGTAAAATTATACCGGCGTCCGAACATAAAAGCAGTTCGGGAACAAAATATTCCTCTTCCTCGTAAAGGCGCCCGGCTTCATTCATTCCTTTAACCAGGCCTTCATTAATGGCTGTAAGGGCCTCAACATCATTGTCCCAGCTGCATAATCCCGCTTTATCTCCTTCAATAATAAAGAAGGCTGGGCTCAAAAAACCCAACCTTTTAAAGAAACCATCCATTCACCAAAGTAAATGCTAAACTCACAGTAATTGAAGAGTTATTAAAGAGTGATCACCTGGTCCACGCCGGCCCCGCCCAGCGCGGCGTAGAGCTGCGGGAAGCAGCCGATCTGCGCGCCCTTGATCAGCTTCTGGTCGATGCCGCGCTCGATGGCGCACTGGTCGCAGGCCATGAGCAGCATCCCGTTAACTTCCTGGATCTGACGTAGCCTTTCACCCATCTCGGCGCCTTCCAGCAGGAAAAAGGTGTTGTCCATGAAGAAGAACATCCCCGCCACGTCAACACCGTGGGTGCCTTTTTCCAGCTGGGGAATAATCATGGTGTTCAGGATTTTTTGTGAAGTGGTTGAACTAAAAACATAGGCTACTTTCATTTTATAAAACCCCCTTTTATTAAGTTAGTTATCTGGCTGCTTATGCTCACCGGTCCGCCTATTTCAATAATACGATCCAGCAAATGAAGCCTTAACAGCCGTTCTTCCCCGGTCAACCTGGAGGTGATGCTGTCAATTATCAGCCTTTCTGCAGGATAGTTTTTGAATTCTGCATTTTCTACTACTCTTACTGAAACTGCCACCTAAATAAACCTCCTTCCTCTCAGGCCAAGCACAGCTTTCCTTCGGTCACTGCGGTCTCTGCCTGCCTGCCCACGGCCACCTTGAGCGCTTCGGCCAGATGTTCCTTATGTTTTTGATACTCCATGCCCTTCCGGTCACGGGGCCGGGGCAGCCTGACAGGCATGTCGTCTACAATTTTTCCTTCTCGCGCCGACATGACGATCACCCTGTCACTGAGGTAAATTGCCTCATCCACGTCGTGAGTCACCATGACCACGGTGGTCTTGTCTTTCAGCCAGAGCGCCTCCAGGTCTTCCTGCAGCGACTGCCTCATCTGCATATCCACGGCTCCCAGCGGCTCGTCCATCAGAAGCACTTCCGGCCTGCCGGCCAGAGCGCGGATAAACGCGACCCTCTGCTTCATGCCGCCGGAAAGCTGGTGCGGATAAAGCTTTTCCTTGCCCTCCAGCTGGGCCATGGCCAGCAGCTCCTTGAAACGTTTTTCTCTTTCTTTTGCGGGTACCCGGCGCTGCTTCATCGGGTAGAGGATGTTTTCTCTGACTGTCATCCAGGGAAACAGCGCATAATTCTGAAAAACAAAACCCCTGTCGGGGCCTGGCCTGGTTACCTGTGCCCCGTTAATCATGACCCTCCCGCCGGAGGCGGCCTGAAAACCGGCTATAATCGTCAGCAGCGTGGTCTTGCCGCAGCCGGACGGGCCGAGCAGGGTAGCGAACTGGCCTTCGCGCACCGTAAAACTCAAATCTTTAAGCACTGTTTGGACTGTGTTTTCATTTTTAAAATTCTTTGAAATGCCTTCTACTGTAAGTTCCACTACTGAACAAACCTCCACCTGGTAAAAGATCGGGTAATAATTTGCAAAATCCGGTCAATCCCGTATCCAATTAAGGCTGCCATAATCATGAGAGAAATCAGCTTACCTGTCTCCATCCTAGTTTGAGCTTCCACCATTGAGTAGCCGAAGCCGGCACTCGTCGCAATAAACTCCGCTCATATCACCGACATCCAGCCCAGACCAATGGCAACCCTCCCCCCGATAAGGATGTCCGGCAGCGAAGCCGGCACAATGATCTTGGAGAAAATACTCCATGGACCGGCCCCCATACTGCGGGCAGCGTTATAATAATCCTTGGAAATGTTTTGTACTCCGGCCACGGTATTAAGGATAACGGGAAAGACCCCGGAGAAGGCGATCAGAAATATGGTCGGTCCGTCGCCGAGGCCGAACCAGACTATGGTCAGCGGCACCCAGGCCATGATCGGGACCTGCCGCAGTGAATCTATGAGCGGATCAAACAACTGCATCGCGCCCTTTGAGTAACCCATCAGGAATCCCAGCGGCACTCCGATCAGCAGGGCATAAACAGTGTCAAGGGGACGGGGTTGTTGACAACTTCAGGCTTTCAGAATAACTCCCCAATTGATGCCAGTAATTCTCTCAATCTGCCTGATTGACAAACCATATTGCTCTTTGAGTTTTTTTAAAAAGCTGTCCCTGGTGACCTTT
>JAHDOA010000060.1 GCA_018435055.1 Pelotomaculum sp. | reverse complement strand
GGCAGAGATAAGAAAAATTTTGCAATACAAAAAATAATCGTAAATACACAACAACTTTATGGTAAAATGTAAAACCCGCTAGCCCCCGGGTTTACTGGGCTAGCGGGTATTTTTAATCGGTTTTGTTGCAAAACTCAGGTTATAATCACGGAATGCGATTATTGTCAAGTAGGTCGCGGGCAAAAAAATTCGCTTTTGTAATAAATTGTTGCCGTCTATCATAACAGGTCAGAAATATCATCACGGGGCGCGATTATTGCTGTTTGGCGTGGGTTTAGAAAATTCGCTTTGGTGATAAACTGTTGGAGGGGAACGGGAAAACATCTCTGTTTCTGCAAGCTTGTGTCGTTGCGTGGGACCAGACAGAGGAATGGGGACACACCTCTCTAACGGGTATTCCTTTGGGGCCGAGGAATGTCCCCGATGGGAATGGAATGGGGAAGTATTGATGACTTTGGGGCAGAGGCTGACTTTTTTGAGAAAGGAAAGAGGGCTTTCGCAGGCGGAACTGGCCTTGACTCTGAACATGGGCCAGAGCACCATTGCCATGTACGAGAGGGACAGGCGAAGCCCCGATAATAAAACGCTGGAACGGCTGGCAGGCTTTTTTCGCGTTTCCGTGGACTATCTTCTTGGGCTTACCGACGCGCGTGAAAGGATCGGGATGGACCAGCCAACACCCATGCCTCCCGCCAGATTAATACAGGTGCTGGAGGATCCCTTGTTTACAGATCTACTGTCCCGGCTTCCCGACCTTACCCCGGAAGAAAAAAATTCGCTTGTAGAATACTGGGACTGGGCTTTAAAAGTTATTGAAAAAGAGAGACAGCGAAGGAAAAAATAGTTTAAAACAATTTCACATGCCTGAACAGCAAAAAAACTGGCTCTTTAATGTGAAGAGTCAGTTTTAGGTTAATAAGCCAGTTTTAGGTGTATTTATAAAGTTTCGTTTTGGGTAAAATATCTCACCTTTGCAGGCGATAAAAATGTGACAATTTATTTAGTATTTTTCCACGTTTTGATCTGTACTCAGCAGGCGGGCCAGTTCCCCGACCCTTCCCCGGCCGGGTATGCAAAGGTGGGGGGCTATTTCCGCCAGGGGCGCCATGACGAAAGCGCGCTCAATCATGCGGGGATGCGGGATAACCAGGTCGGCGTCCTCAATCTTATCGTTACCGAAAAGCAAAATGTCCAGATCTATCGTCCGCGGTCCCCAGCGCACGGTAGGCGTCCTGTCCAGCTTTTTTTCCATGTCCTTTAACAGGGCCAGCAACTGGCGGGCGGTTAAATCTGTCTCAATTTCCGCAACTGTGTTAAGAAACCAGTCTTGTCTGGTCACATACAGCGGGGCGGTCTTATATAAGGAAGCAATTTTTTTCACCTGTATACCGGGGGCTTCCTTCAGCAGGTCCAAAGCTTTTTTTATATTGGCCTCTTTATCGCCCAGGTTGCTGCCCAGGCCAATATAGGCAGTTATTGGCATTGTATTTCCTCCAAGGTATAAATATTTATATTAGTTAACGTATTGTCTTATTATTATACATTATTTCTAACCGGCCCGGGTGTATTAAAGGCCGTATTTTCCCCGCGTTATTTCCACAGCCAGCCAGGCAAACCGGCCCGGCACGGGCGCCTGAGGCTTTTTAACGCGTACCTTGACCTGGTCTGCGGGGAACTGCTCCAGCAACTCCTTCGCCACAGCCTCCGCCAGGGCCTCAATAAGCCGGTAGGAACGGCCACACACGATCGACTGCACCGTTTCAAATACCCGTCCGTAATTTACTGTACGGTCCAGATCATCGGAGATCCCCGCCGGCCGCAGATCCAGCAAGAGCTCCACGTCCAATATAAACCTTTGGCCAAGCGTCCTTTCCTCGGGCTGGACGCCATGATAAGCGAAAAATTCCATTCCTTCGAGAATAATCTTATCCATGATACCACTTCACCCGGCCCATTATCGCGTCGGTCATCCGGGCCACTCTGGCCATCTCTTTTACATCGTGCACCCGGACAATGTCCGCGCCGCCCACGATGCCCACCGCCACAGACGCCGCAGTCCCTTCCATCCGCTCTTCCACCGGCAGGTTCAAAACTTTCCCGATAGTGGATTTTTGTGACGGACCGATCAAAATCGGCTGTCGCAGGCAGCGCAGCTCTTTCAAGCGCCGCAGGACTTCCAGGTTCTGTTCCGCATTTTTGCCAAATCCCAGGCCGGGGTCAACAATGACCTTTTCCCTGGGCGCCCCGGCGGAAAGGGCGATACCAATGCTTTCCCGCAGTGATTCAGCTATATCTCCAATCAGGTCCCGGTAAAAGGCGAATTTTTGATTGTGCATCAGCACCAGGGGAGCGCCGTACTTTGCGGCAATACCGGCCATAGCAGGATCGCTGCGCAGCCCCCACTGATCATTTATAATACCGGCGCCTTCCTCCAGCGCCTGCCTGGCTACCTCTGCTTTTGTCGTATCTATGGAAACCGGCACAGTTATCTCCTTTGCCAGCCTTTTCATGACTGGCATAACCCGGGCCAACTCTTCCTCAAGGCTTACCGGCGCATAGCCCGGCCGGGTGGACTCCCCGCCCAGGTCGATGATATCGGCGCCCTCAGCCACCATCATTCTTGCCTTTTCCAGCGCCAGGCCGGGGTCACAATATTTTCCCCCGTCTGAGAAGGAGTCCGGCGTCACGTTAAGGATCCCCATTACCAGCGTTCTCTCACCCAGTTTTATTATTTTGCCGCGGCAGTCCAGCTCGTATGGGATAAAACCCTCCTGTCCCGCCAACACGTCCCTGATCTGTTCGGCTACAGCAGGCAGGCCGAATGGCTGGCTTTTAAGTTTGGCCAGGAAGGATTCGTACTGCTTTAGCGTGCCCATCAGCAGGACCTTTGTTTCCGGGACGGAATTATCCACCACACCCCGGGCGACTGCGGCCTCGCCGCCTTTGCCGAGCATTTCCTGCTTCATAATGTTGGCCTGTCTTGGTCTAACACCATCCAGCATGATCAGCCGGTGTACCGCTTTCGGCGTCATCCACAGGCAGCCCGGCTTGTCCGCGCCAACCGAGGCAATAGCCCGGTAAGCCTCTTCTTTATTATTTACCATAACGCTATAGACCTTGATCGCCAACCAAATACCCCCCGGATATCAATGATTTGCCGCAAATGCCGGACAAAAACGCCGCGCACAGCCTTCCAAAATTATAAAGCGGCGGGTCAGGAAAATCAATAAACCAACAATATAAGCCGATGAAACCAGCTCTCTTTATGGTTAATAATGTTAATAACAAACACTGAATGCGGCGCTATGCGCCGCATCTTTTAAAACAGACCGCACACACTGCCGGTCCCGGTATCAACGTCAATGCGCCTGTAAGCCGGGTCCGACCCGGTACCGGGCATTAGTTTAACCTCGCCGGCCAGCGGGACAAGGAATCCGGCGCCGCCAAAAACGAGGATATCGCGGATCGGCAATATCCAACCCCGGGGTACCCCTTTGAGAGCGGGATCATGTGAAATGCTCAGGTGAGTCTTGGCCATTATCGTGGCAAAGCCGGCATAGGCGGGATCTGATTCAAAACGCCGTGCTTTGTCCCCGGCATCGGCAGCCCAGGAAACACCGTCAGCGCCGTAAACCTCCCTGGCGATCAGCTCCACCCTCTGCCTTAACGGCATTTCCAGCGGGTAAAGGTATTTAAAATCGACCTTTTCGTTACAGGCGTCGACCACAGCGTCGGCCAGGTCCAGGGCGCCCTCCCCGCCTTTCATCCAGTGTTCGGACACAGCACAGCGGGCGCCGGCCTGCTCCACCAGCCGGCGGACAACCGACACCTCCTCCCTGGTGTCGGTGTAAAAAGCGTTTATGCATACAACCGGCTTTACTCCAGATTTTTTGACAATTTCAATATGGCGCAACAGGTTGGGGATACCTTTTTCGAGAAGCTTCACGTCTTCCCTGGTGTATTCCTCCGGCAGGGGCCGGCCCGGCACGACGTCCGGCCCGCCGCCGTGCATCTTCAGCGCCCTGATGGTGGCGGTAATAACGGAAACATTCGGTACCAGCCCGCTTAACCGGCACTTGACGTTCCAGAATTTTTCAAAGCCCATTTCAGCGGCAAAGCCGCTTTCCGTGATGTGGTAGTCGGACATCTTGATGCCGATGCGATCGGCTATTACCGAAGACTGGCCGATAGCAATATTGGCGAAAGGACCGGCGTGCATGAGCACCGGCTGGTACTCTGCCGTGCTGACCAGGGTCGGGTTGATCGTGTTTCTCATATAAGCGGTCATGGCCCCGGCCACCTCCAGGTCGGAAGTGGTAACTGGCCTGTCATCTTTATCATAGGCGACAATAATCCTGCCGATCCTTTCCCGCAGATCCGCCAGGTCCCTGGTAACGGACAGGATCGCCATCAGTTCGGAGCTGGCCGCGATGCCGAACCCGGATGCCATTTGATAGCCGTCCATTTTGCCGCCCAGGCCCATGATAATTTTGCGCAGGCCCTGGGCGCAGAAATCAATAACCCAGCCCATCTGAACCCTGTCCGGGTCAATATCCAGGCGCCTTAAACGGCGTTTGGCCAGTTCCCCGTCGTCATAGTTCCTTTCATGCTGCATCCTGGCGTTCAGCGCCACCATAGCCAGGTTATGGGCGTTCATGATGTCATTGATATCCCCGGTAAGCCCCAGTGAAATCTCAGTCATAGGAATAACCAGGGCATTACCGCCCCCGGCCGCCGAACCTTTGATATTCATGGTCGGGCCGCCTGAAGGCTGCCGGATCGCCGCGCTTACGCTGTAGCCCCTCCTGCTCAATCCTTCCACCAGACCGATGGCGGTTGTTGTTTTCCCCTCACCCAGCGGGGTAGGCGTGATCGCGGTGACGTTTATGTACTTACCGTCCGGCCTGCCGGCAAGCCGCTTAATGATTTTCATGCTGTCCAGCTTGCAGATCCTGCCGTAAGGAATAACCTCGTCCTGGTCAAGGCCTAACCGTTCCTGCCAGTCAGTTGGCGCAGGCATGTTTTTTACCGCAGCTTCAGCAATTTCAAAGTCCCTCATCCTGGTAGGATCGTAAGGCATAAAATTTAGCTCCCCCTCAAGCGTGCCACGGGGACGGTTCTCTTGACACGATTTTGCAAAATCGTGTCAAGAGAACCGTCCCCGTAGCACGATTTTTTACTCGTAGATCCAGTTGTCGATCTCCCGGCTGTAATCCCACAGCTCTTCTTCCTTAAAGAAGAGGGCGATTTCCCTGGCGGCGCTTTCCTTGGAATCGGAACCGTGGATAATATTCCGGCCTATATCGATGCCATACGTGCCCCTGATCGTGCCCGGCAGCGCTTTCAGCGGGTCGGTCGCCCCCATCATCTCCCGCACCGCGCTCACCGCGTCCTTGCCCTCGACAACCATGGCCACAACCGGACCGCTGGTAATGAAGCCTACCAGCGACTCAAAAAATGGTTTGCCCACATGTTCGCCGTAGTGCTTTTCAGCCAGTTCCCGGCTGATTCGGAGCATTTTCAGCGCAGCGATTTTAAACCCTTTTTTCTCAAACCTGGCGATAATTTCACCGGCCAGACCGCGTTGCACGCCGTCAGGTTTAACCATAAGATAAGTACGTTCCATTGTTTACCTCCATTATTATTTATTTTTAGAAAAAACCCGCAGCACCCGGCTGCGGGTTTGAAAAACTTATATTAGCCCGTTCTTCCGCTCTCCCTCACCGGCCTCCTTCATCAGTTCAGCAAACTCAACCGCTTCAATTGTCTCTTTGGCAAACAGTGTCTTTGCCACCAGGTGCAGTGTATCAATGTGTTTTTCCAGCAGTTCTTTGGCCAGTTTATAAGAGCGGTCTATCGTCTGACGCACCTCAACATCAATGGCGCTTGCCACTTCTTCACTGTAATTACGGTCCCTGGCCAAGTCCCTGCCCAGGAAAGGCGTATCGGTCTTCCGCCCGTAAGTCATCGGTCCCAGGTCGCTCATGCCGAATTCCATGACCATCTTTCTGACCAAATCGGTTGAACGCTCCAGGTCGTTTTGCGCACCAGTGCTAATCTCTTTCAAAACCAGGTCTTCGGAAACCCGCCCGGCCAGCAGCATAGTCACCTGGTCAAGCAGCTGGGACTTGGTGGCATAATAACGGTCTTCCTTGGGGAGCAGCAGGGTGTAACCGCCTGCCCGGCCTCTTGGGATGATAGAAACCTTATGCACCGGATCAGTGTTCGGCAGTAAAAATCCGACCACCGCGTGACCGCTTTCATGATAGCAGACCAGCCACTTTTCCTTCTCGCTGATTACTTTTGACTTCTTTTCCGGCCCGGCTATTACCCGCTCAATTGAATTTTCCAAATCAGCCATGGTGATCTTTTTCCGGTTCTGCCTGGCGGCCAAAAGCGCCGCTTCATTGGTCAGGTTGGCCAGGTCAGCTCCGGTGAAACCCGGTGTGCGGCGGGCCAGTACTTCCAGGTTTACTTCTTCTTCAACGGGCTTGCCGCGCATGTGGACTTTAAGGATTTCTTTGCGTCCGTTGACATCCGGCGAGTCCACCACCACCTGCCGGTCAAAACGCCCCGGTCTGAGCAGGGCCGGGTCCAGAATATCCGGCCGGTTGGTGGCCGCCAGGATAATAATGCCCTCGTTGGGTGAAAAGCCGTCCATTTCCACGAGAAGCTGGTTGAGCGTTTGCTCACGCTCGTCGTGCCCGCCGCCAAGACCGGCGCCGCGCTGACGGCCCACCGCGTCAATTTCATCCACAAAAACAATGCAGGGGGCGTTCTTCTTGGCCTGGTCAAAGAGGTCGCGCACCCTGGAAGCGCCCACGCCCACAAACATTTCCACAAAGTCAGAGCCGCTGATACTGAAAAAAGGCACTCCCGCTTCGCCTGCCACCGCCCTGGCCAGCAGGGTCTTGCCCGTGCCGGGCGCACCGAAAAGCAGCACGCCGCGGGGGATCTTGGCGCCCAATTCCTGAAACTTTTTCGGGCTTTTCAAAAACTCAACAATTTCCTCCAGCTCTTCTTTAACCTCATCCGCCCCGGCCACATCAGCAAAGGTGACCTTCTTCTTGTCGTCGGTCTGCAGCCTGGCCCGGCTCTTGCCGAATGACATGACCCGGTTGCCCCCGCCTTGAGTCTGCTGCATCAGGAAAAAGAACAGGAATACTAAAAGAAGAATGGGCAGCAGGGTTGAAAGCAGGCTGGCCCACCATCCTGGCCGGGGAGGCTGATCACTGGTCCATACCACATTCTTTTCTTCCAAAATGGTGAACAAGGCGGTGTCTACTGCGGGGCCCTTGGTTTCAAATTGTATGCCGTCGATTTTTTCACCCGATATTAAGTTGGTCCCGCCGTCTGACTGAATCAGGACCGACTTTACCTGTCCCTGGTTCACAATTTCAAGAAAGTCGCTATACTTAATTTGCTCGGGTAAATTCCCCGGAGGCGTCGTATATCTAAGCAAGGCGATAATAACCAGAACGATTAGCAAATATATGCTCAGGTTCTTTATTACCTTGTTCACAAGGCCACTCCCCCCCTAAAAAATGCAATGAATCATAAATACTATTTTAACTTATTTCGGCTTCTGTTACAATAACAAGCTTGGTTTGCCCGGGTTTACTTTCATATGCAACATTCTTTTAGTGCTGCCGCCTATTTTCCACTTTTCCCCGGGCCTGACCCCGGCTACCCAGATAATTTCCTGCGGGGTGCATATGAGCGGGATACGGTCTCTTTCTTCACGCGGAATTTTTTGCTTGATAAAAAAATCTTTTAATTTTAATGCAGAAGCCTGGCCATAAGGATGAAAAACATCACCGGCCAGACGGCGCCTCACAAATATGTCGCGCGGCAGTTTGTCAAAGTCCAGCAAGGCCTCGCTTTGCGGCAGGGCGCGGGGGTTGCAATCCTGCTCTTTGCTATACAACCTGGCTTCGATAGAGATGTCGATCTCCGGGATATAGGTCGTCCCCGGCGCCTGCAGTTGATATATGTAGTCCGGCACATCTTTTTTCGCCGGTATTGCCTTCAATTCCAGGGCCGCATAGGTCCTAACGGCAACCACATGGCCGGGCATAACCGCCTGTGAACCTGTTGTCCCGCTATTAATTAGATTCAGCGCCGCCTCTACATGTTGAAAATCCTGGCTACCCGTGTCGCCGGATACAGACTGCCAGGCCAGGCGCAAAATCCTGCGCTTTAGCGCCAGCGGTACCCGGGCAAGGCTCTCCAGGCTTAATGTAATATGCCCGGCGTTCTCCGCCAGCAGCGCCTCCTGAAAAGCTTTTGCCGCCAGGTGCTCCAGGTAACTGTCTTCTTCCCGGCATATTTCACCGAGCCTCAGCAATGCCGGGACGAGTCTTGGGTTATATTCCTCTTCCAGCAGCGGCACCAGGTTCAACCTGATCCTGTTCCTGGTGTAGACAGGCTTTAAATTGGATAAGTCCCGGCGGAAAGCCAGGTCCATCTCGCTGCAAAAACTTTCAATCTCCGAGCGCCGCACATTTAAAAGGGGCCTGATATAAATCCCGTCGCGCACCGGCAGGATCCCCTTCAGTCCGCTTATGCCCGAGCCCCTTAGAAAATTAAAGAGGATAGTCTCGGCCTGGTCATCCGCCTGGTGGGCAAGGGCAACTCTGGACGCTCCCACCTGGGCGGCGCACTCAAGAAAAAACCTGTAGCGGACTTCCCGTGCGGCCACCTGGTTGGACAGACGGCGCCGCGCCCGGTATGACGGCACATCGACAGATTCCACCGTGGCGGGCAGGCCGTAACGCTGCGCGGTCTCAGCTACAAAAGAGGCGTCCTTTTCAGACTCTTTCCCTCGAAACATGTGGTTTAAATGGGCCACGTGCAAGGATATCCCCAGGTCATCTTTTAAACGATACAAAATATGCAGGAGCGCTGTCGAATCCGGGCCACCGGACACAGCTACCAGAACCTTGTCGCCGCGCTCCACCATCCGGTGCCGTGATATATAATCGCTAACCTTCCGGAGCAGGTCCATCAATGTTTACCTTTCCCATGATTAACACCTCGTTATTCCACACTGCTGTAATCTTTTCCTGCTGTATTTCGATAATGCGGCGGTAAAATTAGTTACAGTCTCCGGAAAATCCGCCTCATTATTATAGCGTGCCGGTTTTGTATGTAGTTTTACCCGTATGCAACATTATTTCACCTTTTATTATTGACACTTTTCTGGAGAACATCATAGCCGCCAGCAGGCAGATTATGCCGCCCCACATGAGAGTGCCGGGCGCGCCGATGCGGCTGGCCAGCGCTCCCGCCAGCAGGCTGCCGAAAGGCGCTATGCCGAGAAACGACATGGTGTACAGGCTCATAATCCGGCCTCGTTTATCATCATCCACTATGGTCTGCAAAATGGTATTGTTGGACGCCATTTGGACCATCATACCAAAGCCGGTCAACAGCATCAACGGCAGGGATATCAAAAAAACGCGGGATTGCGAGAGCGCTGCCAGGCCCAGTCCAAAAACGCCCATAGCTATCGGCAGCAGGTTGCTCAAACCTTCCACGTTTTTGCGGACAGCAAGGAAAAGGGCGCCGATCACAGCGCCTATACCCGAGGCTGTTATTAAAAATCCATATGTATCCGCCCCGCCGTATAAAACATCCCTTGCTACCACAGGTATCAGAACGGTATAGGGCATGCCGACGAAACTTATAGTCGCCGACAGGATCAGGATTGTCCGGATCGACACGGAACTAAAAGCATAGCCGATCCCTTCCTTTAACTGCTGGAAGACTTTTGAGTCCTGGCTCTCCTTTTTTTCAATATTTAATTTCATCGCCAGCAGGGCTATAATCACAGCTATATAACTGACAGCGTTAATCAAAAAACACAGGCCTTCACCCAATATCGCGATCAGTATGCCGGCGATGGTAGGGCCAACCAGGCGGGCGCCGTTGAATAGGAAGGAGTTCAAGGCAATGGCGTTGGGCAGGTCCTCTTTTTTTTCTACCATTAATACTACAAGTGCCTGGCGGGCGGGTATGTCAAAAGAGTTCACCAGGCCGAGGAAGATACTTAATGCAATTAGGTGCCAGACTGTTATCATGCCGGTAAGGGCCAGTCCGGCTGTAATAAAGGCCTGGACCATAGCCAGGGACTGGGTTACAACCAGGATATGGTGGCGGTTCCACCGGTCCGCCAGGACGCCGGCGAAAGGGGTAAAGACAAAACTGGGGATTTGGCCGGCAAATCCGACCACACCCAGGAGAAGAGTGGAGCCGGTGAGGCGGTAGACCAGCCAGCTCATGGCTATCGACTGCATCCAGGTGCCAATTAACGAGATGCCCTGGCCGATGAAAAAAAGGCGGTAATTCCTGCTGGAGAGGGCCCGTATAATATTTGTATTTGGAAGTGCCATTAATAACACCTTTAGTATTCTGTTGTTTTTTTTGCTTCTTTATTAATATCATAAAAAAGCCGTAAATTACAGGTACAGTTTGGTGTATATTTAATGGTTAAGAAAAGGAAAGGGACATACCCAAAACCAAGTGATGTCCCGCTGTCAAAAAGCTTCTATTGATCTTATATTTTTGAAAAATCGCAAAATGCTTTTTCAAGTTTCACTTAGACCAAGTATTTTTAAAAAAAATATATTACTGATTGATTTCAAGATTTAGATGCAACTGTTTCTTGAGGTCCCATAGATACTTACGGTAGTAACTAAGATAGAATGACAGGCCGGATCTAAAATTCTTTCCGATCATTCCATCAAGAAACATTTGACCGATTTCCTGTTCAAATTTCAAGATTTGCTGTGAAATAGCCAGTATAGATTGCTCCTCCGGGCTCATTTTCCGGAAGAGGCGCTGCAGGGCAGTCCGTGCTCGCGGTTGGTACATCCAGAAATACAGAAGGTCGAGGGCATGGATGATCATGATTTTTCTTAGATCCTGAGCCTCCTTGGAAGCGCTGGTGAAGCGAGCTTCCGGTGACACCAGGAGTTCCAGGATATCATCTTCAGGGAAAAGCAATTCAAGCCGCGAATAGGTATCCAGCAGTTTCTTCCATTTGCTTTCATAATCCTGCGTCCTAAGGCGGATATTATTATAACGGTCAGCAATTCCCTCAATGACGCCTGCTACACAATCCGATGCTGTTTTTGAAATTATGGCGGCCCATTTCTGCAGTATATCCCCGATAGCTGTGAATCCTATATTTATGAGAATTGTCCCGACAATAGTATTGAATAATATTGCCAGGGGAATCGAAAGTACGGTGCGGAAAAAGTTTCCCCCAATAGCCCCCCTGGGCAAGCCGCGATAAGCATTATGGCTCGAAATATATAGTCCGTTCGTTAGCGCCATCACGGTATATAGAAGGATGGGATTGACCGATACAGTGATCCCGAACATATGGTCCAGGAGTAGCGTTTTCACAATATAATCCAGGAGAGGCACCGAAAATCCTGTGAACAGCAAAGAATCGGCGATTCGACCCCAACTGACATAGTTGTTCCACCGTAGCAGCGGTGATCGCCTGATGCCTCCCCCTCCTAGTACAGACTGTAAGATGTTGCGCAGGCCGGTGATTCCAAACCAGATGAAGGCGCCGAAATACGCGAGCAGCCACCAGTCCTTTGTTAGGGCGAAGGTTAAGAAGGCTGGAATGAAACCGATCAAGACCTTCAGCCCGTTTTTCAAACCGCTATTTAAGATAACCCATCTAAAACCTGGTGAAGTGGACGGCTTACCGGCTAAAAGTTTTTGCAAAGGCTTCTGGTGGACCCCTCCCAATGGTACGATGTTCGGGTTTCCCCCCGCCGGCCAAAAATCTTCAACGATCCAATCCCGGGAAACCTTTCTTCTGTAATAAATCAACCTGGCAAACCAGCATTTCCATTTTTGTGAACAGCTGACTTCCGCTTCTTCATCATGAAATACCATCGTCCGGCGGCTGATCGCCGCCCGCAGGGGAAGGGGGTTCCACAAAGAATCATGTCCTCTCCGGCGCCAGCTTTTTTGAGCTTTAGGCGGCAGAGTATCAGTCACCACCAGGCCCATACCGTATTGGTGATGCGACCGGCCGGTGGAGTCGCTGCCAATGCTTAATTTAAGAGGAGTGTTTTTATAAAAGGAAAGTAAAGCCGCTACGTCACCCAGTATTTTCTTGAATTTCATGATTCTTGTCGGGTCAGCTGAAAAGGACGTTTCCCAATCCAGAATAATTCTCTGCAGAACTTTTTTCATTAAGATCACGTTACCGCTGTTGATGATTTTTTTCAGGTTGATGGTTTCCTGTAAATAAGCCTTTTTCCCTGTTATATGATCCTTCAGGTTAAAGACTTCCAGGTGAGTGATCATACCTTCACAGTCATATAGCAGTTCGATAACGTCCTCCGGTGTCAATCCGCTCAGATTGAGAATCATCAGGTGTCCTATATTCAGGCTGCGCACCCGGTTCATTAGCTGGGCGGGAGAAAGTGCCAGCGCGCGGGGCACATCGGGACCCTCGGCAGGGATATTCGGATTGGGAAGCTCCGGGTTGCGTTCAGGCCGCAAATATCTTTCCACAATAGCCTCTGAGTCAAGAAGCGTTATATCTTCAATCAGTATTTTGATTTGTGGTTGATTTTCCTTATTGCTCTCTTCATATTGATAAAGCAGTTCTTCAACCCTTGCTTTCATCGCCGGAAGCATCCTGGCATGGATGAATTCAGCCAGGTGTAACAGCGATAACTGGCTGGTCCCCACAAAAGTGATGAATTCCTGTTTATCCAATTTTGGAAAGGTAATTTCATAGTATTTCTCGATCTCTTGATGGTGGCGCATATTGAATTCCTCGAGGGCAGAAAGGATATACCCCTGCTGGTATTCCGCCGCCTTTTTCCCTTCCTCCATGAAAGACGCCACTGCTTCTTGCTTTAGAAAGGATAAGAAGTCACTTATACTGAAAAAACCATACGGCACCCAGATGACGCGGCTGTACTTGTCGTAAAGTTTCATGGGGAGAGAGATGCCTATGCGGACGGTAATTTCCATGATTTTAGCAGCCTCCAGCAGTTCAGCTGCCGCTTCGGGCCTGATGTAATGATAATATACCACCGTGAGATGCCGGATACCTTTGATCCAGGCATCCATGATCAGGTGGGTAGGCGTCTTGCGGCCTTTCGTATGCGCATCGTGAACATGGTTGTCGAAAGCAAGCTGATTCCACTCTTCGGGCATCTCAAGCAGGTGATACTGTTGCAGCTGTTTCCTCACAATGCGGGGTTTCCCTGCTGCGGCCTCCCGAAAGTCGTGGGCCAGTTCAAGCTGCCTTGCATAATCACCTGTTGAACGCACCAGTTCCTTCATGATTTGCAGCAAAACCCGGGCCGTGTTCTTTTGAAAAGAACTCTGCGCACTGAACAATACTTCATCATGAAGCAGGCGCAGCGCCTGAATACGCTCCTCAGTTTTGCCGACCTCGAGGGAAGTCAGCAGGTTGATCATGGCGTAGGCGATCCGTATTTCCTTGGGCGCGGCCATTTCTTTAATACCACGCGGGTGAAAATAAGGATTCAGGATGTTTTCGAAATGCATGCGCATTTCATCACGATTTGCGACATCCTGGATCATGCTGAGAAGTTCATGATCCTGATGGTCAAAGTAAATTTTAGAATTTTGTTGAATCATAGACACCACCGGTAAAAAATTCCCCGGGGAAGCCATCCCAGAATTAAAATGGTAGATCGGCTTCCCCAGGATGAGACAAGTAAGTAGGGGTTATTTTAGCTGGTTTAGTTAACTAGTAATAATAAGATCTTTACTCTGCCGCTTTAGGCTGCTTTTCGTACAGGCCGCTTAAAGCTTATGGCCAGAATCAGACCCAACACAAGGAGTCCCGCCGCGACGTACAGGGAAATCCCCTTCAACTGGGCAAACAACAGCGGACCGACAATACCCGCGGCGCCCCATGCGGTCAGCATAATTCCATAGATCTTGCCGATATTGCCTGGCCCGAAGGAATCCGTGGCAAAAGCCGGCATGGAGGCAAAGCCGCCGCCATAACAAGCCAGAAGGTAACATGCGATTGCTGTAAACACTACCGTGCTTCCAACGTAGGGCAAAGCGATGTAAAGAAAGATCTGGGTAATAAACATAATTATAAATACGTTCTTGCGCCCTATGGCATCGGATGTCCATGCCCAGAAAAGCCTTCCCAAACCATTAAAGATAGACGTGTAAGCGACTATTGAGCCTCCCGCCAGTGCCAGGGCCGCCGCTGCCATATCGGGATTGCTCTTCCTGATGACATCCTGGGCCATGGGTGAAAGCTGTGATATAAGGCCCAGCCCGGCGGATACGTTCAAGAAAAGCATCCCCCAGAGCATCCACCACTGGGGTGTCTTTATCGCTTCTTCAAAGGTGTAAGAGTCCGCAGCTGAGACACCTACGACCTGTTGAGGCGTAAATCCCGCAGGCAACCACCCCTGCGGCGGATTCCTGAAAAACTGAGCGGCAGCAAAGATCAAAATTAGGAATATAACACCCCAGATGTAAAAAGTTTTGTTAACACCCATGGAAAGGACCATATTGGGAGCGATCTTACCCATAAAGAAAGCGCCGGCGCCGAATCCCATCACCGCGAGTCCTGTGACGAGCCCTCTTTTATCCGGGAACCATCGGACTAGTGTCGCAATGGGGGTAATATAGCACATACCATTTCCCACGCCAGCGAGGAACCCGTAGCCTATATACATTAGTATAAGGCTGCCTGCCTGGTCCGCAGCACCGGCCAGTAAAGTACCCAGGCCGAAAAGAATGCCGCCGATAGTAGCCACGAACTTGGGCCCTTTTTTGTCCACCAGCGTTCCGCCGAAAGCGGCCGCCAAACCGATGGAGCCGATTAAGATCATAAAGGTCACCTGCGTGGCTGTCCCGCCCCATCCATGCGCATCAATCAAAGGTTTTGTGAATACCGACCACGCATATACAGTGCCAAGGCACAACTGGATTACGATCGCGGCAATAGCGATAAACCACCTCTTGCCTTCGAGATTCTCATTGCTCATATGTGCTTGTCCTCCTTTTGAATAAAGTGGCGGGTCATTGCCGGAACCTTTTAAGAAAAAAAGGTTTCCGGCCTTAAATATTATAAAACGAACGGTTTTTGTGCCACGGCGAATTTATGATATTCGTCGGGATCATCCACCAGGAGATAGATCACCCGGACATTATTAGGATCTGTCAACAAGGCCTTTCCGTAAGTGCCTTTTATCTCTGCCAATCTCTTTTCAGCTGCTTCGAGCATTGCTTTTCTGCTGCCGAATCTCATTGCTCCTGTTGAACAGGCTTTCACACAAGCCGGCGGCAATCCCTCCGAAAGCCTGTCGAAGCACATATTGCAAAATGCCATCATTTGCGTCTCCGGCTGCATTCTTGGGATGTCGTAAGGGCAGGCTTCCCGGATTTCCCTGAAATCCACCTGATTAATCCTCATATTCGGGTTGAAGATAACCGCTCCCGTTTTTTCATCTTGTATAATGACACCATTGGCCTTTTTGTCCGCCGCCTCCTTGCAGGGAGGGTTGAGGCAGTGGCGGCATTGGTCCGAAAAGAAATACCAGGTTAGTTTTTCTTCATCGGATTCACTGAACCGGACTAGTTTCCATGTATTATGTGACAGGTCTTCAGGGTTCTGCAGATTTCCTTTGTTGACCGTCTTTTCCGGCATCAACCGGTTCCATTCTTTGCATGCGACCTGACATCCCCTGCATGCAATGCATTGGGTAGTATCTATAAAGATGCTTTTTCCGTCTGTCACTTCAGGATCACCCCCTTCTTATTCTTCCACCCTGGATATGTCAACCATAAAGGCTTTCACTTCCGGTTCGGTCGCGTTCGGATCAAAGAACGACGGCCCCAGTAAATTTGAGGAATCCCCTCCACTTCCATCTTCCGGGCACCGCCAGCCAAAGCACCACGGCATTCCGACCTGGTGCACGGTTGATCCAGCTACTTTAAACGGCTTGAACCTTTTTGTAACCAGGGCTTTAGCCCAGAGTTTTCCTCGCGCTGAAGACACAATCACCTTGTCGCCATTTTGGATATTTTTTTCTTGCGCCAGTTCTTCACTCATTTCAACGAACATCTGCGGCATCATTTCCAGCAGCCCCGGCTGTCTCCTTGTCGATGACCCCGTCTCGTACAGTTCCTGAGTCCTGATGGTCGTAGCGACAATGGGATAGGGCATATTGCCGCCAACTGATAGATCCACCGGCAGCTCATCTTTATCCATGTAGTCAAGCTTTGCCACAGGGTTAATCCTTTGTTTGGACATCGGGTTTGCAATGACGGGAGATTCCATTGGCTCGTAGTGTTCCGGGAACGGCCCGTCCGCCAGCGGCCCGAAGATATGGCCCACGCCGTCGATTTTCATCACGAACGGGTATTTGCCGTCTTCATGCGCCACTGGAGGACCTGATCCATCAGGGATGTCGCCTTCCCATGACCCATTTGCGGGATTCCATCGCACAACCGCCCTCCCGGGGTCCCATGGTTTTCCTTCCAGGTCGACAGACGCGCGGTTATAGAGGATCCTCCTGTTGGCCGGCCAGCTCCATCCCCACTTTGAAAAGAGACCGAGCCCGGTCGGGTCGGACTTATCCCTTCTTGCCGCCATGTTTACCGGCTTGCCGTCAACTTGAGGATAGCTGCCGCAGTACAGCCAGTTGCCGCAAGAAGTGGTCCCATCGGCCTGCAGGAATGTAAAGTTCGGTACTTGGTCACCTTTTTTTCCGATCAGCACGGGTGGATTGGTGCTCATATCGTAAATATCTTCCAGGTAAAACCCGTTTATATCTTTCGCAATGCTGTGCACGTCGACGCTCTTAATTTCACCGTCCGGCCCCTTTTCGCCATAGTTCCACATAAGATTTATTACGGGCTCGGGGAATACACCGCCCTGCAGGTAAAGCCTCCTGACCCTGAAATAAAGCTTGTTCATAATATCATAATCGGCCATTGATTCACCCATAGGTTCAACAGCCTTGTATTTCCACTGCAGGACCCTGGCCGTACTTGTGGTGCTGCCCTCTTTTTCAAAATGAGTTGCGGCGGGCAGTAAAAAGACCTCCGTGTTTATCTCCTCCGGTTTCATGCCGGGTCCTCTCCAGAACGAAGCCGTTTCGGTGTCGAATATATCCACACACACCATCCACTGCAGTTTAGACATGGCATTTCTTATCTTGTTGGCGTTTGAGGCCGAACAGGCTGGATTATAAGCCCAGGCGAAGAACCCCTCAACATTTCCTTTATGCATTTCTTCAAAGGCCGCGAACGCTGTTATATTCATGCCTTCATCGAATTTGGCGAGCCATGAATAGGCAAAGTCGTTATACTTCGATGAATTGCCACCAAACAGGGATTTCAGGTAGCTTACAATGTACTTGTCCCGGTTGACCCACCAGTTGATGCTCTTTGGATCCTTGTATCCGGGAGCGTGTTTTGCTAAATATGCCTCCCGGTCAACAAGAGAAGCGCTTGGTACCGGCATGTAGCCCGGGTATACTTCGCTTAAAATTCCGTTGTCTGGTGAACCCTGGGCGCTGCATTCGCCCCTCAGGGCGTTCACACCGCCGCCCGCCATTCCCATATTGCCGAGCAGGAGCTGGATAATAGCCTTGCTCCTGACATTCTGTGAACCCACAGAATGCTGCGTGGTCCCCATCGAATAAAGGATAGTGCCGGCTTTGTCGCGCTTACCGGTAACGGTAAAGGCTTTGTATACCTCTTCCAGCTTCTCTTTGGGTGTCCCCGTGATGCTGGAAACCATGTCTATGCTATAGCGGGAGTAATGCTTTTTAAGAAGTTGAAATACACAATGCGGATCTTCAAGCGTGAGGTCCTTTTTGGGCAGGCCGTTCTCATCCAGCTGAAAAGACCATGTTTTCGTATCGTACTCCCTGGTCTTTTCGTTGTAGCCCGAGAAAACACCGCCAAGTTCGCCTGGCCCCTTGAATTCCGTGTTCACAAGGTAGGTGGCGTTCGTGTAATGGACGACATATTCCCTGAAGTAAAGGTGGTTTTCGAGGATATAATGAATCATGCCCCCAAGGAACGCTATGTCTGTGCCGGAGCGAAAAGGAGCGTATATGTCAGCCTTTGACGCGGTCCTTGTAAAGCGCGGGTCGGCGACGATGAGCTTCGCTCCTCTTTTTTTAGCCTTCAAGACCCACCTCAGCGAGATCGGGTGGTTTTCAGCTGCGTTGCTTCCCATAACCAGGATAACGTCGGCGTTCCTGAAATCAACCCAGTTGTTCGACGCGCACCCGCGGCCGACCGACTCTGCCAGAGCCGGTATGCTGGTGGCGTGTCAGGTCCTGGTCTTGTCATCAAAATATACAATCCCCCAGGAACGCATGAGCTTTTGAAGCAGGAAACACTCTTCACCGTTCAGCCCGGCACTGCCTATGCTGACAATACCGTCCGTCCTGTTTACAACAAACTCTTTTTCAAACTGTATCTCCCTGCCGTCGACACCCTTTTCCGTCACTTTTGATTTAGAGGTATGTTTAAAGGTCTTGTCACGGGTCATCTTTACCCTCTGCGCTATTCTGTCCAGCGCCCAATCCCATTCCACTTCCCGCCACTCTGCCGAGCCCGGAGCCCGGTATTTCGGCTTAGTCAGCCTCTCGGGACTGTTTACAAGCTGGGACAAAGCCGCTCCCTTGGCGCATAGAGCACCTTCACTGACCGGATTCTCAGGGTCGCCTTCCGTATAGATAACCCTGCCCCCGGATGAATGCACAATAACGCCGCACCCTACAGAACAGTAAGGGCAGATCGAATAGGTCTTTTTCGTCCCTGCTGTCCAGAGGCCCTGCGTCTTATCTTTGACCTGGTCGGGATTAATTTCTAAACTACTGTCCGATAAATTCGTTGAACCACAGCTGGCAGTTTCCATTTTCACCCTCCTCCTTATGTGAAGTAAGACCTTAAATCGTTATTATCCAACACCATAAAGGTTGGCGTAATAAGGTATGGTTTTCTTTAACCCTTCCCTGAGATCTGTTTTTGGCTCCCAGCCGAGATATTTTCCAGCCTCGATTGGGTCAGACACAGTGCTCAGCTTTACTTCCCCGGTCCTCATCGGTAAATATTCAATTTCTGATTTACTTCCAGTAAGTTCTATGATTAATTCAGCGACTCTGTTGACAGTGCTAGAAATACCGGTGCCAATATCAAATGTTTTACCTATGGCCGGTTCCCTAACCGCCTTAAGGCATGCATCCACCACATCATCAATAAAAACGAAATCTGCGGCCTGCTCGCCGTCACCGAAAACCGGCAGAGGTTCATTATTTAACGCGGCAATTATGCAGGTAGCCATCAACTTCTTTCCTTCGCGGGGCTTAAATGAGTTCGCGTTAAGCACAGACCTCTCTCTCGGCCCGTAGCAGTTTGCGATATTGAGCCCGACTGTCGGAAGCCCGTATGTACGGTGATACAACTCGGTAAACTGGGCCTGCGCAATTTTGCTGATGATATACGGAGTCAGCCATTGAGTAAGGGGAGGTCTGGGTGGATTGATAAAATATTTGACGTTGTTTTCCAGGGCGGCGTTTAAGACATTTAGCGTGCCGATAACATTTACCTCAACTGTAGGGATCTCTAATTTAAAACGGGCGCTTGTCCCCATAACCGCCGCGAAATGGTACACCACTTCCGCGCCTTTCATGGCACCTTCCACCGCGGTTTTATCACGTATGTCTCCCTGAATTAATGTAACATTATCCCTGCTAACAAGAGCTTTCATCTCTTCATACATGTCGTGTTCCTTTAAACTGTCGAATAAAACTATTTTTTTACCCATATCAGCCAGTTTTTCCGCGACATGTGACATGATAAATCCAGCTCCGCCAGTGATGAAAACATTCTGCTCTTTAAACATCTTTTCACTCCTATTATTTATTTGTGTTTGTATTTCAACTTAAATTTGCTGTCTAACGCCTCCTTTATAAAATTGTTAAGCTATTTTTAGGTTAAAATTAGTACTTCCACCTCTCTCATCAATTTTGGTATAAAGCATGAGGAGCCTTTATTGAAATACTACCAATGTTGTTGTATAATAACAACGCGATAATATTGATATATCTATTACCTTTTTTAATAGTTGGTGATGTTATGGACCTTTTACACTACCTCAGGACTTTTGTTTGCCTGGCTGAAAATAAGACCATGG
>JAHDOA010000004.1 GCA_018435055.1 Pelotomaculum sp. | reverse complement strand
TGGTCATGCCGGGAGACCATGTGGAGATAGACATCGCCCTGATCACCCCGATCGCCATAGAAGAGGGGTTGAACTTCGCCATTCGTGAAGGCGGCCGTACTGTAGGCGCCGGCGTTGTGACCGGAATTAATGAGTAAATAATACAGATCCGGTATAGGACTCCACCCTGTCTAAAAAACTAGATGCGATGAGGTGAAAGGTTGCCGATTGAGAAGTGAGATGTGGGAAGTGAGAGGTGAGATCTGCAGGTGCGGCTTCAGCCGGTAAATGGAATGGGGACACACCTGTCAACAAGAGGAACGGGGATACATCCCTCTTACGGGTATTTTTTTGGGGTTGAGATATGTCCCCGATTGGGATAAAACCCGCCCTGCAGGAAATATCGACTGCTCATACTTGCGACTTACGGCTGAATTGGGGAATTTTCACCGAGAAAGTCCGCTAATCGGGCGATTAAGGAGGACCTGAGAATTATGAAAAGCCAAAAAATCAGGATCAGGCTTAAGGCTTTTGATCACCACATGATTGATCAGTCCGCACAAAAAATTGTGGATACAGCGAAAAGAACAGGGGCTTCTGTGGCCGGACCAGTGCCGCTGCCTACAGAAAAAAATATTTACACTATCCTGCGCAGCCCGCACGTAAACAAAGATTCGCGGGAGCAGTTTGAAATGCGCACCCATAAACGGTTGATTGATATCCTGGAGCCCACCCCGAAAACTGTTGACGCGTTGATGCGCCTGGATTTGCCGGCAGGGGTGGACATCGAGATCAAACTGTAAAAACTAAAACATATTGACAGGATTGACAGGATTTAAAAGGATTTACAGGATTAAAAACTATTTTAATAAAAATTTTAATAATCTTGTTAGTCCAATAATCTTGTTAAATCATGTGGAAACAGACCCTAAAGCAATACTGTAATCTGACGTCCGACGTCAGACGACTGAAATAGAGGTAATGTTGGGGGCGACTCCAACCTCTTATCACAGAAAACTGAGGTGAAAAGCATGCCCAAAGGAATTCTGGGGAAAAAAATCGGCATGAGCCAGATTTTTACCGATAGGGGCCTGGCTATTCCTGTTACTGTTATTGAAGCCGGCCCATGCACCGTTGTCCAGATAAAAACATCCGCTAAAGATGGCTACAACTCCATTCAAATCGGTTTTGGCGAGAAGAGAGAGCGCCTTTTTACTAAACCGCTGGCAGGACATTTTTCTAAAGCCGGTGTGCGGCCGTTTCGTTTTTTGCGGGAACTCACTGTTGAGGACCCCGGAGCTTATCAGGTCGGCCAGGAAATAAAGGCGGATATTTTTGTCCAGGGTGAAAAGGTTGACGTAGTGGGTACAACAAAAGGTAAGGGTTTTGCGGGCGGCATCAAGCGTCACGGCTTTCATCGCGGCCCGATGTCCCATGGTTCCAAGTACCACCGCCGTCCCGGTTCGCTGGGAGCGAAAGGACCGGCCCGGGTTTATAAAGGAAGGAAACTGCCCGGTCACCTGGGAACTGAACGGGTTACTGTACAGAACCTGGAAGTGATTAGGGTTGACGCTGACCGGAACCTGATTGCCGTGAGGGGCGCGATTCCCGGATCCAAAGGTGGTTTAGTCCTGGTCAAACCATCAACAAAGTCTTGAGTCGTGAGACGTGAGACTTAAATATATGGTTTAAAGACTTAAAATCCGTTAAATATAACGGATAAATTCACGCCACGATTAGAAAAAAGACTACATTGAAGGAGGATATAGCATGCCAACAGTAGCGTTGTACAATATCAGCGGCGAGCAAATCGGCGAATTGACGCTCAAGGATGAAATTTTTGGCGTCGAAGTAAATGAGTCGGTCCTGCACGATGCTGTTGTGATGCAGTTGGCCGGACGCCGCCTCGGTACTCATGACACTAAAACCAGGTCTGAGGTCAGCGGCGGCGGCCGCAAGCCCTGGCGCCAAAAAGGCACCGGCAGGGCCCGCCACGGCACCATACGTTCACCCATCTGGCGCGGCGGCGGAATTGTTTTTGGCCCCCACCCCAGAAACTACTCATATAGCCTGCCGAAGAAAGTCAGAAGGCTGGCGCTAAAATCAGCCCTTTCTGTAAAAGTTAACTCGGGGGACATTCTTGTTTTGGATGAACTTAAACTCGAGCAGCCCAAGACTAAAGATATGGTCCGGATATTGAATAGTCTGAAGGTTGACGACGCCTTGCTGGTAACGGCTGACAAAGATGACAGCGTGGAAAAATCCGCCCGCAACATCCCCAATATCAAACCATTGATAGCGACCGGCCTTAACGTTTATGACATACTGGCTTACGACAAGCTGGTCATGACCAGGGACGCTGTGGCCAGGGTCGAGGAGGTGTTCGCTCAGTGAAAGACCCGCGCGATATTCTTAGAAAACCACTTATTACGGAAAAAAGCACTGCGCTTTTACAAGATAACAAATACACCTTCCGGGTGGATCCAAGGGCTAACAAGTCTGAGATAAAACAAGCCGTTGAAAGCATATTCAAGGTCAAGGTAGAGAAAGTCAATACCATGAATGTAAAGGGTAAAAAGAAAAGAGTTCGCAATATTCCCGGCAGGACATCCGACACCAAAAAGGCTATTGTGACTTTGAAAAAAGGCGATAAGATTGAAATATTTGAGGAATTATAAGCCGGAGATGAAGGAGGTGCGACCCAATGGCTATAAAAAAATTTAAGCCAACTTCACCTGGCCGTCGTTTTGTGACCGTCTCGGATTTTGCTGAGATAACAAAAAAAGAACCTGAAAAATCACTTGTCGAGCCCTTAAAAAAGACCGGCGGGAGAAACAAGCAGGGCAAGATGACGGTAAGACACCGTGGTGGCGGACACAAGAGGATGTACAGGATAATTGATTTTAAGCGTGACAAAGATGATGTGCCGGCAAAGGTGGCCAGTATCGAGTATGATCCCAACCGCTCATCCCGTATTGCGCTGCTTAATTACGCAGATGGGGAAAAACGGTATATCATCGCGCCGGTTGGCCTTAAGGTTGGCCAGACGGTACTGTCCGGTCCGAAAGCCGACATTAAGGCGGGCAACTGCCTGCCGCTGAAAAATATTCCCCTGGGTACGATAATCCATAACATAGAGTTATATCCCAAAGGCGGCGCTAAAATGGTCCGCTCAGCGGGCGGTTCGGCCCAGTTGATGGCCAAGGAAGGCAAATACGCTAATATCAGGATGCCGTCCGGCGAAATGCGCCTGGTATTGCAGGATTGCCGCGCCACCATCGGCCAGGTGGGGAATGTTGAGCACGAAAATATCACTATCGGCAAAGCCGGCCGCAAGCGCTGGCTGGGTATTCGCCCCACAGTCAGAGGCGTGGTGATGAACCCGGTTGATCACCCGCATGGCGGCGGCGAGGGCCGTTCACCGATTGGCCGCAATCCGGTGACACCATGGGGTAAACCGGCATTAGGCGCCCGCACCAGAAAGAAAAAGCCAAGCGACAGGATGATCATTAAGAGAAGGACCAAGTAAAGTTGGTGGTTAGTGGTTGGTGGTTACGATCAACGTCCAACTACTCACGACCAGGAAGGGAGGTTGCGTATTGGGCCGTTCATTAAAAAAGGGGCCGTTCTGTGAGCAAAGGCTTCTTGAAAAAATAGAGAAGATGAATGAAACCGGAGAAAAAAGAATTATTAAGACCTGGTCAAGGGCTTCAACAATCTTTCCACAGATGGTAGGCCATACAATCGCGGTACATGAAGGCAGGAAGCATATTCCTGTTTATATAACCGAGGATATGGTTGGACATAAACTGGGTGAATTCGCGCCCACCAGGCTTTTCAGGGGTCACGGGCACCATACTGAAAGATCAACTGCGCTTAAATAGATGCAAGAATTGGGATGTGTGACGTGAGAAAAGAGACGGAGAAATATTCTCACTAGAATAGGAATGCCCGGATATAACGACTCACGGCCCACGACCAAAATGGGAGGTAATACCGGTGGAAGCTAAGGCCATTGTCAAGTATGTAAAAATATCCCCGCGCAAGGTCCGTCAGGTGGTAGATCTGATCCGGGGTAAAAAAGTAAGTGAGGCCCTGGCTATTTTAAGATACACACCCAAAAGGGCCTCGGAGGTAGTTACCAAGGTGGTCAAGTCTGCCGCGGCAAATGCGGAAAACAATATGCAGATGGACAGTGACGAATTATTCGTGACCTCATGCTATGTCGACCATGGCCCTTCTTTTAAACGATACCAGCCGCGGGCCAAGGGTAGGGCAGACATACAGCTAAAACGCACCAGCCACATAACCGTCATGGTTGGTGATAAAAAGGAGGGATAAACCCAGGTGGGGCAAAAAGTTAATCCTATAGGCCTCCGGATCGGGATAATCAAGGATTGGGAAGGTAAATGGTTTGCTGACAAGAGAAATTATGCCGGTCTCTTGCACGAAGATATCAAGGTTCGCAAGTTTATCAAAAAGAAACTTTTCGCGGCGGGCATTTCCCGGATCACCATCGAACGGGCGGCCAACCGGGTGAAAGTATCTATTCATACCGCCAAGCCCGGCATAGTAATCGGCCGGGGTGGTTCGGAAGTGGAAAACCTGCGCAAGCAACTGGAAAAACTCACCGGCAAACAGGTTAGCGTGAACATAGTTGAAATCAAGGTTCCAGAACTTGACGCCCAACTGGTAGCCGAAAATGTAGCCGCTCAGCTGGAAAAAAGGATTGCTTTCAGGCGCGCTATGAAACAGGCAGTTTCGCGTTCTATGAAAATGGGCGCCAAGGGCATCAAGATCGCTTGCGGCGGCCGGCTGGCCGGCGCGGAAATTGCCCGCAGCGAATGGTACAGCGAAGGCAAGGTGCCGCTCCATACCCTGCGCGCCGATATTGATTATGGAGTGACTGAGGCCAACACAACTTACGGAAAAATAGGCATTAAAGTATGGATATATAAAGGAGAAGTTCTACCGGCAGCCAAGGCTCCTGCAAAAACCCCGGTCCGGGGAGGGAAACCCGCTACCGGTGAAGGAGGCGAATAAGCAAACATGCTTATACCGAAAAGGGTTAAATTCCGCAAACAGCACCGCGGACGCATGGCTGGAAAGGCCAAGGGCGGCAAGGATATAAGTTTTGGCGAATATGGGCTCCAGGCGCTTGAGCCGGCATGGATTACCAACAGGCAGATTGAGGCGGCCCGTATTGCCATGACCCGTTATATTAAAAGGGGCGGGAAAGTCTGGATCAGGATTTTTCCGGATAAACCCGTTACCGCTAAGCCGGCTGAAACCCGCATGGGTTCAGGTAAGGGCGCCCCGGAATACTGGGTGGCCGTGGTAAAACCGGGCCGGATTATGTTTGAACTGGCAGGTATTACAGAAGATATAGCGCGTGAAGCCCTGCGGCTGGCTTCTCACAAACTGCCGATTAAGACCAAGTTTGTTAAACGCGGGGAAGTGGGTGAGGTCAATGAAGGTTAAAGAGCTGAGGGAATTGACCGATGCCGAGCTTGGTAAAAAGCTGACTGACTCCAAAGACGAGCTCTTTAAGCTGAGATTCCAGATGGCAACAGGACAGCTGGATAATCCGATGAAGTTGCAAGAAGTCCGGCGCAAAATTGCCCGGGTCAAAACTATAATTAGGGAGCGCGAGTTGGGGATCCAGCGGGCGTAAAGGGGGGTAATGATATGGAAAAACGTGGTATGCGCAAGGTGCTTACGGGCAGAATAGTAAGCGATAAAATGGATAAGACCGTGGTTGTGGCCGTTGAATCCCTGGTCAGGCACCCCCTGTACCAGCGCACCATTCGTCGCACCAAGAAGTTTAAAGCGCATGATGAGGAAAATTCCTGCCGTATTGGCGACAAGGTAAAAATGATGGAAACCAGGCCCCTCTCTAAAGAAAAACGGTGGCGTATTATCGAAATCCTGGAAAGAGCGGAGCAAATATAAGAGGCCTTTGTCAGTTAGGAGGTAGTGGTTGTGATTCAAGTCGAGTCTATGCTTACCGTAGCGGATAACACCGGGGCACGCAGGCTTTTGTGCATTCGTGTTTTGGGCGGGGGTATGCGACGCTATGCCAGCGTGGGTGATGTTATCGTTTGTTCCGTTAAGGAAGCCAACCCCGGCGGCGTAGTGAAGAAAGGTGACGTTGTAAGAGCTGTAGTGGTGCGTACCAAAAAAGAAATCCGTCGCCCGGACGGTTCCTATATCAAGTTTGATGAAAATGCCGCGGTGGTCATCAAAGATGACCAGAGCCCGCGCGGCACCCGTATTTTTGGGCCGGTTGCGCGGGAGCTGAGAGACCGCGATTTTATGAAAATCGTTTCCCTGGCGCCTGAAGTACTCTAAAGATGTGAGAAGGTGAACAATAGATGGAACAAAAAGCTAAACAGAAGGTCCACGTCCGCAAAGGAGATACGGCCCTGGTTATAACCGGTAAAAATGCCGGTAAAAAAGGGAAGGTGCTTAGAGTAATCCCGGACAGCAGCAGGGTGATTGTCGAAGGTGTTAATATTGTCAAGCGCCACGCCAGGCCAACCCAAAAGCTGCCGCAGGGAGGCATTACGCAAAAAGAAGCCCCTATTCACAGTTCAAATGTTATGCTTTACTGCAGCAAATGTAATAGCCCGACCAGGGTCGGCAAAAAAATCCTTGACAATGGTGAAAAAATACGCATTTGTAAGAAATGCGGCGAAACCTTATGAGACGTGGGGAGGGTAGTAAAGTGTCCAGGCTTAAGGATAAATACAAGAACGATGTTGTACCGGCGTTGATGCAGAAGTTTGGGTACAAAAGTGTTATGCAGGCCCCTAAAATTGAAAAGGTAATTGTCAATATGGGCCTGGGTGAAGCTATTCAGAATTCCAAAATAATTGACGCCGCGGTAAATGACCTGATGGTAATTACCGGCCAAAAACCGGTCACCACAAAGGCGAAAAAATCCATAGCCGCGTTCAAACTGCGTGCCGGCATGACTGTGGGCGCCAAGGTAACTCTGCGCGGCAAAAGAATGTACGAGTTCGTGGATAAGCTCTTCAGCATAGCGTTGCCGAGGGTGCGGGATTTCCGCGGCATCTCTCTTAAATCATTTGACGGGCGGGGCAATTTCAGCATGGGTGTCCGTGAGCAGCTTATTTTCCCGGAAATAGAATACGACAAAATCGATAAAATCCGTGGTATGGATATCATTTTTGTCACCACGGCAAAAACAGACGAGGAAGCCAGGGAACTGCTAAAGTTAATGGGCATGCCTTTCAAGGCGGCATAAAGGAGGGGAGATTGTGGCAAAAAAATCATTGGTCTTAAAAGCGGCACGTCCTCCAAAATTTAAAGTGCGGGCATACAACAGGTGCAAACTTTGTGGCCGGCCTCATGCTTATATGAGGAAATTCGGTATCTGCCGGATCTGTTTCCGGGAGCTGTCTTACAAGGGTGAACTGCCGGGGATCCGCAAAGCCAGCTGGTAGGGCAGGAAACCAGTAGTGGAAGGCCTGGATGACAAAGGCCGGGGAAAATAAAACTCGCTGGAATTGTCGCTATTAAAAGGCCTTTGTATTAAGGAAGGAGGTTAGTTGCATGGTTATGACTGATCCGATTGCAGACTTCTTAACCCGTATTCGCAACGCCAACACGGTTTTTCATGATAAAGTAGAAGCCCCTGCCTCCAGGATGAAAAAGGCTATTGCCGCCATCCTGCGGGATGAAGGTTTCGTCAAGGAATACGAGTATATTGAAGACGGAAAACAGGGCATTATCCGGGTTTATCTGAAATACGGCGCCAATAAAGGGCGGGTGATTACCGGATTAAAGCGCATATCGAGGCCTGGTTTGCGGGTCTATGCCAGAAAAGATGATGTGCCGAAGGTCCTCGGCGGCCTTGGTATTGCGATAATTTCAACTTCTAAAGGGATTATGACTGATAAAAAGGCCCGCAAGGAAGGGCTTGGCGGCGAGGTTATCTGCTACGTTTGGTAAGCGGCCCGACGCTGCTATTTAAGCGGATGACGGTCTGAATTGGGAGGTGTAATGGATGTCCAGAATTGGCAAGCAGCCCATTCCAGTGCCCTCTGGCGTTGAAGTGAAAATTGATGGGACGCGGGTCTGGATTAAAGGTCCCAAGGGTGAGCTGGAAAAGGAACTGCACCGGGATATGATTATTAAACATGAAGAAGGACAGCTGGTTGTAGAACGGCCGTCTGACAATAAACTGCACAGGTCACTGCATGGTTTAACCCGCACCCTGTTGAGCAATATGGTGGTGGGAGTTACTGCCGGATTCCAGAAAAACCTGGAATTGGTCGGGGTCGGCTACCGCGCCTCCAAGCAGGGCAATAAACTGGTGCTGGCCGTGGGGTATTCTCACCCGGTCGAAATTGAACCGGAAGAAGGACTGGCGATCGAGGTCCCCGCGCCAACCAAAATTAATATCAAGGGTACTGATAAGGAAAAGGTCGGCGCGCTGGCGGCAAAAGTGCGCGCGGTGCGGGAGCCTGAACCGTATAAAGGAAAAGGTATTAAATACGAAGGCGAAAAAATCAGGCGCAAGGCCGGCAAAGCCGGGGCCAAAAGATAAGTAGCAAGACGGAGTTATCCGGTTTCATAAGGCTTATGCATACGGCCTGAAGGGAGTGAATGATGACATGCTGAACAAACCAAGCCGCAAGGAGCTGCGGGGAATTCGGCGCGAGAGGGTGCGCAGGAAAATAGCGGGCGCCCCCGAGCGGCCCAGGCTAAATGTGTTCCGCAGCCTGAGAAATATTTACGCGCAGATTATTGATGATAAAAACAGGACAACACTGGTGGCAACATCAACCCTGGCGCCTGAACTAAAAGGAAAGTTGCCTTCCAGCAGCAATTCCGCCGCAGCGGCTGCTGTGGGCGAACTGCTGGCAAAAAAAGCGCTGGAAGCCGGGATTAAGCAGGTGGTATTTGACCGCGCCGGTTACGTTTACCATGGCCGGATCAAAGCCCTGGCGGATGCCGCCCGGGCTGGCGGGTTGGAATTTTAAAATTTTTCTTGCAGACAATATTGCCGGTAGTGCAGTGAAAAGGAGGGATATAGATGGCGAGAATTGACGCCAGTAAACTGGAAACGACTGAAAAAGTGGTATATATTAATCGTGTAGCCAAGGTGGTCAAAGGTGGACGGAGGTTTAGCTTTTCAGCCCTGATGGTGGTCGGGGACGGCAATGGCCACGTGGGCGCCGGCCTGGGTAAAGCCGGGGAGGTGCCGGAAGCGATCCGTAAAGGTATTGAAGACGCTAAAAAATCCATGATCAAAATTCCTATTACCGGTACGACTATTCCTCATGAAATTACAGGCGAATTTGGCGCGGGCAAGGTGCTCTTAAAACCCGCCGCCCCTGGCACAGGTGTTATCGCCGGCGGTCCGGTGCGGTACGTTTTGGAACTGGCCGGGATTCGGGACATCCTTACCAAGTCGCTTGGATCGAACAATGCCAATAATATGGTCCGCGCAACTATGAGCGCCTTAAAGAATTTAAAGACCGTAGAAGAAGTTGCCCGGCTAAGAGGAAAAACTGTAGAAGAGTTGTAGGCTAGGAGGGAGAATTTTGGCTAAGTTGAAGATAACCCTGGTCAAAAGCCTGATCGGCCGCCCGGAAGACCAGCGGATTACTGTGCGTACCCTGGGCCTGACCAAGACAAACCGCTTTGTCATACAAGAAGACACACCGCAAATAAGGGGCGCTATTAATAAGGTAAGCCATTTGCTCAAGGTTGAGGAAGCATAAGGGAGGTGGGACAAGTGAAACTGCATGATTTAAAGCCGTCCCCTGGGGCAAGGACCAGGCCAACCCGCAAGGGACAGGGTATCGGTTCCGGACTGGGCAAAACGGCAGGCAGGGGTCACAAGGGTCAAAAATCCCGGTCTGGCGGCGGTGTACGCCCCGGTTTTGAAGGCGGACAGATGCCGCTGCAGCGCCGCATGCCCAAGCGTGGATTTTATAATCCTTTTTCTAAAGAAATTATTGCTATAAACATCAGCCAATTGAATCGTTTTGAAAACGGCGACGTTGTGACTCCAGAAACACTGCTTGCCGCGCGGGTGATTAAGAAAACAGCCGATGGTGTTAAAATATTGGGTAAAGGCAACCTGGAGAAATCTCTGACAGTTAAAGCCCAGGCGTTCAGCAAGTCGGCTGAAGAAAAAATTGCGGCTGCCGGTGGTAAAACCGAGGTGATTTAATTGTTACAAAGTTTCAAGACGGCGTTTAAAGTCTCTGAATTAAGGACAAAGCTTTTTTATACCCTCGGAATGCTCTTTATTTTCCGGCTGGGCGCGCATATACAGGTGCCGGGGGTCAACCCGGAACGGTTTGCCGAACTGGTGAACAGCGGGGTTATTTTTGGCTTTTTTGATATCATATCCGGGGGCGCATTAAAGAACTTCTCTGTATTTGCCATGGGTATCATGCCCTACATCAACGCGTCCATTATCTTAAATCTTCTTACGGTAGTAATACCGCACCTGGAGAAGCTTAAAAAAGAAGGAGAAGAAGGACGCAAAAAAATCAGCCAGTATACCCGTTACCTGACAGTTGTCCTCGCCTTCATCCAGGGTATCGGTATGGTTGTGGGAGTCAGCGGCTCGCTGCAGAATCCCAGTCTGCTAACTTACGTCATTACCGCTCTTACTATTACGGCCGGGACCACCTTCCTGATGTGGATGGGCGAGCAGATTACTGAAAGAGGTATCGGCAACGGTATTTCACTTTTAATCTTCGCCGGCATTGTTTCCCGTGTGCCCCAGGGCGCAGCGAGACTTGGCGAATATCTGAATGCCGGAACCATTACTATTTTCAACCTTATACTTCTTACCGTTATCGCAGCGCTGGTAATCGCTGCGGTAGTCGCGGTACAGGAAGGACAGCGCCGTATTCCCGTGCGATACGCCAAAAGGGTAGTAGGTCGCCGGGTATACGGGGGACAGACCACGCACTTGCCGCTTAAAGTTAACCAGGCCGGCGTTATGCCGATAATTTTTGCCTCCTCCCTGCTAATGTTCCCGGAGACAATCATTAAGATGTTCCAGGGCAGCGCGGTGGCGAATTTTTACGGTACATACCTGGGCTGGGGAACAGCGGCGCACACGATTGCCTTTGCACTGCTGATTATTGGCTTTACTTATTTTTATACCGCTGTAGTGATGAACCCCAATGATGTGGCGGACAACATTAAAAAGTACGGTGGATTTATCCCGGGCTTGCGTCCCGGGCGGCCTACCGCTGAATATATTAGCAGGATTATGAGCAGGGTTACCCTATCCGGGGCTATATTCCTGGCGCTGATCGCGGTCCTGCCCAACTTTGTGTTGCTGGCCACCGAGATACCCAACATTTACTTCGGCGGCACGTCGCTGCTAATTGTTGTGGGTGTCGCGCTGGACACCATGAAACAGGTAGAATCACACCTTTTAATGCGCAGCTACCAGGGCTTTATCAGGTAGGTGATGATATGATTACCTGTAAATCTGAGAAAGAACTTGTCTATATGCGTGAAGCCGGGCGGGTAGTGGCCAAAGCGCACGCCGAACTGTCCCGGGCGATCAGGGTGGGAATAACAACTTTAGAACTGAACAGGCTGGCAGAAGCGGTCATTGTCAAGGAGGGCGCCAAACCAGCGTTTAAGGGGCTTTATGGGTTTCCATATACGATTTGCGCCTCGGTAAATGAGGAAGTTGTGCATGGGTTCCCCAGTTTAAGAAAATTGGAAAACGGTGATATTATCAGTATTGACATCGGGGCGGAAATAAATGGATATTTCGGTGACGGCGCCGCCACCTATCCGGTGGGAGATGTAAGCCCGGAAATCTTACAATTGTTGCAGGCAACAGAAGAGTCCCTGTACAAAGGGATTGCCATGGCCAGGGCGGGAAACAGGTTATCAGATATTTCTCATGCCGTTCAGACCTGTGCGGAGGGTTACGGTTATTCCGTAGTCCGTGACTATGTAGGTCATGGCATCGGCAGAAAACCACACGAGGAACCGCAGGTGCCAAATTTTGGGAAACCCGGCAGGGGACCCAGGTTGAGAGCTGGTATGACATTAGCGATAGAACCGATGATCAATATGGGCACTTATGAAGTACGGACTCTTTCGAACAACTGGACTGTGGTAACTTTAGACGCAAAACTCTCAGCCCATTTCGAACATACAATTGCAATCACTGACGACCAACCGGAGATACTTACCAGGATGTGAGACCGTCTCAGGAGGATAGGCCATGTCAGAAAATGAGGTGTGGATCGGACAACTGGTTTCATCATTACAAGGCAGGGACAGCGGTATGTTCTACCTGGTGATGCAGGTTGATAATGAATCCAGGGTCCTGGTTGCAGATGGTGACGGGCGAAAAGTGGAAAAGCCTAAGCGTAAAAATATTAAACACTTGAAGTTTTATGATACGGTTGCAAAAGATATTTTTGCAAAGGCGCAAACCGGGAAAAGGGTTACTAACGAGGATGTCCAGAAGGAACTTAAGAGTCTTGTCAGCCAACTGCCGCTATAAAACTATTGCGGATGCGGCAGTAAGAATAGTGTCCATATTTAACCATAAGGAGGTTTGCTATCTCTCTGATGTCAAAGCAAGATATGATTGAAGTTGAAGGAACCGTGATCGAACCGTTGCCAAACGCGATGTTCCGCGTGCAGCTGCAAAACGGTCATAAGGTTTTGGCGCACGTATCGGGGAAAATTAGGATGAACTTTATCCGCATCCTGGCTGGAGACCGGGTGATGGTGGAACTTTCCCCTTATGACTTAACCCGCGGCAGAATAGTTTACCGCTACAAGTGAGAAGTGAGACGTGAGACGTGAAAAGTGAGATGTGGGAGCTGTAGGCGCGGCTTCGGCCGATAGCGGAAAGGAGACATACCTCTATTCAGAGCCCGGCGCTAGGGCCAAGGAATGTCCCCGATTGGAATGGCGGGTTAAAACCCGCCCTACAAAGGAATGAGGACCACCTCATTCTTACTAAAGTGAAATCGGTGGTCAGGAGGAGCGGCAGTCAGATTTATGTGGAAATCGCTTCGGCGATTTCCAACAAGCCATCCGACGGCTGACGACCGGATTAAGGAGGGTTGATGGTGAAAGTCAGGCCATCGGTTAAACCTATGTGCGAAAAATGTAAAATAATTCGCAGAAATGGTAAAGTTATGATTATCTGTGAAAACCCAAAACACAAACAGGTCCAGGGATAAAACGGGAGGTGTTGAATAGAATATGGCACGTATTGCTGGCGTTGACTTGCCGAGGGATAAAAGAGTAGAGATTGCCCTTACTTATATATTTGGCATCGGCAAGCCCACGTCCCAAAAGATTTTGAGCCAGACCGGTGTTAATCCGGATACCAGGGTAAAGAACCTGGCAGAAGAAGAAATAAACAAGTTGCGGGATGTTATTGAGAAAAACCTGAAGGTAGAGGGAGATCTGCGCAGGGAAATTGCCCTTAACATCAAGCGTTTAATTGAAATTGGCTCCTACCGGGGCCTGCGGCATCGCCGCGGCATGCCCGTGCGCGGTCAACGGACAAAAACCAATGCCCGGACCCGCAAGGGGCCGAAGAGGACAGTCGGTGTCCGGAGAAAAAAATAATATAAAGGAGGTTGTGCAATGGCGCGTCGCGTAGCCAGATCAAAAAAACGTGAACGCAAAAACATAGAAAATGGGGTTGCGCACATTAGATCTACTTTTAATAACACCGTCGTTACCATCACTGATACTAAAGGCAATACCCTTTCCTGGGCCAGCGCCGGCGGGGTAGGATTTAAGGGTTCCAGAAAAAGCACCCCCTACGCTGCCCAGCAGGCAGCCGAAAACGCCGCCAAAGAGGCTATGGAACACGGCCTGAAGGAAGTAGAGGTAATGGTCAAGGGGCCGGGCGCAGGCCGGGAGGCGGCTATACGCTCCCTGCAGGCTGCCGGCCTGGAGGTAAACATAATTAAGGACGTCACACCTATCCCCCATAACGGATGCCGGCCGCCCAAGCGCCGGAGAGTTTAAGGAGGTGCACCATTTTTGGCAAAATATACTGAATCAGTCTGCCGGTTGTGCCGCCGGGAAGGCCAAAAGCTTTATTTAAAAGGAGATCGGTGTTTTACTCCGAAATGCGGGGTTGAGCGCCGGGCATACGCTCCCGGACAGCACGGGCAGGGGCGCAAAAAATTTTCAGAGTACGGACTGCAGCTGAGGGAAAAGCAAAAAGCTCGCAGAATTTATGGCATTTTAGAAAACCAGTTCAGAAGGTACTTTGCAAAGGCTGAAAGACAACCCGGTGTCACCGGTGAAAACCTGCTTCGCCTTTTAGAAAGACGTCTGGACAATGTTGTCTACCGCATCGGCCTTGGTTCATCACGTGGCGAGGCCAGGCAACTGGTGCTGCACGGCCATTTTCTTGTCAACGGCCGCAAGGTGAATATTCCTTCTTACTTAATCAGGGTCGGTGATGTGATCACCGTCCGGGATAAAAGCAAGGAATCACCCAAATTTAAAGAGTTGTTGGAGAGAGCAGGCGACCGCACACCACCAGCCTGGCTGGAATTTGAGGCTGAACAGGCCCGGGCCAGGGTAGTGGATCTGCCGGCGCGGGATCAAATTGATGCTACGGTGCAGGAGCACCTGATCGTAGAGCTGTACTCCAGATAGGATTGTGGTTGTTGGTTGTTGGTTGCTGGCTGTTGGTTTAAAATTATGGATCCGCTCCGGTGATATCCATTCACACCAACGCTGACCGCCGATTGCCGGACACCATCTTAGGAGGGAACCTATATGCTCGAAATCGAGAAACCAAAAATCGAAATCGTCGAAATGAGCGATGATAATACCTATGGGAAATTTGTGGTGGAACCTCTGGAGAGGGGTTACGGAATAACCCTGGGTAATTCCCTGCGCCGCATTCTGCTTTCATCCCTGCCCGGCGCTGCGGTAACATCTGTTAAAGTAGACGGCGTACTGCACGAATTTTCAACTATACCCGGTGTTGTCGAGGACGTCACAGATATCATCCTCAATCTGAAGAGCCTTTGTTTAAAGATTCATGGCGATGATGAGAAGACGATGAGGATTGAAGCGACAACAGAAGGTGTGGTAACGGCAGGTGACATCATCCACGACGCGGATGTGGAAATCCTTAACCCGGAACTCAAAATAGCCACCCTGTCCGGTAATGCCCGGCTGGTTATGGAGATAACGGCATCCAAAGGACGGGGATACGTCACTGCTGAGCGCAACAAAAAAGGTGAACATGTCATCGGGATTATTCCGATGGATTCGGCCTTCACACCGGTAAAAAAAGTGAATTACAACGTGGAAAATACCAGGGTCGGCCAGATTACCGATTTTGACAAGCTTTCGCTGGAAGTATGGACCAACGGCAGCATCAGGCCCGATGAGGCTACCAGCCTCTCAGCTAAAATACTGAACGATCACCTGCGTCTGTTCATTGGGCTTACGGAAAGTGTCAGCGAGGTTGAGATCATGGTAGAGAAAGAAGAGGAGCAAAAAGACAAGCTCCTGGAGATGACTATTGAGGAACTGGACCTTTCAGTGCGTTCATATAACTGTCTGAAACGGGCCGGAATAAATACTGTAGAGGAACTAATCCAGCGGAACGAAGAAGACATGATGAAGGTAAGAAACCTGGGAAAAAAGTCCCTGGAGGAAGTCATTAACAAGCTGGGTGAACTAGGCCTCTCGCTAAGGAAAGACGACGAGTAAGGGAGGGCTTTTTGAAAAGTGGGATACCAGAAATTAGGTCTTAAAACAGACCACCGCAAAGCCATGCTCCGCAACCTGGTCACATCCCTCTTCCGGGATGAACGGATTAATACAACCGAAACAAGGGCCAAGGAAGTAAAGAGCATTGCCGAAAAACTGGTCACAACCGCCAAGCAGGGGGATCTCGCGGCCCGCCGCCAGGCGCTTGCCTATCTGTACGAAGAAGAAGTGGTCAAAAAACTATTTGATACAATAGCGCCGAAGTATGCCGACCGCTCCGGCGGTTATACCCGGTTGATTAAAGTGGGACACCGTCGCGGCGACGCTGCGGAAATGGTTATTTTAGAACTAGTGTAGTGGATGAAGTATTTATAGCTGTCAAGGATCTCACTTATATTTATAACCGTGACAACGCCGGCGGGTACAGGGCCTTGTCCGGCATAGACCTTGAGGTCAAAGCAGGGGAGTTCCTTGTGATTGCCGGTCCCAACGGGTCGGGCAAGTCTACCCTGGCCAGGCTTTTCAATGCGATGTTAAAGCCCTCAGGCGGTCGTGTCATTGTCGCCGGGATGGACACCATGATTCCGGAAAATGTCTGGGAGATCCGCCGCCGGGTGGGCATGGTTTTTCAAAACCCGGACAACCAGATCGTCAGTTCCCTCGTTGAGGAGGATGCGGCGTTCGGCGCTGAAAACCTGGGTCTGCCTGCTGAGGAAGTGCAGAAAAGGGTGGCAGAAACCCTGCGTTTGACCGGCCTTTCGCAATACGCCAGTCATGCTCCCCACCTGCTTTCCGGCGGGCAAAAGCAAAAACTGGCTATTGCCGGGGTGCTGGTCATGCGTCCCTCGTGTCTGGTCCTGGACGAACCTACTTCCATGCTCGATCCGGCGGGTCGCGATGAATTGATGGAAACGCTTATCCGTCTGAACCGGACCATGAAAGTAACTGTAGTACTTGTTACCCATTTTATGGAAGAGGCTGTTTTGGCGGATAGGGTCGTTGTTTTGTCGGACGGCAGAATTGCAATATCCGGTCCGCCTGCCATGGTATTTGCCGAGGTTGAATTATTGGCGGGAATAGGCTTGAAATTGCCCGCGGCGCTTGAAATAGCGCACGGTTTGAGAAAACGGGGTTTTCCGCTGCCGCAAGAAATTCTTACAATTTACGATTTATTGGCTTATTTCAAAAATAAGGCCCTGGAGGACTAAGGGGGGAACCCTGACGTTAGAGGGGGCGCTTCTTTATGTCATCTATTATCGAGATTGTTCAGCTAACGCATATATACTCTCCGGGTACGCCGTTCCAGGTTACTTCCTTAGACAGTATCTCTCTGGATATAAAAAAAGGCGTTTTTTTCGCGATTATCGGCTCTACCGGCTCCGGCAAATCAACTCTGGTCCGGCATTTTAACGGGCTCCTGACGCCTACCGCCGGCAAGGTGCGGGTGTGTGGGATTGATACTGCGGACAAAAGACAGCGGCGTAATCTCTGGCGTAGCGTGGGACTGGTTTTTCAGCAGCCCGAGCAGCAACTCTTTGAAGAGACGGTTTTTGCCGACGTAGCCTTTGGCCCCAGAAATATGGGCCTCACTGAGGCTGAGGTAACGGAGCGCGTACATGAGGCGCTGCGGCTGGTGGGCCTTGACCCGCTTGCAGCAAGCCGGATGTCCCCGTTTCACCTGAGCGGAGGCGTGCGCAGAAAAGCGGCCATCGCCGGGGTGCTGGCGCTGAGGCCGCAGATACTAATCCTGGATGAGCCGACGGCGGGGCTCGACCCGCAGGGCAAGCGGCAGTTGATGGAACATGTCGAGGAGTTCCGGCGCAGGGAAGGCGCTACTATTATCCTGGTTACACATGACATGGAAGAAGTAGCGCTCATGGCAGAGCGTGTGGCGGTGCTTAATCGGGGGCGGCTTGTTATGGAAGGCTCTCCCCGGGAAATATTCAGCCGCGCGGCGGAGTTAACGGCGATCGGATTGGATCTGCCGGCGCCGGCCCGCTTGATGCGCCAGCTCCGTTTGTTGGGTAAACCAGTCCGGACTGATGTGCTGACTGTGGCTGAGGCTGAGGAAGAAATCGCCGTCCTGCTGGGAGAAACGCTATGTTAAGCGGCATATCCCTGGGGCAGTATATACCCGGTGATTCATTGCTGCACCGCCTGGATCCCAGGACAAAGGTAATCGGTGTCCTGGCTGCCGCCGTGTCGATTTTGGCATTTGCCAATTGGCAGGGGTTCCTCCTGGCCGCACTGCTGACTTTAACAGCTTTACTAGTATCGAAGCTGCCTCCAGGTATAATATTAGGCAGCCTTAAGTCACTCTGGCTGCTTCTTGTTATTACTTTCCTGCTCCAGGCCTTTTTAACGCCCGGGACGCTACTGGCCGTACTGGGTCCGCTGAAGATTTCACGGGAAGGAATGTTCGCCGCCGTTGAGATAGTCTTGCGCCTGGCGCTGCTGATTTTAATTGCCTTTCTGCCGACGCTGACGACTCCCCCGATCAAACTTACAGCAGGCCTGGAGAGCATAATATCTCCTTTGCGGCGGCTGGGCGTGCCGGCGCATGAACTGGCTATGATGATGACCCTGGCCTTGCGTTTTATTCCTACCCTGTTGCAGGAGGCGGAGGTAGTAATCAGCGCCCAGCGATCCAGGGGGGCGGGTTTTACCACCGGCAGCCCGGCCAGATGGGCCAGGAGCCTCCTCCCGTTATTCGTGCCTCTTTTTGCAGGAGCGCTGCGTCGGGCGAATGACCTGGCTGTCGCCATGGAGTCCCGCTGTTACAGGGGCGGCGCCAACAGGACCAGGATGAACGCCCTCAAATTCAGCGCAGCGGATTATGTGGTCATCGGGGTGACGATGGCTGTACTGGCAGGGGTTATTGCCCTAAGGTTTGTTTAAAAAATATCACAGGATTAACAGGATTTTAAAATGTTTTTAGAGGATCAGATGGCTAACATCAAGGTGACAATAGCCTATGACGGCACAAATTATCATGGTTTCCAGGAACAGCGCGGTACAAGCTTTAAGACTGTGCAGGGGGTTTTTGAAGAAGGGCTGTCCAGGCTGGCTGAAAAGGAAATCAGGGTTATTGGCGCCGGCAGGACTGACGCCGGTGTGCATGCCCGCGGCCAGGTGGTTAATTTTGAACCGGGTGGTTTGAGAATCCCGCCTGAGCGCCTCACATACGCCCTGAACAGTGTTCTGCCGGCGGATATTGTCGCCCTGGACGCAGTGGCGGCGCCGGATTCTTTTCACGCACGCTTTTCGGCGGCGGCCAAGACCTACCGGTATGTGATCTATAATGGCAGAATGCCTTCCCCGTTTATGCGGCTTTACAGCTATCATATACCCCGTACTATGGATATAGAGGCTATGCGGGACGGCGCCAGGAGCCTGGTGGGAAAGCAGGATTTCAGCGCCTTCCGGGCGCTGGGAACGCCGGTCAAAACCACTGTGCGCAGCCTCTTCGGAATAGAGGTGAGCAGGGCAGGCGAACTGATTTGCATAGAAATGCGGGCGGATGGATTTTTATATCATATGGCCCGGATGATTACCGGGACGCTGATCCGGGTTGGCCTGGGCAAGCTTAAACCCGGGGGAGTGGCGGGCATCCTGGCCGGTCGCGACAGTATGCAAGGGGGACCGGCAGCGCCTGCGCGGGGTTTGTTTTTGGATAGAATCGAATACCCTGAGCACACCCTGGTTTGTTAGTTTTTTCACATTATGGTATAATACTTCTTGGTATTTTCCTTTTGTTATTTTCCATCGTAAGGAGGGGATTAAGTGGACGTACTGAAAATTATTTTGACTGTAGTTCAAGTGCTTCTGGCGATAGCCCTTATTACCGCTGTTGTTCTGCAATCAGGCAGAAGCGCCGGTCTCTCCGGGACAATTTCCGGAGGAGCGGAAACATTGTTCGGCAAGAAAAAAGGTTTGGACGAGCTCCTGGGCAAGGTCACTATCGCGGTAGCCATTTTATTAGGGGCGCTATGTTTAATATTAGCTATCTTGAGATAAAAATATTTAGTAAGGAGGTAATAAGTCAGTGCAGGAATCAATGACACTGGCCGCAATCGGCGCAATTGTCGGGGCCGTAGCTCTTGTTTTTGCTCTTGTGACTTTTGCCAGCATTCTTAAAGAGTCCATGGGCACGCCAAAGATGAAGGAGATTTCCGAGGCTATCCAGGAAGGCGCTATGGCTTACCTGAACCGCCAGTATAAAACATTAATACCTTTTACCATTATAATTGCCATTTTACTGGTCCTGGTACTGCCGCGGCTTGATCCCCGCGTGCAGGGGGGCGCCCTTGCCGTATCGTTCCTGGTAGGCGCCATCAGCTCAGCTATTGCCGGATACATAGGCATGAACAGCACCACCAAGTCCAATGCCCGCACGGCGGAAGCCGCCCGGAGCGTCGGTCTGGGCAAGGCGCTGAAAGTTTCTTTCCGCGCCGGCGCGGTGATGGGCCTTTCCGTAGCCGGTCTGGGCCTGCTGGGTGTTTCGGTATTATTTCTAATTTATAAAGACCCCGTGGTCATTAACAGCTTTGCTTTCGGCGCCAGCGCCATCGCGTTCTTCGCTCGGGTAGGCGGCGGTATCTATACCAAGGCCGCTGATGTGGGCGCCGATCTGGTGGGCAAGGTCGAGGCCGGCATCCCCGAGGATGACCCGCGCAACCCGGCCACTATCGCTGACAACGTGGGCGACAACGTGGGCGACACCGCCGGTATGGGCGCCGACCTGTTTGAATCTTACGCGGCCACAACCATCGCCGCCATGATTATCGGCAACACGATTTTTGGCATTAAAGGAGCGCTCTTCCCCCTGGTGGTCGGCGCTATCGGTATTATCGCTTCCATAATCGGCACCTTCTTTGTCCGCACCGGTGAGGGCGGCAACCCGCAGGCAGCCTTGAATGTGGGCCTGTGGTCAACCAATATAATGACAGCCATCGGCGTCTATTTCCTGGCCAGTTGGACTTTCGCCAGCGAGGGGATGGGCATTTTCCTGGCTGTTGTAGCCGGCCTGGTCGTTAACGTGGCCATCGGCGCCCTGACTGAGTACTATACCGCCAATAATAAGCCTCCCTGCCTCCGCATCGCCGAGGCCTCCAAGACCGGCCCGGCCACCAACGTCATTCACGGTTTATCTGTAGGTATGGAGTCTGTCTTTTTCCCGATGGTGGTTTTCGCCGCCGCCATCTACTTTGCTTTCTGGGTTGCCGGCTGGGTTCAGCCCAGCCACGCTATCTACGGCATTGCCATGGCAGCGATGGGCATGCTCTCCACCGCTGGTATCGTGGTAGCCATGGACTCTTTCGGACCTGTCGCCGACAACGCCGGCGGGATTGCCGAAATGGCCGAGCTGCCGCCTGAAGTCCGTCAAATAACCGATAAGCTCGACGCGGTGGGCAACACCACTGCGGCTATTGCCAAAGGTTTTGCTATCGGTTCCGCCGCGCTGACCGCGCTGGCTCTCTTCCAGGCCTTTGCCGATGAAATAGTGAGGAACCCCAAACTGCAGCACCTGCTTACGGACGGGCGCCTGGTGATCAACCTGAACGATCCCACGGTTTTGGTGGGACTGCTGATCGGCGCCTCGATTCCTTTCGTTATCGGTTCTTCCACCATGCGTGCCGTGGGTGACGCAGCTTTCGGCATGGTAAACGAAGTGCGCCGCCAGTTCCGTGAAATCAAAGGTATTATGGACGGAACAGCAAAACCGGATTACGCTCGCTGCGTCAACATTGCCACCGGCGCCGCTATCCAAAAAATGATCTTCCCGGGCCTTGTGGCTGTTGCTATGCCCCTGATTGTGGGATTTGGCCTGGGAGCCCTGGCCCTGGCCGGTTACCTGGCCGGTCTTACGGCGACAGGCGTTCTGATGGCACTGTTCCTCTCCAACGCCGGCGGCGCCTGGGACAACGCCAAGAAGTGGATTGAAGCCGGCAACCTGGGCGGCAAAAAGATCGACGGGCAGCCTAACCCGGTCCACCAGGCGGCGGTTATCGGCGACACTATCGGCGACCCCTGCAAGGACACATCCGGTCCGGCTATGAACCCGCTGATCAAAGTCGCCGGCACCATTTCGCTGATCATTGCTTCAGTCCTGTTTCACTAGAGAAAAACGCCGGGGGAACCCGGCATTTTCACTTTATGGAAATTTACCTTGTTGTTTAGGAAAGTATACTTTGTGGATAAGTGACCTGCAGTCTTGCGTTAGCGGTGATATTGAGCCCTAATTCAAAGAGCGAAATGACCCCGAGGAAAAGCGAGGCCACTGTTTGAGGCGCGAAGCGCCGAGTTTGGCCGAGCCCGAGGGGAATGAGCCTGGACAATAATAAGGGTAAGGGGCGAACTTTAAGCCGCGTTGTAAGCCTGCAGGTCGCCCGAAGGGCGAATTTGTTCCTATTATGGGCAAGTACAAAGGCTGGAAGGGGGTAGAAGGAACTTGGATATGATCAGGCCGCTGAAAGACGAACACAATATTTGCTTTGGCTGCAGCCCCAACAACCCCATCGGTCTGAAGATGGTCTTTGAACATGACGGGGAGGTGTGCCGCTCACGCATTACAACCGGCCCGGAACACCAGAGCTGGAATGACGTGGTGCACGGCGGACTGATTGCCACCATGATGGACGAAATCATGGGCAAGTGGCTGTGGGATCACGGCTTTACGGCTATGACGGCGGAAATGACCGTCCGCTACAGCGCCGCCGTGCCCATAGGGGCGGAGTTGACCATCGAGGGAAAGATGGTATCGCAAAAACGCCGTCTGCTGGAGATGGCCGCCAGCGTTACCCTGCCTGACGGGACTGTCGCCGCCCGGGCCAGGGCAAAATTTCTCAAGGTTGAGCCGGCTGCGACGCCGGAGAAGGAGGGAATGGGATGAACAGGGATGAAGCCCTGGCGCTTCTTAAAAAGAATTTAAAAAATAAAAATCTTTTTAACCATTCGCTGGCTGTTGAGGCAGTAATGCGCAGGCTGGCGGAGCATTTCAGCGAGGACGTGGAGAAATGGGGCCTGGCCGGGCTGCTGCACGACATCGACTACGACAGGACCAAGGACGACCACGCGCGGCATAGCATAGAGGGAGCGGAAATGCTGGCCGGCCTGGGGCTGCCCGATGACATTGTGTACGCGGTAAAGGTCCATAACGATATCCACGGCCTGCCGCGGCTTTCCCTGATGGACAAGGCCCTTTTCGCCACCGACCCGCTGACCGGCCTGATCGTGGCCGGAGCGCTGATCCGCCCGGAGAAAAAGCTGGCGGCGATTGACGTTCCTTTTCTGCTTAAACGGTTCGGGGAAAAAGCCTTCGCCCGCGGCGCCAACAGGGAAACAATCTCCGCCTGCACGGAAACGGGCCTCAGCCTGGAGGAATTCATGGCCCTCGGCCTGGAAGCCATGCAGGGCATTGCCAAAGAATTGAACCTTTAACACGCGGGGACGGTTTTCGTGTGCGCTCAGCCGGCCAAACTTTTTTTCCACAGCTGGTTACCGCCTTTCATTGTAGGGGCAAGGCGTATGATCTATCGAAGTATTTTAGAATGATAAGCTGCCATCTGCGGGAAATGAGGATTTATCAATGAAAAAAATATTTATTACCATGTTAGTCTTGGCCTTTATTGTGTCAGGCTGCTCTAATCAAAGGACGCAAAACGAAAACCTCAGCAAAGTTGACCCGGTAAGTGAGAGTCTTGATTCCAGGTTTCAATATGAGCAACCTTTTACATTGGATGAAGTTAAGCTTGCTTTTCAAGAGGCCGGTCTAACGCTCATTGACGAAAAAGCTGTCGAGCCCGCTAATTATGTGATCAATACAGTTGCCCCGGCAGTTTTCTCGATCAATGACAGTGACCAAACCATCTATATCTACGTTTTTGATGATATTTCCGAACGCAAACAAGTTGTCTGGACAGGCGAAAATCCGGCCACAAGTTTACCGCCAACATTTGAAGCAGTCCCTGACGGGTATCTGACCAATTCCTATACTGCACGGAATGTTTTAATCGTCGATCTGCTGGACTTAAGTGCGGTGAAGAATATCCCATCATATGAGAGACAGGTACTAGAAAACTTAGAAAACACTGTGGACTTTTTAAATAACAGTCAGCAGATCGTTTTTATGGCTCAAAGCCGAAACTGGGATGCGCAGTATTTAGTTAAATACTACCAACACTGGTTTAAAGATTCAGCCGGGGTCACCCATGCGGATCAGTATAGCATAGGCAAATGGTCGGCAAGGTACACCGGGCCTAATCCCGAATCCGTCCAGGCGGTAAAGTACTCATATGAAACCCCAACCAGGAGTGGCAGCGGGAACGGTATATACAAAAAGGATGAAAATTGCTATTATTTTAACGGTCAAGAAGGAAGCAGCAGTTACCCTGTTGATAATGGCTCCCATGCGCTTACGATTACCTGGGACGGACAGGAAGAAACCCTCGACCTAAAACCGGTACGAACAAACAGGGATGGTTCCCGTGTGCGTTCAACTGGGTGTGTTTTCCCGGGCTGATATCATTGTGGTGCCGTCTTCAACCAGATGTACCGGCGGGTTATACCCCATCAAAGTTCCCATTCCTTCAACACCTTGACAAAAAAAAGTTCACTGCTATAATTAAATTGCATTTGAGATAACCGTCACAAAATCCCTTATTCCAGTCGCCGGGCGGAAAAGGGTTTATTTTTCAGGAGATTACCCCAATGTCCATTAAGACAGTAACCGAAAACCGCAAAGCCAGGCATGAGTATCACATCCTGGAAACATACGAGGCCGGCCTGGCTCTCACCGGGACGGAGGTCAAGTCATTGCGCGCCGGCAAGGCCAACCTGCAGGACAGCTATGCCCGCGTTGAAAATGCCGAACTAATGTTGTATAATATGCATATCAGCCCTTACGAGCAGGGTAACCGGTTTAACCACGAACCCAAGCGCACCCGCCGGCTGCTGATGCACAAGCAGGAAATCATGCGGCTGCTGGGCAAGACCAGAGAAAAGGGGTTAGCCCTGATCCCTCTGAAGGTTTACTTTAAAAACGGCCTGGCCAAGGTGGAGCTGGCCCTGGCCAAAGGCAAAAAACTCTATGACCGCCGGGAAGATCTCGCCGCAAGGGACGCCAAGAGGGAAATGGAACGGGCGGTCAGGGAAAGAATGAAAAAATGTTAAAAAGGAAATATTAATATAAATAGCTGTCACGTTTGCTAAAATATGGGGGCGTCATGGTTTCGACGGGGGAAGCGGTGGCAGGAGGAGCGAGCCGGGGTGTCCATCAGCCCGCAAAACGGTGGAAAAAATATAATTGCCAATAACGAATACGCCTTAGCAGCTTAATTGCTGTCTAACCTTCTACCCGCGTTGGGCCCGTGGCCCGGGCTAGAGGGTCATTTAAACGGGCTGGCTTAAGTCCAATTCTCGGAGGGTTTAAGCAAGACTGATCGAGATAGTCCCAAGGGAGCCCGGCTGTAGGCGCCCGCGGAACGAAACCTAAACTGCAGCCTGCGCTCGGAGAAACTCCTGTGGTCGGTCTTCCGGACGGTGGGTTCGAATCCCCCCGCCTCCACCAAAAGTAAACTCAATAATTGATACAATGAAAAGCCCAGAACCGCTGGGTTTTTTATTATTTCCGGGAAAAATAAGGCATCGTTTAAGACGGCGCTTTTTGGTATTCAATAGTAATCTCGGAGACGTTTGCCGGATCAAAACCGTGGTCAACAAGGTGGTTTCCCTGCCATCGACCTGATTCTAGCCGTGTTTTTCTTCGCCAAGCTGGGCATGGCGCATCTTGACTACCGCAAACACGGACAGTTTGAGTCTGCAGATTTATGGACCCGCGGACCTTTTTATTTCCAAATTCAAGTAGATTGTAAAAACTGCTAAACATCTTGGATAACATGCACTTTGTTCGATCTGATCAACACGATTAGGCATAAATTTACAGGTGACAGCCGTCCGCCAGATTCAGCTTTGCCTGGTCATTAAATGTCTAGCCCGGTGCACGGCGCCTGGTTCTGGGGCGCCGGCGCAGAAGGTATAAAAGGTGTCAACAACCCCGTCCCCCCGACACCCTTCCCCGACACCCTTTTTTATGCAGTAGCCTGAAATATAAACCAGCCATCCTTGACGGCAAACTGAAATACACCGACATGCTTTTCCACGATATAAGCCATACTTTTTGTGCCAAAGCCATGTCCCTGTTCTTTTGATACAGGCAGACCCTGATGAAAGACCGGTTCTGTCTGATAGCTGTTGCGGATATCAATGCACAGCTTTGTATTCTTGGAATACAAACGCAACTTGATATAGCGTTTATTGCTGTCAGCTATCTGTTCAGAGGCTTGTATGGCGTTTTCCAAGCCGTTGGAAAGTAAAATACATAAATCCGGTATCGTAAATCTACTGAAATCCCCAGCGGAAACATGGATTTCAGTGTGAATCTTCTTTTCGGCTGCTTTAGCCGCATAAGAGGAAAGGATCAGGTTTACCGGCTCATTTTCCGAATACCGTGTTATCCGGGCATTGTCGATTTCCTTAGAGACTTCAGTTATATAAGCCAGTGCCCCTTTTAAATTATTTTCAGCAATACAGCCATGTAGATAATTCAAATGGTGTCTTAAATCATGACGGTAAATAACGGACTGCTCCTGAGATTTTCTGAGGGTTTCTATTTCTGTTTGGGACTGAGCAGCCAGGACTTTGAACAAAACTTGTTCAAGTTCAATTTCCTTTTTCTCGTAAAGGGTTTTAAGATATATAATTGAAAAAATAAAGTAAACAATGACTACCGCAGCGTCCAAGAATTCAACGATGGCGGCGCCGCCTTGATATAACAGGTCGGTATAAACCGTAAGAGTATATTCAAGTATATAATATACGAGCGGTACCGAAATAAAGAGCCTCAATATCTGGTTGCTTTCGAATCTCAAGCGTACCACATAGGGGGAAAAATACCTTATGATAAGCACTAACAAGGGTATAGTGATGAAAATCTGAACTATAAGGGAAACACCCATATCATAACCCCAAAAAAAGGAGGCCGCGGTTCCGATCCACTTTCGGGGCGTACAAAACAGATAAGCCGAAAGTATGGAAATTCCGGCTATATAGGAGTTCTTTTTGTAGAAGTATTTTAACAGCAGGAATAATGGAATATGCGTTAAGAACGGATATGATTTAAATAAAAGTTGATCTCCCCCAGTGTAATATGCAAGCAACTGAATTATTCCTAAGAAACCAAATATCACGACATATTGCCGGCTGTTTTTCTTAATTCCGATATCGGCAAAAGAGAGGCTTAGAGCAACTCCAAAAAAGAGGACAAAGGCAAAGTTGATTATGATTAAATGATTCATCCTAATTATCCTCCATTTGAAAAGCCAGATACTGCTGCTTAATTCCCCGCGATTTTCCCTGAGCAATGGGAACCGATGAAAGTGTCTGCAGGGTTATCCGGTGATTTTCAATAGTATCCACATACTGCATATTCACAAGATAGGAACGGTGGGGTTTGATAAAACACCCATATTTCATCAGATTATCGCAGACAGAGGAAAAGGCTTGCGTACATTCGACAACCTTGCCGGAACGCAGATGATAGAGCACATTTCTGCCGATGACCTCGACAAAAACCAAATTGGAGATCAGTATTTTTTGAATGCCCTCATTACTCTTTACGATAACCGCATCCCCATCTTTTTCCGCTTTGATCTGCTCCAGCATTTCATCGAAGGTGAAGAACAGTTTTTCTTTTGAGATTGGCTTTAGTACATAGTTGATGGCTTTCACTGAATAGCTTTCCAAAGCGAACTCAGGTGATGAGGTAAAGAATAAAACCGGCGCGGTTTTGTCAAACGTGCGTATTTCCTTTGCCACATCAATGCCCGTAAAGCCCGGCATAATAATATCCAAACAATATATATCAAACCGCTTTCCTCTTTCCAGGGCCGAAACCAGATCAAATCCGTTTGGAAAGACGGCGTATTCGCAGCTAAAATTTTTTGATGCTCTATACAGGTTAATAAGCTGTACCATATTGGATAGCTCGTCAATATTGTCATCACAGACTGCGATCTGAAACATAAGTATTCCTCCTTTCTTTATAATTCTACTTCTCCTACCCAATTTTACCATAAAAACCGAATTCCCATATTACCATAAAAGCTGAATTCCCGAAACAATGTTTCATGTCGAAAAAATCATGTTTCATGCAGCGGACGGTTTTTGAGGGGAATTTATGGTAGCGTGAAGCTGTGAAATAAAATCTTATATGAAACAAAATTTCTAAAGGAGGGATAACATTATGAAAAAACGATTTATGAGTATCCTGCTCGTTCTATGCATGGCGCTGACCATGCTGCCGATGACTGCACATGCATCCCATCCCAACAACCCCACACCTAAAAACGGCTGGTACTATCTTCGGTGTATGGGCAACTATCTTAATTTAGACGCCAATGGCAATGCGGAATTGCGCGACAAAACCAACACCCCGGAAGGAAACGCCAAGTTTTTTTTGTACTACCTCGGAAACGGTGGACTTGGTGATGCATACTCTTTGGAGACGATGGACGGAAGGTATTTGGGTGTAGACGGCGTGTCGAACGGAGCGCGGGTAAAGGCGTTGGCGCGTGGCTCCGATAGTCATTTGCAGAGTTGGCGACTCTGCGGTGAAAATAAACCTAGCAAGGATATTTGCAGCCTGCGTCCAATGGCGAATAGAGATATGATATTAAACGCCTCCGGTCAGCAAAAAGCGGACGGAACCGCTATTATTTTATGGAGCCATATAGACAAATGGGTTTGTCCGAGTCACCCCGTCCCTGACGGGCCCGAACATAGCGAGTTCAGGTTTATCCCCACGGATGCCCCAGCCGGAGCGACGGCTCCCGGCACCCCAAAAACACCAGCCGATGGTTGGTACAGCCTCCGTTTTGACGTTCACGAAGCTTACAGTATTATTGACGTCATAAGAGCCGACTTGGTGGAGCTTAACGCTTGGAACTGTGCGACGCCTTGGACGCGAGCGTTTTATGTGGAAAACAAGGGGAACAATCAAATAACGCTGAGAATTGCTGACGGAAGGTATTTGGGAGTGGGTACCGATGCCGTTTCCGATTACGGGTGGAAGGTGGCGGCTGTGAAAAGCCCGTTTCTTTGGAACACCTACTCTGAAAGCCTCGGTGTAGCAAACAGCCACCGTAAGTACAGCCTACGACCGGCATCTGACACTGACTTGGTAGTCAGAGCCTACACAGTAGGTTACAATTTAGGAGATCCCATCACTGTGTTTAGAGGTAAGGGAGCTTACGGTCGTTCCGAAGTCGTTTTTTGGGAATTGAGCGGCGATGAAATCCCGAAGACGACTGATTGGGCCCCCGCACCGTCTGAGCAGCCCACCCCCGCCGCGCATGCGGGGCTTACCGCAGCGCCCAGCCAGACGAGTTTTGTTATGAACGGCCAGCCCGTATCCGTCACAGCGGCGTACTCGATAAACAACACCAACTACTTGCAGCTACGCGCCGTCGCGGCCATACTCAGCGGCACCGCCGCGCAGTTCGACGTGGGCTACGACGGCCAGTATGCCGTGATTGAGCCCGGCAAGCCGTACAGCGGCACGGTTGCCCAAACCAAGCTTCAAAACACAACGAATATCCGGCCCAGCGGAACGAAGTTCAAGATGAACGGCGAAGTCTTTACCTTTGCGGACGCGCGGCTGATTGACGGCGATACCAACTACCTCCAGCTGCGTGAGTTCGCGCAGAAACTCTCCGGAACGGCGTCGCAGTTTAATGTGTACTATGACAACGCGGCGGGTCAGGCGGTCATCCAGCCCGGCGCGGCCTATACGGGGACTGCATCATAGTCATCATAAGAACCGCTCACGGACAACTCCGGGGGCGGTTTTGCTGTATCTGACACCATGTTTCATGTCGAAAAAATCATGTTTCATGCAGCGGACGGTTTTTGAGGGGAATTTATGGTAGCGTGAAGCTGTGAAATAAAATCTGCCCGCATACAACATTGGCGGCAATAACTACGTCAAGCTCCAAAATGTTGCGGCGCTCTTGAAAACACGGTTTGATGTCCGCTGGGAGGACGGTAAAGCGAAGTTATACAACTTGGCGGCTTACTCCGCTGTGGGCGGAGAGCTTGCCGCAATCGGCACGGACAGCAAGAATGCAACGCTAAGCACTACCGGGTTTATGCTGTACGACAAATGGGGCGAGTGGGCCGGCAATGTGACAGACTTGACCGCTTACAATATCGGCGGCAACAACTACATCAAGCTGCGCGACATCGCGAAGCTGTTCGACTTTGATGTGGACTGGCGCGACGGCAAGGCTTGGATTGAGCCCGGCGTGTCACCGTACACGGAGGACTGACCTGCACGGGTGACGGCGCTGCAAGCGGCAAAAACAAAACCGTTTGTCACCTTACTTTGTTCTTTTCAATAGAAGGTCAGGACTGTGAGCAGCAAGTAGGCTTTACTTATGACACGGGGGCGAACACCTCCCTTGAAGCGAATCCGGCGGATATTATCGATAGCATCACATTGAATTAATAACCCTCATGTACCGGCGGCGGGCGGGGAGCTTCCTTTGCCCGCCGGTTATACAAGCTGTAAAATGGGCAGACGGACAAAATAGCGGTCTGTCTGCCCATAAAAAATAAACAAAGAGGAGACTTTATTATGCTGCCAACTTTCATCACAATCGCCGTAATTGCTGCGGTCATTGTGCTATGGATCATCTCCACCCAGCGCAGACTGGTGGTGCTTGATGAGAATATCAGCAACGCCATGAGTCAGATCGGGGTGCAGCTGTCAAGCCGTTTCGACGCTCTGACGGCGCTTCTGGACTTGACCAAGGGCTATGCCAGGCACGAAAGCGAAGCGTTGATTGAAACAATCAAATCAAGGAGAAGCGTCATCACGGCCAAATCCACCCCGGATGATGTGCTGCGCCAAGAGGGAATTATTTCCGAAGCCCTGGGCCGGATTGCCATGGTAGCGGAGCAATACCCCGAATTAAAGGCCAACGAAACTTATATCAAAACTATGGACGCGGTGCAAACCTTTGAAAATATGGTGCGCACCAGCCGCCTGATTTACAACGACAGCGTGACCAAGCTCAACCGTGAAATCCGCATGTTCCCGGTCTCTATGATTGCCGGGATGCTGGGCTTTCGGCAAAGAGAATATCTTGTGGAGCAGGCTGATAAGGCTGATATGCCCAGCATGAAATGAGGCGCTCTATACGCAAAAAAGTGAGCTGATTATAGGCTCGGCGGCAAGATTTCGTGGCTTCTGCCATCGAAGATCGGGGGCGAATACATCTGTGGCACTTACCATAGCAAGATTGATATGGATAGCGACCGCTGGCTTCGATTCTTGTTTTTCCGGTTGTAACCGCCATCGTTTGCTAATGGGAGCGGCCACGAATTGGATAGACTTTTCCGCATTGCAATGCGAACAGACCAAATCCTTATTAGTATAAAAAGAAACTTATCGGTGGGTGGTTTTTGTTTTGCCTTAAAAACTGTTGTTATCGCCGATATCATAACAGGGCAGAACGGCTGAAGATTTAAAGAAGGATAATAATGCTATAATGCCGAAAAATTGAATAGCATATCTGACCGAATTCGACTTAGGCGACACAGGAAGGGATTTGATGCTGGCCCAAAATTATTATCAGTATAAGCGGTACTTTGACCAGGACGGCGTTATTTTTTCTATTTCCGAGGGGATTCTGTTTGCACTGGGGGATGCCCTCAAAAATAAACTGTCTTTGGAGGATACAGATGCCAACACGGCCAAACGGGTGTTTTCTGTTTTCATTGAACAGGTGCAGAATATCATCCGCTATCCTATTAATGTGAGGCGGCTAAAATATGGCAAATAAAACCAAGGCTAATAATGTACTTGCGCCACACAAAGGAAAAAAGTTGTCAACAACCCCGTCCCCCTGACATCTTCCTTGCTTACGGTAGCCCGGCTTATTCCCAGCCTTTTGGATACTGCCCTTTGTGATAGACCTTCTTCTTTTAGGCGCACAATGTCCACGATGGTGGCCACCTCCGTCAATTTTGGATCACTCCCTCATTCTCTGGTTACGGTGCTGCTCACACACCAGGGATACATTTAGGGAGTGGGCCTTGTTTTACCTGCATTCCCAGTTGCAGGTGGCCTACTTTTCATGGCCATTTGTGTTCATTTTATAGTGGCCAGTAACACTGATGTGCATAACGGTGTCTTCATGTTGATGTCCATGGAAAATCCGACAATGGAAGCATCAAAACAGTCTAATACGGCGCATAGATAAAGTTTGCCGTCCCGGCATTTCACTCGGTGATATCGGTCAGCCATTTGGTATTGGGAGTTTCCGATTTAAAATCGCCTTTCACTAAATCCTCCGTTACCAGCAGGCAATGGAATTCATGTCCTGGTTTGAACCGGCTTGCAATTTTTCTCTATGGAGCGTAGAAGGATACTTTGAGCCTATTTGTCATAAATCTTTTAATAGAAGCTGTTGTTTTAATGACAACAATTGCATATAATAATCCTAAAGGAGGGATCACATATGTTGAACTTTAGCCAGATTGGAGAAAAGTTCAAAAAATTAAGAGAAGAAAGTGGCCTAACTCAAGGACAAATAGCGGGATACCTTGGTGTCAATCAAAGCTATATATCGAGATATGAAAAAGACGAGCGTCAATTAAGCACTGAACTACTTGAAAAGCTGTCCACCCTCTTTGGGTGTTCGATCAATTATTTTACATCGGAGGACAGTCAATACACGCCGCTTCCGTTCGCGTTGCGGGCATCCAGCATTACCTCCGAGGACCTCCATACCGTAGCGGCTATTAATAAAATTGCCTTAAATTTAAGGGAGATGGAAGGCCTCTTAAAGGGAGAACAGGCATGAAGGAAAAGATTGAGATCAATTCGGATGCATTGTCATTGCGTAAACATTTCGGAGAGGATGTCTACTCTCCTATAGATATTTTCACGATGCTCAGCAATAATGAAGAGATGACAAGCCTGTTTTATCCAATGAGCGAGCGGATAAGCGGCATTTGCATCCGTGACGATGACAACAAGCTAATCGCGATAAATTCAGCATTAACCTACGGAAGGCAGCGTTTCACCGCAGCTCACGAGCTATGCCACCTCTATTTTCATGATGAGTTGAAAACCACTATTTGCGCGAAAGACATCGATAAAACCAAAGATCCGATGGAAATCGAAGCCGATAGGTTTGCGTCGTATTTCCTGGCTCCATACGATTCGTTGAACGATTTTATCAAAAATAAGCTGCACAAGAAAAAGGGTAGCCTGGATGTTAATGATATTGTTAAAATTGAACAGCATTATGGATTGAGCAGGCAGGCTACCTTGTGGCGGTTGACCAACGAGGACTATTTAAGCCGCGACGCGGTAGAAACCATGAAAACAGGCATAATTCGCTCTGCTTTACGCTTGGGATATGATGACAAACTATATATTCCTTCGCCGAAAACCCGGCAGTATTTCACCTTTGGTAGATATATTGCCGTAGCCGAAGAGCTAAAGGAGCGGGAGCTCATTTCGAACGGGAAATATGAAGAGCTCCTGCTTAATGCCTTCAGAAGTGACATTGTTTTTGGGCTAGACACTGAAGAGGGAGAAAGCTATGACTGATCAGTTATTTTTTGATACAGATTGCATCTCTTCTTTTCTGTGGGTTAAGCAGGAAAATCTGATTCTGCAGTTGTATCCAGGAAGAATTATTTTGCCCCAAGACGTCTATAATGAGTTGTTGTATCCATTTATACCGCATATAAAAGCAAAAATTCTTTCACTGGTTTCAAGCAGGAGTATTTCTACGATGCAGATTATGACAAATACTGAAGAATATGAGATTTACCATGATTTAGCCATATCCCCTCTAAAAGGACGAATGGTAATTGGCCGCGGCGAGGCTGCTGCGTTGGCTTTAGCCAAGGTGAACAACGGAATTGTCGCTAGCAATAACCTGAAAGACATTAGCCAGTACATAGCGCAGTTTCATCTGGCGCATGTGACAACCGGCGATATACTTGTCGAATCGTTGAATCAAGGACTTATAGACGAAAACACAGGGAATCAGATATGGGCCAAGATGGTCCAGAAGCAAAGAAAATTGCCGACCCCGACTTTCTCTGCTTATCTTCAATCCCTTTAAGGTTATCTTCCTGACTGGATGAGAAAAACATGAGATGATATCTGTTAATTGAGACCTTATAATCGTATCATAGAAACAACCGCCAAAGCTTCCAGATGTAAAATGTTTGGGGGCTTTTTGCTTTTGGTGGGGTACCAACGACTACGCCAACCTTATGGCTCTCTGCAAGACGTGCCACTCCGAAATCACCGCCCGCGAAGGCGGGCGCTGGGGACGGTAGGGGCGGTCAATTCTCTGGGCTTTGTGCCTTGAGCGAAGCGAAAGGAATGGCTATAAAAATGAAGAAGCCATATGAAACTCCGGAAATTGAGATTGCAGTATTTGAAGTAGAGGATTTGCTTGCAGGAACAAGCGGTAATTTAATAGATAGTGATCACCTGGAATTTGACGATATGCAATAATGGTGAAAAATGGGGGGGGCCGGTGGGGATCGTCTTTTTCGGTGATTTAAAGAACAGGCTATATCTCTTTAGAGAGCAGCCGTAAACATCGTCTATGCCCGATATCTTTTGGCGGCAAACCGCCCGGATGACGCGCTCATCCTCCTGGGGCGCCTGTCAAATGCGGCAAATCAGGAAAACCAGCTCGGCCTCCAGGTTGAGGTTCTGTGCCTTGAAGCGCTAGGTTACGATATGAAAGGCAATTTGAACGGCGCTTTAACCGCTTTGGACTGGGCTTTTTCCCTCGGCGCTGACGAGGGGTATGTCAGGACGTTTGCGGACGAGGGCGAGACAGCTTCCGTAAATGGCGGGGGCTGTTTTTTTGGGTACATCAACCGAGATCGCAGGACAGCCTCTATTTCGTGCGATCCCTTGCCAGTTTATAAACAGTTTCGTCGTCGCGTACAGAAATGACGATAATTTTCATGACAGAATCTTCGCGCACCACCTGATAAACCACACGAATGCCGAGCTTCAGCAGCTTGATCTTCAGATAGCCTGACAGGTTGTTCCCGCTGTGACTTCCCAACGGTTTGCCAAGCCCTCCTTCATTTATAGGCAAAGGATTTACCGAGACCTTTTCTATGGCCTTGAGGACCTGTAATTGTTGTGACCGGTCAAGTGCAAGCAAATCCTTTTCCGCTGCTTTGATGTACTCGATATGCCACGTGCTCATTCAATCTCCACCTCGACATCCTGCAGTTCTTCCTTCTTGATGCCAAGATGCTCCATGATGTTTTTAGACGGAATAGTTTGACTGGAATCTGATGCTTTTAAGCGGCGCTCGGCTTCAAAGAAGAGTGCGTAATCCTCCAGTGCTTCGACCATTTCTTCATATTGCTCAGGCCGGATCAGAACACAGGCCGGTACATTATTTTTCAAAACGACCTTTACCCCTCTGGCATTGACTTCGTCAAAAATCTTGCTTGCTTCACCTCGATTGAAACGAGTAATTGGGACAATTGCGTCTAGGATGGATTTTACGGACGGGTTGTTTTCCAGCATAATACTCACCTCGCCTTCTTTGAATATAGTGTTTCCGGGGCTAATCACAGTATACGCTACATCGTGAAATTTATCAACTTATAAATCAATTTATATATCAACAAAGAATGCGGGCAGTTAATAGGCAGGGCGGTTTTCAACGACACAAAAGAACTGCCCCATAAAAAAAGGGGGTGTTCCTATGGGAATTCCAGATCCTGAGAAAAATTATCTTATACATTTAATCGCCCCATTAGTGCGTGATACACCCCCTGCAAGTCCTCCCGAAAATTTGGACTGGGACAGGCTCCACCGGTTTTCCTCCCGCCAACGCTTATCAAATATGGCTTGTTATGGGATTAAAAAATTGTTGTCAGGACAGCAGCCTGATCCGGAGGCGCTGGAAAAATTCCAACGGGACCGCAAAATTGCCCTGGCCAGGGAGGCAGCCCAGCATTTTTTGTCTTGATGAAGTCCTAAAAGCCCTTGAAAGCCATTGGAGATTTACGGGGTCAGCTAAGCATATTGCTTATTGCCCATAGGTTTTCCACCATTAAAGAGGCGGATCAGATTATTATCTTGGAGAGGGGCGCGGTAGTGGAAATTGGCGACTATCAAAGGTTAGTCAATAAAAACGGATTCTTTAAGGGTATATTTGTCCGCTGTTGATTTGATACGGTACAGCTGGGTAGTTTACAGGAATATTTCCTTAACTGTCGAAATTAAATTTCGATATTCATAATCGGGGGTGGGGGTAAAAGAATTGGAGAATGAAGTAACCACAGATATGGAGTCTCAGCTTGCCAAGGACTTTGCAGAGGATTGTTATATTGATGTAATTTTATCTGAGCATCCGGAATTAAAAGTCCTATGGGGACACAGGATTAATTTAAGGTCTCCAATTGATATTAACGCTACAAATCCGGTACTGCATGTTTTATTGGAAGCTGTCGTGGAAAAACAAGTGCAGGATAAGAATCCACCGGAAACAAAGAAAACGGTGGAAAGATTGGTAAAGGAAGGATTCTCCGGTCATGCGGCCAGGGCAGCCGTAGCTTCACTGCTGATACCCTTTATATTTAAAGTGTTGAAAGAAAAGGAACCCTTTAATGAAGAGAGTTTTGTAAACCGGATGGGGATTCTGGGGCATACGCTCGGAAAGCTGGGGCGTAATGACCGTTGCCCTTGTGGAAGCGGCAAAAAATATAAAAAATGTTGTGAGGAAATCAAGGACTATCTAGGAGAGTGTTGCAAAACACCCTCAAAAAGCCCACTAAACCCATACAAATCTAGCAAAAACCAATTACAAGGCAGGAAACCCCAGCATTATGGCGAATATTAAAGATATTAAAAGATACAAGGTGGTAATTTAAAATGCTGGGCCGTAAAAAGGAACAACTAAAACATCTCTGGGAATAACAAATGGTTAGTATTAAATCTCCCCCAGAGCACAAAAAGATTTGCTGAAGATAAAAGAATATGTATCCGAGGAACTGTGTAACCCCGCAGCGGCAGCCAATGTGCTCTCCATAATCACCAAACGAATCCGAGAGCTTGCGAAATTTCCCCTGATGGGCGCACCGCTGTCATCTATTATTGATTTTGAAACCGGCTATCGTTTCCGGAATATAATCAAGATTCTGCTCTCTTTCAAAAGTATACCCGGTCTTTTAGATAAGCCTTATAGATACTGGTAAATCTGGCCTCTCATACTAAAGTACGAGAGGCCTTTTTTGCGATTTCATACTTAAAGGTGATGATAAATTCTCTACCATGTTTTAAATTGAGAGACAGGGGGAGGGCTGTCCGTGGAAGCAATTCGGAAATGGCACAAAATTTATGTCATACTGTTAATAATCAGTGTATTTATTACAGTGTGGTTTTTTAAAAGGTGTATGCTTGAAATGGCCATTGTTTTTGGATGTGCAAATATAGTATTACTCATACTCCTCATAAAACAAAGTCAGTTATTAAAAGACGCCGAACTAATCTGGGATAATTGCATCTTAGTGGTGCCCTCTGCGGTTATTTCCACAGGAAACAGCAAAGAAAGGAGTGTTGCCGAACAAACGGTGGTATCCGTCTTTGGCATTCTTATGGGCAACAAAATTTACAAATGGGGCAGTGATGGCGTGCATGGTGTAAGACTTTCTTCCGTTGTCATTGAGAAGGCCCATATTCGGCTGACTTTCGGCGACGAAGCCAAGACCATGTGGGTGCGCCTGCTCCATGGTATGATGGATGAGCAGGAAGTATTTGAAGTAAAGGAAAGATTATGGCGGGAAACCGGTGTAACAGCAAAGGTGAGTGGTTGGTAATGAGGCGGCATGGAAAATTCTATTTAAAGGGGAGGAAAAAAGTGAGAATAAAAAGGCTTTTAGGTGTAATTCTGTGTTTGGTTTTTGTTATGTCATTATTTCCTTTAAGCGGGGCGGCCAAAAGTGACCATTTTGTGGCAGAAGATAATGAACAGGATATCTCGGTATCTGAAGTTGTATACGCAGAACCGGGCAATGATAATGATAATGGGCTTTGTGACAATTCTTTGGATGATATGAACACTGCAGATGAACCTGAAATGCCCGTTCCAACCCCAACAGGTGCAAATATGATGCAAACAATGGAAACAGGGGACAATGGCGAGGACCCACCAATAATGGGAGTGTCCGATTTGAAAACATCATATGAATTTCCGGAGGTAACAGGATATTTCTTTGTTCATGTTCCCAAGGAAGGTGAAGAAGGGGAAGATGTCTATGAATGCAAGGTAGGTTTTACTCCAATTATAAAAGAAGGTGACACACCCTTTTATATAGCTAATGGTCTATATGGAAAAGAAGCAGTGTTTACCATAAGAGATAATGATGTATATGATAGAGCAGATATTAACATAGAAGATATCTATATTGAAAAGCCTGATCTTGTAAAAGCAGGTGAACCACGCATTACTTTTTCTGATGAGTGGGATGAGTGGTATGATATTATTTTTGAGGTGGATTTCTATTCCTTAAAGGTTCCTGATGAGTTGATTGGGACATTAAGTGCCGGAGTACAAGTATATGATACACCTTATCTTTGTATTGAAGTTGATTATGAGGGGCAAATTAGCTCACATGATGATTATGATGTATATTGGGCTAAATACATTGATGGGGATATATGGAATTCCACGGTGAATGTAAAAATTATTCGCGAATCCGCTGAAGACGATTTTGATAAGGGAACAGAGCCGGTGGCAGACGTTCCTACAAACATCTATTATTATTGGGGGAAGAAAAGTTCTAATTTTAATAAGCCTTATTGTATTTTTAAGCCCACAGAAGACTGGGTAACAACCGATACCGAGGGAATGGCTACATTTACCGTAGGTGGTGGAGATTTTCTCGTTGAGCGAGAGATAGGTGTTGCTGCACCGGCTCTTTACGGAGTACTTTATAAAGAGTGGTCTAAAACGAATCTGTACCAATATTATACCTATCCCGATTTGAAGGATTTTAAAGGTATTATTGAAGTTAAAGTTGTCAATACATTGGGGGAACCATTAGAAGGCAGGACGGTGCAGTTTTGGGGTGGGGCAAAATTCGATGGCTACAATGGGGGAAAAACCAATGAAGAGGGTATAGCAGAAATCAGATTCCCGCGTGACACCACATCTGAGGACCGGACAGAACTAACTATGACAGAGTTGCCAACATTCGAGCTTAAATGGAATTTAACCCAAGTAATAGATAACCCTTCACGTATAGTTGACGGTCATAATGCCCCCCTTTACCTTTCTCCGGAAGTCTATGTTTCCGAAGGGTACTTTAAAAACGAGTATATATCGGTAGCACAGAATGTGAAACTTCAAGTATATGATGTAAATAACCCCGGAAAAACATTGTACGAAACTAAAGCAATATCGTCTTTTATGGAAAAATATGTTAATATTAGCAGGGCACCTCATCGTGCCTATATTAAAATCAGCCCACAGGATTGGGCAGGTAAGCGTTTAGGTATCAGAGCCGTGGTTCCCAATAAGGACGTGGGAGCCCGGGAGGAATATCAGGTTAGAGGCTATGTAGAGGATCCGGCTGATAGTCATCAACTCTATGAACCTAAAAAGGAATTTACTTTTGCCTTTGTTCCCCTTCAAGTGGGTGCATGGGAAAATAACTCTTCTATAGCTTACAGTGATATAAGTAAGCAAAAGGAATTCATAAGAAAGATATTCCCAGCTCCCATAAAATTTGTAGAAAAAAGCCCTATGTTTATAGCAAAACCCAGATTTATCACCCATGACATGTATAAAGCCAGGATACTTCGGGAGTTGGACCGTGAGCAAAAACGTTTTTACGATAAATATGGATATGACCTTTACGTAGGTATGACACCACCTGGATTTCTGGAAGCAACAGGGTTGTATGACCCGGGTATGTTCATGAACTGGGAATTTTTTGGGGCAAGACATGGCGCGGTTTTGATTGATTCTAGTCAAGTATTACAACATACTACTATCCATGAATTTATCCACAGTCTGGGTTTGGACGATGTTTATCCGACAGAATATGACAAATATCCGTCTGCTAACGGCTATGATGAAACTCCGATAATTAATGTTACGGGAGATCCTCAACCCTATCAAGGAATCATGTATGATCATGCTAGCTGGCCCTGGCCGACCGGGGCAGAATACAATGCCCTGTTGGAATACGCAACCAAACCTGCCTCAGGAAAAATGAGCTTACTTAGCATGAGTTCATTTTCGGAAAATCCAAAATCAGAAGTTCTATTATTGTCGGGGTGTATTGAGGATGCCAGATCAAACCAAAGAAAAGTTTATTTTGACCCCATTGTAAAATATAACGATTATGCGGATGAAAGTAGTGATTATAATAGTAATGGTTATGTAATTCAAACCCTTGCATCTGATGACAGCATTTTATCACAATACTTCTTCTCAGATTATGAATTTGAAGGCAAATATTATGCTACATTTTTAGCCGGTTTACCTGCCGATAATGTGAAAGCTATTGAAATAGGGAAACAAAGTGGGGGCAACATAACCCAATTATTTCAAAGGTACGAGTATTCCGCAAATGCACCTGTTGTAAGCATTACCGGGCCTAGTGATGCTTCCCTTGCCGGAGATTTTATGATTACCTGGGAGGCCGGCGATGCTGATGGAGATGCATTGCTATCAGAAATACAAGTTAGTTCTGATGGCGGAAATACCTGGGATTCCATTGCCGCGGATATTCCTGATAATGCAAGTGGCATGTATTCTCATAGGTTAAATGCCGCAAACTTCCCTAAAGGTGGAAACTATAAATTTAAAGTAGTTGTATCTGACGGAATGCGTTCAACTGAAGCCATTTCAGATAACGAATATACTATTGCAGGTTATGAGCGAAAGCCGGAACTGATTCTGTCTGAAACGGAAGTAACTGTACGGTTAAACCCGGGGACAGAAGAAGCCGCCGCCTATTTTGAATTGGGCAACAGTGGCAAAGAGGAGCTAAATGTGGAGTTCTCACCGGCTGATGAAACAGCAACATTTGTTTCGCCTTTATTTATCAAGGAATATACCATTTATCCGGGCCAAAGCCAGCTAATAGCCATGCCGTTGGATTTGCCGGTTGGCGAGGCGGGAAACACTTTTGAGGAAACAATTCATTTAATATCAAATGACCCGGACAAGCCAACAACTGATCTTAAAATTAAAGTTGAATATACGGAAGATGCTTTAAAACCGGAATTAGCTGATTTTTCAACAACTCCCCCCGGTTTTAAAGAAGGAGTCAGTGGTTCAGCTATACAAGTCATCTTTGATGCCTGTGCGGCAGCAGGGCAAAGAGGTTTAGAAGCCACAGTGATTATAGAAGATAAAAATAATAAGAATGTGATTCTGAATGAACTGATGGATGAGAATTATCACAAGCCCGGCGCTTATACCTACTATTGGGAGCATGAGGGGCTTTCAGTCAGTGACTACGGCGTTTATATAAAATTAAAGGACCTGGAATCGGGCCACGAAAGGGAAGAAAGAGCAGGATATGATTTTGAGTTTAGTATAAAAGCACCCAATGCACCACCTGCTTTTGTAGAACCAAAGACTTATGAAAATAATCTCGGAGTTGTTCAAAGAGGGGAAACGATTACTATACCATACGAAGTAGGTGACCCAGATGGTGATACATTAGATATAAATGTATATAGTAATTTATTGGAGCACGGATTAAAGCTAATCAAGGATACTGGAAATTCCGGCAGGATTGAATGGCCGGCTAATGTCAGCGGCGCCCATTCCATATACTTAACGGCCACGGACCCATCAGGAAATAGCGCTGAGGTGATGTTTAACATTGCCGAGATACAAGACCTAAATTTATTTACAATATCCCTTGAGGCTCTTTCAACCGAAGCAGGGCAGGTTTATGGCAACGGGCTATATAAGCCCGGAGAATATGTAACAGTGGAAGCTGTGCCTGGGGAATTGTATAAATTCATTAGCTGGACAGAGGATGATGTGGTTGTCAGCACTGACCCGGTATATATGTTTAAGGCTGCAAAAGACAGGAATCTGGTGGCAAATTTTGAGGAAGTAGCGGTTTTCAACTATTACATCGAGGACAACAAAGTTATTATTACAGGCTTTGCAGATGCGGTTTTAGAAGATATTACAATACCAGATGAGATAGAAGGCTATCCGGTCACAGGTATAGGGGATATGGCTTTTTATTCAAAGGGAATCAAAAGCGTAAATCTTCCTGAAACACTAATAAATATCGGCCAATATGCATTTGGTTCAAACGCTTTGACAGAGGTAATTATTCCCAACGGTGTTGCTGCAATTGGTATGCATGCGTTTTCCAATAATCAGTTAACCAAGGTGGTTTTTCCAAATAGCGTTACTGCAATTGGTGCTTATGCTTTTGCTAATAACGATGGTTTAGCTGAAGCTGTAATCCCTAATGGGGAAACCGCTCTTGGAGATGGAGTATTTTCCGGATGTTCACCTGAATTAATTATCTACGGTGTTCCCGGCTCAAGTGCAAATACCTACGCTACTGCGAATAATATTACTTTCAAAGATATCAATGAGTATGGCGGGGATATACCGGCGACTAAATACGCAATAACTGTAGCAGATGTGGTAGGCGGTACAGCTACGGTGACAACTGCTCCGGCCGCTTTGGCTGAAGAAGGGGCCACTGTAACGGTAAATATAGACAGTGTGCAAAGCGGAAAGCAATTCAAGGCTATTGCCGTTACTGATGCCGACAGCAATAATGTAGAAACAACAGAGGTAACAGCAGGCCGGGAATACACCTTCATTATGCCGGCAAAGCCTGTAACGGTAAATGTTGAATTGGAAGATGGGTCTATTGTAGTACCCGGAACTTACGCGGTTACCCTGAACGATGTGGGCGCGGGCGCCGCCGGCGCAGGTGATTATGCCGAAAATGATACCGTCACCATAAATGCCGGTAACCGTTCTGGTTATACTTTTAACGGCTGGACTTCAACAGATGTGACTTTTGCTGATGCCGATGCACAGACCACAAGCTTCACCATGCCCGCCAAAAATGTAACCGTAACAGCAACTTGGGAGACTGTCAGCGGCGGTGGTGGCGGCCGTGTCGATTCTCAAGCGCCGGCCCAATACCCTGTAATAAACAATAGCGAAGCCGCTCAAAAAGCCAATGGTAAAATAAAACTCAGCAGTCAGCAGGCTAAGGCCGGTGACAGTGTCTTTATCACAATAGAGCCTGACCCGGGTTATGAAAACAATATACCCACTGTCCTTGACCAAAACGGAAATCCGCTTACGGTTACAAAAAACAGTGACGGCGCTTACAGTTTTCAGATGCCCGCAGGGGGAGTCGATATAGACATAGAGTACACAAAAATAGATTATTTTGATGATGTGGATCAAAATGATTGGTATGATGAAGCCGCATGGTTTTGTGCGGCACACGGTTTAATGGAAGGCACAGGCGAGGGACGGTTTGACGGTGATGTAGATACCACCCGGGCTATGCTCGTGGCCGTACTTTATCGGCTCTCTCAAAGTGATGATATGCCGGAGAATATTTTCGCAGATGTGGAGGAGGGTAAATGGTATACAGAAGCCATAACCTGGGCCGCGAAAAATAACATTGTGTCCGGTTATGGAAATGGAAATTTCGGCCCTGAAGATATATTGACCAGGGAGCAAATGGTTGCCATTTTACACAAATACTCCAAGTTCATGGGATACGATGTAAGCAAAAAAGACGACCTGGGCGCATATCATGACGCGGCTGATATTTCCGGCTGGGCCAGAGCCGAAATGCAATGGGCTGTTGGTAATGGCCTCATAGTAGGTGTTGGAAACAATCTAGTCTCTCCACAGACCGGTGCAAACAGGGCCCAATTTGCAGTCATCATGCAGCGGTATTACACTTACTTTGTAGAAAAAACTATTGACTGATTAATCAGGTTTGTGGGTAATCTGCAAGCAAAAGAAACCGGGGGCCTTTCCCCCGGTTTCTTTGTCTTTTTCAAGAGGTTGATAGTATTACTAGTTTACTTATGACCGCTTGGAGACACATATTTTAGATTGCCAGACAAAAGTAAAAGCAATGTTGCAGGATTTTCAAATACTGAAATCCTCCGGAGGAATTATATAATAATTTTTCTTACGCCGGAAACAATTAAAATGTTATCTAAAACAGAGGTATCAATTAATTATGGAAAAGAACCAGCCTTTATCAATTAGAAATAAGCGCCGGCCTAAAGGTTTGACCAGCTCTTTTACAATAAATTTTTTGCATATGAAAAACCCCTGGGTGACAGCCTGGTGGTCCGCGGCTTTTCCCGGATATGGCTATATAATCCTGGGGAGTTATGCCAAGGGGTTTTTGTTAGTCGGCTGGGAGTTCTTCATAAACATCGCCTCCAAAACAAATACAGCCATTATGTATTCCCTGACTGGTAGGTTCGAGCTGGCTAAAGAGGTTATAAACCTGGATTGGTTTCTTCTTTACATTGCGGTATATATAATCTCTATCTGGGGGACTTATGGACTGACGGTCGATTTAAATAAACTATCCATACTGGCTGACAGGGAAGATTCAACTCTGATCCCAGTTCAACTTAGTTCAGTGGAAATTTGTTACCTTGACAAAAGAAATCCCTGGGTGGCGGTGGTTCTGTCAATACTTGCCCCGGGTCTGGGCCATTTGTATACACACAGAGTGCCCACATCTTTTTTTCTGCTGGTTAAATTTATAGTTATCGCCTATTTTTCTCACTTTTTGCCTGCCATACACTATACCTTTATGGGAGCATTTGCGCAGGCCACGGCTGTAATTGACCCCCAATGGCTCCTGTTTATACCTTCACTATACGGTTTTGCCATTTATGATTCATATGTGAATACAGTTGAGTATAACAGGCTTTTTGGTATGGAGCAGTCCCGCTTTATAAGAGACAACTATCAGAGTAAATATATATACAAATCACTGGAGTGTGAATTTGGAAAGTGTTCGTAGCAGCCACTTTTGAATATTCCTTTTTCCTTGAATTAGCTATAAGCGACCTGGAAAAGAGAGGCATTCCCAGGAATAATATTGGGGGAATACCACTGGATAAAAGGATTGAGGAAAGAAGAATTATCGACAGCATCCACCGGGCTGACGGTATAAGCGTATTTGACGGGGCCGCCATACTGGGGACTGTTTTCATGCTGCTGGGGGCCATATACGGTTTCATATTGAAGTGGGGTCCGATATTATGGGGGTTAATCGGATTATTTACCGGGGCTGTATTGGGTTTTATACTAGATACCTCAATAAGTAAAATCCGCAGCTACAAAGATGAAAAAAGGGCAAAGGACAACTCTGCTGAAATTGTCCTTGTAGTTAAATGTGAAGAAACCCAGTATGAAATGGTAAATAAAGTTCTATGGGATAATCAGGCGTTAGGCGTAGGAATTTTTGAAATAAATTGAGAAACAAGCGGCCTTCTTTTTTATTGGCTAAGCTCTCATAATTGCCGCCGGAATGAATAATAAAAAAAACCAGGAATATACTCATTTCGTTAGCCGTTTTGTTAGCCCTCAGGCTATATAATGTAAATATGACAGGCAAACAAGGGGGTTATAATGGCGATGATTACTAAAACTTTATTTCCCGGGCGCTATATGCAGGGTTTTAGAGCGACTGGGCGCCTGGAAAATGAGTTGCTGAATTTCGGCAAAGTGGGTTTGTGTATTATGGCGCCCTCGGCTATGAAGATGCTGAGTGGCAGGATACGGCAACAAACAGCAGGTCTGCGCTTAATCTGCGAGAAGTTCAACCGGGAATGCTGTGATCGGGAAATAGAACGCCTTGCCAACCTGGGACAGGAATGTCAGGCGCAGTTTGTCGTTGCCGTTGGCGGGGGAAAAACCATTGACACGGGCAAGATAGTAGCGGATCGACTTGGGGTTTCTGTAGCCGTCGTCCCTACTATTGCCTCCACCGATGCCCCCTGTAGCGCCTGCGCGGTTGTGTACAGCGAGGAGGGCGTTGTAGTCCGGGTTGAATACCAGAAAAAAAACCCCGACCTGGTCCTGGTGGATTCTGAGATTATCGCCAATGCGCCGGAACGTTTTTTAATTGCAGGTATGGGGGATGCCCTGGCCACCTGGTTTGAGGCGGAATCATGCCGGAAAACAAAAGCCAAAAATGAGGCGGGAGAATCGGGCTCCCTGACCGCCTATGCCCTGGCCAGGCTCTGTTACGACACTCTTTTGGAATACGGCGTGGCCGCGCTGGTCTCATGTAAAGCCAATGCCGTCACCCCGGCCCTGGAGCATGTGATTGAAGCCAATATCCTGCTAAGCGGCCTCGGTTTTGAAAGCGGCGGTATAGCCGCGGCCCACTCTATACATAACGGCTTGACGGCGCTTCCGGGGACCCACAATTATTACCACGGTGAGAAAGTTGCCCTGGGGGTTTTAGCTTCCCTGTTCATGAGCGGCAAATCAAAAGCCTTAATTGATGAGGTCTATTCTTTCTGCGAAAGCGTGGGGTTGCCGACTACCCTGGCCGGGTTGGGCCTGACCGGCGTTTCACCTGACGAACTGAAAAAAGTAGCTGCCCGCGCTTGTATTGAGGGCGAAAGCATCCACCACGAAGGGGGCGATATCACCCCGCAAATGGTTTCCCACGCGCTGCTAGCCGCAGATGGGGAGGGACGGCGGAGAAAAGGGATAGCGGGATAATATTTGGCAGATTGCACACCCCTCTTTGAAATCGTGGAAAGATTGATTAGGGGTGTGCATTTGTATCATTTTATATCAAGATAGCCAATACTATGTTGAGTAGGCCAGCTGAAAGAAAACAGCTGGTTTTTTGTTTTTAGGGGAAATAGAGTTCAAAAAGTGTAGCAGGATTTAGGAGGATATTGGGCGAAAGGTGTAAAAGCGTGTTTCAGGCGGGGCCGCGGCCAAATGTGCCTCCTGGAGGGGATTCATAGTGGAGTATAAACAACACCGTTGTCTTTCCACAGGTATTGCGGTAATTTTCCTTCCTGATTTCGATTGTGCTGGGTGGTGTCCGGGCAGCCTTTGCCCAGCTGGCGGACATCAAGGGCCACTGGGCGCAAAGGCAGATCACCGCATGGGCGGATAAAGGGCTTGCGGCGGGTTACCCGGATGGTACCTTCAAGCCGGATAACCAGATCACCCGCGCGGAATTCGTCACGTTGGTGAACCGCGCTTTTAACAAACAGGATGCCGGGGCAAGGATTGACTTCACGGATATCAACCCATCCCACTGGTTCTATGGCGAAGTGACGGTCGCCGTTGCCGCCGGGTACATGAGCGGCTACAACGACGGCGCCTTCAAACCGAATAGCTTGATCACCCGCCAAGAGGTCGCTTCCGTCATGTCCCGGCTCTTGCAGCTGGGAGAAGGGGCGGCCGGGGTTTCCTTTAGGGATGCCGGATCGATCGCCGCATGGGCGGCAGGCGCGGTCAATGCCGTTGTCGCTGCGGGGATCATGGGCGGCTACACCGACGGCGCCTTCATGGCTAATAGCCCGATCACCCGGGCCGAAGCTGTGGTAACCGTGGACAGGGCGTTAAACCTGTCCGTACCGGAAACACCGGAGGCGGCCACGGTCATTTATAACCAGGCAGGAACATACGGGCCCGCTGGTGGAACAGAGGCCGTCAACGCCGGCGTAATTATCGAATCTGCCGGTGTTACCTTGCAGAACGTGACTATTGCCGGGGATCTTCTCCTGACCAAAGGCATCGGTGAGGGAGACGTCACCCTGAACAATGTCACGGTTAAGGGAAAGACCACCATTAAAGGCGGCGGCGCAAACAGTATCACCCTTAAAGACTGCGCCATGCCCGGCCTCACAGTGGAAAAGGACGGCGTGCGGGTTGTCGCCGCCGGAAAAACCACCGTTGACGTAGTCACGTTGTTGTCCGGTGCGACGCTTGTTCAGGTAACGGTAACCGGAGAGGGATTTAAAACGGTGACTGTGTCCGAGGTTGTTCCCGCCGGAGCCCGGGTCATCCTTGCGGGCGACTTCGAGGCGGTGATCGTTAAAGCAGAGGATACCCGGATCGAGATTGAAGAAGGCGCCGTCAAGGACCTGACCCTTGACGCCAGGGCCGCCGTTACCGGGAAAGGCGCTATCCAAACGGCGATCATTAACGCCAGTGGTTCAAGCATCGAGCAAATTCCCACCAGGATAGCGACAGCAAAGGATGTTACCGCAACTGTGGGCGGTAAAACTGTCGGCGGAACGCCCGCCGGGGATGGCAATGGCGATGGATCGGCGTCTGAAACAGTCCTCCCGCCAAGAAAGACCACCGAACGGGCAAATCTAAACTATGCGGACATGCATCCCGGGTCTCTGGATCTGTCCCTTCTGGAACAGAAGCTGGCCGATCTGTCGGAACTGACGCGGACCGGCGGGGATCTTACGGCCATGGTGGCGTTGTTTAAGGAAATGGATGCGCTGTACAACGAAATTTACACCACCCGCTGCCTGCTGCAGCTGCGGTTTTTTATCAATTTTACAAAAGAGGACTATGCCGCTTTTGTCGTTGCGCAAACGGCTGAAGCAAATGCCAAAGTAATGGTCAATGCCTTGCTGCTTCCCGGAGTGACTATAGGTGAAGAAGCGCTGGTGGCAGGCTGTTCGGTGGTTAACAAGGATGTTCCTGCGGGAATGATGGTGGCCGGCAGTCCTGCCCGGGTGGTCAGAGAGAGGCGTTCCAGGGGAAAAAAAGGCCTGGAACTGGATCACATCTGGTTGCATGAAGCTGCGTTTCAGATCAACTCATGAATCCAAACGTGGGAGGTTTTCACGAAGTCCAGGGCCTGCTCATATATTTCACGGTATCTGCAATCATTATCACAACAGGTAATAATTGCGATACCGGAAGGGACAGTAAAGATAAAAAATATGGAGGTAGATACTATGTCAAAAGAACAAGCTTTAAGGTTTATGCTGCTTACAGAGGGAGACGAGGACTTGAAGCGGGAGTTCCGGAGCATTGTGAACAGGTACAAGGTGAAAAACTTAACAGAACAGGAGCAGGAGAAAATTATCCTGGAGGAAATGATACCTTTAGCCGGCAGCAAGGGTTTTGATTTGAGTACGGAGGATTTTAAGGAATTGCTGCAGTCTGTTGAAAAGCAATTAACCGATGCAGAGCTTGGTCAAGCGGTTGGGGGCAGGGGGCAGTTTTTGGTTCCTGCAACGGAACATATAATTTTTTGTGAATTAGCGCCTGATGACGAGACTTTCTTGAGGATTTATAAGGGTAGTGGCGATGTCTATTGTCCCAGCCACGAATATATTTTTCGGGGGATGACGTATGGTCGTAAATCCTGTAGTACCTGTAAGCACTACCAAAAAAAATGATAACAACTAATTAGTTGCCTGAAACAAATGAGCATGGGGGAGTTTTTATGAGTGTAACGCAAAACAAGATCTTTAGGCTATTACTGATGACAATTTGCCTTACAATGGCGCTGGCCATAGTAACAGGTGCGGGTAATTTCGCTTTAGCCGGCGAAACAACGGGAGCAAAAACCTTTGACAATACCAAAAACACGGCCCGCGCTGCAATTGAAGAAGCAATTACCGCGGGAACGGCGAACAGCGCTTCCGTGGCCATAGTGGACCGGGGTGAATTAATCTACGCGGCAGGATTCGGCATGGCCGACCGGGAGAAAAACATTGCGGCGGATCAGGACACGGTATTTAATATCGGCTCGGTAAGCAAGGTGTTTGCGGCTACTGCGATCATGCTGCTGGCGGACGAGGGCAAGGTTGCTTTGGATAATCCCGTGACCGACTATCTTCCCGAATTTACTATGGCGGATGAGCGGTACCAAGATATTACGGTAAGAATGCTGCTCAACCATTCCTCCGGTTTGCCCGGGTCTACCATCTGGAATAACTTTGGTTCCGAGTACAACCGGAATATTTATGAAGAACTCCTGGCCTCCCTGTCCCGGTCCACCCTCAAGCATCGGCCGGGGGAACTGGCGACTTACTGCAACGACGGTTTTACGCTGGCGGAAATGATCGTGGCTGGAGTCTCAGGCCAAAGCTATGGTGATTTCCTGACCGAACGGATTTTTGAACCTTTGGCCATGGATCACACCGGCCTCGGTGTCGGCGGGCTCCCGCAAGGGATGACCCCGGCCAGGTTCTATCGTCCGGACGGCAAAAGCGAGCCGCTGGAGATAGTGTCGCTGCTCGGTTCAGGCGGAATATCATCCACAGCGGAAAACCTGTGTCAATTCGCCGATTCTTTTTCCGAGGGTTCAGCAATCCTATCGCCTCAGTCGCGGATAGAGATGCTGAAGAGACAACCCAGTGAGCTTCAAGGCAAACTACGGGGGGATAGTTTTCCCTTTGGTCTGGGCTGGGATTTTGCTGAACTTTCACCTTATTCCGAAAAGGATCTCCATCTTTACGGCAAAACCGGTGGCACCGGCCATTATAACGCGATGCTCTATACTGTACCGTCTCAGCGGATCTCGGTAGCCGTGATTGCCAGCGGCGCACAATGCGACTCGCCGGGGATCGCCTTGAGCATATTATCGGCTTATCTTGAGGAAAAAGGTCTCATTACCCAGGAGGAGAAAGTGGTCCAAGAGCCGGTCGAGGCACAGACCATTCCATCCGGCCTGTTGACTTATGAAGGATACTACGATAGTGGCGGCATCACCTTGCGGATTGCCCTGGACGATGAAAAAGGCATGTTGATTCTGTATCTTGTAGACGGCAGCGATGAGTCTGCCCTGCTTTCCGCAGTCTATAACGATGGATTCTTCTACGATGGCGAGAATAGGTATTACTTCACCACCGTGGACGGAACCCGCTTTTTTGTGGTATACTCCCCTGTTTTTGATTTCCATAACGTTAAAGCCGAGAAGCTTCAGGCTATTGCGGATCCCCAGGAATTATCTATCCCCATGGACGGCAAAGTATGGCTGAGGCGAAATGTAAAAGCAACTGAAGCAGCAATGTTTTTGCCGAACCATATAGTATCTTCCAGCCAAATCCCCGCTTTGCCCGGATATGTGGTTTTTGACGGGATGAAAATTGTAAAATCTCCTGATTATGCCGGCATGCCGGTCAAATCAATGAGGGATCTCACCGAGCTGATCCTGGTTGAACAAAACGGCGCTACCTGGGCCTGGTTATCGGGAGCGGATTACATGCCATCCGAGCTGGCCCAGCCGCTGGACACCGGCGCCAATACCCTGGCCATCGGCAGCGCAGGCAGAAACGAATGGCTGACAGTGGGTTTTGATACTACCCTATGTTTTGAAGTACCTGCTAAAGGACGTGTCATTGTATTTGGAGCAGAAGGCGTACTCTACGACAGCATGGTAGACAGCGGGGATATCTCTGTCCCGGCGGGCAGTCTGATCGAATTTGCCGGCGATCCGGGAGATTCATTCCAGGTAACAGCTTCTGCTGCGGAAATGCCTGTAGCCGTTGTGAGCATTAGCTTAAACAAAGCCCAAACCTCCCTCCGGGTGGGGGATTACGAGATATTAACCGCTGTGGTTGATCCAATAGATGCCACAAACGCCAATAAGCTCACCTGGAAAAGCAGTGATGCGAGTGTGGCTGTTGTTGACAGTTCAGGCAAGGTCCGGGCAATTGCGCCGGGAACGGCCCTGATTACGGCGGAAGCGGGCGGCATTAGGTCGGCAGCCTGCGCTGTTACCGTTTTGGGCAGTTCCAGTTCCGGTGGTAGCCACAGCAAAGGAAAAACAACTCCCTCGGAAACCCCTGAACCGATCGTCCCCGAACCGGTCAGCCCGGATACAGTTACCCCCGGCGCGGCCATGTTTACGGATATCGCAGACTATAGCTGGGCCGGGGAAGCAATTACGGCCCTGGCAGAAAAAGGCCTCATCAAAGGCGTCAGCGATACCAGTTTTGCCCCGGCCAACGAGATCAAACGGGCTGACTTTATGCTCATAATGATGAGATTGCTGGGTGTAACGGCGGATGTGGCAGGGAACTTTGCTGATGTGGCGGAAAATACATATTATTACAAGGAAATTGGTATCGCCAGGGCCCTGGGTTTAGCCAGCGGCGTCGACGGCTCCAATTTCCAGCCGGAAGCGAGCATCACCAGACAGGATATGTTTGTGCTGGCCTATCGGATTTTGCAGCGGCAAGGTTTGATTAAGATTGAGGGGGATCCCGGCGTGTTGAACCAGTTTTCCGATAGCGCCGGTATTTCCCAGTATGCCAGACAAGCCATGGCCACCCTGGTATCCATGGATCTGGTAAAAGGCAGCGGAAACATGGTTAATCCCAATGGAAATGCGACCCGGGCAGAAGCGGCTGTGTTTATCTACAGTTTGTCAAGCCTGCTCTAGGGCATGCAGGGGCTGTTGGCTACGAACTTAAAAGTTCGTAGCCAACAGCCCCTTTTTTTTACTAAAATTGATACGGCTGGTTTTTTTAAATCACATCACCCAACCTTTCAATATCAACGGCTTTATATAAAAAGTAAAAAACATCGGGATTAGACCCGTTTTGTTAGCCGTTTTGTTAGTCCTTAGGTTATATAATGCAAATATAACAGGCCAAGAACGCCGGGCATCCCAAAGGCGAAAAAATCCAATCTGGATAAGCGAAAGCTTAACGGAGTATAGACCGATGTCCTTACGGAAGCGACAAATTGGGGAAACGAGCCATTTTCCGACTTGCGGCTGCGGGAAACGGCGAACTGCCTCATAGACCTTTCCTCAAGTGAATTTGTCATGTCTATAAAGCGTGAGATCGAGCAATTCGCCGATGGAACGGAACAGGCAGGTGATGTTGCAATGCTGGTACTAAGATATAAGGGGCAAAGCACATGAAGAAAGGTATAGCAGTAGTTTTACTGTGTTTAGTGGCAGTTCCCGCACTGCTATGGGGGTGTTCACAGGCGCAGGCAGAAATGGCGCGGAGCGAAGATTTTATCGGTGGCGACAAGGTTTTCACTAACCAGTCAGATAACTATTTTGAGCCGGCGACCTATGAAGACTTCAAAGGGAAGCGGTTTTCGATATTGACCGGTTCACTGTTTGACGGGGTGGCCGACAGGATATTCAACGCCTCAGAGAAACTCTACTTTAATAATACCATTGAGGAGATCGAAGCGGTGAAGCTGGGCAAGGTGGATGCTGCGCTGATGGATGACGTCATCGCCACGCTAAGCCTGCAGGAAGGCCAATACGATGGCTTGCAGGCGTTGACCGTCCCGCTTGCGGAGCTTGATTTTGAGTACGGCGTTTTCTCCGTGCGGCAGGATATCATTGAGCAATACAACGAATTTTTAGCACAAATAAAGGCGGACGGCACGCTCAAGGAGATCCAGGAACGCTGGCTGAAATCTTATGCGTTTGAGGCGGTCATGCCCGAGATCCTGCTAACCGGTGAAAACGGGACATTAACCGTGGCTATTATGGCTACCTATCCGCCATTTACCTTTGCGGGGGAAAGCGGGGAATTTTCAGGTTTTGACGTTGAACAGCTCCGCCGCTTTGCCGCCTGGCTCGGTAAGGACATCAGGTTTGTCGATATGGATTTCGGGGCCATGATGGGCTATGTAGCCAGTGGAAAGGCGGATATCGGGGGGAGCGTTTATATCACCAACGAGCGGAAAGAGAGCTTCCTGTTCAGCGACCCCGACTATGTGAGCAAGACTGTGCTGGTGGTAAGGAAGCACAAGCAGGAAACACCGGCCCCCGGCCAGCAGGGTATTATTACGCTAAAAATACCGGCAGGATCGGACGCTGCTTCGGTCGATGCCGCGAGGGATAAGACGGGCGCCGGATTTATCGAATGGATCAAATCCGCAATACACCGCAACTTGATCACAGAGAACCGCTGGAAGATGATTCTGGACGGCCTGGGTGTCACCATGACGATCTCGCTGCTTGCGCAAGTGCTCGGCACAATGCTGGGCGGGGTCCTTTGCTTTGTACTGATGCACAAGAGCAGATTTATCAGCGGTCTGGGCAGATTTTATTGCAATCTGATCCGCGGCTTGCCCCTGGTGGTTTTGTTGATGATCAGCTACTACATTATATTTGGGAAAACGGATGTTCCGTCGATGTTGATCGCGGTATGCGCCTTTGCGCTTGTCGAGGGCGCCGGCGTCGCGTCAAACCTCAAGGGCGCGATAGATACCGTGGACACCGTGGAGATAGAGGCGGCGCGCAGCCTGGGGTTTACCGCTTTTGGCGCTTTTCAAAAAGTGACACTGCCACAGGCGGTCAAACGGGCGCTGCCTGCCTATTGCGCCGGTTTTATTGAGCTAGTCAAGGCGACCGCGATTGTCGGTTATATTGCTATTCAGGATATGACGAGAGCAGGAGATATCATTCGGAGCCGCACATACGACGCCTTTTTCCCATTACTGTTTGTGGCAGCGATTTATCTGATTGTCACAAGCATTTGCGTCTACCTGTTTAAGAAGCTGGTTAGGATGATTAACAAGGAGATGCGCTTGGGGAAGTGTATTTTAACGGCGTGAAAATAAATAGGAAGAACATTGACGAGATTCGCCGTAAAATGGGGATGGTATTTCAAAGTTTTGGGCTTTTTTCACACCTGGACGTGATAGAAAACCTCTGCGCGGGTCCAATAAAACTCCTTGGGAAATCCCGCACTGAAGCGGAGGGGAAAGCTATGGACCTTTTAAGAATAGTGGGGCTGTCAGAGCGGGCGCGTCATTTCCCCCATCAGCTGTCGGGCGGCCAGAAGCAGCGTGTGGCGATTGCGCGCTGCCTGGCAATGGAGCCGGAGGTCATTTTGTTTGATGAGCCGACTTCCGCGCTCGATCCTACGATGGTGGGCGAGGTCACGGCAGTAATACGCGGCTTATCAAAAACCGGGCTGACGATGTTGATTGTTACCCATGAAATGAGCTTTGCGCAAGAGATTTCCAGCCGGGTGTTTTATATGGACGAGCGCGGGATATACGAACAGGGGACGCCGGCCGGGATATTTGAGAACCCCCAAAAGTCCAAGACACAGGCGTTTATCTATAGGATCCGCAGCTTCCACTATAAAGTGGAATCAAGGGATTTTGACTATGCGGCAATGCTCGCCGGCATAGACAATTTTTGTTTCAGCCATGCGGTAGCGGATAAGAGTGCTAAGAAGCTAAGGCTCATTGCGGAGGAACTGGTGATCAATATCGTTGTTCCCAGATTTGGTGTATGTGACTTAAGTGTCAGTTTTTCAGAGCGGCTAAGCCGCTATGAGGTAATCGTCACCTATCCCGGCAACAGTGAAGACGCGCTGGCAACTGCGGCGGACGACCTGGCCAGGGTGATGATACATAACACGGCGGGTGAGATTGTACATACGTTTGTTAACGGGGCCAATACACTGCGGCTGACATTGTAATGCAACTACACTTTGAATTATCATCTGAGACACTAAATGCGCTAAAGATAAAAAAATATTAAGACTCAAACTAGACTTTTAGCCGTTTTGCTATATAATGCAAATATAACCTGTCAACACGATACACCCAACGTGCGTATTGGCTGACAAATGATAATAATTAACGAAATTAAAATGGATTTTACCCAGGGGTAATCTTATATAGTTATGTATGATAATATATAATTAATTGAAAAATATCCCATTTAGGGCAACACTGCACAAAAACTAGATTAAGGGGGAAGAAAATGATAACTCGTTTAAAACATTCAGGCCTAATAATATTATTGATGCTGGCAATACTGATGATGCTTCCAAGTATAACTTTTGCTGAACACGATCTTTATGCTGATGTGAAAAATTCAGCATATGAAATGGCTGAAGTTATTGTAAATGATCACGGTGTTTCCGGCCTTCAGTATGCATTGGTTTCCGACGGAAAAATTGTCGTTTCGGGTACTGCTGGAATTTTTCACAAATCTAATGTTATTCCATTGAATAGTCAAGCAATGTTTGGAATCGGTTCTATAAGCAAAATGTTTACGACCACAGCCATCATGCTGCTCTCAGATCAAGGTAAATTGGATTTGGATGAACCGGTCGTAACCTACCTTCCGGAATTTAAAATGGCTGACGAGCGCTATAAAAAGATAACTGTACGGATGTTGCTTAACCATTCTTCAGGAATAATGGGATCCGTCTATGTTAACGGCGCCACATATGATTACCCTAATACCCTCAATCATGATGCTTTGCTGGCACAACTCGCCACACAAAAATTGAAAGCGGATCCAGGAGAATTCTCAGTTTATTGCAATGACGGATTTACACTTGCAGAGCTTATTGTTGAGGAAGTCAGCGGCATGAGCTTTTCAGAATTTATCAGACAGAATATTACCGGGCCTCTCGGCATGACCAACACAAAAACACCACAGGACGACTTTGACCTGAACCGTCTGGCAAGAACATTTTTAAATGAAGAAGAGACACCGGTTGAAACTTTCAATATGATTGGCACAGGCGGAGTTTACTCGACTGCTGAAGACCTATGTCGACTAGGGCAAGTATATATGAATGATCCGGGATTTGTACCAGCAGCGGAACTTTTGTCTGAAGATGCTAAAATAGCCTTCAAGCAAAAAGAATACCTAAGAGGTATCTGGCCTGAACAAAGTGACAGCTCTATCGGCTATGGATTGGGCTGGGATTCAGTTGATGCCTATCCTTTCAGCCAATACAATATACAAGCCTTGATCAAGGGCGGTGACACTGGCTTATATCATGGTTGCATGATAGTGCTGCCTGAGCACAATATGGTTTTTGCGGCTGTGCTTTCTGGTGGTTCCAGCATGTTTGGCCAATTGATGGGTCTGCCCCTGCTGCTTCAAACCTTATTAGCCGAAGGTGAAATTGAAGAAATTCTTCCACCTCTGGAAATTAAGGCGCCAGTCCCGTCTGCAATGCCATCGGAATTAACTTCATATTCAGGCCTCTATGCTAACAACAGCATAGTTAAGAATATGGAAATTGGAACGGATGGAAAAATAACTGTGTCAGTTTTGTCTGATACAGATTCACCTGATGAAACTTACCATTACACGTCACACGGTGAATTTGTAAATGAAGCCGGCGACAAGAAGTTGACGTTTGTGAATGAATCCAACGGGAAAACATATGCGCGTATTATCCAAACTATTAACGCGGCAAATTTAGGGCAGACGGTAATAACTGCATACGATTCTGAGAAAGTAGTACATAATATTGTCGATAATGCAACACAAAAGTCCTGGGATGAACGAAGCGGCACAAAGTACTATGTTGTCAATGAAATCCCAACCAGTCAGGCCTACCACGTAGTAGAAAGGATATGCTTCGAAATAACCACTGGAAAAGAGCTACCAGGTTATGTCGGGCAATATAAAATCTTTAATCTGGACACAGCTGTCCAGGATGTCCAAATCCCTGTTATGGCAGGACGAGATTTGGGAATCTACCAAATTTCAAACGTTGACGGTAGAGAATATCTTTCAATTGCCGGCTGGATTTTTATTAGCGAGAAGGATATAGTGGATATCTATGCCGGTGACAATGCCGTCTGTACAATCCAAGGAAACGGACATGCCCGTTGGTATACTATCAACAAAGAGGATGCCGGCAAAACGATGACTGTTAATTTGCCTGAAAACGCTTCATTTGCTGTTTATGATGAAGAAAGCTGTGTTTACTATTCTACAGTAAAAGGTAATCAGCCTGTCAAGCTTCCTGAAAACGGAAAAGTTGTATTTATAGGAGAAGCCCCTGGAGTCCATTTTACGATTACCATCAAATAATTTAATCATTTTGAACCTTTTGAGGATTTGCCCGGACATAGGCGGTCACAGGGTCAATAATTGTGGTGTTCTTATAAGACTTCATGAAATCCAAGGCCTTTTCATATATTTCCCGGTATCTGATTTTTTTACCGGTTGCCCAGAATGCTTCAAAGTCTGCGAGATATTCACCTTTATACAGGGACAGAATTTTTTGGGCTGCTTCATCGCTATTCTGCAACCTGAATTTTTCTGCGGCTTCTTCGAATAGTTCGTAATCACACTGGATTTCATCCCGGCAAATACGATAGTGATTTTGGTAGTTTATAATAAGATCCTCAACACCGAGAGAAGCAAGGTCCTTTTTTATATGAGCCAGGTTTACCCCGATCAGCTTTTTCACATTATCTGATTCGGTTTCCGACCAGACGGCATTGTAGATCTGTTCTTTAGTCACTCCTGCCCTGCCTGCGTCAAGGAGGAAGGCCAAAAGTTCACGTTCCTTTTTCGAACGCATTTTAAGCGGCTTTTGCCTGTCTTTATACGGGTGGATGTTTAACCCGCCAAAGGTGGAAACATATACCTTTTTCGTTTTGTGTCCGGCAAAAGCCATCATTTTTTGTACAAAATCAGACTCGATCCCATGATCCAGGGCAAATTGTAGAATAGATCCGTATAAGCCCCGGATTTTGAAATAATCATAGATGCCGTTTTCGGAACAGAGCTTGAGGTAGCGGGCCGCTAAACCACAAGCCTGAGCATGGTCCCTTGCTGAAATGGCTGCTTCTGTCAGAAGACCATAGGCAATGGTGGGGATCATCATTATACTTGACCTTTCGCCAACCTCGATGGACATCATCGCGTATTTAACGGCGTTGGGGAAATCAGATACCGATAAATAATAGGCGAAAAGCCTGCCCAGGACAATAGTCTTCAGGTAGTCGCTTACATTTTCCAGATTGGCAAGGATTTCATCTATAACTGCTGCTTTTGAGTCATTTGTGAATATTAGACTGTAGACAAGGCGCTGCATTTTTGCCCATTCTAATTGGAATTTTGAAGTGCGGTAGAGAGACGCATATTCAATGCCGAGGGTAAAATATTTCTTAGGCGTATTATAGTTGGGGCCGGCGCCGCTTCTTCTGTCCATGTCGGCAATGTGATAGTAGATTTCCGCCGCCAAGAGATAAGCCGCCCACAATTCCTCATATCGCCCCGCACTCCTGAGCTTTTGAATCTCTGCGGCGATGATGGTCTCAGCTTTCTCGCGGTCGCCCAGCATTTGATACGCTTTTGCCGCATACATGCCGGTACTGTGCATGTCCAGATACCGGCGTTCCTGCTCCGGAAGCGCTAAAGATTTTTCATAGCAGTGAACAGTGTCCTGCATCCGCCCGGCAAAGAAATGAACGGCTGTCAAATACCTCTCAAACCAGGCCTTGACCCTGACATTCCCGGCCCGGGCGCATGTTTCAATCAGCAGGTATGCGGTATCATAAGCTTCCCTTATTTGAGAATTCCAGCAGAGGTTATAGATTTTTTCAATGCCGGCTTGATACAATCTGTTGGGATCTATGCTGTTAATATCTGACAGCAGGCTGTCCAGCAGCTGGTTTGATTCCTCAAAGGAGGCAGAGTTCCTTAAAATCCTTGCTTTATGCACCATGGCGTCAAAATATAGGTCTTCTCCGGCTCCATTTGCCCGTGGTTTCACATTATCCAGCCATGTTTCGGCCTCACTGAAGTTCCCGATGCTGGAGAGAGAAATCCCCCTGACCAGGGAAATTCTCTGGCTGGAGGTGGCGGGGGCGCCGCCGAGGGCTTTAAACCAGTTCCGCAGTTCACTGAAACCGCCGTTTTTTATCTGGTCTTCGTAGCCGGCAAGGATAATTTTCTCCAGCATTTCGTTGTCACTGGCAAGCATGGCGTATTTGGCGGCCCGGGAATACTGCTTTTGTTCATAGTAATATAAACCAGCCTTGTGCTCCAGCTGCTTTTTTTGGGAAGCCTCCATATCTCTCAGCAAGTGCTGCCTGAAAAGTGTGTGGTAACGGAATTGTGCGCCTTCCGTCCTGGTAGTAAAGATATTGCGTTTTACCAGGCTGTCTAAGAGAAGAAGGGAGTTCTTCCTGTTGGTAACCGCGTCAAGCATTTGCGGGTCCAATTCCTCAAAACAGGCTGAAGTTTTGAGAAAATCTATAGTTTCGGCCGGCAGGCGGCTGGCGCATTCATAAAAAAGGTAGGAATCTAGAATATTGCTGCCCTGGGCGGGGATGTCAACAAGGTTTACGCCATCTTCGAAAAGCACCCTGAAGGAGCGGATTCCCAGAGGCCATCCTTCCGTGACAGCATAGATATTCTCGTCCTCGAAGCCTAGCACCCTGGCTGCTTCCTCCCTGGTGAAGGCAAGTTCTTTTTGGGTAAGCTCTAAAATATTACCCCTGACCTGCAAAGCTACAAACTCCTGCCAGGGAGTTTCCCGGCTGCCCACGCAAATCCGGATATTTTCAGGCTTATATTTTATGATGCAGGTGATGAGATCCTTAATACTCTCGTCTTGTATGGTATGCAGATCATCCAGCACAATCATACAATCCTGTGAAAGATTTTCAATGCTGCTGATGAGCGCATTAGCAAGTATGGTGATAAAATTTTTTTTCCCCTCAAAAGGAAGGTACTGGGAAAAGTTAAGCTCATAGCAGGGAAATGTATGGTGGATGGCTTCGCTTAAAAGGCCGAGAAAGGAGAAGATGTCGCTTTCTTCATCCAGTGTGAGCCAGACAGCGTTTTTCACTGAATTGGCCGCCTGCGCCAGCAGGGTGGTTTTGCCGTACCCTGCTCCGGCATGGACATATGCAAGTTTTTTTTGACAGTTGAGAATTTGTGATACAAGCCCTTCACGTAAAATTTCGCCGGCAGTTTTCGATGGAACGGAAATTTTTACACTTGATACGGTAGACATATCCTGCACTCCCATTCTTTTGCTTATAACTATTATAACAACACTCAATTAAGTTGTTGGTGAAAAAGATCGAAAGAACCAAAATAAATTAAATTATGTTAATTGAAGTAAGGCGTGTTATGCCTTTAGGCCTATTCTCCGATCAAGTCTGAATACACCATACTACCTGAAAAAGGTAAATAATATTTGACTGGTTTTGTTAGCTGTTTTGTTAGTCCTCAGGCTATATAATGCAAAAATAACAGGTTGAAAAAAAAACAACAATGGCCCCGGCCGAAAACATCCAGGAAACCTGAGATGAGCAGTGTTGAATGCCTTCAAGGCCATCTACAAGGCGAAAACTAAGAAACAAATTGGGATTGCCATCCGTTTGAGCTCGAGCAATTCGTCAATGGAGCGGAACAGGCAGATGATGTTAATGCTGGTTACTAAGATATAAGGAGCAAAGTACATGAAGAAAGGCATAGCAGTAGTTTTACTGTGTTTATTCGCAGTTCCCGCACTGCTGTTGGGGCATTCAAAGGCGCAGGCGGAAATGGCGCATAGCGAAGATATTGTCGGTGGCGACAAGGTTTTCACTAACCAGTCAGGTGGCAATTTAGAGCCGGCGACCTATGAAGACTTCAAAGGGAAGCGGTTTTCGATATTGACCGGTTCACTGTTTGACGGGGTTGCCGACAGGATATTCAACGCTTCAGAGAAACTCTACTTTAAGAATACCGTTGAGGAGATCGAAGCGGTGAAGCTGGGCAAGGCGGATGCCGCGCTGATGGACGACCTTGCCGCCACGTTTAGCTTGTGCTCAGGACAGTATGACGGCTTGCAGGTGTTGCCCGTCCCCCTTGCGGAGCTTAATTTTGAGTACGGTGTTTTCTCCGTGCGGCAGGATATCATTGAGCAATACAACGAATTTTTAGCGCATATTAAGGCGAACGGCATGCTCGAGGAGATGCAGGAACGCTGGCTGAGATCCAATGCGTGTGAGGCGGTCATGCCCGAGATCCCCCTAACCGGTGAAAACGGGACATTAACCGCGGGTATTATGGCTACTTATCCGCCATTTACCTTTGCGGGAGAAAGTGGGGAATATACAGGTTTTGACATCGAGCAACTCCGCCGCTTTGCCGCGTGGTTAGGTAAGGACATCAGGTTTGTCGATATGGATTTCAGTGGAATGATGGCCTATGTAGCCAGTGGAAAGGCGGATATCGGGGGAAGCGTTTATATAACCAGCGAGCGGAAAGAGAGCTTCCTGTTCAGCGACCCCGACTATGTGAGCAAGACCGTGCTGGTGGTAAGGAAGCGCCAGCAGGAAACACCGGTTCCCGGGCGTTCCTATGCCTGGTTTTCGGGTAAGGCGGTGGGCACGGTTATCGGGTCTGTATCGGAGTCGGTTGTGGAAAAGTTCGGTGCGATTCCGGTATATTACCAGGATTTGCCCACCGGGATTGAGGATGTGCGAAACGGCAGGATCGCGGGGTTAGCTTCAGATTTGTCCGCGCTTAGAGTTTTGGTCAGTGAACCGGGTAATGAAGACATGGAGGTTATTGAGATCCCTGCCTCGTTTTTTGTCAGTCCCATGGGCGCCTTTGCCAGACTTGACAATCAGGCTCTGATCGATGAGTTTAACGCCTTTTTGGCTATTGCCAAATCCGACGGTACGCTTGAAAAGATGAAGAACCGCTGGTTCAAGAGCCCGCCCGATCTCAAGGGGCCGATGCCGGAGCTGGTATACACGGGCAAGAAGGGTGTTTTAAATGTTGCCACGGTAGGTACGAATATTCCCTTTGATTTTTTCGGAGAGAATGGCGAGTTAAAAGGTTATTCCATCGAGCTGATGAACCGTTTTGCTGCCCATGCGGGCTATACTGTGAAATATTATCCTATGGAATTCGGCGCCCTGATCCCCGCAGTGACCGGCGGTAAGGCCGATATAGCGATTTCATGCGTTTCCATTACCGAAGAGCGCCAGAAGTCGGTGCTGTTCAGTAACTCGATGTACGACGACCAGCAGGGTATTCTTACGCTAAAAACACCGGCAGGGGTGGATGCTGCTTCGGTGGATGCCGCGAGGGATAAGACGGGGGCCGGATTTATCGAATGGCTCAAATCCGCAATACACCGCAACTTGATTACGGAGAACCGCTGGAAGATGATTCTGGACGGTATGGGCGTCACCATAACGATCTCGCTGCTGGCACAGGTGTTCGGCACATTGCTTGGCGGGGTTATTTGCTTTGCGCTGATGCATAAGAATAAATTTTTAAGCGGTCTGGGCAGACTTTATTGCTATCTGATCCGCGGCTTGCCCATGGTGGTTTTATTAATGATCAGCTACTACATCATATTTGGGAAAACGGATGTTAAGGCGATGTTAATCGCGGTGTGCGCCTTCGCGCTTGTCGAGGGCGCAGGCGTCGCATCAAACCTCAAAGGCGCGATAGATACCGTGGACACCGTGGAGATAGAGGCGGCTCGCAGCTTGGGGTTTACCGCTTTTGGCGCTTTTCTGACAGTGACACTGCCACAGGCGGTCAAACGGGCCCTGCCCGCCTATTGTGCCGGCTTTATTGAGCTTGTCAAGGCGACCGCAATCGTCGGCTATATTGCTATTCAGGATCTGACGAGAGCAGGAGATATCATCCGGAGCCGCACATATGACGCGTTTTTCCCGTTACTGTTTGTGGCGGTGATTTATCTAATTGTCACAAGCGTTTGCGTCTACCTGTTTAAGAAGCTGGTTGGGATGATTAACAAGGAGGTGTGCTGATGAGCATTCTAAGAACGGAAAACCTCACTAAAAGATATGGTGAAAATATTATTCTGCAAAATGTGACTGTGGAAATCGGAAAAGGTGAGGTCGTCTCCATTATCGGCCCCTCCGGTACAGGGAAAAGTACGTTCTTGCGCGCTGTTAATTTCCTGGACCCGCCCACTTCCGGGGAAGTGTATTTTAACGGTCTGAAGATAGATAGGAAGAACATTGACGGGATTCGCCGTAATATGGGAATGGTGTTCCAGAATTTTGGGCTTTTTTCACACCTGAATGTGATGGAAAACATCTGCGCAGGTCCAATAAAGCTCCTTGGGAAATCACGCACCGAAGCGGAGGCTAAAGCCAAGGATCTCTTAAGAACAGTGGGGCTGTCAGAGCGGGCGCGTCATTACCCCCATCAGCTGTCGGGCGGCCAGAAACAGCGCGTGGCGATTGCGCGCTGCCTGGCAATGGAGCCGGAGGTCATTTTATTTGACGAGCCGACTTCCGCGCTCGACCCTACCATGGTGGGCGAGGTCACGGCGGTAATTCGCAACTTGTCAAAAACCGGGCTGACGATGTTGATTGTTACCCATGAGATGAACTTTGCGAAAGAGGTTTCCAGCCGGGTGTTTTATATGGACGAGTGCGGGATTTACGAACAGGGGACGCCGGCAGAGATATTTGAGGCCCCCCAAAAACCCAGGACACAGGCGTTTATCTATATGATCCGGAGCTTCCATTATAAGGTAGAATCAAGGGATTTTGACTATGTGGCTATGCTCAACGGCATAGACAATTTTTGTTTCAGACATGCGCTGGAGGATAAGACTGCTAAGAAGCTAAGGCTCATTGCGGAGGAACTGGTGATCAATATCGTTGTTCCCAGATTTGGTGTGTGTGACTTAAGTGTCAGTTTTTCAGAGCAGCTATGCCGCTATGAGGTAATCGTCACCTATCCCGGCGACAGTGAAGACGCGCTGGTAACTGCGACGGACGACCTGGCCAGGTTAATGATCCATAACACGGCGGGTGAGATTGTACATACGTTTGTTAACGGGGTCAATACACTGCGGCTGACATTGTAATGATGCTTTGTTGGCACAACTCGCCACACAAAAATTGAAAACTATTATAACAACATTCAATTGGTCTTTGGTGGAAAAGATTAAAGAGCATTTCTATTTTTTTACTTTTTGTTAGTCCTTTTGTTAGTCATTGCTTGATACAATCAAATAGATAAAAGTATAAAAGCTCAAGAAAAGCCCGGCTCCATAACCATCATTTCGTAGAAAAGATCTATGGTGATCATTATGAGTGATAAAAAAATCAAAACTATACCATTGGATGATGAGCTGCTGGCAAATATAGGCGGGGGCACAGGAGCAGGCAATGATTGCTGCCTGCAGGAGGGAGAGTTTCCCAGACCGGGAAAATGTTTTAACGAAAGCGGGTCCATGTCGGGCAGAGTTTTACAGCCGGCTTGCCCCTATTGCAGGACATGGACTTCTTTGCCCGAGGGCGCAAATCTTGTAGTTGCCCATATATTTGAATGTACTTTGTATGGCTATGTGAAACGGGATACGGAATAAAGATTGCCTGAATAAAGGTATATTTATTAGTGTAAACGGGGGTATTGCCTTGGAGGAACAAAAAGGTGTCAACAACCCCGTCCCCCTGACACCTACCCCTGACACCTACAGCAGCCAAATATAATCCTGCCGGCAATCCAAAACGGCTGTTACATAGATAGTGTTTTCCTGTACCTGATATAGAGCCATATAGTGTTTGTCAAACAGCAACTTGCGGTATTTTTGAAAAGGAATGGCGTCATGTTCCAGCCAGGGGTTGCGCTCCGGCAGTGCGGCAAGACTGTCGGTCATTTTAACGAAGGTATCTATAAGCCTGTTAGCGGCCGGCATGTTCACATTAGCGAGAAAACGCGCATGAAAAATGAGCATTTCCCAGGCGGTTTCAGTGATTTTTACCGTATAAGGCCTATTCTTTTCCGGCATCAGCAACCTCCGCCACAGCCTTGCGCATGGCGGCTGCTGTTTCCTCCACGGAATAGGTACGCCCTTTTTGGATGTCAATATCCGATTGCATGAGCTTTCCCTTAAGCTTCAGCAAACTTTCGCGCTGGGTAAAAGCAACTATATCCATGACTACAAGGTCGCCGCTGCCATTTTTGGTTAAATAAACGGGTTCACCTGTGCGTTTGCAAAGTTCAGAAATTTCATTGTAATTTTTACGTATTGCTGCAGATGGCCGTATATTCATCATTTCCCACTCTCCTAAAAAATAAGTAATATTGTTGTATTATTGTATGCTAATTATACCACACTATGTAAACGATTGTTAAGGCTTATCCCCGATGATGGTTATAGCCCGGGGCGGCCTTAAAAAAATATATCACTGCAACGTAAGTACTGCAGGTTGAGGCAAAAAAGGTGTCAACAACCCCGTCCCCCTGACACAAATACTGCAGGTTGAGGCAAAAAAGTGTCAACAACCCCGTCCCCCTGACACATATTGACTGAGTAGTAACCCTGGCATATACTGTTCAGAGGGTGGTTTGAAAAATTATCTATTTGTGATAAGCGTTGACATCTATTTAATTTTAGCTAGTAACTGTTAAGAATTACAAATGACTTGAAAAGGCAAACCAGCTGAAAGGCTGGGGCGCAAAGTCAGGAGTCTAAATCACCAAGAGGTGATATGATGGTCCGACTGCCGAAATTATTTTTCGCGCAGTCTTTTTTAATCGCAAAAACAAATACAATGTTTTCCTTAAACCCATAATAATAGTAAATTATTAGAAAATATGCTAGTTAATATGGTATAATTTTTCTGGTGATTTATAACATTTTGAAAGGGGCATTGTTAATGGGAGGACAGACTGAAGAGCTGGCTAATAAAAAATCAACCTTGGGGAAAGCGTTAACAGGCGTTGGCTATGTTGTATGCCTGGTTCTGGCAAGTATTTTCATCATCAACATGACCATGATTATCAAGTCTTACGCATACCCGGATAAAGTACCAGATTTTTTGGGATATAAACCGTTTATTGTTTTATCCGGCTCCATGGAACCGGAGATAATGGCCGGAGATTTAATTGTTACCAGAGAGGTTGCCCCGGAGAACGTTAAAGTAGGCGATGTGATTTCTTTCCGGGTGGAAAACGACATCATGGTGTCACACCGGGTGACGGAAATCAAAACCGAAGGGGGGTTGTCCTTTTTAACCAAAGGTGACGCCAACGTCGGCATGGACGCGACCAGTGTGCTGCCGGAAAAAATTGAGGGCCTGTATATCTGGCGGGGGGCCGGGTTGGGGAGGTTTGCCCTGTTCCTGCAAACGCCAATCGGCATGCTGGTTTTTGTAGTGACACCCCTCTGTTTGTTTATTATTTACGACATCCTCTCCCGGGGCAGGCGCAATAAGAACAAGAGCGCCCGGGAAGCGGAACTGGAAGCGGAGCTGGCCGCGTTGAAAGCGGGCCGGGACGGGGGCGGCAACGACCCGCCGCGAAAAACGTTAATACAGTAAATAATAAGCTTTAGTTTTGCGCCAGTCATATTCTCTTTCTCACGCTTATATGCTAAAAATATCAGTCAAAACGCCGAAGATAATTATATAATCGCTCCGGGGTTTTGTGCTTATCAGATCATCCCCGTGATCATTGTCTGAGCCAGCCGCGCCAAAAGCGCGCGGGACGGGGGCAAGCAATGATCCCCCGCGGGCTGCGTGAATGCGTTAAATAACAAACATTTTGTTTTTGCGTAATTTGTACTCTTATCTGGAGAGGTGATTGAGAGGCGGCGCAGGGTGAATCAATACCCACGCCACAAATGCGCTAATTACTATAGGGCGGCAGAAAGGTTTGTCTGCAAAAAAATAAAAGAAGGGAAAGAAGGGATGAAAACATGAAAAACAAAAACCGCATTTTTCGCGTCTCTGCGCTGCTGCTGGTGCTATGCTTTATCTCCACCGTGATGATCTCGGGCACCTTCGCCAAGTACACCAGCACATATGCCGGGCAGGATACGGCGCTGGTGGCGAGATGGAGTTTGACAAGCACTTCATTTACTGGGGAGACGGTAGCAGGCATCTATGATCTTCCGATTTGGGATCATGACTATACAACCAACATTTATGAAAAAGACGGTGACAATTATCTAATTGCTCCCGGCATAAAAGGATCGTTTGGTGTCCAATTTTCCTATGACGCGGATGTAGACGCCGACCTAACTTTTAAATTTACAAAAAGTGGAGATGCGAGCGACACAGTGCCTATTCAGTATTCGATAGATAATTTCACAACCATTTATTATGATCTGGATGAACTAGCGGATGCTATTATAGGCAAAGCAGAAAGTGATTCCACATCAACAATAACAGGTTCTGATGGGACATATGTTGTTACAAATACAGCTACTGCGAAAGGTGAAAACCCTGCCGGGCCAATATTAGTTGATGAAACAGTTAGTTGGAAATGGCCGTATAATGTAAGTGAACATGATACTGCCAAATTAGCAAGCGCAGATTTTGTGGGGTCAGGATATGGCGGTGCATGGACAGATGCCAATGATACTGCTATTGGTAATGCATCACAGCCCGCCGGGCTAACGCGTGATAGTTATGTTCTTAAACTCGAAATTGCAGCGACCCAAAAAACTCCAGGACCAGAAAATTAAGAGAGCCTTCGGCTCTCTTGCAGAGGCTGCGGGGTTCGCGCAGCCCCTGCAAGGCAGCCGAAAGCCGGGCGCCGGTTAACCGCACAGGGCGACCGCTGCTTGAGGCATATCATACAGGTTTTCCACACATCCCCATGTACTATAAGGCCCGACTTGGATATTGATGAAAACGTCTTGATTTTAGTAAAATGGGTATGGCCCTATGATACAACCAAATCTGTTGTATATGCGGAGCAGGAAACGCCTGAAATACAATAGAAATAAAGCAGCGTGAAGCCGAAAGCGGGCCAGGACGGGGGCGGCAACGACCCGCCGCAGAAAACGTTAATACAGTAAATAATAACCTTTTGTTTGGGGCAGTCATATACTTTTTCTCACGCTTATATGCTAAAATATAAGAAAAAAAGCCGAAGGTAATTATATCATCGCTCCGGAGTTTTGTGCTTATCTGATCATCCCCGTGATCATTATCTGAGCCAGCCGCGCCAAAAGCGCGCGGGACGGGGGCAAGCAATGATCCCCCGCGGGCTGCGTGAATGCGTTAAATAACAAACATTTTGTTCTTGCGTAATTTGTACTCTTATATGGAGAGGTGATTGAGAGGCGGCGCAGGGTAGATCAATACCCACGCCAAAAATGCGCTAATTACTATAGGGCGGCAGAAAGGTTTATCTGTAAAAAAATAAAAGAAGGGAAAGAAGGGATGAAAACATGAAAAACAAAAACCGCATTTTTCGCGTCTCTGCGCTGCTGCTGGTGCTATGCTTTATCTCCACCGTGATGATCTCGGGCACCTTCGCCAAGTATACCAGCGAGTACTCGGGACAGGACACGGCGCTAATTGCCAAGTGGGACTTGGATGTAACGGATGGGAGCCATGATTTCGCAATTTCACCAGACGACCCAGCGGAAGCGGAACTTGATTTATTTTCCCACGCATATAATGAAAATATTATAGCTACAGACGGCACACAAAATATTATTGCCCCGGGCGTTAGTGGGGATTTTATCTTAAGTGTTACAAACAACAGTGATGTAGCGGCAAAAGTTGAATTTGCCTTCTCTAAAACTGGAGCTGATGTACCAATTCAGTATTGCCTGGGAAATTTCGGGGAGGAGGATACTATATATAATAGTCTCACCGCTCTTCAAAATGCCTTAAATTTACTAAATAAGTTTAAGAAAGTGGCAGAAACAAATGGTACTGCTACACAAACAGTTTATTGGAGATGGCCTTATGAAGTTGGCGACGGTGCTGGCTTAGTTGCCAGTGATGAGGAAGATACCGAACTTGGTCAGGCCTCTGCAGGCGCCTCTAGAACGAACTATGTTTTAACAATCACTACAACAGCAACGCAAATAGCACCAACAACCCCGGAGGGCTAATAACCCGGCGGGTTCAAGAACCCGCTGGTACGGCGCCCCCGTGGGATCAGTGACACGGGTGGGCAGGCAACACGCTGGAACCAGTAACCCTGCTGTACCGGCTACCAGGCAGGACCAGTAGCGCCGGCCCCGCAGGGCCGGTTGCCAGAGCGGATCGTAGAATCTAATATATAATAGAGGGCCTCTTCGGCTCTCCGGCAGGTGCTGCAAAACTTTTTGCGGCCCTTGCTGTAGAGCCCGGCGCCGGGGGCGGACCAACACACGGAGCGAGGTGATTTTCTGGGTCAGGCTATCTTAAAAAAAAATTACGGGAACAAATTCAAGACTTTTGTGCTGGTTCTAATCCTGACCATGATCATCGCCTACATTGCCGTACCTACTTATGGCATGATCCGCGATACGGTGGGCCCGGGGGAAGCGGTGTTTGTTCTGGATTCACCCCTGCCCGATGCGCGCATGAACAGGCCAGGCCCCGGCATATTGGAGAGGATCCATGATTTTCTCTTTCCCGCCAAAGAGGTGCCCGTGCCGGTCCTGCGGCGCATTGACTTAAAAGGCAGGGTTGTTTATACGGACAAAACCCCTTACGCGCATGGGATGATTAAGCTACAAAGCGCGCCGCGCTATACCTGGACTGACGCCGAAGGGTATTTTATCTTTTTGGACGTGGAGGAGGGCGCGCATATCGTCGGTGTTCTGGACAAGGACGGAAATGTGCTAGCCAAATGTGATATTGAAATTGAACGGACCTTAGAGGTAAAAGACGTTGAATTAGTCCGCCTCTCCGATGGGACGCTCGTTTTTCAAGTGGCAGTGGACGTCAAGGTGCTGGAAGTGGTTACCCTTGTCCTGAGAACAGATGGGGACGGCAAAGTGATCGGCCTGGAAAAAGTGGAATTGGGCCTGGAACCTGAAAAGGCGGAAGAGCCCTTGCCGCCAAATCCTCCGGCGCCGCCGGTTCCCCCGGCAGAGCCGGAAGAACCTCCCGTACCCCCGGTTCCCCCGGAGGAACCGGAAGAGCCGCCGGACGGTCCTAACCCTCCGTCTCCGCCGGATAATTTTGGCGTTTTTGACACGGCGACCACGGTGCGCTATGGCCGGGAGAGCGCGGTAAATGTGAATATTTTCGGGGCCAAAAAGCGCATTGCCCCGGGCATGCGGGGCAGCTACCAATTCACGGTGGATAACAGTAGGAATGATCATCCCACCAGTTATAATGTCTCTTTTACAGCATTCGATACCCTGCCCGCCACTAATAAGATCCCCATGGTCTACCGGCTCAAAGCGCAAGGCTTTTATGTGGCAGGAAACGATAGCGACTGGTGTACTGTGCAAGAGCTAAATCAGGACGCGACGCTGGCCGGAGGGGAAGACGTGAAGTATACCCTGGACTGGTATTGGCCGGAGGGAGAAAGGGATAATGACTATGCCCGTTTTGCGGATAACTCCGGTTACTCCTACAGCTTAATCATCAAGGTCAAGGCGCAAAGTTGATAGAGGGGCTGTAAAAATCATTGAATGAAAAACGAAAAAAAACGCTGATCGCGCTGCTTATTTATGTGCCGCTGGGCTTTTTAACCTTACTGATTATAATAAACTTCTACCTGGGGATTAACAAAGCCGTCACCCACAACCCGGTACCCAAAGTGTGGGGCTTTGCCCCGTTGATTGTGCTCTCCGGCTCCATGGAGCCGGCCATCTACCCCGGTGACGTGGTGATCATCCGCGAACAGGCGGCGGAAAAATATAAGATTGGCGACGTCGCCTCATATTTGGATGGGCGGACGATTTTTACCCACCGTATTGTCGGCGAGGAAAACGGCATGTTTGTTTTAAAGGGCGACAATAACAATACCGCGGACGACACGGTCAGGCCGGAACAGTTTGTAGGAAAGGTGTTATTGACTATCCCCAGGGTCGGTGTGGCCATGGTGTTTTTAAAAAGGCCAGCCGGCATGGCGTTTCTAGCCCTGCTGGTTCTCCTTTATATTTATGGCGGGAATATTTGTGTAAAGGTGAAGAAGGCGCGGCGCCGGGAGGACGGCAAATGAGGTGGTGACAAATGAAACAGGGGAAGATTCTATTAATACTGATCATTCTGGCGCTGGCCAGTACCGCTTTTTTGTCGACCCTGGCCAGGTTTACCGATGAATATACCGGCTCTGACGTCGCCCTGGTGGCCAAATGGAATTTCGGCGCCCGGGGAGAGGAAGATATTGAGGGTGTGTTTTATAATAAAGGGTTTACCTTCGATTTATTTAACGCCAAAACTGTGGAACCCATGGATTACGGTGTGAAGAGCTTCACTTTTACCGGGGGCGGTTCCGATGTGGGGATTGTCTATGACGTGGAGATGAACGTCCGGGATTTGTTCGAGGCGCCCACCGGCACAGATTTGTTAGGGCTGGCCAGAGGTACTGTGGCCAAAACCCCTGATGTGGATGTTTACGCCCCCTTTATTTTTAAAATTACCGTGGCAATGAACGAGGGGGCCACGGATGACCCGCCTGTAGTTTTTTCTCCCCCGGGTGTTGTTGATGATGATGACGTATGGTTCAGGCCGGGGGATATCGAAACAGACGATGACGGGTTTTTCAGTATCTTCAAACATATAGACGGGGATCCCTTTTTTTCCACGGGGAGTACAGACCAGGTCACGGTTACCGTTTACTGGCAGTGGAATACCTCCTGTTTCATCAATGACACCGGAATCGCGGCAGTTGTAGAGCCGGAACAGCCGGTGGTTCCGGACACCTCCACGGAAATAACCGGTGATTATTTGCCTTATTACCAGGCGGCGTATGATCAGTATTACGGCGAGGGGGGCCTGGATGAGCAGAGAAAAGCCGCGGCCAGGGCGGTCGAAGATTACCTGATCGAGCACGGCAGCCCGTCGAGCGACGGCGCCTGGACCCACTACGTGTACTGCGTGTTAACCGGTGGCGAGCATGAACAGATATATAACTCGCTGGGTCCGGAGGAGCAAGGCGGTTACCTGGCATTACACGGGGGAAGTATTGACGAAGAAACTGGTATTATCTGGGCGCCCCATAGTTTCCTTTGTCCGGAAGATCATTTTGCGCAGTACAATCACCTGATTGGGTTGGAGCAAGATGCCATTGAAGCCTGCGAGACTTCATTAATGGCAGCTTATGACGACTACGATACCCTGGCCGCGGATGCCCTGGTGGCAAAGGAATCGGTGAAAGTTATTTTCCGTATTAGAGGAGACCAGATGGCGCCGGGGCAAAAATCGCCGCCGGCAGGAGCGGCCCCTGCAGGGGAGCAAATGGCCCCGGGACAGGATTCGCCGCCGGCGGGACCAGTCCCCGGATCGGTTCCGGCAGGGGGGCAGGCGCCTCCTGAGTAAGATTTGCCTCCGGTGGATCAGCCAGGGTAAGGGAGTAGATGGCGCCGGGGCAAAATGTGCTGCTTGAATCCCCACCACAGTGCAGGACTTATTGATCACCCCCTGCGTAAAATTTGCTGGCGGAAGGATTGTCCTGGTAAGGGGGCAAATGGAACACCTGTAAATCTATCTTGACAAAATGCCTGGCCTTGGTGTATTCTGTAAACAGTGATTTTTGCTGAAAATTTAAAATACTGACTTCGTTAAGGGGCAAACCGGCTGAAAGGCCGGGGCGCAAAGTCAGGAGTCTAAATCACCCTGGGTGATATGATCGTCCGGCTGCCGAAATTATTATTTCGCGCAGCTTTTTTGCTTTACACAGGGGAATTTTATATGAAGAACTTTGTCTAAGAGAATCTTATCTAAGAGAGTTTTGTCAATAAAGTTTAAGTTATTGGATTTATGCAAAATTATATACCGGTTTCGTTTAAAGGCAAACCGGCTGAAAGGCCGGGGCGCAAAGTCAGGAGTCTAAATCACCCTGGGTGATATGATCGTCCGGCTGCCGAAATTATTATTTCGCGCAGCCTTTTTTTATTTAGCTGAAAGGTGGTGGGAAAATGAACATCAAACTGAGACATGTTTTATTCTATCTTCTGATAGTGTCAGCGATTGCTATGGGCGTTTCATTTTCCCGTTTCAGCGCTACCTTAACCAACAGCGGGGCGGAAAATACCACACCGCCGGATATAGAGTTTTCCACCTGGGTTATGGATTACAGGGCGCTACCAGTTTCTTTAAAAGATATGGTACCGGGCGCCGGCAAGACTATTAACATTTGGGTGCAGAATTGGAAAGAATATGGGGGAGACGTAAAAAGAATAAGCAGTTATAACCAGAGCTTCAACCTGGAACTGGAAACTACCGGGAACCTCCCCCTGGCGTTTACTCTAAAGGAAAAGACCGGCGAAGGTATTGAAGAAACAGTATCTTTTTCCCGCGTTGATTCTTATCACTATCTCAGCGCCAGCCGCACGTTTGAGGCTAATAATGAGGGGAAAAGGGAATTTACCCTGACGGTGACCTGGCCGGGGGGGATAAAGAGCGAGCAGTACAGACATGAGATCGATTATCTTGTACTGGGAATAAAAGCAGTGCAGTCCCAGGGGGAACAATCCCAGGAAGAACAATCCCAGGAAGAACAGTCCCAGCCCGATAACCCGGTTGGATAGATAATTGGCTGGTTGACGAACGCAATTATTGAACCATTGTTAAGTAACTGAGGAAGTATTCAGCGCCCGGCGCAAGGGAGGAAACGATGGGATTTTTAAGCCTTCCAAAAACTAAAGGGCCAAAACTTACCGTTAAATTCGTCATGATCCTGATTATAATGGTTATATTTTCCACGGTGGTTTTGGCCAGTTATATTCATAAGGCCAATCTCAATACCTATTTTGCCACTGCTGTGGAGGATTTTTATTTTACCAGCAATCTGTTGACTGATCATCAATCGATCCCCAATTATCAAATAACCCATGACTGGCAAGCGAGCAATACGGCCACTATTAGCTTTGATTTGAGAAATTATGAAAATCCTTTAAACATCTCAAGTTGTGAAATTGCCTATGAGGTTAAATATACCGTAGCAGCCGGGCCGGCGGGGGATACCGCCAGTGGGACAATCGCCGCCGGGGGATCCGGGGGAAACAAGGAAACCATTAATCTTAGCGTCACTAAACCTGATCCGGTGAGGCCTTTGGTAGTTACGGTAACGGCCACTACTACCTCACCCTACAGTAAAACCCTGCGGGGTAAATTTGTCATTACCCCGGCCATTTCCTATCAGATGGCGGAAAACGCGGCTTCCCCGGTTGCCGTCCTCACGATTACCCTGGCGCAAAGCATGGAACCTGCCAGGGATGTGATCATATCCTGGCCGGCAGGCGCCGCTCCGGACATGACCAACCCGCTTGTCATAGCCGCAACTGACGCGGAAACCATCGATTTAACAAATAGGACTTTGACCACATCCCTGAATACAGCCGCCGTCTACGAACTGGTTTTTTTCAAGGACCTGGGCGAGAGTGATTATACAGGTGTCACGGTGACCGGGTCTTAAGGAGAATGATTATGGATCAAAATATTGTCCACAAAAAGAATAAATTTAAAAGCCGCTATATACCCGGCTTATTAATCATAATTGCTTTTGCTATTATGATGTCTTTATTCCATATTGGTACGACTGCCGTTTATGGGGTAAGCAATGAATGGAACGGCTCCGCTGCCACAAGTTTTGCCGGAGGGACGGGGACGGAGTCTGACCCTTATTTAATCAGCACCGGGGAACAGCTGGCCTATTTATCCCAGCAGGTTAACAAGGCCAGTGGCAACGTCACCTATGAAGGCAAATATATAAGGCTTACCCAGGATATCCTGTTAAACAGTATGAATGCCGATGGTACCTTTGTTTCTCAGCCATATAACAGGAAGAAATTTACCAGTATCGGCAGCGCCGGCAAACCATTCAAGGGGATCTTTGACGGTAATGGATTTGAAATAATCGGCTTGTATATCGATATCAGCTATGTTGAATACCAGGGGCTATTTGGCTATGCCGACACCGGCAGCGAGATCAAGAATTTGAAGATATCGGGCAGTATTGCCGGGGGAAATAAATCCGGAGCTGTGGCCGGCTACACCAACGGGTTGATCAGCGGGTGTGAAGTGAACTGTCCGGTGACTATCGCCTGGACACATTACCATGGCGGCATAGCCGGTTATGCCGGTGTTAACAGTATCATAAGCAACTGCAATGCTTCCGGGACGATAGAGGGAAGTGAATGTGTGGGGGGGATAGCCGGCTACACAGAGGGTAAGATTACAGAATGCAATAGTGACAAGACGATAACTGGGGTTAAGAAAGTGGGAGGGATAGCCGGTTATGCCGCTGGAACTGGCGCTGAAATCAGCAATTGCAGTTTTTCCGGAACCGTCCTGGATGTCAATAACTTTTATACGGGAGGAATAGCCGGCCAAACAGACGGGCTGATCACCGGGTGCGCCGTCAATGCCGTTATAACATCAAAAAATAGTTATGTCGGAGGCGTAGCGGGTTATGCCGCCGGCGCCGGCAGCAAAATAATCAATTGTACTGTTACGGCAACTGTTTCAGCAACAGGGGGAGCGGCATACGCGGGCGGCGTGGCCGGCAGGACGGACGGTGAGATTAAAGGTTGCGTCGTCAACGTGGCCGTTTCGGCGCCCAATAGTTACATCGGTGGTGTGGCAGGATATTCTCACGGGAGTGGCAGCGTCATCAGCGATTGTAGTATTTCGGGAACAGTAACGGCCAATGCGGGACAGGGTTATGTGGGAGGTGTGGCAGGTATATCAGACGGCATGGTCACCCGCTGCAGCGCCGAATGCTCTGTGACCGGAAATGGCCAGCATCACGTTGGTGGAGTAGTGGGACGCGCCAATACCGGTAGTGAAATAAGCAACTCCTCCTCTTCCGGTAATATAACAGGGATCGGCCAGGTGGGTGGCATCGCCGGTTCCACGGACGGCGTGATTAAAATCTGCATTAATACGGGTAACGTGAACGGGAGTGACGGCCATATAGGAGGTGTGGCCGGAGAGACCGGTAACAACAGCACTGTAAGCAATAGCTTTAACTCGGGAGCAGTCGCTGGCGGCGGACAAGGGGGCATCGGTGGTATCGTCGGCTATGTCAGCCCGGAAACGGTCGTCCATCATAACTTAAATAAAGGAACAGTTGACGGCCCTCAATATGTGGGGTGCGTGATCGGTAATGTGATTGATGAAGATAATGCCTGGAATAACTATTATTATGATTATACCGGCGCGCCGGGGGGCACAACAACTGGTGACATCCTTGACGACGACGGCGCCGTTCCTGTCGGTGATATGACCTGGGAGGAAGTTCAGGATTTATTGAATGAGGATAATGACGCCGGTGATCATATTTGGAACCAGGATTTGGATGACGACGGAGTGCCAAAGCCGAGCGAGGGTACTGAGTCCAGTGCGGTGTTTAAAATAGTTAATGCGGTGATCAAAGAAGGTAAATATTATACCGCGGCGCAGTTGGAAACCGGCGCTGCGGCTGCGGTAACTGCGGAAAGTGTTTTTACGGTGGCCTTTGGGCTCAAATACAAAGTGAACTGTGCGCCGGAAGAACAAACTCTAAAACTGAAAAACGACAATGCGGCAACGCAGCTGCCTGCCGGTACCTCAGTCATCATGCTGGCCGGGGACGCCTACTATTATATTAACTTGACACAGCCGGTACCGGCGATCACATTGGGTGAATTTATAAAAATGGGAAGCGCAGACCAGCGCTACAGCCCTGCGGCGGCAACAAAAGATGACACAGCGGAGTACCTGTTTATCTTTGATTTTTCCAAAACTGCCATAGAGAGTCAAATCCCGGCCAATCCCTATACTATTGAACTGTCCCACCCTGATGGAGGTTATACCGGCGCACTACCGGCAGTTACGGTCGCCGGCAAGAATGAATATAATCTTTCTGTAGACAGTACTGCTAATAATATATTTGAAGTCAGCGTTAGTAAAACCCCTGTTGCCGGCTACGACTATAAGACCGATGGGAAAGCATTTGCCTGCGAATTTTATCTGGAAAAGGAAGGGGCGGGTGGAACAGAAATAGCGCCTTTACCTGCAGGCGCTAAAATCAACGGAACTTTTGTCTCAGCTGTCCTGCCCTATGCTTTTCTGCCCCTTGACTTCGATCATACGGCCACTGTATCCCTGGATATGTCGGAATGCGCCGCCCCCCTTGCTGCAGGGAAATACACCTTGCAGGCCAGGGCCTATTCCTGCGCGGATATTTTAAACCCGCGCAGCGGTTATCTACTGGCGGGCGGTTCGACCGATATTAACCTGACCGCGCCTGTTGCCTATGCGATCAAGGCAAATGCTGAAAACAGGGTATTTGACCAATCGTCATCATCTTCTATTCCTGTGGTCTTTTCTATTCAAACTTTAGGCCCGGGCAGTGTTAAAGCAACCCTGCAGCAAAAATACGCCATGAGTTATCTGGATATGGAGGGACAGATAGATCAGCCGGTAACCATCACCGGAGGCCAGGCAACCTTGCGCCTGCCGGCGGGCGCCCCCAAAGGGACCTACCGTTTTGTGCTATCTCTCCACGATGGAAGCGGCACGGCAAGAGCCAGGTCCGTCGAAAACATCATCATCAAATAGTGGTGTCAGGGGGACGGGGTTGTTGACACCTTTTGGCCATTAGACATCCAGGCGGCCAGCGCGGCGCTGTCATCAGATGAAATAGCAATGTTGCTCCGGTTTGTTGAAACCAACATAATTATACGTCTGTTTAAAAAAGGGGTAATCTATATAGATTACCCCTTCTTGCCGCGTTTTGGTATTGAAAGAGAAAACTAAATGCCAAAGGATTGTCAAGTTTTTTTTAATTATGTCGAAAAATAATTGGGCAAATGTATTCTGGGGGAGTGTCAGGGGGACGGGGTTGTTGACACCTTTTTGGTACCGGTGTCAAGGGGACGGGGATGTTGACCTGTTTGTACCTATTATCCTAGAAGAGAGTCAGGGGAGAGTTAATGGCGTTTACTTATTTTTTTCGGGATATGCACACACTTGAATTAATTGTCAAACACGTTATCCCATCTGTGGCGGGCTACAGCAAGGTGCGCGTGTGGGACGCCGGATGCGCCATGGGTCCGGAGCCGTATTCACTGGCCATTATGTTTGCCGAGAATATGGGGCGCTTCGCTTTCCGCAATCTGCGCATAGACGCCACGGATATAGACGGCAGCAACCTTTTTGGGAATATCATTGCCGCAGGGATATATCCGGAAGAAGATCTGAAGCGGATCCCGCGCGAGTTGTTCAAAAAATATTTTTACCCGGACAAGAAAACAGGCTGTTTCAGGATAGACGACGCTATTAGAAGCAAGATATTTTTTCGCAAGCACGACTTGCTTTCTTTGCAACCGGCAGGCGCCTCATATAACCTGGTGCTGTGCAAGAACGTGCTGCTGCATTTCCAGCCGGCTGAACGGGTAGAAGTAATGAAGATGTTTCACGGCGCGCTGGCGCCGGGCGGCTATTTTGCCACAGAGCAGACACAAAAGCTGCCGCGCGAGCTCGCCGGATTGTTTGAGCAGGTAGCGGCGGACGCGCAGTTGTTCCGAAAACTGGGAGGCGCTAATGAAGGTCATCAGCTTAAAGGGCAATAGCAAATCTTATTGCTGCAACGCCTACCTGATTCTGGGAAGTTGGAACCGCCTGGAGGACGTCAATACCCTGGTGGACACCGGCGCCGACGGTTACATTATCGATGAGATTGGCAGGATATCCACGGGGGTAGGCAAACGGCCCGTGGAGCGGGTAGTCCTAACTCACGGACATTTTGACCACGCCGGCGGCCTGGCGGCTATTATAGACAGATATAACCCCGAGGTGTACGCCTATGCGAAAATTGCCGGTGTTGACAGGGTTGTTGCCGACGGCCAGATCCTGCGTATAGGAGACCGCGATTTCGAAGTGATGCACACGCCCGGTCACTCAAACGACTCCATTTGCCTGTATTGCGCCAGGGAAAAAACGCTGTTTTCCGGCGACACCCCGCTCAATATTAGAATGCCGGGCGGATCATACCAGGAGGTGTTTGTAAAGTCACTAAAAAAATTGGCTGGAAAAAAGATAGATATAATTTATTCCGGCCACGACAGCCCTGTTACCGAAAATGCAGGGGAAATGATCAGGAATACACTTGCTAATGTCAGAAAAAGCCTGATCACTTAAAATATTTAATGTTTTTGGGGGGTAGAAATGAAGCTAAAAATTGGTTCAAAAATAGTTATGGGTTTTACAGTTATACTACTTTTGCTGGTGATCATGGGCGCAACATCATTTGTTTTGACAAATTCCATCAAAAAAGACATGAAGGACGTTGAAACAGCAAAAGAAAGGCTAATGCTGTTAAATAGCATTCAAAGTCACTTCGACGAAGGCGTGAGCGGCATTCGCGGCTATATAGCATACGGCAAGGATAATTTCAGGGATGATTACAACACAGCGTTGAGCCAGACTGCCGATCTGGAAAATAGACTCCTGGAGATTGCCCCTCAGGATAAAAAAAACGATGTGCAGAAACTGATTGACTTAACCGCCAGCTACCACAGGGGCATCACGAATGACTTGATCCCGGCCACAGAAAAGCAGTTCAAAGCGACAGACCGGCAGAGTATGCAAACGCTCCAGCAAGATGTCGCTAGCATTGCCGGCGGGTTGGTGCCGATTACCGGCCAGTTGACCGACATTATCGACACACTAATCGCCGGCAACGAAAATATATTTAACGAAAGCATACAATCTTCGAACGCCAGCGTGGCAAAATTGGATTATATCACCATCATTCTCAGCATTATAATGCTCCTGCTCGGCATCGGCCTGAGCCTTTTAATCGCCAGATCTGTGCAGAAAATTATCAGCGCGCTGCTCGCCGAAAGCAGGCGGCTGATTGAGGCCGCCAAAGAAGGCAAGCTGGACATCCGCGGGGATGTGGAAAAAGTTGATTTCGAATTCCAGGGAATCATCCAGGGCATGAACGATACCCTGGACGCCGTGATTGGGCCTTTGAACGTGGCGGCCGAGTACGTGGATCGGATCAGCAAAGGCGACATCCCACCCAAGATTACCGATACCTATCAGGGCGACTTTAACGAGATTAAAAACAACCTGAACGGCTGCATCGACGCCGTGAACGGATTGCTCAAAGAAACCGACGGACTAATCCTGGCCGTGCGGGAGGGCCGGCTGGATGAACGCGGTAACGCAGGCGCCTTTACCGGCGACTGGGGCAAGCTGGTGGGCGGCATGAACGGCCTGATGGCAGCCGTGGCAGAGCCGGTTGATGAACTAATAGCGGTTATGGGCCGGCTGGCGGTAAATGATTACAGCCAGAGAGTAGTAAAAGAATACACCGGAGCGTGGGGCGACCTCAATAATGCCGTCAACGTGGTTAATGATCATAATGTCAGAATTCTGGAAGTGGTTAATAATATCAGCAACGGCAACCTCACCGACCTGGACAGCTTAAAGAAAATCGGGCGCAGATGCGACCAAGACGAATTGATCCCTGCCTTTATCCGGATGATGGGAGCCATTCAAAACCTGGTGGGAGACGCCGGGATGCTCGCTGCGGCGGCAGTGGAAGGAAAACTTGATACCCGCGCCGACGCTACCAGGCATAATGGTGACTACCGCAAGGTTATCGAAGGGGTTAACAAGACCCTGGACGCCATAATCGGGCCTTTAAACGTGGCGGCCGAGTACGTGGACAGGATCAGCAAGGGCGATATCCCGCCCCGGATCACCGATACCTACCACGGCGACTTCAACGAACTCAAGAACAACCTGAACGGCTGTATAGACGCCGTGAACGGCTTGCTCAAAGAAGCCGACGGCCTGATCCTGGCCGTGCAGGAAGGCAGATTGGGTGAACGCGGCGACGCAGGCGCCTTTGCCGGCGACTGGGGCAAGCTGGTGGGCGGCATGAACGGCCTGATGGCAGCCGTGGCTGAGCCAGTAGGTGAATTGATTGACATTCTGGGCCGGATGGCGGATAACGATCTCACTAAAAAGATGGATAAAGAATACGCCGGTATCTGGAACGATCTTAAAGACGCTACCAACAATGTCAACGCGCGGCTGACAAAAATACGCGATACCATTGTCAATGTCAGTAACGGCAGCCTGATCGACCTGGACGACTATAAGAAGATCGGCCGGCGAAGCGAAAACGACGAGCTGGTACCCGGCTTTATCCGGATGATCGAGGCCATCGGCAGGCTGGCGGAAGACGCCAACATGCTGGCCGGGGCGGCCGTGGAAGGAAAGCTCGATACCCGCGCCGACGCTGCCGGGCACGAAGGCGAGTACCGCAAGGTCGTCGAAGGCGTCAACAAAATGATGGACGCCATAGTCGACCCGATTAGAGAAGCAGCCTACTGCCTGAAAGCGATGGCTGAAGGCAACCTGGACGTAAGAGTCACCGGTGACTACAAGGGTGATCACGCCATGATCAAGAACGCTTTGAACACCACGCTCGACGCTTTAAACGACATTATCAAAAAAGAGGCCGTCGGCTGCCTGCAGGAAATAGCTAAAGGCAACCTGGACGTGGCGGTCACCGGCGACTATAAAGGCGACTACGCCATCATCAAAAACGCGCTCAACACCACCATCAACGACCTTAACGAAATATTGGGCCAGGTCTCCGTGGCCATCGAACAGGTAAGCACCGGCGCCCAGCAGGTTTCCGACTCCAGCCAGGCCCTGTCACAGGGGGCGGCTGAATCGGCCAGCACGATGGCGGAGATTACTTCCTCCATGCAGCAGATGAACGCCCAGACGAGGCAGAACGCTGAAAACGCTACCCAGGCCAACCAGCTGGCAGCCCAGTCCAGAGGCTTTGCCGAAAAAGGCAACGAGCAAATGGGGCAGATGCTAAAAGCCATGAGTGATATCAACGAATCCGCCGCCAACATATCCAATATTATTAAAGCCATCGACGAAATAGCCTTCCAGACCAACCTTTTAGCCTTAAACGCGGCAGTTGAAGCCGCCCGGGCCGGCAAACACGGCAAAGGATTCACTGTGGTAGCCGAAGAAGTGAGGAACCTGGCCCAGCGCAGCGCCAAGGCAGCCAAGGAGACAGCCGAGATGATCGAAGGCTCGATTAAGAAGACTGAGGTCGGGACCAGAATTGCGGAAGAAACCTCCAAAGCGCTGGAAGAGATCGTGATAGAGTCGGCCAAGGTAACCGACCTGATCAGCGAGATCGCCTCCGCTTCCAAGGAGCAGGCCGCGGGCATCGGCCAGATCAACGAAGGACTGAACCAGGTAGACCAGGTCACCCAGCAGAACTCGGCCAGTTCCGAGGAATTGGCCGCCGCCAGCCAGGAGATGAACAGCCAGGCTGAGATGGTCAAGCAGGCACTGGGCAAATTCAAGCTCAAGCGGTCAGTTTTCGGCAGTGCTTTAGCGGCAAATTCACCGGGCGGCATCGCTCCCCATATGCAGCATGCAGGGGGTCAGAGGCGGTCCACGGGCGCCGCGTCAAGAGCGGCGCACAACGCTATGCCGGAAGTGGCCGCGACGTCGCCGGCAAACCCGAAGAGCGTTATCTCACTGGACGACGAAGATTACGGCAAATTCTAATAGTGTCAGAGGTGTCAGGGGGAGGTGTCAGGGGGACGGGGTTGTTGACACCTTTTGTCCCCCTGGCCATCATCCGAGTCGTCTAGTAAATCAGAGCAATGTCATATTAGGTTGCACTTGAGCAAAACATTTTAATAGGCCGACCCCAATTGCGCTATGCTATAATAATTTTGTCACAATATTTGATCATTACAGGGGGTTTGTAAGTTGGTGATTGAAAAAAAGCCTGCTATCTGCGGTATATGCGAAGGAGGCTGCGCGGTGGAGGTTACGCTGGAAGACGGCCGTTTAACCGGCGTTGCGCCTTTAAAAGACGCGCCGTACAGCCATCTTTGCGTGCGTGGCAAGCACGCGCCTGAGATTGTATATTCACCACACCGCTTAAAAACCCCGCTGATCCGCACGGGTGAACGGGGCGAAGGCAAATTCAGGGAAGCCGGCTGGGACGAAGCACTGGACTTTACAGTCCAAAAAATGACGGAAATAAAAGAAAAACACGGGCCCCAGGCGATTGTCAGCCACTCCGGCCGGGGCGCTTTCGAGAGGTCTATGGTGGAATTCGGCAATGCGCGGGACGGCGTGGCCTCCAAGCTGCTGCTGCCTTTTGGTTCCCCCAACATCACCGGCGTCAGCTCGATATGTTACGCTTCATACGGCGCCCTGGCCCCGCTGACTACCTTTGGCGTCCCCGGCTTCAGGCTAATGCCGGATACTGAAAATAGTGACCTGATCGTGGTGTGGGGCACCAATCCGGTAACGGATTCTCCGCCCACCCACTTTAAAAAAATTATCGCAGCGCAGAAAAACAAGGCAAAGGTTATCGCTATCGATCATATGCGCACCGACATGGCCCGCCGGGCAGACCGGTGGGTGGCGGTCCGTTCGGGAACGGACGGGGCGCTCGCACTAGGCATGTTGAACGTGGTCATTAATGAAAAATTATATGATCGGGAATTTGTGGAGAATTGGACTGCAGGTTTTGCGGAACTGCGCGCCTACGTACAGGAATTTACCCCTGAAAAAGTTGAGCAAATAACCCTTGTGCCAGCGCAAACGCTCAGGGCGCTGGCCAGGGAAATCGCCACCACAGCCCGGGCCTGCCTGCACACATACACCGGCCTGGAATACACCAACAGCGGAGTGCAGAATATCAGGGCTGTGTATATCCTCTGGGCTATAACGGGGCATTTCGATACCCCGGGGGGCCTGTATATTAACAACCCGGCCAGGCCGCCCCTGCAAAAGGAGGACTTCACTACATCATTTGATGTTCCTGCCATTGGCGCCCGTGAGTACCCGTTATTTTATGAATTGACGGGCTGCGCCCAGTACATGGAATTTCCCCGGGCCGTTTTAACAGAAACCCCTTATCCGGTAAAAGGGTTGTTGATTAACGGTTCCTCGACCTTGACCGCCTACCCGCAGCCGGAGATTTTTGCAGAGGCCTACCGCCGGCTGGATTTTATGCTGGTAATCGATCTGGTGATGACCAGGGACGCGTTGTTCGCAGACGTCGTCTTACCCGCAGCCACGTATTATGAAACAAATTCATACATGCGCTACCCGGGTTATGCCCGCCTGCGCAGGCGGGTGATTGAACCCGTGAGGCAGGCGCGCAACAGCTTGATGATTTTGGCTGAACTGGCCAGGCGGCTGGGATACGGCCATTTATACCCGCAAAGCGAGGAGGAACTCATAGAAAAAGCCTTTGCCCGGGCCCCGGAATTATTGGAGCGCCTGAAAAGCAGTGTGGACGGGGTCCCCGTACCGGTCCCGGAACCTACCTATAAAAAATATGAACTTGGTTTGTTAAGAAAGGACAGGCAGCCCGGGTTTGAAACCCCCTCCGGCAAATTTGAAATAACCTCCAACCTGATGGCCAAACATGGCTACGAGGCCCTGCCCGTCTATATTGAACCTGAGGAGGGCCCTTTGCGGGCGCCGGAGATCTGCCGGGAATTCCCGCTGGTGCTCAATAGCGGGGCGAGAATGCAGTCCACCTTCCGTTCCCAGCATTTGCACGTCCCCGGCCTGGTCAAAATTCAAGATAAGCCCCTGGTATTGATTAATCCCGGGGATGCGGCAGAACGCGGCATCAAGGGCGGAGATCCGGTTATTGTCAGCACCCGCAGGGGACAGGTTGTTTTTTATGCCGACGTCACGGACAACGTTTTGCCGGGGCAGGTAGAGGTCAATATGGGCGGCGGCAACCCGGCGCAGGTTGAGGCCTGGCGGCAGGCAAACGTCAATTACCTGACGGACGCCGGGAACCGGGATTATATTTCAGGCTTCCCCGTGTACAAAGCGCTGCTGTGCCAGGTGGAAAAATGGAGTCAGTCTTAAAATATTTACTTATATCCAGGTGAGGAATAATTAGATAATTCAAGCCTGACCACGGTTAAATATGGTGGAAATAAGCATGGCCACAAGGATCATGCCCGCGCCGGTCAGGCCCAGGCGGCCTAAAAGCTCGTCCGCCCACAAATAACCGGCCAGCGCCGCAAATACCGGCTCGGCGGTCAAAACAACCGCAAACCTGGTAGGGGTGCTGAATTTTTGCATGTAATTCTGCAGCAAAAAAGCCAGAGCCGTGGCAAAGATTGCGGTAATGACAACGGCGAATAGAGCATTGTAGGAAAGATAGGGAGGGATGGGCTCCATAATCAGGCCGGTAATAGCGCAGGCCAGACCGACAAAAAAGATTTGCACCGCAGTAATGGCTATGGCGCTAAACTTATGGGAATAAAGGTCAACATAAATAATGTGCATGGCAAATCCAAAAGCTCCTACTAAAACCAGCAGATCCCCATAGCTGAGGGTAAAGGAGCCGGGCGGAACGGATATAAGGAATAAGCCTGTGGCAGCCATAATTATCGTCAGGCTGGTGATTAAACCAGGCTTTTTTTTATTCATCAGCGCATAGATAATCGGCACTAAAACTACTGATACTCCAGTTATAAAACCAGCGTTAGATGAGGAGGTATATTTTAAACCCAGGGTTTGAAACGAATAACCGATACATAAAAAAAAGCCCAACAGTGAGCCGGTAGCCAGAGTGGAAAAACGTATTTTTAAGATGTCTTTATAAGATATGGCCGCCAAAACTAAAAAAGCCAGAAGAAACCTCAGCCCAACAAACAGAAAAGGGCCGATATCCGCCAGTGCATTTTTAACGACAACAAAAGCAACACCCCAGATGCAGGCAACGAATACCATGCTCAGATCCGCCCACGTGCGGCTGATTTTCCCCACCATCAGAAAAACCTCTTTTTTTATATTATTAATCCGGCAACTACATAACATTAACAGGAAAATGACTAAATTTCAAGAGGATTACCACGGGCGATACATAGTTTGCGCCGGTATAAATATTTATTGCCAGGAGAAAGATGTTGTTCATTTTTGTGTTGAAAGGTATAATTACCTTATTGAAATGATCGAAAAAGGAGCGTGGGATTGTTGAGGAAATTTGTCAAGTTGTTGGTTGCGGGCATGTTGGTTTTGGGACTGGCTTTCTCGGCCATCGGGTGCGGCGATAAGGCAGCGGAGAATAAGACTCCTGCTGGTGGCGCCAAGCCGGTGTTGAATGTGGCTTCGGAAACTACATATCCTCCCATGGAATTCACTGAAGGTGGTGAATATGTTGGTTTTGATATGGACTTGATCAAGGCTATCGGAGCTGCGGAAGGATTTGATGTCAAGATTACTTCCCTCGGCTTTGACGCTTTAATCCCGGCTGTGCAGGTCGGCACCGCAGACTGCTGCATATCATCAATGACCATTACTGAAAAACGGGCTGAGGCCATTGACTTCAGTGACCCGTACTATACGGCAGGTTTAATCATTGCTGTCGGCAAGGATAGAGAGGGCATCAGCACTCTGGATGACCTGAAAGGGAAAAGGCTGGCCGCCGAAGTCGGCACCACCGGGCTGGCTGCGTCCAATAAAATAAAGGAAGAGGATCCCAAAACATCCATAAAAGTTTTTGACTCTGTCGGAGAAGCCTTTATGGAACTGGAGAAAGGCAGCGTGGACGCGGTTATAAATGATATGCCAATTACCGCCTACTATATCAAGACCACAGGCAAGGATAAGGTTAAAATGGTAGGCGAGGTTTTTGCAGCTGATGATCAGTATGGTATCGGCGTTAAGAAAGGCAATACCGAGCTGCTGAAAAAGATTAACTCCGGTCTGAAAAAGGTAAAAGACAGCGGCGAATATGACAAAATTAATAAAAAATGGTTTGGCGAAGAATAGTAATGAAGGTTCAAGCTAAAAGCGCGGGCTTAATATCTCGCGCTTTTAGCTTGTTTGACTAAGGGGGGAGCCAGTATATGTCGCTAGAGTCCTTGCTTGCTATAAACGGGCTGCAGGTAGTGATTAAAAATTTTCCCTATTTACTCGAAGGGGCTGTGCTGACTTTAAAAATTACAGTATTGTCGGTAATATTCGGCATGATTTTGGGCCTCATAGCCGGGTTGTTCAAGTTAGCGAAAAACCGGGTGTTATTCTTTATCGCAACTGCATATATAGATTTTTTTCGGGGAACTCCGCTTTTTGTCCAGATTTTGCTATTATATTTTGGGATTTTGCCTTTAATTATAAATACTGACAACCCATTTGTCGCCGCGGTAATCGCCTGTTCCCTGAACTGCGGGGCTTATACCGCAGAAATTGTCCGGGCCGGCATCCAGGCGGTGGACAGGGGGCAGATGGAAGCCGCCCGCTCGCTGGGCATGAATACCCGCCAGGCCATGACCCATGTAATATTGCCGCAGGCCTACAAGATCGTTATTCCTCCACTGCTTAACGAGTTCATTGCCGTGCTGAAAGATACCTCGCTGGTGGCGGTAATATCTGCCGAAGAATTAACTATGCGTGGTAAATTGTTATATTCCACCTATTTCGAGGCCGCCTGGATATGGGGCACAGTGGCCGTAATTTATTTTATCATGACCAAGCTGCTGGCCATATTGGGCGATTTCATAGAAAGGAGGATGGCCACAGAATGATCCAGGTCATTGATCTGCATAAAAGCTTCGGCAAACTGGAGGTTTTAAAAGGCGTAAACTGTCGCATCGCCCCCCGGGAAGTGGTATGCGTCATCGGTCCCAGCGGATCGGGCAAAAGTACCCTGCTGCGCTGTGTCAATCAACTGGAACAAGCCAATAAGGGGCAGATATTTATAGACGGGGAGGAAATTACCTCACCCAAAACGGATATCAATAAGATTAGACAGCAGGTGGGCATGGTGTTCCAACTGTTCAATCTTTTCCCTCATAAAACCACCCTGGAAAACATTACCCTGGCTCCGGTTAAGATCAAGGGGCTTTCCAGGGAAGAAGCTGACCAGGTGGCCAACGAACTGCTGCGCAAGGTAGGTTTAACGGATAAGTCCAATGTTTATCCCAGCCAATTATCCGGCGGCCAGAAACAGCGGGTGGCCATCGCCCGCGCCCTGGCCATGCGGCCCAAGGTGATGCTTTTCGATGAACCAACCTCGGCTTTGGACCCCGAAATGGTGGGTGAAGTGCTTGAGGTAATGAAAGATCTGGCCCACGAAGGCATGACCATGATGGTGGTCACGCATGAAATGGGTTTTGCCCGTGAAGTAGGACACCGGGTCCTCTTCATGGATGAAGGTATCATAATGGAAGAGGGAACACCGGCGCAGATATTTGACAATCCGCATAATGCCAGGACACAATCTTTTTTGAGCAAGGTGATTTAGTTAAATACAATAAATCAGTTAGGAGGGGAACCAATGAATGTAAACGGGCCGGACTGCTGCGGGCGCAGCATAAGCCAGCGGGAGGCGTGGGTAACGGGTATTTTTAACCAGGTAAAAGGATTTATTCGCAGCTATGACAATGTGGATATTAAAACCTGCAGTTCGCTTTGCGCAACCTCACTGAAAAACTCCTACGTGCGGGGCCAGGTTTTCCCTTTTATAAACATACCGATCCGCTGCCGCGAAAAGGAGCTTTTAGGACTATACGAATATTTCGGTGACCAACTGCCGCTTTCGGATGAATATATCTATTGTGATTTTGTTGTCCACTCTATTTATTACCATGAGAAGAAGGCGCCGGCGGACGTCAAGGCTATTGAGGAGCGCACCCGGCAGATATTAGCTGCCCGGGGCTATGAGGTTTTGAACTTTGAAGATGGAATGGCAACCATCACCATTAAACGGGAGATACTGGAAAACGAAGGGGAATTTTTGAAAATGCTGAAATACCTGCTTGATGAAGCAATAAGAATACAGGCAGATACACTCTGATTTATATGTTTAGAAATGGTTCCGATAACTTACAGGGATCTGCTTATATTTTATTCTCGGCGCTCATGTACGCTACTCTCCCCATCCTGGTAAAGATTGCCTACTCCGCCGGTTTAGGACCCGGCAATACACTGCTTCTGCGCTATCTTTTTTCTTTTATCCTATTAGGTGGATTTATCAAGTTGTTCAGGCATGGCAGGTTATTATCCTTATCGCCTCTGGTGATTGCCCAGGGAATATGCCTGGTTGGCTCCGGCCTTTTTTATTTTTTTGCCCTGGAAACCTTACCCGCCGGCCTGGCTACGGTAATTTTCTTTACCCATCCAGTTATAGTGGCAATATTATCTTTATTTGTTTTTAAGGAGAAGTTTGCTCCCCGGTTGTTTGTGGGGCTGGCTCTGGCCCTGGGGGGGATATCGCTGATATCTGGCCTGCCGGGCGGGGAGCAGGCTTTGTCCGGACGCGGGATTGTTTGGGTCCTGCTGGCTTGTCTCTGTTATACTTTCTACAGCCTGATCGGCCAGAAGACTCTTGCAGACCATGAACCTCTGTCAATTACGGCTACTCTATCCTTGATGGCGGTGATATTATTAATTCCGGTTTATCATAGTGAATTAGGCTTTATTCAGCATTTGACAGGGCAGCAAATCCTGGTAACTTTAGCTATGGCAGTTTTTAATACACTCCTGGCAGTTCTGTTTTTCCTGAAAGGTGTGCAAAAAATCGGCGCTTCACGCGCTTCCTTAATCAGTACAGCTGAGCCGGTTTTTTGCCTGCTGTTAGCTTTTATTATTTTGAGAGAAAGCTTAACTCCGCCAGAATTAACCGGTTCCGTTCTGGTATTCACCAGTATGCTGCTGGCCGTATACCCCCGCCGCGAGAGTGCCGGGGGGCGGGATTGAAATGTTTACTCATTATTTGATTTGGTGAAGATTAATTCAATAATTCAAGCCTGACCCCGGCGGGCGAGAGGAAGAGGAAAGAGGCTGCGTTGACACGGCCTTTTTTATCCGCCGAGGTAGGCTTTTTTCACTTCTTCACTGTGCATCAATTCTTTGGCGTTACCCTGCAGGACAATCTCACCCGTCTCTATGACGTATGCATAGTCGGCAATTGATAAGGCCATGTTGGCATTTTGTTCTACCAGTAAAATAGTAGTTCCCTGGCTGTTTATGTCTTTAATGATATCAAAGATTTCCTTAACCAGCAGAGGGGCCAGGCCCATCGAGGGTTCATCCATAAGCATCAGCTCCGGCTTGGCCATCAGGGCCCTGCCGATAGCCAGCATCTGCTGCTCTCCGCCGCTCAAGGTACCCGCCGTTTGCTTGCGCCTTTCCTTCAGACGGGGAAAACGGGTAAAGACCATTTCAATATCTTCGTCAATCTCAGACTTTTTTTTGCGCAGGAAAGCGCCCATTTCCAGGTTTTCTATTACGGACATAGCGGCAAATATCCGCCTGCCCTCCGGCACCTGTGAAATGCCGCGACCGACAATTTTTTCGGGCAGGACCCTGGTGATATCCTCGTCTTTAAAAATAATACTGCCTGATTTGGGCCTGGTGATCCCCGAAACAGTTTTTAGTGTGGTCGACTTGCCTGCGCCATTGGCGCCGATTAGGGTAACTATAGAGCCCTGTTCGACGTTTATAGATAACTTTTTTAAGGCATGGATCGCCCCGTAATACACATCTATATCTTTCACAGCGAGCATGGTTTATCCAACATCCTCTCCCAGATATGCTTCAATTACTCTTTTGTTGCTGCGAATCTCTGACGGGGTCCCTTCAGCGATTATTTGACCATAATCCAGCACATACAGACGCTCACATACGCCCATTACCAGCGACATGTCATGTTCGATTAGCAGAATGGTCAAATTGAATTCATGCCGGATATAGCGAATTAACTCCATCAGTTCCTGGGTTTCCTGCGGGTTCATGCCCGCCGCCGGTTCGTCCAGAATTAACAGCAGCGGCCTGGTAGCCAGGGCGCGAACAATTTCGATACGCCGCTGCTCCCCATAAGGCAGGTTTTTAGCCAGCTCGTCCTTTTTATTTTTCAGATTAAATATCTCCAGGTATTTCAGAGCTTCTGTCTCTATTTCTTCTTCCCCCCGGTAAAAGCCGGGGGTTCGTAAAATGGCGCTCATTAATCCGTAGGGCACATTTTTATGGGTTGCTATTTTTACATTGTCCAGGACACTAAGATCATTGAATAGACGTATATTCTGAAAGGTCCTGGCCACACCTTTGGCGCAGATGGTATAGGGCGCCATTCCCACCAGGTTCTCCCCTTTAAACATAATACAGCCATTATCCGGTTTGTACACGCCGGTAATTAAATTAAAAACTGTGGTTTTACCTGCGCCGTTGGGGCCGATCAATCCCACCAGCTCATTTTCGTCTATCTGGAAATTGAAGTCCTGAACAGCGCTCAGGCCGCCAAATGATTTATCCAATTTGCTAATTTCCATCAGGTTAATTTCGTCCACCCCAAATCCTGCCAAATATCTTCATACTCAGTTCCTTGTTTCCCATCAATCCCTGTGGACGATAGATCATCACGATAATCAGGATTAAGGCGTATAAAACCATCCTGATGGCCGGGAAGGACTGCAGGGCCGCGGTCAAGGCGGTGATAAACAGCGCGGCTATGATCGCCCCGGTTGTGCTGCCCAGCCCGCCCAGCACTACCATGACCAGTATGTCGAATGATTTCAGGAAGTTGAACGTCTCGGGTTTGATAATATAAAAGTAGTGTGCGTATAGAGCCCCGGCCAGGCCGGCAAACCCGGCCCCGACAACAAAAGCCAGGACCTTATATTTAGTAGTATTAATCCCCATCAGTTCCGACGCTATTTCGTCCTCGCGAATTGATATTATAGCCCGTCCATAACTGGAATTTACCAGGTTGACTATCACTACAATGGTTATTATAGCCCCGCCAAACAGCCACGACCAGGTAGACAGTTTGGAGATCCCCATGATCCCGGCCGGACCATTTACATAATCTATATTCTGCAGGGTTACCCGGATAATCTCACCAAAAGCCAGGGTGGCAATGGCCAGATAATCCCCTTTCAGTCTCAATGTCGGCACGCCGATGATAAATCCGGCGAGCCCGGCGCCCAGGCAGGCGGCCACTATCCCGGTAATAAAAGGCAGGTCCAGCATGTTGGTCATTATTGCTGCAATATAGGCGCCCACTGCCATAAACCCGGCATGGCCCAGGGACAGTTGCCCGGTAAAACCGTTGATTAAGCTCAGGCTGACTGCCAGAATAACGTTAATACACATGGAAGCCAAACTAATCTGATAATACTGTTTAAGCAGGCCGGCCGTGATCAAATATTGTACCAGTGTAAATAACGCTGCCAGGATCAGTACCTCGACGCCAAGTTTTATCCATTTGTTATTTACCTTCTGCATTTAACTCACCTACACTTTTTCGCCGGTGTCTTCACCAAAAATACCGCTGGGCTTGATTAACAGAATAAATATTAATACGCCGAACGCAACCGCGTCCCGGTAAAGGCTATTGCCATAACCACTGACCATAGTTTCCAGAAGACCCATTACAAAACCGCCGACCATTGCGCCGGGGATAATGCCGATGCCGCCCAGTACAGCCGCCACGAAGGCTTTAAGTCCCGGGATAATGCCCATCAACGGGTTAACTGTATTATAATAAACACCTAACATTACACCTGCCGCCGCAGCCAGGGCCGAGCAGATGGCAAAGGTAATGGAGATTGTTTTGTCAACGCTAATACCCATCAGGACCGCCGCCTCCCGATCCAGGGATACGGCCCGCATGGCTTTGCCGGTTTTCGTCCATTTAATTATATATTGCAGGATGAGCATCAGGACTACTGCGGAAACAAATACGAAGACGTCCTTGTTTAAAATAGATAATCCACCCACGGCATATGCTTTGATGGGGAAAGCCGTCTCGGGAAAAACTTTCTGGGCCGGACCAAACAAGAAGATAGTAAAATACTCTAAGAACAGCGATACGCCTATGGCTGTAATCAGCGCCGCGATGCGGGTTGAGTTGCGCAGGGGGCGGTAGGCAATTTTTTCAATTAAAACCCCAAATACAGCACAGGCGATCATAGCCGCCAGCATAGCCACAAAAATGTTGGTCCCCAAAAGTGTCAGTGAGAAATAACCCACCAGGGCGCCGACCATCATGATATCCCCGTGGGCAAAGTTGATTAATTTGATAATGCCGTAGACCATGGTGTAGCCCAGGGCAATTAACGCATATATGGCGCCAAGGGATAATCCGTTGACTATTTGTTGTGCAAATTCCAGCAAACCTGCCACATCCCTCCATGTTTAAACGGGAAGAGCGGGAAGAGAGGAGTTATCCTCTCTTCCCTGAAATATCTGTGCAGTATCCTATGGTTGAATCCGGGTTTTCATTACCTGCTGACCATCTTTGAATTCAAGTATGACACCGGCTTTAACCGGGTTATGTTGATCGTCAATGCTCATTTTACCGGTGATACCGTTAAAGTCCTTAATCTTCGCCAGTGCTTCCGTCAATTTGACTGGATTAGCCTCGCCGGCGTCTTTCAGGCCCTGTACCATAATTTGCACCGAGTCATAACCCAATGCGGCAAATGCATCCGGTTCTTTATTATACTTGGCTTTGAACGCTCCTACAAACTCCACAACCTGGGGATCCTTGTCCTGTGAAGAATAGTGGTTGGTAAAAAATGTGTTGTTCAAGGCGTCGTTGCCGGCCACGCTGACCATGTCAGGAGAGTCCCAACCATCGCAGCCACCTATAGGGGCAGTAATTCCCAGTTCCCTGGCCTGTTTAATCAAAGGGGCCACTTCCTGGTAATAGCCGGGCACATAAATAAAGTCCGGGTTTAACCCCTTAATTTTGGTCAATGCGGCTCTAAAGTCACGGTCATCTTTTACAAAACCTTCCTGGGCCAGGATGGTTCCACCATTTGCCGTAAAGGTTTTTTCAAAGTATTGCGCCAGTCCTTTACCATAGTCACTGGAGTTGTCACAATAAATAACAGCTTTTTTCGCGTTAAGATCATTTGAGGCAAATTGGGCCATCAGGGTTCCCTGGAACGGGTCAATAAAGCAAACCCGGAAAATATAATCTCTGGTTTTACCAGTTTTGTCGTCCACAGTTACATTGGCTGCTGTGGCCGCTGGAGCAATCAGGGGAACCTTGTTCTCCATCATCACGGGAGTGCTGCCGGCCACATCGCCGCTGGTAAGCGGTCCAATCTGCGCTACTATTTTCTCGCCAACCAGTGCGGCGCTGATGCTCATAGCTTCGTCAGCAATGGACTTGCAGTCCCTTTCAATAGGCTTGAGCTGTTTGCCCAGCACGCCGCCAGCCTTGTTAATTTGTTCGATTGCCAGTATCGCGCCGTCTCTGGCATTAGTGCCATAGCTGGCTACACCGCCGGATAGCTCAACGTTAATACCTACATTAATAGCGTCTCCGGCCTTGTCGCCTGTCGGCGTCGCCCCGCCACCCCCGCCACAGCCGGCTGCAATGCTGAACACAAACAGCGCAAGAACCAGCATGGCTATTTTTTTACCAATCCTCATCCATCTTCCTCCTTATTTTTGTGATCTTAATAACCGTAAGCCGGTCACAAGTCCTGATTTAATTGTCCTCATCCGGAAGGCTCTACACGCGATTAGCAATTTTCACTTGTAAATATTGTACTACTATTCAGTCATTTAGACATCCTGGAATTCAAAAGATTTAAAAAAATTCAGCAGAAACATCCTGCGCCATTACAAGAAAATAAGCCTTTGCGTGTCACAAGGGCTTGGTTATTCGTTAGTTATCTAGTAGAGCGCAAAAATGTTTTCATAATGTCATATTATACATTAATTATCGACGCCAAACAACTATTAAAAGAGTTGACAGCATATGTTTAACGATAGGTTTTGGTGATAATTGTCAAGCTGCATAATTTTTATTATAATGAAGATTGTACAATTGTAGAAAACCGCAGATAACTGGACAAAGAAGGATGTGTATGCCATGACAGTAAGCGAGAAAGACGTCGAGCAATTAGCTTTTTTTAGCCGCCTTGATTTGACTGCGGAAGATAAAGCAGCTTATACAAAATCTCTCAACACCATACTGGATTACCTGGCCATGCTGAAGGAATTGGATACCGGCGCAGTAGAGCCCGCCGCCCATGTTCTGCCGGTAAAGAATGTCTTTAGAGAAGACAGCCTGCGGCAAGGTCTGGAACGGGAACTGGCTCTGGCTAACGCGCCGGAAGTAGAAGAAGGGGCTTTTGTTGTGCCCCGAATTGTTTAACAGGAGGCGCCATATGAGGTTACATACATTACCAGTCCACCGCCTGGGCGAACTGATGGAAAGGAAAGAGTTCAGCAGTGAGGAGTTAGTCAGAAACTACCTGGAACATATCAGCCGGGTTGAAGATGAAATCAAAGCCCTGGTGACGGTTACAGAAGAAGCGGCTTTAGCTCAGGCCAGAGCTGTTGATGAGAAACGGGCGAGGGGGGAGGAAATCTCCCCCCTGGCGGGAATCCCGATGGCGATTACAGACAATATTTGTACAGAGGGGGTAAAGACCACCTGCGCTTCCCGGATGCTGTACAATTTTGTCCCCCCCTATGACGCGGACGCGGCGGCAAGGTTAAAAAGAGCCGGCGCCGTACTTATGGGTAAATGCAGTATGGATGAGTTCTCTATCGGCCCCGCTGAAGAGAAATCCGGATTTTTCAGCGCCAGAAACCCTTTTGCCCCTGAAGCGGCGCCTGGCGGTCCCAGCGGGGGCGCAGCTGCGGTTGCCGCGGGGGAAGCTGCTTTTACTTTGGGTTCAGACACAGCAGGTTCGCTCCGCCGGCCGGCGGCTTTTTGCGGGGTCATTGGATTTAAGCCCACTTACGGTCGTGTTTCCCGCTATGGTTTGATATCCTATGCTTCTTCCCTTGATCAAATCGGGCCTTTTACCCGGGATATGACGGACCTGGCCCTGGTTTTAAATATTATCTGCGGCCGCGACGCCAAAGATTCAACATCAGCTGCTGTTGCTGTGCCCGATTTCAATAAGAGCCTGATCAATGACGTCAAAGGGTTGAAAATTGGCCTGCCTAAAGAATATTTGGCCGGCGCGGAGCCCGGGGTGGCGGCCAGGGTGCGGGAGGCGGCCGGCAAACTGGAGGAGCTGGGGGCTGTTTGTGAAGAGGTATCCATGCCCCATACCGCATACGCCCTGCCGGCCCATTACATCATTTCCTCCGCTGAGGCCAGTTCCAACCTGGCCCGTTATGACGGCGTCAGGTATGGCTTAAGGGTGGATGCCGGTGATGTACTCGGCATGTTCAGCAAAACCCGCAGCCGGGGTTTCGGGGAAGAGGTAAAAACACTGATTATGCTGGGTACCTATGTACTGGGCGCCGCTAATTACAATGATTATTATGTTAAGGCCCTGCAGGCCCGCACGCTGGTCCGGCAGGATTTTGACCGGGCTTTTGAGAAATTTGACTGTCTTATAACGCCGGCCAGCCCCGCAATAGCCCACCGGAAAGGAAAAGAAACCGCTGATCCGCTGGCGGCGCGTTTGTCCAAAACCTGCAGCGTACCGGTTAACCTGGCCGGTGTGCCGGCCTTGTCCCTGCCTTTTGGCATGGTGGAGGGCCTGCCTGTGGGGCTGCAGTTCATCACCCGGCATTTTGGCGAGGAGATCCTGCTGAGGGTAGGCTATACTTTGCAGCAGAATACAGATCAAACCAGGCTAAAACCCGGCTTGGCCTGTTAATAATACATCTATAGGGGGTCAAGATGAGTAGATACGAAGCGGTTATCGGCTTAGAGGTGCACGTGGAGTTGAAGACGGAGACGAAACTATTTTGCGGCTGTTCCACGGAATTCGGCCAGGCGCCTAATACCCAGGTGTGCCCCGTCTGCCTGGGACTGCCGGGCAGTACAGGCGTCTTAAATAAAAAAGTTGTGGAGTTGGCTGCCAGGGCCGGCCTGGCTTTAAATTGTAAAATTGGCGCCTATACCTGGTTTGACAGAAAAAATTATTATTATCCCGACCTGCCCAAGGGATTTCAGATCTCCCAGGTTTTTCGGCCCATCGCCTATCAGGGGTATCTGGATATAGAAGTAGACGGCCGGGATAAACGAATTAACATCACCCGGGCTCATATCGAAGAAGATCCGGGAAAACTGGTCCACTCCAGCGGCTCCATTATGACTTCCAGTTCTTCATTTGTAGACTATAACCGGTCCGGCATGCCCCTCATAGAAATTGTATCGGAACCTGAGCTGCGCTCAGGCGCGGAGGCTAAAGCTTACCTGGAGAAACTGAAGGCTATTCTTGAATACACTGGTGTTTCCGATGTAAAAATGGAGCAGGGTTCCCTGCGCTGTGACGCCAACGTTTCAGTGCGCCCGGCAGGTACTGCTGCCCTGGGCACTAAAACAGAAATAAAAAACATGAACTCCTTCCGTGCCGTACAGCGGGCCATTGAGTATGAAGTGGACAGGCAAATCGATGTCCTGGAGGACGGGGACCGGGTTGTCCAGGAGACCCGCGCCTGGGATGAAAATAAGGGTATCACTATGTCCATGCGCAGTAAGGAAAACCCGGATTACAGGTGTTTTATCGAGCAGGAAGTCTCCCCCATTGAGTTATCAGATGAGTGGATTGAAGATTTGCGGGTGACCATCCCGGAATTGCCTGACGCCCGCAGGAAGCGCCTGGTGGCGGAGCATGGCCTGCCCGCTTACGATGCCGGGGTAATAACCAGTTCTCTATCCCTGGCAGAGTTCTTTGACGCCACCCTGGAAAAGTTCCCGGATGCTAAAAAAATCAGCAACTGGATTATGGGTGAACTTTTACGGCTGCTGAATGCCCGCGGCATGGAACTGGGCGAATCTAAGATTACTCCTGCCGGCCTGGCTTCCCTGCTGAAGTTGATTGAGAAAGGCTCCATCAGCAATAAGATCGGCAAAGAGGTGTTTGAGGCCATGTTCCAAGAGGGTAAAGAGCCGGCACAAATAGTAAAAGAAAAGGGCCTGTCCCAGATATCCGATGAAGGCCAGTTGACTCAGATTATTGCTGAAGTTATCGACAAGAATCCAAAGTCAGTGGCAGATTTTCAGTCCGGCAAAGAGCAGGCCATCGGCTTTTTAGTCGGCCAGGTAATGAAGGCCACCAGAGGCCAGGCCAATCCCGGCGTGGTCAATGCCATGCTGCGGGAAAAGCTGGCTGAATAATGTTCTTACCGATAGTGATAATAGCCCGTGGGAGTAAGATCTCCCAGGGGTTTTTTTTATACCCTTTTATAAAATTACATCCTGTATCCCAGCCTAAAGACACTTGTGCCTGTCATATTTTCTTGTGTTTTTTTACTAAAAGTTTTACTATAATTCTAATAAAACATATCGGAAAAACAGGAGGATGGTTATGACTTTAATTCGGGAGTCCGACCTTCCCGGCATCGGTCGAAAATTTCAAATTGATACACGTAGCGGGGATAAGCTCGTAATTATTGTCCACGATGATGGAAGACGTGAAATACATCATTTTGATGAAGACGACCCCGAGGAAAGCATATCAATGGTTACACTTGATGATGCCGAGGCGCGCCGGGTAGGCGGTATTCTTGGCGGCATGTCGTATATGCCGAGGGCGTTGGAATCGGTGGACGTAGCTTTTGAAGAAATGTATATCGAATGGTACAAAGTAGAACCCGGCGCAAAATCAGCCGGCAAGACAATTGGCGAACTGGGTATTCGCAAAAGGACAGGCGCTACAATCATTGCTGTTGTAAAACGTGACCGGATGAAGGTAGTCAACCCCGGGCCCGAGCAAATGATCAGGGAAGGGGCTACCCTGGTGATGTTGGGTGAGAGGGCCAAGGTAAAAGCGGGCATACAACTAATTCAGCAAGGAAACATTTAGCCTATGGAACAGAATATTCTCCTGCAAGTCGGGTTTGCCCTGGGCATTATCGCACTGGCCGGCCTGTTATCCTGCCGTTTGCGGTTTTCCATTGTGCCGCTGTTGATATTGGCGGGGATGGTTATAGGTCCTCATATGCCACATATAGGAGTTTTAGATCTGCGTTTTATAGAAAGTGCCCAATTAATTAATTTCATGGGCAGTTTGGGTATCCTCTTCCTGCTGTTTCACCTGGGGCTGGAGTTTTCTGTCGGCCGGTTAATGAAGGCGGGACGCTCCATTACCCGGGGCGGGACTGTATATATGGCCATAAACCTGGCGCTCGGTTTGCTTTTACCGGTTTTGCTGGGATGGCCGTTGAAGGAAATATTGATTGTGGCCGGGGTCACTACTATTTCATCAAGCGCTATAGTAGCCAAAATGATCGTTGACTTAAAACGGTCAGTTAGACCGGAGACGGAAATGATACTCGGCCTGATGATGTTTCAGGATATTTTTGTAGCTATTTATCTGGCGGTTGTATCGGGACTGGTATTAACCGGTAAAACTTCAACCCTGGGAGTATTGCTGTCTGCCGGCCTGGCCCTTGGTTTTATGCTGGGACTGCTCTTCCTGGGCCGCAGGTTTCTTCCCCAATTAAATAGACTATTGGATATCCCTTCGGACGAAGTATTTATGCTTTTGTTATTTGCTATCCTTACAATAGTAGCTGGATTATCGGAAGCTATCCATGTGGCGGAAGCGATCGGGGCTTTATTGGTGGGGCTGGTGCTCGCTGAGACTGAGCACAGGGAACGGATAGAGAAAATTTTAGTCCCTTTTCGAGACTTGTTCGGGGCCATGTTTTTCTTTAGTTTCGGGCTGAGCATTGATCCCCTGTCTCTTAGTGGCGCCGTCTGGCCCGCTTTAGCGGCGGTAGCGCTGACATTAACCGGCAACTATGTCGCCGGGATGGTTGCAGGACGCATGTCCGGGTATTCTCACTATGCTTCAAACAATATTGGCCTGACAATAACATCCCGCGGTGAGTTCTCAATTATTCTGGCAAAACTAGCTCTGGCCGGGGGGTTATTGCCGATCCTGCAATCTTTTACCGCGCTTTATGTGCTAATCCTGGCAGTTCTAGGTCCGTTGCTGACAAAGGAATCCAGGTGGGTTTATGTCAACTTCGGCCGTATATTCCAGTGGCCTGGTTTAAAAGAAAAACGAAGACACAAGGTCCCGGAATACATCTAAAAACGGTATCCCTTACTGCAGGGTATAATCCTGATTATGCATCTTACTAACTTATAGTTTTTTTGATATAATATACGCTTGATAAAACCTTTCAAGTAGACATGAGTTTAGTTTGTGTATATTAGGAGGATGGATATGCCAAAAAGAACCGACATCAACAAGATCCTGATCATTGGTTCAGGGCCAATCATAATCGGGCAGGCTTGTGAATTTGACTATTCCGGCACCCAGGCCTGCAAAGCCCTCCGCAAGCTTGGATACCGGATAGTCCTGGTCAATTCCAATCCGGCTACGATTATGACAGACCCGGGCATCGCGGATGTAACCTACATTGAACCACTAAATCTAAAGAGCCTGTCCAAAATAATAGCTAAAGAGAGGCCTGACGCGCTGCTACCGAATTTAGGCGGCCAGTCAGGTCTTAATTTGAGCGCGGAGCTATACAAGGCCGGTATCCTTGATAAATACGGTGTTGAGGTTATTGGTGTGCAAATCGACGCCATTGAGCGCGGTGAAGACCGTATCGTCTTCAAAGAGACCATGAGCCGGCTGGGTATTGAAATGCCCCTGAGCAAACCGGCTTACAGCGTGGCGGAAGCTGAAAATATCGCTCTTGAGCTCGGCTACCCGGTGGTTATCCGCCCCGCCTATACCATGGGAGGAACCGGAGGCGGGCTGGTTTATAATGTTGAAGAGTTGAGGAATGTCGCCAGCCGCGGTATTGCCGCCAGCCTGGTGGGACAGATCCTGATTGAGGAATCGGTCCTGGGTTGGGAGGAGCTGGAGCTGGAAGTGGTGCGGGACGCCAAAAACCAGATGATTACCGTTTGTTTTATTGAAAATATTGACGCCATGGGTGTGCACACCGGCGATTCCTTTTGCTCGGCTCCGATGCTGACGATTTCCCCCGAACTGCAGCAGCGGCTGCAAAAATATGCCTACGACATTGTGGAGGCCATTGATGTTATTGGCGGAACCAATATTCAGTTCGCTCACGACCCTGAAACAGGCCGGGTAGTGATTGTTGAAATTAACCCGCGCACATCCCGTTCATCGGCCCTGGCTTCCAAGGCTACCGGTTTTCCCATCGCCCTGATCTCCGCCATGCTGGCTGCGGGTTTGACCCTGGACGAAATCCCCTACTGGCGGGAGGGGACCCTTGATAAATATACCCCTAACGGTGATTATGTCGTCATTAAGTTTGCCCGCTGGGCTTTTGAAAAATTCCCCGGCTCTTTGGACAAACTGGGAACACAGATGCGCGCTGTCGGTGAAGTGATGAGCATCGGCAAAAACTATAAAGAGGCATTGCAGAAAGCCATCCGCTCCCTGGAGATTAACCGTTACGGTCTGGGGTTTGCCAAAGACTTTAACCGCCGCTCTCTGGATGAACTGCTGGCGATGCTGGCGGAGCCTTCAAGTGAACGCCAGTTTATCATGTACGAGGCGCTGCGTAAAGGAGCCAGTATTGAGCGCCTGCACCGCCTGACTCATATCAAGCCCTGGTTTATTCAGCAGATGAAAGAGCTTGTACTCCTGGAAGAAGAGATTATAAAATTTAAGAATAAACGCCTGCCGGATGAACTGCTGTTGCAGGCGAAAAAAGACGGTTTTGCCGACCGCTATTTAGCGATGCTTTTAAACCTGCCGGAAACAGAAATTCGCCGGCGCCGGATTGCCATAGGGGCGGTTGAAGGATGGGAAGCCGTTCCGGTCAGCGGTGTGGAAAACGCGGCCTATTATTTTTCCACCTACAACGCGCCGGACCGGACTGTATCCAGCGATAAGCAAAAAGTAATGATCCTGGGCGGGGGCCCGAACCGGATCGGCCAGGGCATTGAGTTTGACTACTGCTGCGTGCATACGGCTTTCGCCCTGCGCGACCTGGGCTACGAGACCATTATGGTCAACTGCAATCCGGAGACTGTTTCCACCGACTATGACACATCAGACAAGCTTTATTTTGAACCGCTGACGGTGGAAGATGTCCTCAGCATTTACGAAAAAGAAAAGCCGCTGGGGGTAATCGTCCAGTTTGGCGGGCAGACACCCTTGAATATCGCCGCTGAGCTGGAAAAAGCCGGCGTGCGGATCCTTGGCACCACACCGGAAACCATTGACCTGGCCGAGGACCGCGACCGGTTTCGCCGGATCATGGACCGGCTCGGCATCCCCATGCCGGAGTCCGGTATGGCGATTGATATTGAAGAAGCCCTGGCTATCGCCAACCGCATCGGCTACCCCTTGATGGTCCGCCCCTCATATGTCCTGGGCGGCCGCGGCATGGAAGTGGTGTACGACGAGGAGACTCTCCGCCGGTACGTGGCTGCCGCGGTAGGGGTGACACCGGAAAGGCCGATCTTGATCGACCGGTTTCTGACAGACGCCATAGAAGCGGAGGCTGACGCCATCGCCGACGGGTCTGACGCTTTTGTGCCGGCGGTTATGGAGCATATCGAACTGGCGGGCATCCATTCCGGGGACTCGGCCTGCGTGATCCCGCCGATCAGCATCCCTGACCGGCACATTGAGACCATTGTAGAATATACCAAGAAAATAGCCAGGGAACTGAACGTGGTGGGCCTGATGAATATGCAGTACGCTATTACCGGCGACCGGGTTTACGTGCTGGAAGCCAACCCCCGGGCCTCAAGGACGGTCCCCCTGGTTTCAAAAGTCTGCAGTGTTTCGATGGCCAGGATTGCCACGGAAATCATGCTGGCGGCGGAAACCGGTAAAAATTTCTCCGTCAAAAGTCTGGCTACAAAAAAAATCCCCCATTACGGGGTCAAAGAGGCGGTCTTCCCGTTTAATATGTTCCAGGAGGTAGACCCGGTGCTGGGTCCGGAGATGCGCTCCACCGGTGAAGTGCTGGGGATTGCCGGTTGCTTTGGCCTGGCCTATTACAAGGCGCAGGAAGCCACCCAGACTTCCCTGCCCACATCCGGCACAGTCCTGCTCAGCGTGCCCGATCAGGATAAGCCGGCCGTGCTGGAAATCGCCAGGGAATTTGCCAGGCTCGATTTTAAAATAAAGGCGACGGCCGGGACGCACAGTTTCCTGAAAGAACACGGGGTGGCATCCGAAGAGATTAAAAAATTGTATGAAGGCCGCCCAAATATAGTAGACGGCATTACCAACAATGAAATCAACCTGGTGATCAACACCCCGTCGGGGAAACGCAGCCAGTATGACGACTCTTATATACGCAAGACAGCAATAAGAAACAAGGTACCGTACATCACCACCCTGGCGGCGGCCCTGGCCAGCGCCAGAGGAATAGCGGCCTACAAGGAAAATAGTTACAGGGAAGTAAAATCCCTGCAGGAGTATCACGCGGATATTGCCAGGGAGTGTCAAGGGGTGTCAGGGGGACGGGGTTGTTGACAACTTTTCCAATACAAGTTAACCTTGAATCCAGTGTCGTGAGCGTTTACCTTGACAAGCTAGTGAGAAAAATGCCAGCGGTATTGATCATATAATGATGAGGGGCATAAGCAAGCAGATCATTTTTCATGACGGCGAAGATTGTTCCAGATTCCCTCTGATCCAATAAGCCAGTATAGGATATAACCTGTACTGGTTTTTATTACTATTTTTATATCATTTACCGGACACTGATAATGAGCAAAAAGAGCATCTATACAAAAAATTTCATAATATGCTTCATCAGCACATTTATTTTCAGTTTTTCTTTTAATTACTTGATCCCGGTTATGCCCGTCTATCTTGCCGGATTAGGAAAAAATAAATCAGAAATCGGTATTATTATCGGGGCGTTTTTTGCGTCTTCCATCATCCTGCGGCCAGCGGTTGGTGTGGTAATAAAAAGCTTTTCCGGAAAAAAACTGATGATACTTGGCGCAGGTGTTTTTGCCATAGCTCCCGCTCTTTATCTTACTACTACTGCGGATATCCTGCTGACTGCGATCAGGGTATTTCACGGCATGGGCGTGGCGGCTTTTATGACTTCTGCTGTAATCATGGTATCAGAAACGGTTCCCAGGGAAAGGCTGGCCCATGCGACAGGCGTATATTTTACCTCCGCCAACGCCGCCCTTGCCATAGCGCCCCTGATCGGGACAACAGCGGGAAGGTATTTCAGCTTTTCCGAGCAGATGATTTTTTTGGCGGCGGCTGCTCTGGCAGTAATTATTTTATTAATAAACATAGATGAGCAGCCCCGGAAAACAGCACTTCTTCAGCCAAAACCTTTTTTAACTGTTTTAAAAGACCGGAATGTGCTGGCGCCGACTATTGTATTCGCCTCCTGCACCTTTGTCAGCGGCGCCATCAACGCTTTTCTGCCCCTGCAAACCCTGACCTGGGGATACCATAACTCCGGACTGTACTTTTTTGTTTCTGCGGCGACCATAGTCGCTGTAAGATTTGTCGGCGGCGGTCTGTCTGATTCATGCGGCAGGAGGGCCGTAATTGTGCCCTGCCTGATCATAACTGCTCTGGGCACGGCTTTTCTGTCCCTGGTTCGCGCTCCGGCAGGCCTGGTTTTATGCGCCTTCTTTTATGGGGCGGGCTTTGGTTTGCTCTATCCAACCCTAAACGCCACAGTAGTGGAGAGAGCCCTGCCGGAAAACAGGTCTACCGCCCTCGGCATATTCTCAACTTCGGTGGACGGCGGCCAGTTCCTCGGGCCGGTAATAATGGGGGCTATAGGACAATATTTTGGTTTCGGTCTTTTGTTTATTACAGCTTCCCTGGCGCCTCTGGGCGGCCTCCTTGTTTACCTCCTGGGCCTGCCTTCCGGCAAAACAAGCCCTGTTTGCCCTGGCGGCTGCGAGACCAAGCCTTAACAGATTTCCGTCTGGAACGGCAAACCGCCTGTCAAATTCGCAAAAAACGCCAACCAGCGGGTATAAGGATCGGGCGTAACCGGAGGTTGAAATTTAAGTTCCCGGGGCTTAGAATATAATATATGTAAATAAACCGGGGGACCATTTTATTGCATGTTGAAAATTACGGAAGGACGGAGATGCGCATGGGTATAAACGAATTTGCACTCCAGGTGAAGGACGCTTCTATCGAACTGGCAGCCATGAGCGCGGAGCGAAAAAACAAGGCCTTGCAGCAAATCGCCATATCTTTAGTTGAACGACAGGCGGAAATAATCAAAGCCAACCGGGAAGATTTGGCCAGGAGCGAGAGTGAAAACCTGGCGGAGCCACTCTTGAAAAGGCTGAAGTTCGACGAAACCAAAATAGCGGATGTGGTTGAGGGAATACAAAGCCTGATCGGGTTGGAGGACCCGGTCGGCAGGACGCTCCTGGCCACAGAGCTGGATGATGATCTGGAACTGTATAGAGTAACCTGCCCCATCGGGGTCATTGGCGTGATATTTGAATCAAGGCCCGATGCCCTGGTGCAGATTTCCACTCTATGCCTGAAAAGCGGCAACGGCGTGTTGCTGAAAGGCGGCTCCGAAGCCATGGAAACCAACCGCATCCTGGCTGATGTCATTATCAGGGCCACAGAAAAAGCGGGAGTTCCCGCCAATTGGATAAAACTTATGGAGACCAGGGCAGAGGTCAGTGAAATGCTGAAGCTGGACGAATACATCGACCTGATCATCCCCAGGGGATCTAATGAATTTGTCAGATATATCATGGACAATTCAAGGATACCGGTGATGGGGCATGCGGACGGCATATGCCACTGTTATGTCGATGAAGAATTTGATTTGGACATGGCGGTAAAAATCGTGGTGGATTCCAAGACCCAGTATGTCGCCGTGTGTAACGCCACAGAAACCCTGCTGGTTCATGAAGGAGCGGCCGCCCGCTATTTGCCTGTACTGAAGGAAGCCCTGGACCAAAAACAGGTGGAAATAGCCGGCTGTGCCAAAACCCGGGAGATTATCTCCGTGTCTCCCGCTACTGAAGCGGACTGGAAAACCGAATATCTGGATTACAAGCTATCTGTCCGGGTGGTCAGTGATCTTGATGGGGCGATCAGCCATATCAACCATTACGGCTCAGGCCATACGGACAGTATTATAACGTCCAGCCGGGATAAAGCGGCGCGATTTATCTCCCTGGTTGACTCGGGGAATGTGTTCTGGAACTGTTCCACGCGGTTCAGCGACGGCTTTCGCTACGGGCTGGGGGCGGAAGTGGGGATAAGCACGAGTAAAATCCACGCCCGGGGGCCGGTCGGTCTTGACGGGTTGGTTATTTACAAGTATATACTGCTCGGAAATGGACAGACCGTGGCGGAATACGCCGACAGGGATAAGACCTTCAAGCATAGGAAAATGGTCAAAACTTATAGTATATAGTAAATTAAGCGGGCCGGGGGATTCCCCCGGTCCGTTTTCTCACTGCATGGGGGTCTGGAACCCCTGCGACTGCTGCTGGACTACCTCCTGTTTGCCCTTTTCCACCTGCTTCTGCTCGTTCGGGTTTAACATATAAATAAGCTGTTGCAGCTCGCCCACATGCTGCCTTTCCTCGTCGGCGATGTGGTAGAGAACTTTTCTTACCCTTTCATCTGTCGTTGCCATCGCGTGGGCCTCATAGCCGATTATAGCCTCCAGTTCACCCGCCATGTCAACACGCAGCGCCTGCACCAGTTCATCGGCGGACAGCTGCCGCGGCACATTTGCCACAAAGGGGTTTCCGAGTACAGTCATATGACACACCTCATTTTCACTTTTCAAGTATTATTAGCGGGATGAAAAGAAATATGCAGTTGTTCATATCAGTGTCAATTAAGATATGGCTTCACCTTTTTCATAAAGTAGCGGACACCCGCCCTTTAATTGTTTTTGAACATCACGGTTTGAAAGTGAATATCATAAACGAAAGGAGGCGGTGAAAAATGTCGTATAAAGACCTTAGCGCGGCAATAACCGATATTCAAATAAGGAACGAATGTACAGACGTGGTTTACCCCCGGGTTTCAGGCCTGCCTGACGATGCGGTCGAGGATAAGATTAACCGTATGATACAAGAACGGGCGCTGGCTATGATTCCAAAAGAAGGCTGCGGTGTTTACCAGGAAATCAAAGGTGTTTATGAAGTAACGCTGAATGACCGGGGTATCCTGAGCTTAAAACTTAATGTTTACAGTATCAGGATACATGCCGCTAACGGCATTGATGAACAGAGGTCGCTGACGGTAAATTTGGAAACAGGGAAGGAATACCGGCTATATGATTTATTTAAAAGGAACAGTGACTATAAAACTGTAATTTCAAATATTATTCGAAAACAGATTGAGGAGCGAAATATACCTTTAATAAAAGAATTCAGCGGCATTGATGACTTCGAAAATTATTACCTGACTGAAAACGCCCTGGTCATATATTTTCAGGAAATAGAGTTTACCCCCCATTATGTCGGGATTCCCGAGTTTCCTATCCCTTACTCGCAAATAAAAAACCTGATTAGAGTGGATGGGCCCATAGCCAGGTTTATCAAAATGTAAATTTGCAGAATATAGCTTTGTCAACAGTCCGCCCCACCTGTATGGTGGGTGTTTTTCTTAAAACAGGTAATGTTGATGTGGAGGGTATTTGCGCAAATTAATATAAGCATAATGTGTTTGAAAATAATTTATAAATCGGCTATTGTAAATAGGCATGTTATTTTTTAATCTATATGTGGGTTCAAAATTTTAAAAAAAGGAGGAGTGTGATGTTCAAGGAATTCAAGGAATTCGCGATGCGAGGGAATATGGTTGATTTGGCCGTCGGTATTATTATCGGCGCTGCTTTCGGCAAAATTGTCACTTCGTTGGTTAATGACGTAATCATGCCGCCTATTGGCCTTTTACTGGGCAAAGTTGATTTTTCCAATCTGTTTATAACTCTGGGTGGCGGTGTGCCTTATAGCTCGCTGACCGAGGCCAAGGCTGCCGGGGCGGCGACCATAAATTACGGAGTTTTTTTGAATACGGTGATAGATTTTCTCATCGTTGCTTTTGTGATCTTTCTTATTATCAGGCAGATTAACCGCTTGAAGCGCAAGGAAGTCCCGGCGGCGCCCAATACAAAGGACTGTCCGTATTGTTTTATGGCTATACCGGTCAGGGCTACGCGATGCCCCCACTGTACCGCCGAAATACAGGCAGCCGGATAAAACCAACTAAGGCGGGTGAGCTGTAATGAGTAAGGCCCAGTTTTACCTCAGCGCGGCAACAATTTTTGCTTTAATCGTGGCAATATTCACGGTGCAAAATACTGAAAAAATGACCATTTACTTTTTATTCTGGCAGGCCAAAGAGGTTTCACAAGTTATTGTCATCCTGGCTTCAACAGCATCCGGCGCTCTGGTTATGTTGTGCCTGGGATTTATGTGGTCGTATAAGAAAATCAGGTATATACACTTGTTGGAGGCTGAATTAAGAGAGTTAAAGAAAAAGATAGAGAACAACAATACGGATAAAGAACCTGTGGTGGAAGACCGCCAGCAGGCCCAGTGTTAATTAAAACTGCAAATCCGCAAATGGGGTATTAGAATTATTGCGCAAAATGACGCTTCCTGCAAATGAGATATTTTAACCAGCATATTTTTATAGTTTATGCGGCGGGGAACTTAATTAAGTCCTGATCTGATCCGATAAATATAATACATGGTTCCGCATCCTCAAACAGAAAGGTGTTAATAAAATGATCAAGGTAGGCATTATCGGAGCAGGCAATGGCGGGGTATCGATCCTGGACGCCCTCTCTTCCTTAAAAGAGGCCGAGGTGATAGGCATCTGTGACATAAAGCCGGATGCTCCCGGTATATCTTTAGCCGGTGAATTAAAAACACCCGTGTTTACTGACTTTCGTAAACTGCTCAGAGAGGACGGACTTGAACTGGTCTTTGAGGTTACAGGCAGCGACGCCGTAAAGAAATTGGTGCACATAAACTGCCCTTCCGGTGTAGAGGTGGTAGACGCCCAGGTAGCAAAGTTAATGATGCACCTCTTTGAAGAACTGGTAGAAACAAATAAGAAACTGCAATCAGAGATTATTGAACGAAAAAAAGCGGAAGAGGCTCTCCGGGAAATCAACGACAAGCTAAAGGAGCTTGATCAGCTTAAAACAGATTTTTTATCCACAGTGTCACACGAGCTTCGTACCCCGCTTACATCTGTGCTCGGTTTTGCCCGTATTACCCAGAAGAAATTAGATGAAGTAATTTTTCCCCGGGTAGAACCCGGTAACAAAAAAGCCGATAATGCCATAAGGCAGGTAAGGGAAAATATTGGCATCACCATTGCCGAAGGAGAAAGACTGACCGATCTAATCAACGATGTGCTGGATATAGCGAAGCTGGAGGCGGGGAGGATCGAATGGAAAATGAAAAGGATCTCCGTTGCCGGTATTATTGAAAGAGCAATTGCGGCCACAACATCCCTTTTTGCACAGAAGAATATTGCGCTGATCAAGGATATAGAGGAAGACTTGCCCGGTCTGGCCGGTGATGAGGACAGGCTTATCCAGGTGTTCATCAATTTAATTTCAAACGCTGTAAAGTTTACCAGCGAAGGGTCGATAACCTTCAGGGCCAGGACGACTGGAGAAGAAGTAATAATCAGCGTTATCGATACCGGTGTTGGGATAAGCAGTATTGACCTGCGAAAGGTATTTGATAAATTTAAACAGGTCGGCGACACCCTTACGGAAAAACCACGGGGAACCGGATTGGGCCTGGCTATCTGCAAGCAGATCATAGATTATCACGGCGGTAAGATATGGGTGGAAAGCGAGCCCGGCAAGGGAAGCAACTTTTCATTTACTTTGCCTGTTGGAAATTCAGGTGCGGCAGGCAGGCCGATCGATGTGGACAACCTGGTAAGACAGCTGCGAGAACACGTGGTTACTGTAAGTAAAGATCATTCTGCGGGAAGGAAGCAAATACTGGTAGTAGACGACGACACCAACATAAGGGCGCTGCTAAGGCAGGAGTTGGAAGCGGACGGTTACAGTGTGGCTGAGGCAAAAGACGGCTTGCAGGCGATCGCCAGGGTGAAAGAACTGAAGCCTGACCTGGTTATCCTTGATGTGATGATGCCTAAAATGAACGGATTTGATGCGGCAGCTGTGCTGAGAAGTGATCCTGATACCATGAATATCCCCATTATTATTCTTTCCATTATGGAAGACATGGACAGGGGTTTCCGCATCGGCATCGACAGCTATTTTACAAAACCAGTCAGGACAGAACAACTGCTTAAAGAGATAGGCACACTCGTTTCAAGGGGGAATTCCAAAAAGAGAGTGATAGTAGTCGATGTAGATGAGTCTGCGTCAAAAACCCTGGCTGAGGTGCTGGAAACCAAGGGCTTTACAGTCGTGGTGGTAAACGATCTGGAAGGGTGCATCAAAAACGCCAGAGAATCAAAGCCGGACATGATTATTGTTGATTCCCTGTTTTCAGATAACGATGGCTATGACCAGCTCAAGGCCCTGCGGTTTGAAAAAGGGTTTGAAAATATCTTTATGCTGATTCTGGGCAAGCAAAACGGCAAAATTAGTATTGATCAAGCCAATGTATAAAAATTAATGAGGGAGACCGGCCACATGATCCAAATAGATCTCAGGCGGCTTTTTTTAAAAGACGAAATCCACAGCGTTATCCGCCAAATGATCAACCTGATCAACTCCCCTGTATGTATTATGGATAGTAAAGGGAAAAAAATTATCGGGGAAATGGACGAAGGACTGTCCTGTGAGTATCCAATCGCCCTGGAAAACAGGGCAATTGGTATGGTTTACGGGGGTGAAAAGGCGTCGGTTTTGGCCTTCCTGCTGTAATGCCTGGCCAACCTTGAACTGGAAAAAAAGGCGCTTGGCCGGGAAGCGCTTAAAAAGTACAGGGAAATCACCCTGCTTTATGACATCGCCGAAAAGCTGACAGCCAGCCTGGACCCCAAAGAAGCCGCCCAGCTGGTGGTTGATGTGGCGAAGATGCTGATTAAGGCGGATAACATCTCAGTAATGTTGAAAAATGAAGAAAGCGGCGTGTTTGAATTATTAGCGTCTTCAGGCAGGGAGCTACACCCCGGGGAGGGGCTGAAGATAGGGATAGGCATCGCTGGAGGTGTTTTCCATAGCGGCAGGGCTGAAATAGTAAACGATATATCATCTGATGATAGATATGTCAGCGGGGCTGTCAGGGTTAGCTCCCTGATGTGCGCTCCCCTGAAAATAAAAGACAGGGTTATCGGTGTTATATATGTCAGCAGTGAAGAACGGGCGCATTATACGGCTGAAGACTTAAAGCTTTTGTCAGCCCTCGCTTTCCAGGCGGCGGCCGATATTGAAAACGCGAGGCTTTATGACAGCCTGAAAGAAACATTTCTTACAACAGTCCATATCCTTGCTGAGACTATTGAAAAAAGGGACCCCTACACGGGGGGTCACATAAAAAGAGTGATGAATTACAGTATGGCTGTCGGCAAAGAACTGGGGCTTACCGAGTCGGAGATGGAACACCTTGAACTGGCGGCAGTCCTGCACGATATCGGCAAGATTGGCATAAGGGACTGTGTGCTCCTGAAAAAGGGAAAACTGACCGTTGATGAGTTTGCGGAGATCAAGATGCACCCCATCTATGCCGAAGAAATCCTTGATCATATCAAACACCTCAAGGGGATTATTCCAGGCGTTAAGCACCATCATGAACGGTACGACGGCAGCGGTTACCCTGAGGGGCTGAAGGGTAACGATATAGATATTATTGCGAGGATAATCTCTGTGGCTGACGCTTTCGACGCCATGACTACCGACCGGCCGTACCGGGAAAGGATGGAACTGGCTGAGGCTTTTGAAGAACTCAGGGCAAATTCCGGCACACAGTTTGACCCCGGGGTGGTCAAAGCGTTTTTTACTGCTTGTAGCGAGAACAGGATTCCAGTAGAAAGGCAGGCAAATAGAAAGGCAGGGTCAATATGAAGAAAATCATGATAGTTGACGATGAGCTGCATATAAGGCTTCTTTTGAAGCATACGCTTGAAGATATAGAGGAAGAAGGGGTATTGCTGCTCACTGCGGATAACGGAGAGGACGCCCTGGAAACAATCACTAAAGAAAGCCCTGAACTGGTCTTTCTCGATGTGATGATGCCTGGTTTGAACGGCTTTGAGGTGTGCGGCGCCGTAAAGCACGTTATGGGGATGAAAGAAGTGTATATTGTAATGCTCACCGCAAAAGGGCAGGTTTTTGACAAGCGCCGGGGGATGGATGTAGGAGCGGACGTATACATCACCAAGCCCTTCAATCCCGATGAGATCCTTAAAATGACCAGGGAAATCTTAGAAATTTAAAAAACGGTATGGGGACACACCTCTCTAACAGGTATGCCTTTGGGGTCGAGGAATGTCCCCGACTGGATGGCGGGTTAAAACCCGACCTGCCCAAACAGGTAATCTCTGGTTACAGAGGAATGTCCCCATCAAGACGCCGGGAATGCCCCCATCTAAACAGCAGGCGTCGCGTCAGCGGTATGGATGCCTAAATAAATTCTACTTCGCCGGAACCCAGATAATATTTTGCCCCCATTACAGTCAGTTTCCCGTCTTTTATAAAATGCTTTACAATATGACTTTCCATGATTTCACTAATTGTTGCCTTAATATTTTCAAGACAGCATTCTTCATAAAGATCATTACCCGCCGCTCCGGCGTCCCTGGCTTTCTGAACCGATGGCGCTATCTTGGCGACAATAGCGGCGATGCTGCCCGGCGCTTCGCCGCCGTCTACGGTGGCCTGCACGGCGCCGCATTTTTCATGGCCCATAACTACCAGGAGCGGCGCGCCAAGGTGTTCCACAGCGTATTCGGCGCTGCCCACGGCTATCGGATCTACCACGTTCCCCGCCGTGCGGATTACGAAAAGGTCCCCGAGGGCCTGGTCGAATATCAGTTCCGGCGGCACCCGTGAATCAGAGCAAGTAATGATAATAGCAAAAGGTTTTTGGCCTTTGCTGACCAGTTCATCCCGCCTGGCCGGCCCCGTGTCTTTAACCGCTAGATTACCTGTGGTGAATCTTTTGTTGCCTTCAATTAGAAGCTGCAGCGCTTCATTACCTGAAATATTGCCCATCTAAAACACCTCTCAAAAAAAATTTTGCCAATTTACCCCCCACTGGCTTTTATAATTATACCATCAATTCAAAAATTTTCTTTAGGAATAAAAAAATAATATACAATATAAACATTTATTTAGAAAAAGCGCTAAGCCCGGGACTTAACGCTTATTCCGCACAGTATTCAGTTTTTCATTAATAAGCGGGGAGGTTGTCCAGGTGACGGCTTCAATGAATTCAATAAACCTTATCAAAACAATATTATTAACCTGCCTTTCAGGTTATCTTATAAACAGAATTATCTTAACGGTGGTAGACGACATGGACAAAACATCAAAAGGACTTTTGTTTGCTGTTTTGCTGGTGGCGTTAGTATACCTGGTATATCAGCTTTCTCCGGACCCCGGAAAGAGGTCGGCTCCTGCCGTCCCGGATAGCGCCGGGACGGATCAGGAAAGCACAGACGGCGCCGACAGCCCCGGCCGGGGGGCGATAAGGGTAGCGGCTACTGTATTATGGTATGAGCCCGGACAGATCAGAGATTACGACAGATCATTATTAGTGGAAGATAATGACCCCGCCGCATGGGCCGGCGGGATGGATACTGATATGCGTTTGTGGCTGGTGGGTAAAGCGGAGACGATGGCCCTTTTCGGTGAGCCGGTGGTAATCCTGGAACGGCGGGGTGAATGGATAAAGGTAGCCGCTGAATCGCATAGGACGAGTTTAAATGTCCTCGGTTACCCTGGCTGGGTACCCGGCGCTCATGTTGTAAGCAGCGACGTCTACATTAATGAGCTGAAAAACTTGCCTGACGTTGTGGTGGCTGATAAAACCGCCGGGATATTTAAAAATCCAGGACTCACCGACTTGCTGATGGAGGCCGGTTATATGACCAGGCTGCCCCTGCTGGAAGAGGGGGAACAGGCGGTAACCGTGCGGCTGCCGGGAGGGGATACCGGCTACCTGTCCGGGAGTAGCGTAAAAAAAGCCGGTGATTTGTATTTCTCAAGGGCGGGTATTGTAGAGGAAGCAAAAAAATTCATTGGTTTGCGTTATATCTGGGCAGGTACGTCATCGTATGGGTTTGACTGTTCAGGCTTTACCATGTGTTTATATCAGTCACAAGGCATATCCATACCCCGGGATGCCGATGAACAGGCCATGGAGGGCGCCGCTGTCACCGGGGCGGACCTGCTGCCCGGTGATCTTGTTTTCTTCGCGGCCAAGGGAGGCCTCGGTCAGATCCATCATGTGGGTATGTATATTGGCAACGGGATGATGATCCATTCCCCGAACAGCAGCTCCGCTGTAACCATACAGGCGGTAGACAGCGGATCTTACGGGGAAGAATACTGGGGAGCGAGGCGCTATACCGGTTAAGAGAGGACCTTTACAATGGTTTTTTCTTTTTGCTGCGACAGATCAATGTCAAGCGGCTCCGCCAGCTTATTGCCGCCGGCGTCGTACAGGATCTTAACTATGGGGTAGAGGGAAAAACCTTTTGGCGTTTCAACCACTATCGCGATTTCATCAGAACTTAGCCTGACCAGTGAACCGGCTGGATAAGCGGCAATGTTGCCAAGAAAAGCGAGCACCAGTTTGTAGTCAAAAAAATAGTTGCCGGAACCGGCCAGCATCTCGTATACTTCAAATGGCGGGTGCGCTTTCCGGTAGACCCGATCGGCGGTCATGGCGTCAAAAACATCAGTTATTCCCACGATTTGCGAAAATTCATGAATGTTGTTGCCGCTCAGCCCTTTCGGATAGCCTTCACCGTTATAACGTTCATGATGCTGCAGCGCTATTATTGCTGCCAGCGCCTCAATACCTGATTTACTGTCGTCGAGAATAGCATATCCATACTGGGGGTGTTGTTTAATAACGTTTAACTCCTCGCCGCTCAACGGCCCGGGCTTATTAAGGATACAGGCCGGGATCAGGGTTTTGCCCATATCATGCAGCAAAGAGCCCATGCCGAGCATCATTAGCTTTTTACGGCTGTATCCCAAAGATATGCCGGTTATTAAAGAAAGCACACAGACATTTACCGAATGGCCGAAAAGATAGTCATCGATACTGCGGATGTCTACAAGGTTCACCATCAGGTTGTGATTCTCGATTAACTGGTCTATTATCCCGCTGACAGTGGATCTAAGTTCATTTATTATAACGTTATCCAGACGGGATTTGGCTGGTTTATTCCCGTTAAGAATGGTTCTAGCCAGTTTTATGGCGTCCAGCCTGCTTTTTTCTTCGATAACATCGCTGACATAGAAATCCGGCAAGCTGTCGTCAATTATATAAAGAGCCGGGATGCCCAACCGTTTCAAACTCTCAATGTAACCGTTGTTAAGGACGACACCCCTGCTGATTAAAGTCTCGCCCCGGCTGTTGAAAATATTGTGCCCAACCCTCATGCCCGGTTTAAGCGAATTAGCTGGTATCCTTCTCATAGCGCCACTCCAAAAAATGAGTTAATAGTTAATTCTATAAATTCTATTCCTGTTCTAAGTTTCGTCATAAAACGGCGAAGCTTTATAATTTACTGATTATCATCATACATTTCACTAATTATGCAGGGCACAGAACCTGTTACCAGCTTGCCGGTTGGCAGCTCCACATAAATTAACCTGCCGACCGGGTTATCCATGATTAGCCGGGGGTTAATCCAAACCTTGCGGCATTTTTCCCCGGCGCAGGTGGTGTAATCCGGGCAGTGGCCGCAGCATATGCCGCCGCAGTCCTGGTTGTCCAAGAAATGATCTGCGCATTTGGGGCGCCCTTTGTCCCCTTCGTTATTGTAAATATTTTCACAAAAATCCGCTCTTTCTTTAACACTCATTTTTGTAAAATCCATATCTATAATTCTCCTTGTTGAAGACATTTATTTTTTATTCTTGACTTAGATGGAAAATCCTTTATTATACGGCGCGTCTGTTGCATTTAAATTTTCAGATTTATCAAATGAATTAAACAAATTAAAAATTTAATATGGGGCAAGGTTGAAATAAGATAAATAATGTTGAAATAAATATATTTTGAGGCAAAAGGTCATTATTTGTTTTAAATTCATTGTTACTTTTTTAAAAGCCTCTGGTTTAACAAAGATCTAAATTAGGTTCTGTGTAATAAAATATCTTAGCCTGTTTGACAAAGGCTTGATTTTTTTTTATAATCTATTAATAATACTAAAATATGGGGGTGTTGGGAATGGCCTTTGAAGTTTACAAACCTCGTGGTGAAAGAGTGCCTAAACTACCATTGATCACTATTTCGAAGAACTCAATTGTATTAAACAAACATGCCCGCGAAAAATTGAATACGGAAAAAGTTGAGTTGGCTTATGACAAAGAAAAGAATGTAATAAGAATAAAAGCTACAGAGGACGGCCAAAATATCAAGAAGACAAAAGTCTTCAGCAGAGGGTTTTTTAATCATTTTTACATAACAGCCAAAGGTAAATATCAGGCAAAATATGACGAAAAAGAAAATGCATTATATGTAGACCTTAATCAAAACACAGATAGCCCGCAGTAATGCGGGTTCTTTGTAAGTTTTGACTGTTTTTCATGCTGCTTTAAGTTATATAATAATTGTGGTAACGGTAAAAGGGGTGCATGCAGGTGAAGCAGCGGTTTTTTTACTGCCCGAAATGTGGCGGCAGCCTGGAATACAGAAATTACGAGGAAAGGAAAAGATTGACCTGCTCAGTCTGTAAATATATCTTATATGAAAATCCGGTTGTCGGGGTGGCGGTCATTGTACTTAATAAAGACGGGCGGATCCTTCTGGGTAAGAGAAGCGGCAGCTACAAAGGCTTATGGTGCATACCCTGCGGCTATGTTGAATATGACGAAGATGTTTTTGATGCGGCTGCCCGGGAATTCAAAGAGGAAACCGGCCTTGATGTTAAGATCAAAGGGGTTTATACAGTACTGTCAAACTTTCACAACCCGGAAACTCATACGGTCGGGATCTGGTTTATGGCTGAGGTTACCGGAGGTGAATTGAAGGCGCAGGCCGACCTGGACGAGGTGGGATATTTCGATCTGGCCGCGCCGCCCGAGCTGGCTTTCCCGACTGACAAACTGGTAATCGACAGCCTTAAGAACAGGGGGATTTCCGCTATTAATAAAAATTGGCAATAAAAAGAGGCAGTTTGGCACTGCCTCTTTTTTGATTAGTTTAGTAGCTCTGTACTTGACGGAAACAATCACTGCAGTATACCGGCCTGTCTCCACTCGGCTGGAAAGGAACCTCGGTGTCTTTCCCGCAGCTGGCGCATACCGCCGGGTACATCTGGCGCCTCTGGCGGAAGCCGCCGCCGGAATTCCGCCTCTCGTTTTTCCGGGCTGCGCGGCAGCTCGGGCAACGTCCGGGATCATTGGTAAATCCCTTTTCGGCAAAGAATTCCTGCTCCGAAGCAGAGAAAACAAATTCATTGCCACAGTCACGACATGTCAGATAACGGTCTTGATACATTAAGAAACCCCCTCTTATTAGTTTTAGCCCCATTGGATTAGGATGTACATTTAAGTTCCCTAACCAACATAAGAGGCTGAGAGAGGGAAACACACAGACCTAACCGTAAGAACCTTATTATTCTAGCATGAGATCTTATATAAGTCAAATACTTCAAATGGTAATCAATGTTATTTTATCCCAGCAGTGTGTCTTTTACTACCCCGGCCATGCTGTCCCTGTCTGTAATCGTTTTATGCAGGACCGGTTTTCGGTCCAGGTCCTTAAGTCCCGCGGGAATATCCAAACCACTGGTTTCTGACAGCACATGTAAAAGCTCTAATTCGTCCTTGTCCGCCACGGCCTGATCACCCAGGATGGCTTTTACAACGCTTTCGTTAAACTTGAACGGACTGGCGGTAGAGGCAACAATTGTTTTTGTGCCGTCGCCTGTGGCGCCGGTATATTTTTCGTAGACCTTCATACCTACAGCAGTATGAGTATCCATTATATATCCGTAACGCTGGTGAACCGATCTTATGGTCTCAAGTGTTTCCTTGTCGTCGGCATAATCGGACCATAGTATTTGCCGCATTTTGTTTCTGCTATGCTCATCAACCTGGTAGGACCCTGCCCTGTGCAGGTCGGCCATCCACCGGGCCACCCTGCTATGGTCGCGACCGGTGAGATGATAAAGCAGGCGTTCCAGGTTGCTTGAGATTAAAATGTCCATGGAGGGGGAGATGGTTTTGACAAAACGCCTGCTCCGGTTGTATACCCCGGTGCGGATAAAGTCCGTCAGCACGTTGTTGGTATTGGCCGCACAGATCAGCCTGTGCACGGGCAGGCCCATTTCCCTGGCGTAATAGGCCGCCAGGATGTTGCCAAAGTTTCCTGTCGGCACAACAAAATTGATTTTTTCGCCCGGCGCGATCACGTTTTGCGCGGCCAGGTCAAGATAGGCGGAAAAATAGTAGACTATCTGGGGTGCCAGCCTGCCCCAGTTGATCGAATTGGCAGAAGAAAGCCTGTAATTGGCTTTTTGCAGCTCCAGGTTGAAAGCCTCATCCGCAAAAATATTTTTCACACCGGACTGGGCGTCGTCAAAATTACCCCGTACCGCAACTACGGCGACATTATTACCTTCCTGGGTAAGCATCTGCAGTTTCTGGATCTCGCTAACGCCCTGTTCCGGGTAAAAAACGATGATCCTGGCGCCGGGTACATTCTTAAAACCTTCCAGGGCGGCCTTGCCGGTATCGCCGGATGTGGCCACCAGTATTACAATGGCAGATTTTTCCCCAGTTTTAGACGCCGCCCTGGTTAAGAGGTGGGGCAGGATCTGCAGGGCCATATCTTTGAAGGCGCAGGTGGGGCCATGCCACAGCTCAAGTATGTACAGGCCGTCACGCAGCCTGTGCGCCGGCGCAATTACCGGTGAGGCAAAATTTTCCGTGTTATAGGCCAGTTTCAGGCAGTCCCTGATTTCACCTTCCGAATAATCATCAAGGAATTCTTTTAAAATTAAAAATGCCCGCTCCCGGTAATCAAGCTTAATCATATCCTGCAGCTTTTGGCCGTCGATTGTTACCCTGTCACAGGGGACGAACAGCCCGCCGTCAGGCGCTATGCCAAGCTTAATCGCCTCAGCCGACGTAACTCCCCTGTAGTTACCCCTGGTGCTTTCGTAAAGCATTTCTCTTGCCTCCCGACAAATAATTGCGACATTAACATTAAACTATATAAATTTGCCTTAGTAAAGAAGCAATTAGCAAAAGGCATCAGGATGATTTCACTTTTATCATAAAGAAATACATTTATTAGGCGGTACATAAATGGAAGAGTTAACAGAGGCGCTACAAGTAACATTTCCCGGCAATATGGGCAAAATAATGATAAAGATGCAGTTGGAGGATCTATTATGATGAAAAGATTTAAAGCCGGAAAACTATTAGCAATCAGAGGCCGGCATTTCAAGTTCAGTCTCGCCCGCTGGAAAGAGAGACGTGACCGGGGCGCTGTCCTGCGTTATTTTATACGGAAACCAAAAGAAGACGACAGGACAATAATCGGTAAAAGCGTTGACTATATCGGCGGGCTTTTGCTGGTATGGCTGGCTGGTTTTCTTTTACTGCTTAATCTGACTCGCAAACCTGCTGCCTCGTTAACTGTCTCACTGCTGTTACTGGCAGCGGCGGCTGTGATACTGAAAAAGGTTTTGGAAAAGTTGGACGGGAGGCGAAAAATCCAGCAGGGTCTCTGGCTGGCGGGACAGCGGTTTATGGATGATATAAGGTTGCGTCCCCGGCAAGAGTTTGCGCCTTTGATTATGGCTATGCTCAGCAACCTGCCTGGTTTCCTGGAGTTGACTCTAAGAAAGGACCGGATGAAACTGGCTAAACGGGACAGCCTGATCGATATAAAGGGTATTTTTAAGGGCATTCCAGTGGGAATCAAATGCCTGCGCCAGGAAAAAGAACAGCGGATAACCCCGGAGGAAATCAGATCTTTTTTCAGCGCCCTGCGGGACGCCGGGCTAAAGAACGGCCTGTTTATAACCGACGGAGATTTTGCTGCCGGCGTGGCGCAGGTTACCAGGGAAGCGGCCCGCGCGGGTATAAAAATCATGCTGGTAAACAGGTACGGGTTGGTTGATCTGGCCAGACAGGCTGGTATCGGAGCTTTCAGGAAGGATGCGGATACGCCAGGCAGAACATTAAAGGCAGGAAAGCAAAAGAGGATAGATGCCTTTCTTGACTCGGCTTTTGGCTCCAGAAAAAAAACAAAGAGTTATTTTTGGTGCGGGCTACTGCTTTACGGCGGGTATCTATTATTAAAAGAAACTGCCGCGTTCAGCCTGATCTACCTTTTTTTCGCTGTCCTGAATCTCCTGCTGGGAGCAGGCAGCCTGCTATTCGGTAAAACACTGGAGCAAATAGACCCCCTGGCAGGACTGGAGCCCGAGAAATAACATATGATATATATGGCGTGCAACCATCCGCCCGGGTGGCATGGTCTTGTTTTTGCCGGCGCCTGCTATTATGATTATATTCAGGTAACTGTTACCATATTAAAATATAGGGGTGTGTGAAATATGGATTACACTGAAAAGATTAGCCACCTGGCCGGCCTGATAAAAAAGTCATCATACACTTTAGCCCTAACGGGGGCTGGTATAAGCACCGAAAGCGGCATCCCCGATTTCCGCAGCCCCGGTACAGGTCTCTGGACAAAGTTCGACCCGGTCAAGGTGGCTACCGTATCAGCCCTGAAGCGGGATCCGGCTGCTTTTTACGAAATTAACCTGGATCGCTGGACCCGGTTTACGGGGGTCGAACCCAACGCCGCCCACTATGTTCTGGCCAGGTTGGAGAGGGAAGGACTGCTCAGGGGTGTAATCACGCAAAATATTGACGGCCTGCACAGTAAAGCAGGGACAAAACAACTCTGGGAGGCGCATGGCCACCTGAGAACCTGCCGCTGTATGGATTGTGAGCAACGTTACCCGTTAGATTTCCTGGTTAACCAGTTTAATAAGGGGACAAACCCGCCCCTCTGTGAGAATTGCGGCGGTGTGCTGAGGCTTGATGTGGTACTCTTTGAAGACCCGCTGGGAGAGGATTTTACCGGGGCAGTGCACGCCATGGACAAATGCCGTCTGCTGATAGTGGTAGGCAGCAGCCTTACGGTATACCCGGTGGCGGCGCTCCCGGAAAGGGCCGCTCAGCTGGCTATTGTAAATAAAGAGCCCACCCCGTGGGATGACCGGGCCGCCGTAGTGATCAATGAAATGGCGGGGCGTGTCCTGACCGATGTCCTGGCGGCCCTTGGAAAGATATAATAATTGGTAATATAGACCTTCTTAAAGCTTAATAAAACCGGAAAGAATATAAAAGGTTTGACTGGACAGGAGAAGTGTCTGACTCAATAGAATATATTGAATCAGTTACCTGTGTAAGGATATGGGGGGACGCCGGGTGATACCCTTAAGGGATGACATACCTTCCAATACCTTCCCGATTGTTAATTATATTTTAATCGCAGCTAACCTGGCTGTTTTTGCTTTTGAGCTGTCATTGGGCAGATCCCTGGACCAGTACATATTTACACATGCCGCAATCCCGGTTCAGGTTGTTAGTGAAGGCTTTACAGCGGGGCAGTTCGTAAAGATGACGGCAACCATGTTTTTTCACGGGGGCTGGCTTCATCTGTTGAGCAATATGCTTTACCTCTGGATTTTCGGTGACAATGTGGAAGACCGCATGGGACATTTCAGATTCCTGGTTTTTTATCTTTTAACCGGCTATCTGGCTACTTTTGCCCATATATTCTCCTTTCCCGAATCCACAATTCCTTTAGTCGGCGCCAGCGGCGCCATCGCGGGGGTCCTGGGCGCTTACCTGGTCCTCTTCCCCCAGGCCAGGGTGTTGACGCTGGTTTTCATCTTTATTTTCATCCAGGTTATCTATATCCCGGCCCTGGTATTCCTGGGTATTTGGTTTGTACTCCAGTTGCTCAGCGGTACTGCCGGCGTCGGCCAGGCTGGCCAGAGCGTGGCGTTTTGGGCCCATATCGGCGGTTTTGTCGCCGGCATGTTGCTGGTGAAATTGTTTGCCACGGAAAAGGCAAATATTAGATACTAAGCAGAAAAGGATCGTCCCCTGCTTCTGTCGAATTTTCATTGACATACAGGGGTGATAAAATGATCAAATTTATCTGTGATTGTGGCAACCAGGACCCGGGCGGATTTGACACTTATGTGTCGCAAAGTGATCTCTGCGATGTCCTGACCGTTGTCTGTAAAAACTGCGGTGATATTAGGGAAGAATTTGTGGCATGCGACCGGGGTACGATTTCATCCCGTGTCAACGTGTCAAGGGGACGGTTCTCTTGACACGCTTTAACATATACCCGGCCACGGAATAATATGTATAAATATATTATTGCCGGGGGGTATAAGATTTGGGATGATTTTATTTGTACACGGCATGGGGCACAGCGACGACAGGTATTACTGGAAAGGATGGGCTGGATCGCTCAGGGCGGTCCTGGCCGGTATTGGATTGGACCTGCGGGAAGAACAGTTCGGCGGTGTGTATTATTACGACCTGGTGCCCGGCCCCAGGGCGGCAGGAACCATGTCTGACGACCTGAGGCTGCAAATAAATGTTTTGCGGGAACGGGCATTGCAGGAAATCAGTTTATCACGTTTTTCCTTCAATGAAGGGGTGGAGCAGGTTAAAAAACTTGCGGATTATGTAGTTGACAGTTTTGGCGATATAATAACCTATCTCTACCTTGATAAAACCCACTACGCAGTCAATAACCGTCTGTATGAAGCTATCAATAACAGCGGCGAACAGGTCCACCTGATCGGCTACAGCCTGGGTTCAATAGTCTGTTACTGCGCTCTAAAGCAAAATGAAGAAGCGGCCCAAAAGGTTTCCCACCTGATTATGCTGGGCAGTCCTTTGTTCTGGTTTCAGCACGGGGTGGCGGAGAGGACGGGCTTCGGCGCCAGGCCGGCGGTAAGCCGTTTTACCAATATAGCCGGCATCCTGGATATCGCTTTTCCTCATATGGTCCCAAGGTTGATTGACAGTCTGGATAAACACATCGAGTTAACAATAAACATTGACCCGGTGAAAGGCCACAGGGAATACCTTTCCCATGACAAAATGCTTAATTTACTGGCAGACGAAATAAAAAAGGGGTGGGCTTAATCACCCCGGTTATCTGCTTACCAGTTTGGTCATAAGATTGGCAAGGACCTTTCTTTCGTCGTTATCGGCCACTTCCCAGAGTTCTTTCACCGCATGTTGTTCCGGGTTGCCAGGGGGCACCTTTTCGGCCAGGATATCTCCCAGTTGTTGTGCCATGGAGCTGATCTGGTTATTTGGAATTCCCAATTCCTGGGCGTATTCTACTGCCTGGCCCAGCATTCTTTTCCAGTTATCCCAGTTATTCAGCACATTCTTCATGAATTATCCCCCCATTTGGTATTTGCAGGTAGTTTCCCCCGCCGGCGCCTGTTTATTCTTTATCATGTGTTTTTATAACAAATTTTATGAGTTCTTTTCGATTCATTCACTTAATGCCAATTTGCCGCACCAGGATTTTAGCAGATCGGACAATCATTTCAATATTCTACCAATATTTGATACCGGAAGAGGGATACCTTCCCCGGGCTTGCCGGCCTGCCGCAGGCGTAATAGCAGCTCTTTTTTGTGTTATAATACAGAGAAACGGATCCGGCAGAAACCATTTAAAGAGGCTTCTTTAAATATTATTGACGGATTGACAGGTGGCTGTGTTATGAGTGTCAATATTCTAGCTTTGGAGACATCGTGCGATGAAACTGCGGCGGCTGTTGTCGCTGATGGCGCAAAAATACTTTCTAATATAATATCCTCACAGATAGACGTGCACCAGAAATTCGGCGGCGTAGTTCCTGAAGTGGCTTCCCGCAAGCACCTGGAGCTGCTCAACCATGTGGTGGAGGAGGCCTTGCAGGAGGCCGGCCTGGAATTTGGGGACCTTGACGCCGTTGCCGTAACATATGGACCCGGGCTGGTGGGGGCGCTCCTGGTGGGGGTTTCCGCAGCCAAGGGGCTGGCTTATGGTTTGGATCTGCCACTGCTGGGAGTAAACCACATTGAAGGCCATATTTACGCTAATTTCGCGGTGGAGCCTGATCTGGAGTTTCCCCTGATCTGCCTGGTGGTTTCCGGTGGCCATACCGACCTGGTCTATATGGAAAAACACGGCAGTTACCGGGTGCTGGGAAAAACCAGGGATGATGCGGCGGGTGAAGCTTTTGACAAAGTTGCCCGCACCCTGGGCCTGGGCTATCCGGGCGGTCCGCTGATCGAGCGCCTGGCGGGGGAGGGGGACCCGGGCGCAATTAAGCTGCCGCGGGCCTACCTGGAGAAGGGCAGCCTGGATTTCAGCTTCAGCGGACTTAAGTCTGCGGTGATTAATTATCTGCACCGGGCCGGGCAAAAGCATGAAGAAGTGAACAGGGCAGACCTGGCCGCTGGTTTCCAGCAAGCTGTGGCAGACGTACTGGTTGACAAAACCATTGAGGCTGCGGTTGAAACCGGTGTGTCCACAATCCTGCTCGCCGGCGGTGTGGCTGCGAATATCAAGCTCAGGACTGATTTAACCGAGAGAGCCGGCCAAAAATCACTGCAGGTAAATGTACCCCCGCTGATACTCTGTACTGACAACGCGGCCATGGTCGCCTGCGCCGCTTACTACAAATTTCTGCGGGAGGCTTTTGCGCCGCTGACGCTTAACGCGGTGCCCGGCCTGAAACTGGGTGAAGAGAGGTATGAGGGCAATTTCAGGCGTATAGTTTTTTAAATCCCGGAATAACACATAAAAATGGTAATTGTGTACTCAAGTGTCGGAAACATGGGTTCTGTGGACGATTTTACCTGTGGATAATGTGGATAAGCTTGTTAATAACTTAAAAAACAAGGGGTTTTCCTGTGGGTGAATTAACGGGGCGCCAGACTGCCGCTTACACTGAAACCTTTATATTGAACGGGGCGGCTGAAGCAAACATCTTGCCCGTGACATCCCGGTGTAATGTCAGTTGCGTTTTTTGCTCCCACAGCCAGAACCCGCCCGGGGTAATGGTCAGCAGGATTAAACCCTGCACCCTGGAAGAAATAAGAGAAGTGCTTCCCTTCATTAATCCGGGCAGGCCGGTGGTTATCGGCGAGTCAGCGTCACGGATTATTGAGGGAGAGCCGTTAACCCATCCCGCCATCAGGGAAATTTTAAGTCTTGTACGCCATTCCTTTCCCCGGACACCGATCCAGATCACTACCAACGGCAGCCTGCTTGATGAAAAGATGGTTGACTTTTTAATCAGACTGGGGAAGGTTGTGGTTTATCTTTCTTTAAACAGCGCCAGTGAAAGTGGCCGGGCGTTTTTGACCGGAGACGCCAATCCCGGCCGGTCTATTCAAAGCGCCGGTTTGCTGAAAAGGTATGGCTTGCCCTATCACGGCAGTATGCTGGCCTTGCCGCACCTGGTCGGGTGGGCTGATTTGGAAGAAACAGTAATATACCTGGGCGAACAAGGGGCCCAGACCATACGCTTATTTTTGCCCGGGTATACCAGGCTGGCGCATCCGGCCCTGCGCTTTGGGCAATCGCTCAGGGGGAAAATTAATGACTTTGTGTCACAGCTGCGGGGGAAAACGGCGGCGCCTTTAACAGTCGAACCCCCGCTGATAAACGACCTGGAACCAATAATTGCCGGTGTGATTGCCGGTTCTCCAGCCGCACTGGCAGGATTGCGCGCCGGAGATGTCATCCAGGCCGTAAACGGGCTGCCTGCTTTAAGCAGGGTGGAAGCTTTCAGGAGGGTTTTAAAATCCGGCAGCCCGAAAATAACCGTAAGCAGGGGAAATAATACTTATTCAACAAAGCTTGAGAAAAAACCAGGCAGGCGATCTGGTTTGGTGATGGATTACGACATTGACCCCAGGTTGATTGAAGAGATTGGCCGGGTGATCAGGCGTCATGGAGTACAGGAGGCAGTGGCGCTGACTTCCGAACTGGCGGCGGATGTAATTAATTTGGGTTTGCAGCGGTTTTTAAAAGAAGAAGCAGAAGTCAAAACGAGGCCGGTAAAAAATCGTTTTTTCGGCGGCTCAATTGGCGCCGCCGGCCTGCTTACGGTAAATGATTTTAAGCTTTCTCTGGCTGAGTACCCTGGTAAAAAATCAGGAAGAAAACCCGGGTTGATCCTGCTCCCCGGCCTGGCTTTTGACAGCAGGGGCAGGGACCTGACCGGGTGTTCTTATCTTGAACTGGAAAGGGATTGTCAAATTAAAGCAGAGATTTTATAAGTGATTTTAAATTGGGCAGGTAACCTTGCCAGTACCGTTGAATAAAAATTTTAGGAGTAATTGATATCGTGATCTGAATTCTTTGTGCGTACATTCTCATGCAAATAAAAAGGGGGTTAATCTATGAAGGTCAAGCAAATCTCGGTTTTCCTGGAAAACAAGTCGGGACGTCTGGCCCAGGTAACTGCGCTGCTGGGGAAAAACAGCATTAACATCCGTGCTCTGTCCATAGCCGACACTACTGATTTTGGCATTTTAAGGCTGATTGTCAATGATCCTGATCGGGCTTACCAGATTTTGAAGGAAGAGGGCCTTACTGTTGCTTTCACTGATGTAATAGCAGTAGAAGTGGCTGACGTTCCGGGCGGATTGGCCGGGGTCCTTCAACTGCTTGACCGGGCAGGCGTGAATATTGAATATCTTTACGCCTTTGTCCAGAAGGCGTCCAATGCCGCCCTGGTTGTGTTCCGGGTAGAACAGCTCGATGAAGCGGTTAAAGAGCTCCAGGAAAACGGCATCCGTGTTATGACCGGCAAGGATGTTTATCAGCTTTAGTTGTTCAATATGACAAAACGACTGATTAGTGCGGGGGGAAGCCTTTTAAAAGCCGCCTTTTCAAAATAAATCCCTGAAATCCTGCTAATCCAGTAAAAAATGTTTTAGCGGGCAGCGCAAATGGGTTAAAAGGGAATGGAAATGCCTGTGGAACGTAAAGTGATGAAAAAGCAGTTGAGAAGCAGCCTGATTAAGAAAAGAAATGCGCTAACACCCGGGCAGGTGGCTGAAAAAAGCGCGTTCATCACCGGCAGGCTTTTGGCGCTGGATGAATACCGCAGCGCGCGCAGTATCATGGTTTACCTGGACTGCCGCAACGAGGCGCGCACAGCGGACCTGGTAACCAGGGCGCTGGCTGACGGAAAGAGCGTGGCGGCGCCGGTAACTGATCAGGCTAAACGTTTATTGACGCCATCTTTAATTGTGAATTTTCCCGCCGACCTGCAGCCCGGCGCCTGGGGTATCCCCGAGCCCAGGCCACAGGCCGTGCGGCCGCTGGATCCCGCGGCGCTGGACATGGTCATTACGCCAGGGGTAGCCTTTGATATTGCCGGCTACCGTATTGGCTATGGTTACGGCTTCTACGACCGCTTTTTACGCCGTACGGGAGAGGGGACCATTTACATCGGCCTGGCCTACGATTTTCAAGTACTGCCTGATGTTTTCCCGGAAGCGCACGATATGCCTGTCCACATTATTTTAACTGAAAAACGGTTAATCAGGCTGCATCAGGCCGGCTAATTTTAAATACGAAAAAAGGGTACATAAAGGGGCCTTTAGAGTCATGGTTAAAGATGAACTGCGCAGATTGCTGGAGGATGTTAAAAATAATCAAGTAGCCGTCGAAGACGCGCTTGCCAGGTTAAAAAACCTGCCCTACGAGGACCTGGGGTTTGCGCTGGTTGACCACCACCGCGCCTTGCGCAAGGGTTTTCCTGAAGTGATTTTTTGCCAGGGTAAAACTGCTGAGCAAATTGCCCAAATTTTTAATAAGCTGTGTGACGGGCGCAGGAGTATTATCGGCACCAGGGCTGCACAAGAAGCTTATGACAGGGTCAAAGAAATATACCCGGATGCGATATACAATGAGCTGGCCCGGACTATCGTGGTCAACCGGGGTGAACAAGCCGTCTTCAGGGGCAAAGTACTGGTGATGAGCGCCGGCACCGCTGACCTGCCTGTGGCTGAAGAGGCGGCTGTTACCGCGGCGGTAATGGGGAACGAGGTCAGGCGGGTTTATGATGTGGGTGTAGCGGGGATCCACCGGCTGCTGGACAAGCTCGAGCTAATTCGCTGGGCTAACGTTATCATTGTGGTAGCGGGGATGGAGGGGGCCCTGGCCAGTGTGGTAGGCGGCCTGGCCGATCAACCGATCATCGCCGTGCCAACCAGCGTAGGCTACGGCGCCAGTTTCAACGGGCTCTCGGCCCTGCTCAGCATGCTCACCAGCTGCGCCGCAGGCGTAAGCGTGGTGAACATCGACAACGGCTTTGGCGCCGCCGCTATGGCCAATGCCATAACCAGGATGATTGAGGAGGAACGGGCATGAGGATTGCCTATTTCGATTGTTTTTCCGGCATAAGCGGGGATATGTGCCTGGGCGCCCTGATCAGCGCCGGAGTTGACTTTGCTCTGTTAAAAGAAGAACTGGCTAAACTGCCGGTTACAGGCTATGATTTGCGCTGTGAAAAAGAAAAGAGAAACGGCATAGCCTGCGTCAACGTTTTTGTGGATTTATTGGAAGAAGATCAACCCGCGCGGCGCCTGGCTGATATTTTGCAGATTATTGACGGCAGCGGCCTGCCGGCGGAAGTAAAGAATAAAAGCAAGGATGTGTTTATTCGCCTGGCTGCGGCGGAGGCTGCCATCCATGACACGGCGCCGGAGCAAGTTCACTTTCATGAGGTCGGCGCCGTTGACGCGATTGTGGATGTGGCAGGATCTGTGCTGGGTCTGCACCTGCTTGAGGTTGATCAGATTTATGCTTCTCCCCTGCCTATGGGCAAGGGTTTTATAAAATGCCAGCATGGCGTGATTCCTTCACCGGCTCCCGCTACCCTGGAGATATTACACAACGTGCCTGTCTATGGAACAGGTATTGCTGGTGAACTGGTGACTCCCACCGGGGCGGCCCTGCTTGCCGTCCTGACGGACGCCTTTATCGATTTGCCGCCCATGACCATGGAAAAAGTAGGGTACGGCGCCGGCAAAAGAGTGATGGAGCGCCCGAACCTGTTAAGGCTGATTGTCGGTGAACGCTGCGTGGCTGAAACACAGCTTTCTATCTCCCGCCACGACGATCATAACCGGGAACACCACCATGTCCGCCCGCGCGACTACAAAATGGCGCACACACGCATGCATGAACATAAGCACAGCCACCAGCACGAGCGCGGGTACGGACCTGATCATTGCGGCGGCCTGTACCAACATAGTCATGATCATCAGTCCAGCCACGGACTTCCATACGAAAAAAACGAACAATAAAACGACATATCGATTTCTCTAGTACTTAAGTCGTGTTAATAAGGTTGGTTTTGCTATGAAAGAGCTGGAGCAGAAACTGGACCGGCTGAGAAATATTTTAAAAGACTGCGGGAAAGCATTGGTGGCCTTCTCCGGCGGTGTTGACAGCACCCTGCTGCTCAAGGTCGCCCGCGATGTATTGGGCGAGCAAGCGCTGGCCGTCACCGCGGCCTCGGAAATATATCCGCCTGGTGAGGTTGACGAGGCCAAAGCGCTGGCAGGGGCTATCGGTACAAGGCATATTGTTTTAAAGACCAATGGACTGAAAAGCGCTGCGTTCAGGGGCAACCCACCCGACAGGTGCTATCACTGCAAGAAAGAGATTTACACGGCGCTGCGCAGGGTGGCCGGGGAAAATGGCGTCAGTTGCGTGATCGACGGGGTGAACGCTGACGACGCCGCCGAATACCGCCCTGGTATACGCGCCGGCAAGGAACTGGGAATAAGATCGCCGCTGCAGGAGGCCGGGCTAACGAAACAGGAAATATATGCCGCCTCCCGGCGATTCGCCTTGCCTACCGCAATGAAGCCGGCCAACCCCTGCCTGGCCACAAGGTTTCCATACGGCACGGAAATCTCCCCGGAAAGCCTGGCGATGGTGTCCCAGGCGGAAAAATATTTAAAAAACCTGGGGATAAGCCAGCTCAGGGTAAGGCACCACGGCGCCCTGGCCCGTATAGAGGTCCCCCCGGTATGCTTTAAATTACTGCTGGAAAAGGCCGTAGATATCGCCGCTAAATTTAAAGAAATAGGTTATATCTATACGGCGCTGGACCTGAAGGGTTTCCGCAGCGGCAGCATGGATGAGGCCATTAGGAAAGGAACCAGTTAGCCCGGTTTTTGACCCGTTTATTTATTTTCCCTTTAGCTGCGAAAAGGCCTGCAGGGCGGCAGCATACACCTTTTTTAGAGGGACGCCGTGTCTTTCAGATATGCTCCGGCATTCCTCGTATTCGGGAGCAAATTGCAGTATTTCTTTTTTGTCCTCATCTAAAAAACCAATTTTCACCTTTACTTCTCCCCAAGGGGTTTTTACTTCGGCAAAACCCCTGGGCAAGACCCTCCTCTTTTCTTCCTTGATGCGCACACCCAGCGTGGTCGTCTCCCGGAAAACTGTTTCCAGCAGTTTTTCTAGTTTTTCTTTCCGGCAGATTACCGACAGGAGGTTGGCGGGCCTGTTCTTTTTCATATACACCGGGGTCAGGTAGGTGTCCAGCGCGCCTTCCTTAACCAGTTTGTCAAGCAGGTATGAGTATATCTCAGGATTCATATCATCTATGGCCGTTTCAAGCACAAGAATAGTTTCCTCCCGGCCGATCATTACCTGTTCCTCCCTTCCAAAAGCAAACATCCCGGTATATTTTAACATAACCGTTTTGATCGATGGTGCAAACATAAGCTCCCATGGCGTAGAAGAAGTTTTTTACTTGCTGGCGCGGTTTTTACATTATAATAAAGGTGCAATAAAGGCAATAGTTATTGACGGCGACCGGGTTTCTCTTTTTCCAGCTGTGGCGGAGGTTAATTCGCAGTTTATTTTTATTAAGAAAGAATTTCTGAAATTGGTTGGAGTTTTCAAACAATAAATTGAGCCTTTATTGTATAATTGATAGTATTAGCAACTAACTAATTTAGAAGGGTGAAGATATGCGTGACGCTTATAGGAGAGAAATAAACTACCTGCGTGTTTCGGTGACGGACAAGTGTAATCTGCGTTGTCTATATTGTATGCCGCCGGAAGGCGTGGAGTTTTTGCCTCATGATGAGATCTTGCGTGCGGAAGAAATCGAGGCTGTAATCCGGGCCGCAACCAAAGTAGGGATCCGGAAAATACGCCTCACCGGAGGGGAACCCCTGGTCCGCAAGGGGATCAATGACCTGGTCCGTAATATTTCGAATATTCCGGGTATTGATGACATAACACTAACTACGAACGGCCTTCTTCTGCCTTCCCATGCGGCGGCGTTAAAGAAGTCCGGATTAAAAAGGGTAAATATCAGCCTGGATACTTTAAAAAGTGAACGTTACCGGGAAATTACCAGAATTGGTGACCTGGCGTGTGCCTGGAAAGGGATACAGGCGGCCCTTGACGCCGGGCTGCACCCGGTTAAGATAAATACCGTAGTAACCCGTGGTATTAATGATGACGAGGTGGAGGCCATGGCCCACCTTTCCCTGAAAAGGCCCCTGCACATCCGTTTCATCGAAATAATGCCTATCGGTGACGGCAATTCGTGGGCCGAGGGACGTTTTGTGCCGGCTGAAGAAATAATGGAGAAGATCAGCCGCAGGATCGGCAGACTGCATCCCGTCAGGTCGATCGAGGGTGACGGACCGGCCAAATACTACCGTTTTGAAGGCGCTGAAGGAACAGTCGGCTTTATTACCGCCATGAGCAATCATTTCTGTGGAAACTGCAATCGTCTGCGCCTGACCTCAAGCGGGGGTCTGCGACCATGCCTTTATGACAGCAGGGAAATTGACTTGAAAACACCACTGCGCAGGGGAGCGGAAGAAAGGGAACTAATTGATTTAATAATGGACGCGATTGACATGAAACCTGACCGGCATCATATGCATGAGGGCTGGGCGGACAGAAAACGGGTAATGTCACAAATAGGAGGGTAACTGAGCAAATGGGTATAATAAAGGCAGTGTGTACAAGCCCTGGAAAAGGGATGCGGAAAAAAAACAGCGGAGAAGGACTGCTGCTCAAGGAACACGGCTTGAAAGATGACGCGCATGCCGGCCCCTGGCACCGCCAGGTCAGCCTTCTCGCCGTCGAGAGCATAGAAAAGATGCGAGCCAGGGGTTTAGACGTGGGACCCGGTGACTTTGCCGAAAACCTCACTACAGAGGGAATAGATCTTGTTAACCTCCCTGTCGGCACACGTGTGAAAATCGGTCCTGAGGCAGTAGGCGAGGTGACCCAGATTGGGAAGGAATGCCACAAACGCTGCGCCATTTACTACCAGGCCGGGGATTGTGTCATGCCCAGGGAGGGGATCTTCATCAGGGTCCTGGAGGGCGGTCCGGTTAAAACTGGTGACCATATAGAGGTAATGGAGGCTTAAATGGGGAAGCCGGTTCCCGTGGTTGGTCTGGCCGGTTATTCCGGCGCCGGCAAAACCACGTTTTTGGAGAAACTGATTATTGAACTAAAAGGCCGCGGATACAGGATCGGTGTGATTAAGCATACCCACCATAACGTGGAATTCGACCAACCGGGCAAGGACGCCTGGCGGCACGCCCGGGCGGGCGCTGATTTTGTGGCCCTGGCGGCGCCGGGCGGTTATTCCTTATTCAAGAAAACTGATGGTGACCCGGGCCCGGGGGTTTTAATCTCCATGGCTGGTGAACTGGATTTAATCATTGTTGAGGGATACAAGAAGGAAAATTGGCCAAAAATAGAGGTTTTTTACCGGCTTGGGACTGCTGAGCGGCTTGATGTTCCGGAAAACGAGCTGCTGGCTGTGGTCAGTGACGCGCCATATTTAACCACGGCCCCCCGTTTTGCTCTAGACGATGCGGCGGGAGTGGCTGATCATATCGAACAGGCGGTTTTAAGAAAGATAAGATAAAACTTTATGAACGTGGATGCGTTCCTGCATGCTATGGAATGTCCCGTTCGTAATTTCCCCAATCGAAAGGAGTGTTGACAATGTCTGAAATCAATCGGGAGGTATTGGACGCTGTCAGGCAGGCGGCAAAGGACGGCCGGCTCACCTGCACGGAAGCCAGGAAAATGGCGAGGGATTTAAAGGTTGCGCCGCGGATCATCGGGAAGGCGGCTGATGAGCTGGAAATTAAAATCAAATCTTGTGAACTCGGATGTTTTTAAGGTTGGAGCGCGCTAATGGCAGAACTTTTTAAGGTGTTAACGCTGGCTGAGGCAAGGGCTGCCATAATGAGCCACTTGCCGGCAGAAAAAACAGGTATAAAGGTACCCATACTGGAAAGCCTCGGCTGCCGTCTGACTGCGGATGTGCGGGCTGTGGATAATGTACCCGCCTTCAACAGGTCAACAGTAGACGGGTACGCCGTAAAAGCTAAGGATACTTATGGCGCTTCAGAGGGAATACCGTCGTACCTTGATGTCAGCGGTGAGGCGCTAATCGGGCAGGTACCCGCCGGTCGGGTCGATACGGGGCAAACCTGGTACATTGCTACCGGGGCTATGATTCCTGCGGGCGCTGACGCCGTTGTAATGGTCGAATACACTGAAGAGCTGGACAGCCGCACGATCGGGATTAACCGGCCGGTGGCGCCGGGTGAAAATGTTATCCGCCGGGGGGAGGATATTACCGCCGGGGATATCGCGCTTCCGGCATCCCACCGGATCAGACCCCAGGATCTGGGGCTACTCTCCTCCATCGGCGTCACCGAGGTGGAGGTAACCCGTATAACCAGGGTAGGAATTATCTCTACCGGCGATGAACTGATCAACCCGCTGGAAAAACCTTCTCCCGGTGAAATCAGGGACATCAACTCCTACATTCTATACGGAGCTGTCTTGGCCGCGGGCGGCCGGCCCCGCCTCTACGGCATTGTGCCGGATGATTATGACAAACTAAGAAAAACCCTGGCCCGCGCGCTGGATGAAAACGACATGGTCCTCATCTCCGGGGGAAGCTCTGTCGGCGCACGTGATGTAACCTTCAAGGTAATAGATACCGCCGGGAAGCCCGGTGTGGTTTTTCACGGGATTTCTGTTAAGCCCGGCAAACCTACGGCGGGAGCAGTTATAGGGGGTAAACCGTTATTCGGGCTGCCCGGTCATCCAGCGTCAGCGCTGGTTATCTTCGATGTGCTGGTCGCGCCGCTTTTGCGTGACGGCGCTTACCCGGCAACTGAAGAAGAGTCTGCCCTGGAATTTCCGGTTAAAGCGATTATTACCCGCAACCTTCATTCCGCAGCCGGGCGCAAGGATTATTTTCGTGTTAAGGTCAGCAGTAAGGGGGGGCAGCTTTTTGCCGAGCCGGTACTTGGCAAATCGGGGCTGATCAATACCATGATCAAAGCAAACGGTCTGGCCCATATCCCTGCCGGCAAAGAGGGTGTTGAGGCCGGCGAAATAGTGGATGTCAAATTGTTTTAAAACAATTTGACAGGATTGACCGGATTACATAAGATTAACAGGACTATTAGAATTAATATATTCAATTTAACCCGTAAATACCGTCAGTTTGTTTAAATTGGGGTGCGGATAAATATGAAGCGAAAAATTTATCTTGATGATCTGCCCTGGGAGGAAGCACTCGAACGATACCTTGGCTATCTTGATGGTATTGGGGCATTGCATCCGGGACGGCCGGAGCTGATTTCGGTTGAAGAAGCCCTTGGCCGGATTACAGCGGCCCCTGTTTATGCCAGGATCTCCTCTCCCCATTACCATGCTTCAGCTATGGATGGCATGGCCGTCCGTTCTTCAATTACATACGGCGCTTCGGAAACAACCCCCAGGCAGTTGATTGTGGGCCAGGAAGCGGTCCCGGTAGACACGGGTGACCCGCTGCCGGACGGCTGTGATGCGGTAATAATGATTGAGGAAGTGCACTATTTAAAACCGGATCTGATCGAGATCATTGAGGCTGTGCCCCCCTGGCGGCATGTACGGATTGTGGGGGAAGATATGGTGGCGACTGAAATGATATTATCCTCCAGCCACCAGGTCAGGCCGGTTGACATAGGCGCCATGCTGGCCGGCGGTGTCGACAGTATTTATGTTTATCCCCGCCCGCGGGTGGCTATTTTGCCGACCGGTACGGAACTGGTTCAACCAGGCTCTGATTTGCAGCCGGGGGATATCATCGAGTATAACTCCAGGATGTTGGGCGCAATGGTGGAGAAATGGGGCGGCATTGCTCTGCGCAGGGAGATAACGGTTGACGATTTTGCCGATATTAAGGCAATGCTTTTAAGATCTTCGGATGACGCGGATATCGTACTGATTAATGCTGGTTCTTCAGCAGGGTCCGAGGATTTTACCGTTGACGCGATCAGGTCTCTGGGAACGGTATTGGTGCACGGGGTAGCAACCAAACCGGGTAAACCTGTTATACTCGGTGAAATAAACGGCAAGCCGGCGATAGGCGTACCGGGTTATCCGGTATCCGCATACATAGATCTGGACCTTTTCGTCAAGCCGGTCATTTTTAAAAAACTTGGCGCTGTACCTCCTCCCATTGAAAAAATCGAAGCCACGGTGTCCAGAAAAATGGTCTCACCTATAGGCGTGGAGGAATTTGTCAGGGTCAAGCTTGGACAAGTGGGGAATAGAGTCGTAGCCACCCCGATATCCCGCGGCGCCGGGATCATGATGTCACTGGTTTTGGCTGACGGGATGATCAGGATCCCGCAGAAATCAGAGGGGTTTAACGCCGGTGACAAAGCCCCGGTAGAACTTTTTAAAACACCGCAGGAAATCGGGGAGACCACCGTGATCATCGGCAGCCACGATCTGGCCCTGGATGTGCTTGCCGATTTTTTACGACGTAAATATCCCGAGGCCGCCCTTTCGTCAGCCCATGTCGGCAGCCTGGGGGGATTTACGGCTTTAAGGCGCGGCGAGGCTCACTGCGCGGGTATCCACCTGCTTGACGAGGAAACAGGCGATTACAATGTTTCCTATGTAAAAAGGCTGCTTTCCGGCAGAAAGGTAAAACTTGTCAACCTGGTTTACCGTGAACAAGGGCTGATCCTGACTAAAGGCAACCCCATGAACATCCGTAATCTCGCAGATTTGGCCAGGGCAGGCGTCAGCTATGTTAACCGGCAGCGCGGCGCCGGTACCAGGATCCTGCTTGATTACCTGCTGCGGAAGCAGTGCATTGATCCGGAGCAAATCAACGGCTACGAGCACGAGGAGTATACCCATATGGCCGTAGCCGTCGCGGTTAAAGCCGGGGCGGCGGACGCCGGACTGGGCATACGGGCGGCGGCCCGCGCCCTCGGCCTGGACTTTACCAGTATTGTTGAGGAGCGCTATGATCTGTGCATACCCGAAGAGTACTGGGACACGCCTTATATACAGCGGATGCTGGAAATAATAAATATGCCCGAGTTTCAGGCAGAGGTAGCCAAACTGGGTGGCTATGACCTGCGCGACTGCGGTAAGGTAATGTGGCGGAATTGATAGCCTGTTGTTTGATATTCTAATAATGATCAGACAACAAGAACTATTATAAGGAGATGTTGCTTTGAGTGGTTTAACTCACCTGGATGAACAAGGCCAGGCCAGGATGGTGGAAGTGGGAGGAAAAGAAATTACTCGCAGGGAGGCGGTTGCCCGGGGAGAAGTGTCCATGCGTCCGGAAACGCTAGAAATGATCCTTGCCGGTAAAGTTTCCAAAGGAGAGGTGTTTGGCGTAGCCCGGGTGGCCGGAATCATAGCCGCCAAAAAGACGCCGGACTTAATACCCCTCTGTCACCCCCTGGCGTTGACGGGAGTTGATGTGCGCTTTCGTTCCGACCGCGAGCGCAGCAGGGTGGAAATCGAGGCCAAAGCGAGGACGACCGGGCAGACTGGGGTGGAAATGGAGGCCCTTACCGCTGTGTCAACGGCGGCTCTGGCCATTTATGACATGTGCAAGGCGGTAGACCGGGAGATGGTTATCGGCGCCATCAGGCTGGTACATAAGAGCGGGGGTAAAAGCGGTGTCTTTCAGCGCGCAGGTGAAGAAATCTGGTCTTAAATAGCGGGACGCCGGGTGGAAAACTGCCCTGCCGGGCCGGAGAAAATCCCCGAATTATAAAATAGGAGTGGATTGCCTTGTACGAAATAGGAATTATTACTGTCAGCGATAAAGGCTCCCGCGGTGAGCGGGTGGACGAAAGCGGACCAGTTATTAAAGAGATGGTAAAATCCTTGGGTGAAGTGACAAGCTACATCGTCGTACCTGACGACCTGGATCTTTTAAAAGAAGCAATGATCAGTATGTCGGATAAGGAAAAGCTTGACCTGGTTTTCACCTCCGGCGGTACAGGTTTTAGCTCCAGGGATAACACCCCTGAGGCAACCCTGGCTGTGATCAGAAAACAGGCGCCCGGCCTGGTCGAGGCCATGCGGGCGGACAGCTTGAAAAGAACCAACCGGGCGATGCTTTCCAGGGCTGTTGCCGGTATTCGTAACAATACTTTAATTATAAACCTGCCCGGCAGCGTTAAAGCGGTGCGGGAATGTCTTGCGGTAATAATGCCCGCCCTGCCTCATGGTTTGGAAATTCTTACTGGCAGGGGCGGGGAGTGCGGCTCGGCTGAATAAAGTCGGGTTTTTTCTTTTTTAGTCCTGTATAAAAGGTGTAATTCTGTGGGAAAATATGCTAGAGAGGGGCCTTAAAAAAACCCCGGAGGATAAGATAGAAGAAGATATTAAAAGCAATAACACGATAATTGCCCTTTTTGAACCAGGAAAGGGAATATTATGGGATGAGCTAATTTGCTTTTAATAATTCAATTCTATATTATATTTACGTAATGTTAGCACTCATTGATATCGAGTGCTAACAAATAAGTAAACCAAACCAACCAGTTACAAGGAGGGGTTTAAGTGATCAGACCATTAGGCGAAAGGGTAGTTGTTAAACCGCTGCCCAGCGAGGAAAGAACAAAAGGCGGCATCGTCCTGCCGGACACGGCCAAGGAAAAGCCCCAGGAGGGGGAAGTTGTAGCCGTAGGTTCCGGTAAGATTTTGGAAACCGGCCAGCGTGTTCCTATCGACCTGAAACCAGGTGACAGGATTCTTTTCTCCAAGTACGCCGGCAACGAAGTTAAGATTGACGACGTAGAATATTTGATCATGCGTGAAGCCGATATCCTCGGCGTAATCGAGAAATAGGTAAAAGAGGAGGTAAGAAAATTGGCAGGCAAAGAGATTATTTTCCGGGAAGATGCCCGGCGTTCCCTTGAAAAGGGCGTAAACGCTCTGACAGACGCGATAAAAATTACCCTCGGCCCCAAAGGGCGCAATGTAGTACTTGAGAAAAAATTCGGTTCGCCGATGATTGTAAATGATGGTGTGACCATCGCCAGGGAAATTGAACTTTCTGATCCGTTTGAGAACATGGGCGCCCAACTGGTAAAAGAGGTTGCCACAAAGACTAACGATGTGGCTGGAGACGGTACTACTACGGCCTGTGTATTGGCTCAGGCGATTGTGCGCGAGGGATTAAAAAACGTGGCTGCGGGCGCCAACCCGATGATTATCAAAAAAGGCATTGAAAAAGCCGTGGAAAAGGTAGTAGACTCGATCAAGGATTCAGCCAAGACTATTGAAAGCAAGTCGGCCATTACCCAGGTCGCGACTGTTTCAGCCAATGATGATTATATCGGCAACCTGATTGCCGACGCGATGGAGAAGGTAGGCAAAGACGGTGTAATCACTGTGGAGGAGTCAAAGGGCACCACAACCAACCTGGAAATTGTGGAAGGGATGAACTTTGACCGGGGCTACTTATCCGCGTACATGGTTACAGACACCGATAAAATGGAGGCTAACCTGGAAGACCCCTATATCCTAATTACTGATAAAAAGGTATCCGCTGTAGCAGACCTGCTGCCGGTCCTGGAAAAGGTTGTTCAGTCCGGCAAGCCGCTATTGATCATCGCTGAAGATATTGAGGGCGAGGCCCTAGCTACCCTGGTGCTCAACAAACTGCGCGGCACCTTCCAGTGTGTGGCAGTCAAAGCGCCGGGCTTCGGCGACAGGCGCAAAGCCATGTTAGGGGATATCGCTACCCTGACAGGCGGATCAGTTATCACTGAGGAACTGGGATTAAAGCTGGATAAGGCTACCATAGATCAGCTTGGCCGGGCCAGCAAAGTGAGGGTCAAGAAGGAAGAAACCATTATAGTGGGAGGCGCTGGTGACCCTGATGATATTACCAAGCGCGTAGCCCAGATCAAGAACCAAATCGAAGACACCACATCAGAGTTCGACAAGGAGAAGCTCCAGGAGCGCCTGGCCAAGCTGGCCGGCGGTGTGGCAGTAGTCCAGGTGGGCGCAGCCACGGAAACCGAAATGAAAGATAAAAAGCTGCGTATTGAAGATGCTTTGAACGCTACCCGCGCGGCTGTTGAGGAAGGAATTGTCCCGGGCGGCGGCGTTGCTTACATCGCAGCGATCAAGGCCCTGGATGGTCTGGCGCCGGGCGTTCTTGACGAAAAAACCGGCATTGACATTGTCCGCCGGTCACTGGAAGAACCCCTGCGTCAAATTGCCTGCAACGCCGGCTTTGAGGGATCTGTCATTGTGGAAAAAGTCAAAAACGCTGAACCCGGGTTTGGCTTTAATGCTCTGACCACTGAATTCGTCAATATGATTGACGCCGGTATCGTTGACCCGGCCAAAGTGACCCGGTCCGCTCTGGAAAACGCGTCCAGCATCGCGGCCATGATCCTCACTACCGAAACTCTTGTCGCTGAAAAGCCTGAAAAGGATAAGGACCCCATGGGCGGTATGGGTGGCATGGGCGGCATGGGCGGCATGGGCGGCATGGGCGGCATGATGTAACTGGCGCCCCCCTTAGCCCTTGAAATTAGTGGGCGATCCTGTACTGTGGTCCACATTTGATCACGAAATGATCACGGAGTGCTAACCTTCAGGCAAGAGGCCTCTCATTAATTCGCTGAATTTTTGGGATGCCTCTTTCTTTATTCTTTATTGGCCTTGTAACATAAGGGCTAGTCCTTCTTGTTGTTTTCTTTTTTATACATAATACATAAATGGTCTATTTTACCACAAATATTTACTTGTTAACACTTAATCCCCGGTAATTAGCCTGGCTGCTGGTTCTGAGGCCTGTACAATTTGAAATTTACGGGGCCTTGCATCATTAGACTTTAACCTTTGTGATGTCTCTTTAAAGAAATTGAAACAAAAAGAACGTCCCCTTGTTTCCAATATAAAATTAATAAAAAATTAATGAAATATTCATAATTTTATCTAATATTTATAGTATATTTAATTTAACAAAACTTCCGATTTGTTGTACTCCTTACGGGATGTAACAAACGAAAGGGTATGGTGAGCAATTGCCATACCTGCCGGCGCGCAAAGGAAGAGGGATAACCTCTTCCTTTTTTTATAGTTCAAATAAAGGAGGGGTTTAAAATGAAATTCATCCGCGTAGACATGACGACGAAAGAAGTCAGGGTTGAGGAAGTCCCCCGGAAATATGCGGGGTTAGGAGGCCGCGGTCTCACTTCCATGATTGTGGCAGATGAAGTAAAGCCAACCTGCCACCCTTTAGGGAAGAACAACAAGATCGTTTTTGCCCCGGGCCTGCTCAGCGGCACAACCGCTCCTAACTCCGGGCGTATTTCAGTGGGCGCCAAAAGCCCGCTGACCGGTGGCATCAAGGAAAGCAACGCCGGCGGTTCATTTTCACAAAAGTTGGCCAGGCTCGGCGTCAAGGCGCTCGTTATTGAAGGAATGCCTGATGAAGACAATCTCTATGTGATCAATGTGAATACAGCCGGGGTAACTATAGAAGAGGCTCCCCGGGAAATCAGCGGCAAAGGAAACTACGAGGCAATTAAGGTCCTCAACGAAAAATACGGCCAGAAGGTGGGTATTGCCATAGCCGGCCCGGCAGGGGAAATGAGGCTGGCGGCAGCCAACGTTTCCATCAAAGACCCTGACGGGAACATGCGCAGCGCCGGCCGCGGCGGGCTGGGCGCCGTGCTGGGTTCAAAAAAGGTGAAAGCTGTTGTCGTGGACGACACCGGCGCTCCGGGGGTACCTGTCGCTGATGTGGACGCGTTTAACGCTGCTGCCAAAAGGTTTGCCAAAGCGCTGCTGGACCACCCGGTTACCGGACAGGGCCTGCCCGCTTACGGCACTGATATCTTAGTTAACATCCTCAACGAGGCCGGCGGACTACCAACGCAAAATTTCCGCAGAGGCCGCAACGAATGGGCAAATGATATCGGCGGTGAAACAATGGCCGCTACAATTAAAGAGCGCGGCGGCAGGCCCACTCACGGCTGCCAGACAGGTTGTATTATTCGCTGTTCCCAGCAATATTTTGATCAGGCGGGCCAATATCTTACCAGCGGTTTTGAATATGAAACAATTTGGAGCCTTGGCGCCTGTGCATGCATTAAAGATTTAGACGAAATTGCTTATATTGACCGCGCTGTGGATGACGCAGGCATCGACAGTATTGAAACAGGCGTTACAATAGTAGTGGCGATGGAAGCAGGGGTCATACCGTGGGGTGACGGCAAGGCGGCGCTTGATCTTGTTGAGCAGATCAGCAAAGGGACCCCGCTGGGCAGGATTATTGGCAGCGGCGCCGCGGTTGCCGGCAAGGTCTTCGGTATGACCAGGGTGCCTGTTGTAAAAAACCAGGCGATTCCCGCCTACGACCCGCGCGCGGTGAAAGGTGTCGGCCTGACCTATGCCACATCTCCGATGGGCGCCGACCATACCGCGGGCTATGCTGTGGCGACTAACATCCTCAGGTCGGGGGGGTTCGTTGATCCTTTAAAGAAAGAAGGCCAGGTGGATCTGTCCCGCAACCTGCAGATAGCGACCGCCGCCGTGGATAGCACCGGTATGTGCTTGTTTATCGCCTTTGCGATACTGGATATAGAGGACGGCTTTAACGCCCTGATCGATATGATTAACGCCCAGTACGGGCTGGCTCTCACGGCAGACGACGTAACCGCCCTGGGTCAGGCGATCCTGAAAGCAGAGCGTGGTTTTAACGAAAAGGCGGGATTCACCAGGGCCCATGACCGCCTGCCGGAGTTCTTCGCAGAGGAGTGCCCGCCTCACAACACTACCTGGGACTTCACAGATGAGGAGATCGATGAGGTTTTTAATTTCTAAGGTATAACAGCGATAAAAAAGCTGGGTTATTTTCAAACCCAGCTTTTTTTCTGTGTTAAGAAAGCAATACCAGCGCATAATACCTGATGATTCCCCGCATAGCGCTAAAAGCGCTAAAAACTTCTGTATATGCAGGCTCTGTTACCAGGGCGCTGGAACTTGCCCAACTTACATTTCTTTGTTAATATGTATATTATTAATATATATAACGGGGCTCCCGGGAGCCGGTTGACTCAGGATGCTCCTAGTTAAGCGGTAGGGCGCTTTTGAATTTTAAACAGGGGGTTATTCCATGGCTCATGATAGTGCATCAGCTGTAAAGGCTGCGTTGGTGGCCAACGGGTTGATTGCCGCAATGAAACTGATCGCTGCAATCATGAGCGGCAGCGCCTCGATGATGGCCGAATTTAAACACTCACTGGGTGACTGGGCCAATGGTTTTTTTCTAATGATTGGGATCAGGCAGGCACATCGGCCCAGCGACGAACGCTACCAGTTTGGACACGGCAAGCGCGTATTCTTCTGGAGCTTCGTTGCCAGCTTGAGTATGCTTTTCATCGGGGGAGCGCTTTCCATTTACGGTGGTGTGCTGAAGATCATCCACCCGGAACCTATCGGGTTTGTGCTGCTTAACCTGACAGTGATAACGCTAAGTATTTTGTTTGAATGCTACTCATTTGCCATGGCTGTGCGGGCGATTGCCCACGAGACTGGAATAGAGGCACGCGGGCTGAAAATGGTTTTCAGTGTTGTTCCCGCATTGACCAGGGCTACCCCATCCACCCGGTTTATTTTCCTGGAGGACACAGCCGCGCTATTTGGGCTGGTTGTCGCAGGCTCGGCAATCCTAATCGTTGAATATACGGGCGACATCGTTTTCGATGGGGTGGCTTCTATTGTCATTGGTATTTTGCTGTTCTTTATCGGTTTTGGCACCGCCAGGGAAAACGCCTCGGCCATCCTGGGCGAATCCGCCGACCCCGATTTGATCACAGAAATCGGTGATTTTGTAATGACCATCCCCGGTATCAGGGACATACACAATGTCCGTTCAATGTGTGTAGGGCCGAACAGCTACCTGCTGGAGATGGTTGTGGAGGCGGATAAGATATTTGGCCTGGAGGATTGTGACGACATCGGTTTTTGTGTAAACAGGCTGGTAAAAGAAAAATTCAAGGAAATTTCTTACACCCATGTATCTGTTATCGCTGATGACAGGGTAAGTCAGTGGAACAAGCATTAGATCCGGTATCAGGCTATTCTAAAGGACATCTGGATCGGGGGCAGGACCTGGGCGGCAATGCGGGCTTTTTTTGTATTTGAAATTTTTAAAATGCGGGCTACGTAATCTACCTCAGCTTTAAAGCCGAGCAGCTCTTGCAGGAAGTCCAGGCTGACATAAGAGGCCCCGGCACGAACAAAGATGTGTGCCTGCCGGGTCAAAACGGCATTGTCAAGCTGGGCGGGAGACCCGTTCAGCGGTATGGACAGCAGCCGCCCTTTCGTTTTAATTTCCACGCATTGGGCATCATTATTCCAGCCTATTTCCGCTCCGACAGCCGCGCATAACGGCCGCAGCGGAACCAGCAGGTTTTCGCCGTCACTGAGCGGTGTCAGGGTCTCAGGTAAATTAATTGTTTTTCCGTTAACTGACAGATCAAAATGATATTTAACCAATTTTCTTTCGGTCGGATCAATGTGGGCATCTATCTTCAGCGCCCTGTTTTCCTCACCAAGAAAATCAGCGCCAAAAAAATCCTTCAAATAGTAATCAGGAATATATGTCATATCTTCCAGCAGTATAGGAGCGTCGTTAGTTTCATAAGTGATGTTGTTGATAGTGATCTCCTTGCTCCCTATGGCAAACTTGACCTCACAGTCAATATTGGCGGCGAGGAGGCTGTTGGAGGCGCTTTCCCAGGTCAATCTGCAGCCAAATGCCGGCGCAAGGGTACGCAGAGGCAGGTAGGTAGTCTCTTCTGCCTGTACCGGCCCCAGGTACCGGGCAAACTCCTGTTCTACACCGTTGACAAAGACCCGGTCATATTTTTTTAAAGATAACAAATCCTGCCCGGTACTGGTAATTTGCACTTTAGTGCCGACCGGGACACGCTCATAAAGCCAGAGGATGTCTTCATTGCGCATCCTGATGCAGCCGGATGAGGCATAAGTGCCGATGGAATAGGGGTTGTTGTTGCCGTGTACACCATAGCTGCTGCCGGTGGTGCCCAGAGCGTTCAGCCCCAGCCAGCGCGGGCCGAGCGGGTTTTCTGGCACACCGCCTGGTATTAGCGGCCCACCGTTGGGATCCCGCCAGGCAGGGTAGACAAGCTTGTTTACCACTTGCCAGTTTCCTTCCGGCGTAAAGTGCGTCTGGCGGCCGGTAGCGACAGGAAACACGTCAATAAGCAGGTTGTCTGCAAAAAAAGCCAGTTGGTTCGTGCCTTTGTCGATCAGAATTCTATGCTCGGTCAGGGCCGACTGCGGGGAAAAAAGCATAGCTAATAAGCACAGCGCCGACGCAGCCGCATAAATTTTGAACCTGAAAATATAAACCACCCCCGGCGCCTGTTCATTCTTCAAGACATACTATGAACAGCCGGGAGAGATTAGAATAAAAATTGAATTGGGATCAGGCTGAAAGGATTAGAATTGGGAGACTTGAAATATTTACTTGAGATGAATTGGTGAATGGGTTGAATTGGAATTAGGGTCAGGGCCTAAATCATTTACTTTTGAAACCCCTTGGGATAAATTTTAACTCACCCGCCGGGAAGACCCCCTTCTAAGAGCGTTAGCGAAGGGAGGGGTAGTTCACTTGGGCAGTCCTGACAGGAATACATACGGCTGCGGGGGCAAGGCCTTGATATATTTGCACAAGTACCCTCAGGTTGTCAACAACCCCGTCCCCCTGACACCCCTTTGGCGCGTTGACTTTTCAGGTTTGGTAAGGTAAAATTAAATGTGCTTTTTCATATAATATATAATTGCCGATGTGGCTCAGGGGTAGAGCAGCGCACTCGTAATGCGCAGGTCGTCGGTTCGAATCCGACCATCGGCTCCAAAGAAACCAGTATTCGCAAAGGTTTGCGGGTACTGGCTTTCTACTGTCAGCGAAACAGTTAGCGTAATGGAGATAGTTTGGGGATAATTTGGCTAAAACGCAAATACCTGTGGCAAGGTTATTCATTATTCTTTTTTATGCATAGTTCCTGGCAGATTTCAACACAGGCCTTGATAGACTGCTGCAATGTTTCTATTGACAGTCTTGTTAAGAGATCCTCTCCTTTTTCAAAGGTTTCACTCTGTTTAATAAAATTCAGCCGCTCATAAAGTTCCCGGGCGTGTTTTAAATAAATTTCATCATATAAGCTGTCAGTCATTTTTTTGCACCTCACTTATTAGATCCATTTGCTTACTTCCGGTGGTTCCGATTTTTAAAACCTTCGTTGGATTCGACATGTGACAGGTTTAATCCTGCATTATTATGTCAAAATAGTGAGGATATAATCTGTTTAATATGAATATCTGGATTAACTGGTAGTAGAGAAGCATATGTGGTAAAATTACATACAACGGGGTGTTGGATATGAAGATCACTGTAAATATAGACGGAGGCAGCCGGGGCAATCCCGGGCCGTCGGCAGCGGCCATGGTTATTACTGATGAATATGGTAAAGTGGTGGCAACAAAGAGCAAGTTTCTCGGCACGGGGCTGACAAATAATTTTGCTGAGTGGAGCGCCCTGGAAGGCGCTATCACCGCTCTGGTTTACCTGGCGGGCGAGCACGACGATCTGACTGCGGAGGTACTGGCTGACAGTGAGCTTGTTGTCCGCCAATTTAATCGTCAGTACAAAATCAAAGAGCCGTCATTGCGGGAAATAGCTGAGAGGGTATGGGAAAACCTTGTTATCACACCCGGGCTTAAGGTTACCGTGAGGCACATACCCCGGGAGGAAAATAAACTGGCTGACGCGGCAGTCAACAAAGAGTTGGACAGTTACATGGAGTGGCTGGAACAGCAAAAATAAAAATACTAGTTTAAAAAGGGAGGTAGCAATGGCATGACTTTTCTTAAAAAGGTTACTGAAGGCGCAAAATCCCTGGGTGAGGGAGCCAAAACAATTGGGGGCAGGGCTGGTGACCTGGTGGAATCCACCAAAATAAAGTTTGAGATTTCAAAGCTGGAAAAAGAAGTAGAAAACAATATTTCCGCCCTGGGCAATCTCGTTTTTCTGCAGTTTAAGGGTGAAAAGGACCATGAGAAAGAGATTGAAAGACTACTTAACACAACTAAAACCCTTGAAGAAGAAATCGCTGACCTGAAGGTACAGGTTGAGAAACTGCACCCCAAGCCACCCGTTTGCCCCAAATGTAACACAGAGTACCTGCCTGTTGCTAATTTCTGCATGAACTGCGGTGAAAAACTCGAAAAGGAAAATCCCCCCGCCGAGTAAAGAACATGGTTTTACCTAAGAGCATGTAAAGACAAAAACCCGTCTCTGATCAGGCAGTCCAGTGACGGGTTTTTTTATGGTTTGGCGCAGCTACTGGGGCTTCATGATTTAATAGATGTAAAATTTTGTGCTCTAGTCAAACTATGGAGATCCTTGTACAATAATGCAATAGGCCGAAACCCCGGTAAAACCGGGGAACGGGGGATAAAATTTTTTGGGGTGAATCAATTTAGTCGTTAGCCGTTGGTCTTTGGTCGTTACCAACCACCAACCACCAACTACCCACGACTAAGCTGTAGGGCGCCCTCAGCCCGAACCCGTCAGCTAACCTCGGAGGCCAAAGGAGGGATTATATGTCTTTGTTTTCTCGTATGTTTTTGTATGTTTTTGTTTTGGGCGTTCTTTTTATGCCCGTCCCGGCGCTGGCTGCTGCCACACATACTGTTTTGCCGGGTGAAAGCCTCTATACTATCAGCCGCGACTACGGTATAACCGTTGCTTCTTTAATGGAAGCCAATGGGGTAAAAGACTACCTGATCTACCCCGGCCAGAAACTCAGTATACCGGGGTTTCAGACTGGCCTGGGCAATACTGCGGATACCCGCAGGCCGGTCTACACTGTGCAGGCTGGGGATTCTCTCTGGCTGATTGCGCAAAAATACGGTGTAAACTATCAGGATCTTATGGCAGCCAATAACCTGGAAAGCACCGGTATTTACCCCGGCATGGTCCTGAATTTGCCCGCCGGGGCAGTAGCCCAGGCTATGCCGCAGGTAAGCAGGGGAGGAATATTGATCAGGCCTACCCTGGCGGATGTCGATCTGCTGGCCAGGTTGATTACCGCCGAGGCAGACGGCGAACCATATGAGGGAAAGGTAGCAGTCGGGGCAGTGGTTTTAAACCGGGTGTTTACCCCTGGATTCCCCAAGACAATACAAGACGTGATATACGAGCATGGAAATGGGGTTTACCAGTTTGAGCCGGTACAAAACGGGTGGATCAGCAGGCCAGCCAGCAGTGATTCGTTAAGGGCGGCAAAAGAAGCCCTGGGGGGGGCTGACCCGACAAACGGGGCAACCTATTTCTTTGCCGACTACTCAAAAAGCAACTGGCTGTGGGCCAGGCCGGTAAGCAAAACGATTGGAAGTGTGATTTTTTCATATTAAAGGACAACTTCAAAAACAGTATATGATAAAGCCCTAACGGGCTTTTTTTTTGCAATTTATAGAAGAGGCGTTGATTTGCAGGGTATCCCGGCATGGTTCAAGAATATACTGATAGAGAATTTTAAGCGCAGCGGAGGATGAGAATGAAAATTGGCGTGGACATAGACGGGGTGCTGGCAAACAGCTTGCCTCTCTGGGTGACAGAGCTTAATAAATTTTTCAATAAAAACAAGCAGTTAGAGGAGATCCACCTTTACGAAATCCATAAGACCTATGGTGTTACTTTTAACGAACTTAAATTATTTCTTGAGCGCAAAGGCCGATTCTTAATGAGTGAACCGGCGCCGGTAACTGGATCTTCCTATTACCTCGGCAAGCTTAAACAGCATCATGAAATATGCATCATTACGGCCAGAGATAAAAGATATTATCAGGAAACTTATAACTGGCTGAAGAAAAACAACCTGCCATATGATGAACTTTTGCTGCTCGGCAGCCACGAAAAAAAGGAATTCTGCCTGGAGAAGGATTTGAAAGTGCTGATAGAAGACACCCTCGAAATAGGTATAAAGGTAAGCGCCGCCGGGATCCCGGTGCTGCTGATGGACGCCCCTTATAACCGTGGGGCGCTGCCCCAGCTTGTTTATAGAAAGCACTCCTGGGAGGAAATATACCGGGCGCTAGCTAGCGGGCAACTAACTATAAAATGATCCTGCAGCCGGCTAAATTTGACAATAGTGTAGCCGCGAGGCATGGCAATTCTTTACCCCTTGTTTTTTCGGCTGCTATATGGTAAAATTCTTTTGCGCTTCAACCAAATAAATACGGGGGTGTAGCTCAGCGGGAGAGCGCTTGACTCACATTCAAGAGGCCACTGGTTCGAAACCAGTCATCCCCACCAGGAAAACCCGGCAACCACAAAGCTGCCGGGTTTTTTAACGTCTGAATAACCTTTATAACTGGTTTATTACTAGCCCGGTGATTAGTTTCGGGTAAAAAAAGGTGCTTTTCTGCGGCATTTTTTCTCCCTGGCCCGCTATGGCCGTGACCTCGTCGACAAGGGTGGGGTTTAGAAAAAACGCCAGCTGGTATTCGCCCCTGTCCACAGCGTCAAGGGCGCCCTCCTCCTCGCGGGTATAGGTGATATGGTCGGCTTTAGCCCTGAGCTCTCCACAGATGCCAAGGTATTTTTCAATGACAAGTGTGTGCAGGATTGATACGTCAAGCTCCTGCCAGGCGGGAGATTTTTCTGCCGGCATCATTTGCGCCAGGTCCAAATCATCCTTTAAGGTAAGGAGGTAAAATCTATTATTGCCGGTATAAAGGCCGAACACATGGCGGTGTCCGTCCTTGTTTTGCGGTTTGCCGCCGGGCCGTTCACCAAGGCCCTTGCCTTCCAGCATATCCAGGAGTTGCGGGAAATTTCTCTTATCCGACTGTAAATCATATTCATCAACTGCAAAGTTCTCTTTAATCTGATCAATCAGGCAGTTTATATTCAGTGACTTTATATTTTTAATCAAACGGTGGGTGGGGAGCACTATCAGCCCGGGATCATATATATTGACCAAAGTCATCATTACGTAATTGTAAGCTGGTTCAAACCCTGTGGGGGTTGATGCTGCCCCCCCGGGTGCGGAGAAACATGAGCCGGCAGCGTTGATAATAGTATCTCCACGATCTGTGCCGCCGCTGGTTTCCCGTTCTCTTTTATAGTTCAGGGCGGTTTCATAGCGGTGGTGCCCGTCCGCGATAAAGATACGTTTATCTGCCATTATCCGCTGCACCTCTCCGATAGCGCCAGGATCAGTGACCACCCACATTCTGTGTGATTCACCCGAGTCGTCAGTAAAGTTTATATCCGGTGGGGTTCCCTTTGCCACGTTTTTCAGGGCGCCGACAATCCTGTTCTCCCGGTCAGTGTAAAGGCTGAAGACAGGGCTGAAATTTGTCCTGCAGGCGCGCATCAGCTTGAGGCGATCGGCTTTATGTTTGGGTATGGTCTCTTCATGGGGGAGGACATTGCCTTTTTCGTAGGTCTCCAGCCTGAAACCACAGGTGATCCCGCTGCGGACTTTGTTTTCCCCTCCTGCCTGGAACTCCTGCTCGTACAGGTATATGGCGGGCTCCGGTTCCCGGATCAGGATGTTTTCCCGCAGCCAGTCCCTGTAATCTTTCGCCGCCCTGGTATAGCGATTGTTTTTATCATCGTCTCCGCTCAGTATCTTGCTGTATTCCAGTCGGATAATGTTGTAGGGGTTGCGCTTGTAATAACGTTCCTGGGCAGCGGCATCGATAACGTCATAAGGCGGTGTCACCACGTCAGCCATGTTTTCTATTTTGCGCGGGTTATAACGCAGGCCTCTAATGGGTATAATTACGGCCATTTAAAAATAATCCCCCCAAGAAAATAATGATTAATTAATGGTTTGCTACCCGGCATATTTTTATTATCTAGTTAAATTGTAATATAACCGGGTACAAAAAACAAATAAAGTTATTCCTTCCTGGTCCATCTGTCGCTATCGCGATAGCGGTACTTGGCCAGTACCCTTTTAAAGGTGTCTTCGAGATCGATATTTAAGGAGTTAGCGTAACACACCACGATAAATAAAATATCACCCAGCTCAAGCGCCAAATCACCGATCGGCTCCTCCGGTTTTTTAGTCTTCTCGCCATACTGGTGGTTGACTTCCCGCGCGAATTCCCCTACTTCTTCCGCCAGCCGGGCCAGCATGGAAAGAGGGCTCCAGTAGCCTTCCTCAAACTGGGTAATCCATTTGTCCACTTCTCCCTGCATGTCTTTAATTTCCATGGTTACAGCTCCTTAACAATTTTGTGCGGGGGTATGGGGTTATTGATAGAATTATTTACTATATAGCTCTTCGGTATACTGTCATAATTCCCTTCTCGTTTTCGTATGATAGGGATAAGTCAATGATCATCCGGACAGGGGGATGTCTTTAGTGCTGCGATCGCAGTGGGTTGTTCTGAATAAAAGGTCCGTATTGTTTGCGCTTGCCCTAATTCTCTTTTTATTCTTGGTAATCAAGGGCGTGGGGGTTTTTATGCCCAGAGGAATAGGGAAGATGATGCCCCCGCAGCAAATGCTGGCGACCGGTATCGAAAAAACCAGATCCAGCGCCAGCTTCCGCTACCAGACGGAGACCAGGCTGATCACCGCAGGAAACGCCGGCAATGATTTTTTCAGTAAGGTGGAAGGGGAACGGGTGGCCCCGGATAAGGTGCATATGACAGGTGTGATGATGAATACACCTATTGAGTTTGTGCAGGTAGGCGCCAGTGCTTATGTCAAGGATCAACAGACCGGCCAATGGCTCTCACTGCCCGGAAACAAACTTTCGGATTCAGAACTTTTTTACGCTGAACTTAATCCCCTGGCCTATTTCAATTTCAAAGACATCCCCAATTTAAAGTATATAGGCCTGGAAAAGGTAAACGGTGAAAAGCTGATTCTTCTGGAAATGCGCCCAAACCTGATGGATCCCTTTCTTGAACTGCGTTTAAGTGATTATTTTTTTAAAGTATGGCTAAGTCCCGAAGACTATCGTCTGCGGCAGGCCACGCTTCAGGCCAGAGATAAACAAAACCCCGCCGGCGGCATTGAAATTACCCTGCGTTTTTGGGACTATGACAAAAATATTACAATTGATCCGCCAATCCCGGCATTTTAAGGTCTGTACCGGCTACGCCGGATTTTTTTTTGAACTTTATTAATAGTAGTATACAGGATATAATGTTTGACATAAGAAAGGTATTAACCGGAAAGTTATGAGCTTTTTTGCAGATTACCAAAGGGGGCTACAAGGTGCATCCGGACTGTAAACGCGTTCTTATTTCCGAAAATGAAATCCGCGCCAAAGTAATGGAACTGGGCAGGCGTATCTCCAACGATTATGCCGGCAAGGAATTGCTTATGGTTGGGATCTTGAAAGGCGCTATGATTTTTCTGGCCGACCTGGTCCGGGAAATATCCATCCCGACCCAGTATGATTTTATGGCTGTTTCAAGCTATGGCGCATCATCTAAGTCATCCGGCAAGGTGCGCATTCTAAGAGATCTGCCTTGCGGGGTTGCAGGCCGCCACATTATTATTGTAGAGGATATAGTCGATACCGGCCTTACGCTGAACAGCCTGGCGAAGGATCTCAATTCCCGTGACCCGGCCAGCGTTAAAATCTGCACCCTGTTGGACAAGCCTTCACGCCGGATTGAACCGGTGGAGATTTATTATAAAGGTTTTGTTATCCCTGATGAATTTGTAGTGGGATATGGCCTTGATTACAGCGATCGCTACAGGAATCTTCCCTGCATCATGGTTTTGCATCCCAAAGTATATATGGACAAGGGGGAATAATATGCGTCTGCCCGAGCAGGAACTGGTCATAGTACTTGATTTTGGGGGCCAATACAGCCACCTGATTGCCCGACGCATCCGTGAGTTAAAGGTATTTTGCGAAATGCTGCCATTTTCGACTTCCGTCGAGGAAATAAAGAAGAAGAGGCCCAGGGGGATTGTTTTTTCGGGCGGTCCCTCCAGCGTTTGCCAGGACAATGCTCCGGTGTGCGACCCGGCTATTTATGAACTGGGGATCCCTGTGCTGGGAATTTGTTACGGCATGCAGTTAATGGCGCGGCATTTGGGCGGGCGGGTATCGCCGGCTAACCACCCGGAGTACGGGAAAACTGAATTAATAGTCCTGGATAGAGGTGATATTCTATCCGCCTTGGGTCCTGTCGAGCAGTGCTGGATGAGCCACGGCGACCTGGTAGAATCAGCGCCTCCAGGCTTTACTGTTACAGCCCGTACTGTAAAAGCGCCGGTCGCGGCCATGGCCCAACCGGGCAAAAATCTTTACGCTGTACAGTTTCACCCCGAGGTTGCGCATACAACCAGGGGACAGGATATATTAAAAGCTTTTCTTTATGATGTCTGTGGCTGCCGCGGTCTCTGGACTATGGGTTCCTTTCTTGAAAGGACTATTGCCGAAATACGCGGGCAGGTAGGGAACAGGAAGGTTTTGTGCGCTTTGAGCGGCGGGGTTGATTCATCCGTTGCCGCGGTAATGGTACAAAAAGCAGTGGGAGGACAGCTGACCTGCGTTTTTGTGGATCATGGCCTGCTGCGCAAGGACGAGGCCAACCAGGTGCAAAAAACCTTCAAGGAAAAATTCAAGATCAATTTAATTTTTGTGGACGCCCGCCGGCGGTTTCTTGGAAAACTGGCAGGTGTGACCGACCCCGAGCAAAAAAGGAAAATCATTGGAGAGGAGTTTATCAGGGTATTTGAAGACGAAGCCGCCCGGCTGGGGAACATTGAATTTCTTGTGCAAGGCACGCTTTACCCCGACGTGGTGGAAAGCGGCACAGCCACCGCCTCGGTGATAAAAAGCCACCATAATGTCGGCTGCCTGCCGGAAGACATGCGCTTTGAACTGGTGGAGCCGCTGCGCTGGCTGTTTAAAGACGAGGTGAGACTACTGGGCGAGGAGATGGGCCTGCCTGAGGAAGTGGTCTGGCGCCAGCCTTTCCCCGGCCCCGGCCTGGCTGTGCGCATCCTGGGTGAGGTAACACAAGAAAAAATAGACCTGATACAGGCGGCGGACGCCATTGTCGAGGAGGAGATCCGCAAGGCCGGCCTTTACCGGCAAATCTGGCAATCCTTTGCTATATTGCCGGACATGAAGAGCGTCGGTGTGATGGGGGACGAACGTACTTACGCGCACACCGTGGCAATCCGGGCGGTAAACAGTGTCGACGCCATGACCGCAGACTGGGTGCGCCTGCCTTACGAAGTATTGGAAGCAATTTCGTCACGCATCGTCAGCGAAATCAAGGAGTTCAACCGGGTGGTCTACGACATCACCTCCAAGCCCCCGGCGACGATCGAGTGGGAATAGACGTTAAAATGCCTCTGAACCCGATAAATAAAAGGGTTGCAGGGGCTTAATTTTGTTTGTGGTAGCAGTATGGAAGCATTATTCTGAAATACCCGGATAAATTTGCGTTTTAGGGTTAGTTTTTGGGGAAAAGAGCTCGTTCAGCTTGCTGGATACTTCCCCATGCTTATCAGGGTATAAATGGGCGTAAGTTTCCAAAGTAGTCTCCACGTTTTCATGGCCAAGGCGCTCCGATATTAGCAGTGGCGAGAAACCAAGTTCAATAAGTAAAGATGCGTGGGAATGACGGATGTCATGAACACGTATTTTTTTAACACCCGATTTTTTACAGCCGCGTGACATTTCGTTTTGCAGGAAATGCTTTGAATATTCAAAGAGGCGATCCGATGGCTCGTAATCAAACAAACGGCTGGTGTAATCCTGCAGGATATCCAGTAGAAAATTGGGGGCTGTGATTACCCGGCGGCTTTTGGACGTCTTGGGGGGTGAAATGATGTCCTTACAATTAACTCGGGCATAGCTTTTTGTTATGCTGATAGTTTTAGCCTCGAAATTTACATCATTAAGGGTGAGCGCCAGGAGCTCACCGGAACGCATACCTGTCCAGAACAAAGTATTAAAAACGGCATATGCCGCAGGTTTATCTAAAACAGCCTCAGCAAAAAGCTTGAATTCCTAGCTTAACCAAAACCTTGATAAAGAATTCCATTTACACGAAATTATTTACATATCCAATTATTACCCCCCCCTTCCTACACGCTCGCCTAGTTTACCCATCCGCCTTTCTAACCCCTGTACCGGCCCCCGGCCTGTATTCATTCAAACAAAAACCCAGAATATCGCTTATTTGCACTCCAAATGAAACAATCATACATTCCGGGGTTAAATTGTCATGGAATTGATAGGTTTTCCTCAAGGCCTGCATGTTTTCAGATCCCCGAAGCATACTGTATGCGGAATATTTTACCGACCGTACAACCCCGGCGTCCCAGCCAAGCCATGAAGCCAGCTCCTTTACAGTTTTATTTTCGTAGAAGCTGCCATAAATAACACATTTCTCGCGGGAGGGGAGCTTGTCTATTTCTTCCCTAATAACAAGCTGCATGGCATTTAACTCGCAATAGTTATATGTATTTGCATCAGGGTCCTCAATGATATCCTCCAGGGTTAAGGATCCATCGTCGGTCATGGTGGTTAGGGGCGTTTCAAGCGATATCGTCTTCACCTGTTTTTTACCTCTTAGGCCTAATTCACTGTAGCATATATTTTGCACCGGATATCTCAGGTATGAAACAAAAACGAATCCCTTCTCTGGGGCAAAGCTTCTTACAGCCTCTAAAAATGCAAAGTAACCGCATTGTAGTAGGTCCTCCGGTTCGATATATGCTTTTTCCCTGCATAGCGGGAAAAACCGGCTTATGAGCTTGTAGAGCAGAGGCGCCACTGCGAAGTAAAGTTTGTATAGGCTTTCCCTCTCCCCCTGGGCTGCTATGGCCGCCAGCTCTTCATTTGTCACTTGAGCGCTCCCCCCCTCCGTGATAGAATAATAGCAGGTGACTATAATACGAAGCGGGGGCTTGAAAAAGCTCCTGTTTTTATTTTTGCTTGCCGACAGTCAAACCATTATTTGAGTAAAAGGGGTAGTCGTCGATTGTCTTAAATCCTGCAAGGGCATCCGGTTTACTCCCGGCTCCTTGCGGTGCAGCCGCCGGCTGCTGCTTGGCCCCGCTAATATAGCTTTAAAGAGGTGATTATATGCTCTTCATTTCTGGGATCCCCTCCCTGAATGCCATTAATACGCCGTTGGAGTGAATCCAGCTTGTCAAAATCTTCTCATAAGGCGTCTTTTCTGCAGCCTTTATTGCTGCAGCTTGGTGTCTTTAAGCCCGAAGGTTATCCCGGTTATGGCTGCAATCTGGAATATGGGATTTTTTAAGAGGTTTATAATTCCCCGGATCGGGGCCGTGGCAAGGAGAGCCTTGCCGCAGCGGACGGGCTGGACCTGGCAACGACATCGGACATGGCTGGCGCGGATATTTGCCAATATGCCGGTGAAAGGAGGATCATGGGCCTGAATATTAATTTAGAGGGTGAAGTTGCTAAGGTTGTAGAAAACATAACCCACGAAGTAAAATCGAGAGCCTATCGAGCCTCAACAGCGCTACGTGATTCGGCGCTTGATGTCCTGAGCAACAAAAGAAAGAGAAGCGGCAAGGTATACAGAAAGCCGTTTACGAAAAAGGCTACTTATACCGCCTCTGCTCCCGGAGAAGCACCAGCATTGCGCAGCGGGAGCCTTCGGATGAGCTGGAGGCAAAGAACAGCATCGGAGGGCGCAGGCAAAGATTTGACAGCTAGACCGGCTATTACAACTGACGTAAAGTATGCACCGTGGCTTGATGAAGGAACCCCCAAAATGGCACCGCGTCCATTTAAAGAACCAATTATTGAGCACGCGATGCCGAACATACGAAGGATATTTAATCAGCCTTATTAGGCTAGATTAACAAAGAGGAAGCTATTGGGCGGATCAATATTCGCCCCTTTTCTTTATAACTAGGCGGGGGCAGGAACGGGGCAGAACATGGGCAGGGCATGGCGGCATATTACCACCGTAGGCGGCCCAGTCCGCCCTGTGTGCGGCGCTTTATGCACCAGTGGGGCAGTAAGGGGTAAAGGTTATAACCCCCTATTTTGGGCGAAATAAGCGCCACAGCCAAAAATAAAGCCCGGGAGGCCCGGGCAAAGTATTTGCCGACGCTAAGGAAGAATAACCCCATACACCCTTTCTTTTATGGGCCTGGCAAAACCTTGGCCGGCCAGTAGGAAAATATTATAAAAGCGGAATCCCCAAATGGACCCTGCTTGTTTTTTTATGGAAGCTTGGGAAACGGGATATGCAGTAGCCTCATAATCTCCTTTTGCGTTTCATAGACCCGTTCGGCGATGAAGGTCACGAAAGGGCCATCGTCCTTATGCGCATGCTCCAATGTATTTATATATTCCTGACGCAGAACTGGGGGGATTATCGCCAACATATACCCATCCTGGATAAGCGCAGTATTCATCAAAAGCCTGGCGACCCTTCCATTCCCATCAATGAAGGGGTGGATAAAAACAAACCGCTTATGAAGCTGGGCGGCGAACTCCACTGGGTGGAATTCGTTCCTGCCTGCGGCAACCCAGGTAAAAAGATCCCCCATCCGGCCGGCGATAAGATGCGGTTTGCATACCCGATGCTTCGATCCGGTGATGAATACTTGCCTATCACGGTATTTGCCGGCGTAGGCTTCGTCAATGTCCCCATAGAACATCCGGTGCATGGTCAGTGTATCGGCCTCGGTAATCTGCCGGGAGTGGAGCAAGGAGAACATAAAGTCATAGGCTTGCGCATGCCCCAGTGCCTCGAAGGTATCGCGCAGCGGTTTCCCCCCGGCCGTCAGCCCATCTTCCAGTAATATCTTTGTTTCGGTTTCGGTCAGGGTGTTCCCCTCAAGGGCATTGGAGGACCATGTTAGGCCGACCCGGTAATAGGATTTGATTTCCTTCAACATATGGCCTTCGAAAGGCCGAATCTCATTTATGGCAGCCTGATAAAGATCAATTTTATTAATCAGGTTCATTCGGGTACCCACCTTTCACCATTCATATGCGGATTTTCAATTGATTAATATTCTACCCTCTCGCCGTTCGGCAGTTCAAAGGCCCCTGTATATTTGCAACCGGCCGCTTCGGCAATTTCCTTTAATTCATCAACGGTGAAGCTCTCCCGTTTCATCTTTTGGCCGAAGGCCTGGGGGCTTCTCCCGAAAAGCCGTGCAAGCTCGGCAACGCTTATATCCAGTTTCACACATAGGATTTTTAACTGTTCTGACACTGACATACCACCACCCCTTTCGATATTCTCATTATATAGGAATATGTTTGGTAAATCAACATTGACATTTCTATTATATTGAAAAACATTAAACAACATATTGACCGGATAAACAATAGCATTTATAATATAAACATACCATGAAGGTAGGAGGAATCAAGGAATGCTAAACCCAAGGAACCTGGCCAACGGCCAAGAACAACACGAAACCTTCAGAAGCAGTGTAACCCGAAAGAACGCAGTGCAATACGACTACAGGCACACCGACGGAGAGCTTTTTTCCTGCATCAAGCCCACGCTCGAAGCCTGCAGGCGGGCAAAGGGAAAATGGATCAAGTAGACGACCCAACCACACTAATTAAAGACAGGAGGTGAATTTGCATGGCTGATGTGCTTGAACTAAAGGCTCTGAAGGCCAGGTTGGAAGAAAAGGAACAGAAGGCTTCACTGGAGGCCGCAAAAGGATTGTGATATAGGGCACTGGAGGGCACAAAAGGGGTACCGAGATTGCACGGTATAAGCACCATACAAGCACCGGACAAGCCACGCCTATTACTGGTACCCTATTACCTTCTACCTATTACCCATCACCGTCTACTGCGAGTGACAGGGGAAGAGTAAACCCAAAGAGAGGAGCCAGATTATGGACAGACGAGCAGTTTATTTTTATACGCTCCCAGGTGAGACTACATGCGCTGGGCTGGCTCTTGATGCACATATTCACGGTGAGACGCTTCGATTCTCCGACACCATTAGAGGACGTGAAATACCCGGTAAAATTAAAAAAGAGACGGCAAATAGCTTTGTTTTCACAGCTACAGGTAACGATCCAGGTGATTGGGAATTTATGCTTTTGACCATTGAAGCGTTCAAACACAAATACTACAAGCTGGTGGAAGGCGGGCAAGTCATGGCCGCAAAGCTAAAGACAACGGACGATCTCCACCAGTGGTACCGAAGGGAGTTCAAGGTCTAAGCCAAATGGGGAAAGGCCCACGGGTATACGATGAATGCATTACAGACCATGGGGTTGGCCCTCAAAAAAGATAGCCTGACATGATAAAAAGGTAGAATAAACCCTGGATTTAAAGGCCGATTCTGGCAAACACCGTGGTAGCATTATGGCAGCAAAAAACTGCTACACTCAAAAATAGATAAGAATATAAGAGTGTGAGACAATAGAAATAGCTGAAATCAAAGGGAATAACCTCAAGATAAAGTTTAATGATAGAGTGGGAATAGACGTTAAAATGCCTCTGAACCCAGTAAAATAAAGGGTTTCAGAGGCTTAATTTTATTAAAAACCATTATTTTAGAGTATTGACAGTATTTCTTAATATGTTAATATAAAATTGGTTAGCAATTCAGCCCGGTCTATTGATACGGGCAATTATTGTGTTTATGAATAACCACATTTTAAAACTGGGAGAGAAAGTGCGCCTAGGGTTCCACGTCCGGTAGGGCGGTTCGGTCCAAGCGGCGCAGGCATCCTCGAAATAGAAATACGGTTCAAGGTTCAAGAAAGCTTATAAACTCCCGAATTTTTGGACCTCACGGATTAAACCTCTGGACAGGGTGCTACACCGGTATGGGATAAAAGCCCAGGCGGGTAGGTTTCGCTCATAAACGAAATCCTGCACGCCCGGGCTTCACATTTATGGCGGTATGATTTTTAGCTCAGTGCCTATAATAAACCAAATAAACTATTTAAAAGGATGAATAAATAATGGCGGTACCACTGGTTGGCATTGTAATGGGCAGTGACTCCGACCTGCCGATCATGCAGGAAGCTGTGCGCATTCTGGACGAGCTGGGCATTTCCAGCGAGGTAGTGATCTCCTCCGCCCACCGGGCGCCGGATAAAACAGCGGATTACGCCCGGAGCGCCGTGGAGCGCGGACTGGCGGTAATTATTTCCGGCGCCGGCGGGGCTGCGCACCTGCCCGGTGTCATTGCCGCCTATACGCCCCTGCCGGTGATCGGCGTACCTATTGAATCCGGCGCCTTAAAAGGTATAGACGCCCTGTACGCCATAGTGCAGATGCCTTCCGGCGTGCCCGTAGCCACTGTGGCCATCAACGGCGCTAAAAACGCCGGTATCCTGGCCGCCCAGATCATTGGCGCGGGCAATCCCGCGGTAAGAGCAAAGATTGCCGCCTATAAGGAGAAGCTGGCCGGGCAGGTCGGCGAAAAGGATTCCCTGCTGGCCGAACTGGGCATAGGCGGCTACCTGGCGCGACCGAAAGACAGGTAAGAGTTTTTTACAGGATTAACATGATTAAAACATGATTAACAGGACTAAAAATTATTGAGGATAAAAACCTGTATTTATTAAAAATTTTGTAAATCCAAAAAATCCTGTAAATCATGTGAAATAATAATAATTATGGTGAGGTTAGGGGGCCTTATTGTGATTGATCGTTATACCCTGCCGGAAATGAGGCGGATCTGGTCGGTGGAAAACAAATTCCGCAAATGGCTGGATGTGGAGATTTTTGCCTGTGAGGCTATGGCCGGCCTGGGCAAGGCGCCGCAGGAGGCCCTGGCGGCCATTAAAGAAAAGGCGAACTTCAATGTGCAGCGCATTGCTGAAATTGAAGCTGTGACCAACCATGATCTGATCGCGTTTACCACTAATGTCGGTGAATACGTGGGAGACGCGGCCAAATACATTCACCTGGGCTTGACATCATCGGACGTGCTGGATACCGCCCTGGCCGCCTTGATGAAGGAGGCGGGGGAACATATTTTGGACAGGTTGAAACAGCTAAAGGAAGCGTTGCTGGAAAAAGCGGCGCAGCACCGCCGGACCATTATGATCGGCCGCACCCACGGCATCCATGCCGAGCCGATCACTTTCGGCCTGAAGATGTTGCTCTGGGTAGACGAAACGGACCGCAATATCAGGCGGATGCAACAGGCGGTGGAAACGATCAGTGTGGGCAAAATCTCCGGCGCTGTCGGCACCTACGCCAATATTGACCCGCAGGTGGAAGCGCATGTCTGCTCAAGGCTCGGGCTAAAACCCGCCAATGTCTCCACCCAGGTCCTGCAGCGGGACCGCCATGCGGAATACCTTACCACCATAGCAGTGATCGGCAGTTCGCTGGACAAGTTCGCGACCGAGCTGCGCAGCCTGCAGCGTACCGATATCCTGGAAGTGGAGGAGCATTTTAAAAAAGGACAGAAGGGCTCCTCGGCCATGCCCCACAAACGAAACCCGATTATCGGCGAACGCATATCCGGCATGGCCCGCCTGCTGCGGGGCAACGCTCTGGCGGCCATGGAAAACGTCCCTCTCTGGAACGAGCGGGATATTTCCCATTCCTCGGTGGAGCGGGTAATCGTGCCCGACAGCGCCATCATCCTTGATTACATGCTGGCTAAATTTACGGATACCATATCCAATCTTTTGGTTTATCCCGAGAACATGATGCGGAATATTGAACGCACCCACGGGCTGATTTTTTCCCAGAGGGTCCTTTTAGCCCTGGTTGAGGAAAAGGGGCTCTCCCGGGAGAAGGCTTATGAACTGGTGCAGCGCAACGCGATGGAAGCATGGCGGACGGGGAAAAACTTCCGCGACCTGCTGCTGGCGGACGGCGAGTTGACCGCCCAACTTGCTCCAAAAGAGATAAATGAACTGTTTAACTACAACTATCACCTGAAGAACGTGGATGAAATATACAAGAGATTCGGCTTATAAAAAGGGAGGAAAAAGGTGGAAGAAGTGTTATAAAATTAACAATGGGGGGGCTAGTGAATGACCGGGAATAAGAAGGGGTTGACTTACGCGGACGCCGGGGTTGACATAGATGCGGGTAATAAGGCTGTACAACTAATGCGCGGCGCTGTGCGAAGCACCTTCCGGCCGGAGGTCCTGGCTGAAATAGGGAGCTTCGGCGGTTTTTTTGCCCTTAACGCCGGCAAATACCGGGAACCTGTCCTGGTGGCCGGCACTGACGGAGTAGGCACCAAGCTGCGCATCGCCATGCTGATGGAACGCCATGACACTGTCGGCATTGACGCGGTGGCCATGTGTGTAAACGATATCCTGGTACAGGGGGCGGAACCCCTTTTTTTCCTTGACTACCTTGCGGTGGGCAAGCTGGCGCCGGAAAAAGTGGCGGCCATCGTCAGCGGTGTCGCCGCAGGCTGCCGTCAGGCGGGTTGTGCGCTGATTGGCGGGGAAACTGCGGAGATGCCGGGATTTTATGGCCCGGAAGAATATGACCTGGCTGGTTTCGCGGTAGGTGTGGTCGAGCGCGGCCGGATTATTGACGGCAGGGAAATAGTACCCGGTGATGTACTGATCGGACTGCCTTCCTCTGGGCTGCACAGCAACGGCTACTCACTGGCGCGCAAGGTTTTGCTGGAGGCCGGAGGCTATCAAATGGATTCATACATAGATAAACTGGGCCGGACGGTAGGGGAGGAAATGCTTGAACCGACCAGAATTTACGTTAAAACTGTGCTGCCCCTGCTCGAAAAGTTCAAAATTAAAGGCATGGCTCATATTACCGGCGGTGGTTTGACCGAAAATATTGTTAGAGTGTTGCCCGATGGAACCGGTATTACAATAAAGCGGGGCACATGGGACGTGCCCCCCGTGTTTGATTTAATCAGAGAAACAGGTGGAGTAGAAGAGCAGGAAATGCTGCGCACCTTTAACATGGGCATCGGCTTGGTGGCGGTGGTTGACGCCGGCCAGGCTGAAGCGGTTATGGCGGACCTGTCGGCAAACGGTGAAATAAGCCGCTTGATCGGCGAAGTGATCGAGGGCCGTAAAGAGGTCAATTACATATAAGACGGTATTCCACGGATCAAAATGGGGAGGGGATAAAATGGGCAAATTACGTCTGGGCGTACTGGCTTCCGGACGGGGTTCAAACCTCCAGTCAATTATGGACGCTGCCGGCGCCGGCAGGATCAAAGCGGAGGTTGTCGTAGTATTCAGCGACAACAAGGACGCTTTCGCCCTGGAAAGGGCGCGAAAGGCGGGGATCCCGGCGCTGCGCCTGGACCCGCGGGATTTTGGTTCAAAAGATGAATACGAGAAGGCCATACTTGAAATACTGCATGAACATGAAGTGCAGCTGGTTTGTCTGGCCGGCTACATGAGAATAATCGGCAGGGTGCTCCTGGAGGCCTTTCCCAACCTGATCATTAATATCCACCCTGCCCTGCTCCCGGCCTTTCCGGGGCTGCACGGCCAGCAGCAGGCCTGGGATTACGGGGTAAAATTCAGCGGTTGTACAGTACATTTTGTCGATGAAGGGATGGATACGGGTCCAATTATTATTCAGGCCGTGGTGCCGGTTTACGATGACGACACGGTAGACACGCTCGCTGACCGTATTCTGGAGCAGGAGCATAAAATTTATCCGGAAGCAATCGGGCTTATAGCGGAGGGGCGGCTTAGGCTGGACGGCAGAAAGGTTTTTAGGGTTTAGCCGGGCAGCATATCTCATTGTTAATCAACTGGAACAGCGGGGCGCAATCAAAAAAGCGGCAAATCGCCGCTATTAAAGAACAAACAAAAAGAGAGGTGCAAAGCCTGGTTTTTCGGCAGCGCCACAGAAAACAACTGCAAGCGGGGTAACTCCCCGGCCGTAGATTTTGCACAGCGGCACAGTACACGCTGAGAAAGGCTGTTGCCGTAAGTCAACGGCCATGCGGCAGGTAACCCCCTTCCGGGCAGTACTGTTTGCCGGGCGGCGTTTTAAGCCACCCGTAATATGGAAGGTCTATAGTCTTAGCAGTTCAATCCTGTGAAACTGCCTCCCGTTAGTCGGCGGGGGAGAAAGATAAATAAATTTTGGTAATCTTATATAAATAAGATTTGTTTAGCTTTTATAAAACCAGGTAAATTAATATGAACGTCAAGCGTGCCATGATTAGCGTTTCTGACAAGACAGGCGTTGTGGAATTTGCCCGGGGCCTGGTGGAACTGGGGGTGGAGATAGTATCCACCGGCGGCACGGCAAAGACCCTGCGCGAGGCCGGCGTGCCCGTCACATACATATCTGATGTCACTGGTTTTCCCGAAATATTAGGCGGGCGGGTAAAGACACTGCATCCCAATGTCCACGGAGGAATCCTAGCCCTGCGGAACGAAGGGCACCTGGGCCAGCTAAAAGAGCATAATATCACCCCGATTGACCTGGTGGCGGTCAACCTTTATCCTTTCCGGGAGACGATAGCCAAACCGGATGTGACACTGGTCGAAGCGATAGAGAATATAGATATCGGCGGTCCGGCCATGGTCCGCTCGGCGGCCAAGAATTACGGGAACGTACTGGTTGTCGTAAATCCCGGCCGCTATATGGATATCCTGGACGCCATACGCGGCGGCAGAGCAGACATTAACCTGAGGCTGGACCTGGCCCGGGAGGCCTTCTCACATACCGCCACTTATGACGCCACAATTACCGCGTACCTTGAGGGTATTAATAATAAAGAACTGTTCCCTCCCACCTTGAATATATCGCTAAAAAGGGCGCAGGAGCTCCGCTACGGGGAAAATCCCCACCAGCAGGCGGCTTTTTACCGGGATCCTTCAATTACAGGCCCCTGCGTTGGTAACGCCTTGCAATTATCGGGCAAGGAACTTTCCTATAACAACATTCTGGATTTGAATTCCGCTTTTGAGCTGGTGCGCGAGTTCAGCGAGCCGGCGGCAGTAATAGTCAAGCATAACAACCCCTGCGGCTGCGCCTGCGCGGGCAGCCCGGCGGCTGCTTACAGAAAAGCGCTGGAGGCGGACCCGGTCTCGGCCTACGGCGGTATTGCCGCGTACAACTGTATTGTTGACGCCGAAACCGCCGCGGAAATGGCCAGGATATTTCTAGAGGCGATCATAGCGCCTGGTTACGAAGAGGATGCTTTAAAGATACTGAAAGCAAAGACCAATCTCAGGCTGCTGGTGACCGGGGAGCTCACCGGCCAGACCAGCGACCGCCTTGAGGTCAGGAAGGTAAACGGCGGCCTGCTCGTGCAGGAGGCGGACCGGGAAGTCCTGCGCCTGCCCGAATTGAAGGTGGTAACAAAGCGCCAGCCGACCAAAGAGGAAATGGACGAGCTCTTGTTTGCCATGGCTGTGGTCAAACATGTAAAGTCAAACGCCATCGTCATCACCCGTGAGCGCAGCCTGGTGGGCGTCGGCGCCGGCCAGATGAACCGGGTGGGTTCCGCCCGCATCGCGGCAGAGCAGGCCGGTGAAAAGGCCCGCGGCGCGGCGCTGGGATCGGACGCCTTTTTCCCGTTTAACGACACCGTGCTCCAGGCGGCCAAAGCGGGCATAACAGCCATAATCCAGCCGGGCGGCTCAATCCGGGACGAGGAGTCCATCAAAGCCGCGGATGAAAACGGGATCGCCATGGTATTTACCGGGATGAGACATTTTAAACATTAAGAAACGTGTCAAGGGGACGGTTCTCTTGACACGCTGGCAGGTGCGGCTTTAATACAGTAATACAAGATAGGAGTGAAAACCTATGAAAGTTCTCGTGGTAGGTGGCGGCGGGCGAGAGCACGCGCTGGTCTGGAAGCTGAAACAAAGCCCCCGCGTCAAAGAAATATTCTGCGCCCCCGGCAACGCCGGCATCGCGGCTTTGGCTACCTGTGTTAAAATTAGCGCGGAAGACATTCCCGGGCTGCTGGCCTTTGCCAAAGATGAGGGCATCGACCTTACCCTGGTCGGACCGGAGGCGCCGCTATGCGCGGGAATAGCCGACCGGTTCCAGGAAGCAGGCCTGAAAATATTCGGCCCTTCCCGGGCAGCGGCAGAAATCGAAGGCAGCAAAGTTGTCGCGAAGGACATTATGGCCAAATACGGCATTCCCACGGCCAGATACGCGGTATTTACCAGTTCGGAGGATGCCGCTCAGTATATAAATCAGATTGGCGCTCCCTGTGTGGTCAAGGCTGACGGCCTGGCTGCCGGCAAGGGAGTAATTGTGGCTATGGATAAAGAAACCGCCCTTGACGCGGTGCGTTCGATCATGGTTGACCGGGACTTCGGAGAAGCCGGTAAGCTGGTGGTGGTTGAGGAGTGCCTTGTCGGCGAGGAGGTCAGTATCCTGGCCTTCACGGACGGCGTAAACGTTGTCCCCATGGTTTCATCACAGGACCACAAGCGTGTTTTTGACAACGATCAAGGCCCCAACACCGGCGGCATGGGGGCTTATGCCCCGGCGCCGGTCTATACCCCGGCGCTGCACAGGCAGGTAATGGACGAAATCATCGTGCCGATGATCAGCGCTCTGGATGCTGAAGGCCGCGCCTACAGCGGGGTTATTTACGCTGGTTTAATGATTACCGGTACGGGACCGAAGGTGCTGGAGTTCAACGCCCGTTTCGGTGACCCGGAGACACAGCCGGTACTATCCCTGCTGGAGACCGACCTTATCGAAATTATCGATGCTATTTTGGAAAAACGTTTGGACTCGATTGACATCAAGTGGAAAAAACAGTCATCTGTTTGTGTGGTCCTGGCATCCGGCGGCTATCCGGGATCATATGAAAAGGGAAAAGTAATTAAAGGTCTGGATCAGGTTTCTCCTGAAACCATGGTTTTCCACGCCGGTACCGCGAAAAAAGACGGCGAGATAGTTACAGCCGGCGGCAGGGTCCTGGGAGTGACCGCAGTGGGGCCGGACATCCTCGCCGCGATCAAGTCCGCCTATAAAACAGTTGAAAAAATCAGCTTCGATGGAATGCAGTACCGTAAGGATATAGGCCGCCGGGCAATTGAAAGGCTGTAAGTGTGTCACGGGGACGGTTCTCTTGACACGTTGATTGGCAAATACATTGTGAAGCTGGTTGGCGCGGTCGGCGCAATGACAGTGGAACGGGGGGGCGCCCTCTCTTTACACTGCTTTTATCATTACATGATAGTTTGCGAAACATGAACATGGGAATAGTATTTTTCGACAGTCAAAGGCGCTTTAAAAAGTGCTTTTTTCTTGATCAAGTATCTTTAGTGTGTTAAAATGTTAAAGCGGTGACATAGTAAAAACCCGGGAGGCCGGCGATGTATTCTGGAAAGCTCAAGGATGATCTTCTGGATAGGCTTTTTGAAGCCATAATGCTGTTAGAAAACCTGGACGAGTACTACCGTTTTTTTGAAGATATCTGCACTGTGGCAGAATTGAAATCCCTGGCCCAGCGCCTGGAAGTGGCGAAAATGCTCCGGGAAAACCAGACCTACGGCGAAATATCAAGCCGTACTGGGGCCAGCACGGCTACCATCAGCCGGGTGAAGAGGGCGCTAAACTATGGCGCCGACGGCTATAAACTTGTTTTTGATAGAAAAATGCGGAAAAAGAAAGGACAAAGGGGGCTGTCCATAGAATGAATAGAACGTTCAATTTATCGGCGCTGGTGCGGGAAGATTTGCAGGACATGATCCCGTATGACGCGCCTTATTATGCGGATGTAATAAAACTAGACGCCAATGAAAACCCGTATGGTTTCCCGCCGGAAGTGTTGAACCAGATTTTCAGGGAAATAAGCGCCGGGGATTTATGCCGTTATCCTGACGCGGCAGCGCTTACATTGCGTAAATGCCTGAGCGATTATATATTAGTCAAGCCGGATAACATAATGGTGGGAAATGGCTCAGATGAGCTTATCCTTAATCTGATGCTGGCCTTTGCCTCCGGCGCGAAATATGCTGTCGCGACCCCGACCTTTTCTATGTACGGGGTGCATGGCCGGATAGCATCCGGTACTTTGCTGGAAGTACCCCGTTTAGATGATTTCAGCATAGATGTTGACGGATTGATCAACGCTGCCTCAAAACCTGAAGTAAAGGTTGTCGTGATCTGCTCGCCAAACAGTCCCACGGGCAATGCCGTCCTTCCCGGGGAAATCGAAAAGGTCCTCCGGCAAGCAAATGCTATTGTCGTGGTAGACGAGGCCTACAACGAGTTTGGCGGCGAATCCTGTGTTCCTTTACTGGACAGTTATGCCAACCTTGTTATCCTGCGGACCTTTTCCAAGGCATTCGGCATGGCCGGTCTGCGGGTGGGCTACCTGCTTGCGGACATCCGGGTAATAAATGAGCTGCTTAAAGTCAAGCAGCCATATAACTTGAATGTTTTTTCCCAGGCGGCAGCCTGTGCGGTTATGCGGAATCTGCCTCCTTTTAAGGACAGAATTAAAAATATATTACAGGAAAGAGAAAAACTTTTTGAAGAGCTGTCTAAAATTCCAGGTGTAAAAGCGTTCCCGACGCAGGCGAACTTTATCATGTTCAGGACCGCGCTGCCGGCGGATAAAATATATAACGGATTGCTTGGACAAGGTGTGTTGATCAGGAACGTAGATGGGCCTCTTCTGCCCGGATGCCTGCGGGTCTCCCTGGGGACCGCGGAAGAAAACAGGATCTTCATGGAAAAATTAAAAAGCATAATTAAGAGCGGTTAGTTTTAATATGTTTACCGGATTAAATTGCGGCGAAACAGCCCATTTTAATAAATATTATTTAGAGGTGAGAAAAAATGTCTGAAGCACGCGTTACATATGTTACAAGAAAGACAAAAGAAACAGAAATAAACTGTTCTTTGAACCTTGATGGGGACGGGGTTTACTGGGTAACCACCGGCGCGCCGTTTTTTGACCACATGCTGCAGCTGTTTGCCAAGCATGCCTCATTCGACATGGAGCTAACAGGACGTGGGGACCTGGCTGTGGACGGCCACCATACTGTTGAGGACGCCGGCCTGTGCCTTGGCCAGGCGACCAAAAAGGCGCTTGGCGATAAATCAGGTATTAACAGGTACGGTCATGCAATTATTCCGATGGATGACGCGCTGGTTATGGTTGCGGTTGATTTAAGCGGCAGGGGGCGCCTGGTTTTTGACGCGCCAATGCCGGCGACCAGGATCGGTGATTTTGACACGGAACTGGTTGAGGAATTTATGAGAGCCCTGGCGATAAACGGGGAGTTTAACCTGCATGTCCGCCTTTTCTATGGCAAAAACACCCACCATATTATCGAAGCTATATTTAAAGCGCTGGCGCGGTCGCTGAAAATGGCTATTGCCAGGGACGGCGGCGAAGACATTCCTTCCACCAAGGGAACCCTGGAGGGGTAGACAGGTTGAATCCCCTCAAGATATTAGAATTTTTCGGGGGAGTGGTTGATTTATGTTGATTATCCCGGCCATTGATCTGCGGGAAGGTAAATGCGTTCGTCTGGTGGAAGGCCAGCTTGACCAGGAGACCATTTATTCTAATGATCCGGTAGCAATGGCAGCCCACTGGCAGACAAAGGGAGCACAGATGCTGCACGTGGTTGACCTGGACGGCGCCTTTGCCGGTTCACCAAAGAATCTCGACGTCATAAAGGAAATTCTATCTGTGCTGACAATACCGGTGCAGGTTGGCGGTGGCATAAGAAATATGCAGTCCGTAGAACTACTCCTGGAACTGGGCGCCGCGCGGGTAATCCTGGGTACGTCTGCTATTTTAAAACCCGAACTGGTTTCGGAGGCCTGTTCCAGATACGGCGCCGCCATCCTGGTGGGCATAGACGGCCGCAACGGCCAGGTTGCTATTGAAGGCTGGGGTGTTACAGTAGAGAAGGGGACTATTGAATTAGCCGCTGAAATGAAGGCCCTCGGCATAAACAGGGTTGTATTTACAGATATTAGGAGAGACGGTACCCTGCGGGGTCCAAATTTTGAAGCTATCAGGGAACTTGCCATAGCTACCGGTTTGAAAGTCGTAGCATCGGGTGGTGTTTCAACCCCGGATGATCTGCTGACGCTAAAAAAACTCGAACCTTATGGAGTCGATTCCGTGATCATGGGCAAGGCGCTTTACGCCGGGACTGTAACTATCAGCGAAGCTCTGGCTATAGCGACCGGCGAAATGGCCGGCTAATCGTGTCAAGGGGACGGTTCTCTTGACACGCTTAGGCTTTGACGCTGAGGAATGTCCCCGATTGGAATGGCGGAGATATTTTACCGGTAATAAGTGTTTTAAATCTGGAGGAATAATATTTAAATGTTTGATTCGGGCAATTTTAAATATAACGAAGCCGGGCTTATTCCCGCCATCGTGCAGGATTGTGACGGCGGCGCGGTTTTAATGATGGCTTACATGAACAGGGAATCGCTGGAAAAGACTCTGGCCACCAGGGAAACCTGGTTTTGGAGCAGGAGCAGAAAAACCTTTTGGCATAAAGGTGAAACATCGGGCAATGTCCAGAGGGTGAAAGAAATTTTATACGACTGCGACCGGGACACCCTGCTGGTGAAGGTCGAACAAAACGGAGCGGCGTGTCATGAAGGGTTTTATTCCTGTTTTCACTACCGCATCGAACAGGACGGAAAGGTTACAGTAGTGGGTGAAAAACAGTTCGACCCGGATCAGGTCTACGGGAAAAAGCCCTGACCGGGCAAAGGATATCCAGCCGTCAGATTAAATGTGCCTTTGGCGCCGGAGACAAAGCAATGGACATTATACAGGAATTATACGGCATCATCCTTGGCAGGCGTGAGAAAAGCGTCCAGGGTTCTTACACCTCTTACCTTTTTGAGCAAGGTGAGGATAAAATATTAAAAAAAGTTGGTGAAGAAGCCGCTGAGGTAATTATTGCCGCCAAAAACGGCTGCGGGGCGGCTTTGACTGGTGAGGTGGCGGATCTTACATACCATTTGCTCGTACTTCTGGCCTGGCACGGCATTTCTCCGTCCGATGTCCTGGCAGAACTGGCTGCGCGCAGAAACGAAAACCCGGGTGATCGTGCTTAGCGCCAGCCACGCTTCCCATAATTGCAGATCAGCGCTTAAAGATAGCGGAAGGATTGGGTAAAATAGGAATTATTGAAATAAGTAAGGAATACAAAGACATACATGTGCTTTTGCAGGCAACAGCCATGGGCAAGGATTGGAATGTGCTTATTACCGGCGGGGAAATCCCCCACCTGGGCGCTGTTGCTCTCGGTATTCCGCGGCCAAGCCTGCAAAATCCGGCGGTAACCAGCGCCACCGTATCTGTAATGACCCTGACCGGGCACAAGGAAGATGAGATTGCCCGGCCGGCAGCTCATTTTCTGGCCAGCAGGCTAAATGCGCCGGTTGTCGTTTCCTGTGGTATACATAACGATAATATCAGGCCTGAGGATATCCGGCGTGTCGGTGAAATGGTCCAGGAAGCATTAAATGAGCTGGTTAAAACCGCTTGCGTTTAAAACATAAGGGAAGGGTTATATTTCAAACGAAAAAAGGCAGGATAGCGCGCATCAGGTTTGCTGTCCTGCCTCTTTATTTTGGGTTTGCGGTTGAAATGACATTATATAACTACTGACTTCACCGGATAGCCAGACCATCAGCCAGGGTTAGAGGCTGGCTTGTTTCAGACCATCTGTGTACTATGGAATTTTCAATTCCTAACTGATCAAATATCCGTCCCGTCGTTTGCCTGACAATGTCATCAATGGTCTTCGGCTTATTGTAAAATGAAGGTACCGGTGGCATAATGACTACCCCAATCCTGGACAGTTTGAGCATGTTTTCCAGATGAATTGGGCTAAATGGTGTTTCACGCACTACCAGGACTAACCTGCGCCTTTCTTTAATTGTTACATCTGCGGCACGGTTAATTAAATTGTCAGCATATCCGTTTGCTATCGCGGAAAGGGTTTTCATACTGCAGGGGGCTACTACCATTCCCAGGTGCACATAGGAACCGCTTGCCGGCGGCGCCCCTATGTCATAGTTGGGAAAATGGCAACTGGCCAGCCTGTTAATATGGTCCAATGAATAATCTGTTTCAGATTCAATAGTTCTTTGGGCGGAATTGCTTAAGATTAATTGTGTTTTCAACCCGGCCTTTTTGGCCTCCTCCAGAAACCTGATGCCATATATTGCCCCGGTAGCGCCCGATATCCCCAGGACTACTCTTCTCATCGAAACCTCAACCTCCTTTTATTGATCCCGCCAGACTATTAAAACCCAAAGCACAGGAAGTTACCTGACACACTGTATAAAAGTATGTGCGCCTACAAGCTCTACACCCGGCCTGTATTAAACTGACTGTTGTTAACATTATCACGGCGGCAGCTGTATTCCTATGGCCAAATAAGTTGAATATCTAACAATTAACAGACTGATAAGGCAGTCAATTATTATTAACCACACTCAAATAGGCTCGCACTGTCAAATCAGACAGCGCTTTTGCAGTTTTTGTGTCTGTTCTGATCATAGAAAAGATTATTTCACAATGGTAATCTTCATTATAGGTTAGAGTCGTTAAGTTTTTACTTACAGGCGCCTTGTCAAGTGAATAACACATCGATGTCAATGGAGGTGGCTGCAGGGAAAATAGTACAGAAACTTCATATGTTCTGTAGCGCAAAGTAACGGTAATTTCACAAAAGTTCTAAGGCAAAGTAAAAAAAGGGGTGTGATTATACAGTGTTTCGTGACTTACGTGAGTTTTTAGCCAAACTTGAGGAAAATGGGCAGCTTGTCCATATTAAGGACTCAATCTATCCCGAGCCGGCTATCCGGGAGATTGGCCGCGCATCAACCGACCTGCCGAACGGGCCTGCCGTAATTATGGACAATATTAAAGGCATGAAAGGCATGAAGGTAGCATTAAACGTGCACGGCTCCTGGGCAAACATCGCCTTAATGATGGGTCTCGATAAAAATACGCCAGTGCAGGATCAGTTCTTTAATTTCCTCGAAGCCTGGGACAAATATCCCGGTGAAATAAAGTATATCGATAGCGGTAAGGCTCCCTGTCATGAGGTAATAGTTAAGGACAACATCAACCTTTTTGAGCATATCCCCCTGTTCCGCATCAACAAATGGGACGCCGCCTGCTTCTTTTCCAAGGCATGTGTAATTAGCAAAGACCCGTATGATATGGACAATTTTGATACCCAGAACGTAGGCACCTACAGGATGCAAGTAATTGGGAAGGACCAAATCTGCATACAGGCCCTCGCTTTTCATGATATCGCCCGCCATATCACCCATGCGGAAGAACAAAACGAACCCATGCCGATCGCCATTGCCCTGGGGAACGATCCGGTGCTTACCTTTATGGCCAGCACACCAATCAACTATGACCTGTCAGAATACAAGTATGCCGCAGCGATTAACGGTATCCCGATGGAGTTAACCAAGGCCCTGAACAGTGACCTTGATGTCCCGGCTAATGCCGAGTACGTAATCGAAGGTGAAGTGCTGCCTCGCGTGCGGGTGCCGGAAGGACCGTTTGGCGAATTCCCGGGCAGTTATTCAGGTATGCGTTTGCAGTCAGTTATAAAAGTGAAAAGCATTAGTTACCGCAAAAACCCAATCTTTGAAAACCTCTTCATGGGCCGCCCCTGGACAGAAATTGATTACCTGATGGGCCTCAACACCTGCGTGCCCCTGTACAAACAGCTGAAGGAAACCATGCCTGAGATACACGCGGTCAACGCTATGTATCAGCACGGCTTAACCACTATCGTTTCCACCAGAAACCGTTTCGGCGGTTATGCCAAATCAGTTGCTTTCCGCCTGGCTTCTACGCCGCACGGCATTTCTTACTGCAAGAACATCATCTTAGTTGACGAGGACGTCGACCCGTTTAACCTGGAACAGGTGATGTGGTCCTTATCCTGCAGGGTGCGCGCGGAAAAAGACGTAATCGTAATCCCAAATACACCTGGTATGCCGCTTGATCCTACCTCCTACCCGGCTGGTATGGGCAACAAATTCATCATTGACGCCACTGTGCCGACTGATCCGGACGGACTGCTGCGCGATACCAGGCTGATTGACAATCCTGAATCAAAACCATTTGAAAAAGTGATTGCCGACCTGCAAAAGGCTGCCCAGGAGGCGTAAGAGCAATAGTTCCATTATATTACCAATCTTACAATAGGGAGGATAATTGCATGAAGTGTGTGCGTTGTTTACATGACACTGCAGGGTTATTAACTAAGGCGCCGGACGGCTCTGGCGCATGGGAAATGTATGCGTGCAGCCGTTGCAACTTTACCTGGAGGAATACCGAAGAAGATGATGTAATCAAACCGGAACTGCGCGACAAGGACTATCAATTCACACAAGAGCCGGAGGATTTACAAATATTGGTGCCAGTTCCTCCGCTGAAGAAGTAACCGGCAATTAGCAAAATATTCACATCATCAAGCTTTAATCTGCCCATTGACTAATTACTCCTTTCAGGTAAATGGGTGGAAAAAAGGCCGTCTGAATTCCAAAACGGGATTCAGATGGTCCTTCCATATATAAAGATTGTGTACTGTTGTTATCTTTTGAGTTACTAAGCTCTGCTCCCTAACCCCTACTATCCCAGGCGCATTAAATATCAAAATCTATCTAATGCAATCAGAGCCTTACCGGTTAAATACCCAACAGGTTTTTAAACGAAAAAAAGGCAGTTGTGTAGATTAGATGATATAATTAATTATGACAACATGTCTCTAAATAGGCTTTTATTTACGGAGGGACGTAATATGAGTCAGGAAATGCATCTGGGAAGTATGCTAAAACTGCAGGCGGGGTTAGGCAAGAATTATTTAAAGGATAAGCGTATACTTATTCTAAACGCCAACGCCATTGGTATCCTGCGCAAAGACCTGATATATACCCTGGGCCAAGAAAAAGCTAAAGGATTTTTAATTCGATTCGGTTTTAATAACGGGTTCCGGGATGTGGAAAATCTCATGAATGATTTTCCGCGGATAGATAAAGAAGACCGTTATCATCTGGCAAGAAATTTCCACACCTTTATTGGGATGGCCAACGTCATTTCTGCTGAAAAAAAATCTAGCGATATCGAACACACCTGGATGTGTGAAGGCAGCTGGTATGATTCTTACGAAGCGGAACACCACGTCAAGCATTTCGGTCCGGCGACAGAACCTGTATGCTGGACACTCGTGGGCTACGCCAGTGGAATTATGTCGGCTTTTTTTGGTGAACGGGTAATTATAAAGGAAGTATCCTGCGCTGCTATGGGTGACCAGCACTGCCGTTATGTCGGTATGAAACTGTCTGACTGGGGCGAGGAAATTCGTCCCGAGCTGCAGTACTATCACGGCACCACCCTCGGACAGGGTATGGAATGGCCTAAAGCCAGTGTAATGGAGCAGAATGAGGCATTGAGACAATCAGTAGCCATACATGAACAGTTGACTAAGATGGTGTTAAACGGGGAAGATATATATACAATTACAAGCGCAGTAGGCAAAATAATGAATGGAACAGTAATGGTGGAGGATCAGTCTTTCCAGCCGGTCGCTTATTTTTCACCTACTGCGACAACGGAAGGCAGGCAACAGCCGCCTTTTTCAACCGGGGATATCATTAGTGACTGGCGGTTGCGCCACCTGGCTGTTAAACTAACCCAGGAAAACAAGCCTGTTATTCTTCCATCGGAACTTACCAAGAGGCCGATAACCCAGTTCGTTTTTCCAGTAATAAGTAAGATGGAGGTTATCGGCTATGTCAGTCTTATTAAAACTGAAAAAAAGCTTACTGAACACGATCAGATGTCAATGGAATTTATCGTTACGGTTTTTGCCCTTAAGATGGCGCAGGACCGTACGGTAGCTAAAACCGAAAGCCGTTTGTTAGGTGATTTCGTCCTGGAATTAATTGAGGGCGACTTTAAATCTGAAACTTCAATCGTTGAAAGAGCGCGCTGTCTTGGCTACAGTATTAAGCAGCCGCACCGGGTGCTTGTCGCCGGTTTAGATAAACCGGCCTGCTCACTGGGGAAATCTATCCGGGCCGAAGGGCGGACTTCCGATATAAAAGAACAGATTTGCGGGGTAATTAACACGGCGCTGAATGTGTACAATAGAACCGGCACAGCCACCGTCAGCGGCAATAGTATTATTATCATAACAGCGCTGGAAGACAGGACTTCTTCCAATACAGTTGAGCTGGCGCGGAATATGCAAAAGGTGATTGCCAGGCATTTGCCGTCGGTCACCGTTTCTATTGGTTTGGGGAGAGTTTGCTATACCCCGGGAGATTTTTGCGACTCCTACCGGGAAGCCAAATGGGCCTTGAAAGTAATAAATTCTTTGAATCAAAAGAATATGGTTATTCCCTTTGATTGTCTGGGTACTTTCGGCCTGCTGTTTAATACCAACAACCAGAGCAGCCTGACAGATTTTATGAATGATCAGCTCGGCGAGCTGCTGAAATACGATGCCAGCCACGACAGCCAGTTGGTAGAAACTTTGAATAATTATTTTAACTGCAACGGTAATATGAAAGAAGCAGCCAGAGTCACCATGGTAACTTTGAGTGGCTTTAAATATCGCCTTGGGAAGATATGTGAAGTAGGCGGCTTTTCCCTGAAAGATCCAAATAAAAGGTTTGATTTGCAGTTAGCGTTGAAAATATGGTGTTTAAGCAAAGGGGATCTTGACACAGGGAACCTGCGGCCAAATGAGGCGTCAAGCGCTAAAAGAAAATTCTACGTTTCCGGAGGTCGGCGATGGAAGAATATGTCATCCTGGTAGATGAAAACGATAATATGATTGGTACCGCTGAAAAAATAGATGCTCACAAGAACCCGAGATTGCACCGGGCGTTTTCAGTGGTCATTACGAACAGCAGCGGTGAGATATTAATACAAAAACGCGCCGGGGGCAAGTACCATAATCCGGGGATGTGGGCCAATACCTGCTGCGGCCACCCGCGGCCGGGGGAAGCCATTGAGGCGGCTGCGCACAGAAGACTGCAGGAGGAAATGGGCTTTGACACCGGGTTGGTGAAGGTTTTTTCATTTATTTACGAAACCAGGTTTACCAATGGCTTGACGGAGAAGGAGTTTGATCACGTCCTTGTCGGCAGGTGGGATGGAACGCCGGTAGAGAATCCAGACGAGGTGGCTGATTACAAGTGGATTGCCAAAGATGCCCTAGCCGAAGACATGAGAAAGAATCCGGAAATTTATACATCGTGGTTTAAGATTGCCTGGGAAAAACTATTGGAAGAAAAGGTGATCTGCTTGGATTGAATTTACCCTAAGCTGAATATTGGAGGGAGTCCCTTTATATATATAATCTATTAATTGCATATACTCCTAACTTTTGCTGATAATTTGGTTAAATGGTGAGTTTTTTGTCATCAAAGGCTCACCATTTCGGCGCTATATCAGCTTTTTTTATCATTAGGAGCTAGAAACTCAATAAACAATGTCTGCGGCAGGCGCCGCTGCCGGTGAAGGATTTGCGCCTGTTGTTTAGAATTAATATTATTAACAAGATGTTAAATTTTTGGAGGAGCGATGAACGTATTAGACAATCTTAATCCTGCCCAGATCGAGGCGGTGACATACGGGGATGGACCACTGCTGGTCCTGGCCGGCGCCGGCAGCGGCAAAACCAGGGTTTTGACCTGCCGCGCGGCATATCTGATCAAAGAGATGCGGATCCAGCCCTACCGTATTCTGGCTATCACTTTTACCAACAAGGCCGCCCGGGAAATGAGGGCGCGTGTAGAAGCCCTGGCGCCGGAGGTTTCCCGTGACATCTGGATCTGCACCTTTCATGCCGCCTGCCTGCGTATTTTGCGGCGCCAGGAGGAGTTTTTCGGGCGCAGCCGTGATTTTGTGATCTACGACAGCGATGACCAGCTTACCGTTGTCAAGGACTGTATCAAAGAGCTGGATATCGACGAAAAAAGATACCCGCCCCGGGCGGTCGCGGCGGCCGTCTCCCAGGCTAAAAACCAGCTGCTCACCGCGAGCGATTATCAAAAGTATGCTTACGATAGCTTTAACCAGGTCGTTATCAGGGTTTATGTTTTGTACCAGGAAAAACTACAGCGAAACAACGCTGTTGATTTTGATGACCTTATTTTTCTCACGGTGCGGCTGTTCCGGGAGTACCCCCAGGTCCTGGCATATTACCAGGACCGCTTCCGCCATATACTGGTCGATGAATACCAGGATACCAACCATGCCCAGTATGTTTTTGTCAACCTGCTGGCAGGCGTCCACCGCAACTTATTCGCGGTGGGGGACCCGGACCAGGGAATTTACGGCTGGCGGGGCGCAGATATCAAAAATATCTTGAGCTTTGAAAGAGACTACCCCGAGGCGGCGTTAATAAAGCTTGAGCAAAATTACCGCTCGACGGGCCGGATCCTGGAAGCGGCCAATCATATTATCAAAAACAACGAAAACCGCAAAGAAAAGCGCCTTTGGACCGCAGCCAGTCCCGGCGCCGGCCTGGTAAGCTTTTTTGCTGAGGACGAACACAAGGAAGCTGATTATATAGCAAGGAAAATTTTTAGTCTAAAAGAAGTGGAAAACAGGCCTAACAGTGATTTTGCCGTGCTGTACCGCACCCACGCTCAGTCGCGGGTAATCGAGGAAATTTTTGTCCGGGCGGGTTTGCCTTATACCATTATCGGGGGATTAAAATTTTACGCCCGCAAAGAGATAAAAGACATACTGGCCTACCTCAGGCTGCTCGTAAACCAGCGGGACACAGTCAGCCTGGCCAGAATAATAAATGTGCCCAGGCGCGGTATCGGGCCGGCTTCTTTCAGTAGAATTATATCCTTTGCTGAGACGCATCTAATCACGCCGGTTGAGGCTCTTGTCAGATCAACTGAAATTAGCGGGCTTTCCGCCAGGGCCAGGGCGGCGTGCAGCGAACTGGGCCTGCTGCTCCGGCGCTTAACGGAGGAATCATTTGACGCCGCGGTCACCGGCCTGGCCAGGGAAGTGCTGGAACAAACCAGGTACCGGGAGGAACTGCTGGCCGAAGATACCGTGGAGTCGCGCACCAGGCTGGAAAACCTGGATGAATTTATCTCCGGGACCATTGAATTTGACCGGGATGCCGAGGAAAAAGGGCTGGTGAGTTTTCTTGAGAATATCGCCCTGGTAACTGACCTGGACAAGTACGATACGGAAAGTGACCAGGTTTCCCTGATGACACTGCACAGCGCCAAAGGCCTGGAATTCCCGGTTGTGTTCCTGGCCGGCCTGGAGGAGGGCGTCTTTCCCCATTCCCGGTCACTGCTGGAACCGGGTGAGTTGGAAGAGGAACGCCGCTTGTGTTATGTCGGCGTGACCAGGGCCATGGAGCGCCTTTACCTTACCCACTGCTGGAAGAGGACTCTTTTTGGCGCCGAGAAGTACAACATGCCCTCCCGCTTTCTTGAAGAAATACCCCCCCACCTTTTGAGCGACGACGTTTTCCCGGGGAAAACCGGTAAAAAACGCCGGCCCGGGATGGGAAAAGCAGAGGTTACCGGCGCCAAAATAATTTCAGAATCAAAGCGGTATGTTCTCGGTGACCGGGTCAGGCACAGTAAATGGGGTCCGGGTGTGATCGTCGGGGTGCGGGGCGAGGGTGATGACACAGAGTACCAGGTGGCCTTTCCCGAACAGGGTATAAAAGTGCTCCTGGCAAAATTCGCGCCGCTGGAGAAGGCGGACGGGATATAAGATGTGGTACACCGGGTTACTGGTATAGCTTTCTTTCGGCAATACTATTATTAATCCGGTTACGGAGGGATTATGGAGCGTCTCCTGATCGTGGCCGCCCTTACAGCGGTTATCCATTTTATTAATACACTGGCTTATGCCATGCGCATATCGGGTGTGCGCACCCGGCGACTGGCCACGGGCTTATCTATTTATAACGTGATATTTCTTGTAGCCAGCACCGCCAATACTATTCAGGCGCCGATCCTCGCTTCAATCGTAGAGATAGTGATTAAAACAGGGCAGACGCAGGCGGGGGTCAGGGTGACGGATGCGCAGCTGATTAACAGCGCCGCCTACCAGGCGCTGCTGGTCTCGCTCAGCCAGAACATCCGGTTCGTCATCCTGGCTGCGACTGTGGGGACTGTCATTGCCGCTGCCTTGATCCCGGTCTTTGTCAATATTTTTAACCGTGCTATCTTCTCATTCGAAGAAACCGGCTCAGTGCCCCGCATGCTGGGCAGTATTATTATTTCACCCCGCCGGTTTATGAGAACTGGCGGCCAAATTGACCAACCGGGCAAAAAATCTTTTAAAATAGCGCCCAAAAAGAAGGTTGCCATTCCCAAGACATTTTTATTTTTAAATATTATTGTTACTGGCGTGTATACCACCGGGGTGCTTTCCGCCATTTATGCCGGGGCGCTGTTTCCCAATTTCCGTTCCACCGCTGCCTTGCTTTCGGCCGTGGTGAACGGGGTAGCCACCATCCTCTCGGCGACAGTGGTAGAGCCTACCGCCGCAGCTATTACTGACCAGGCGATGCAGGGAGAACGGGGCGAAGAAGATGTGAAACAAATGGTCATGTACCTTGCGCTTACAAGGATCCTGGGCACGGCTTTGGCCCAGCTGATTTTTGTGCCGGCAGCTTATCTGGTCAAATATGCCGCCTCCCTGCTGGTATAGAAAAACATGTCAAGGGGACGGTTCTCGTGGCACGCTCGTGGCACGTTTCTGGTTGTAGGTGCGGCTTTAGCCGCACAATGATCGGCTTTTATTGGATCGAGGCGTGTCCCCGATCGGGATGCCCGGGGAATGTTGCCAGGCGGGTGAAGTAGGAGATATGTCCCGACTAAAAAAGGTGGTGAGAAAATGGATCAGGATATGGAACGGGCCAGAGAAATGATCGAAGCCTTGAGCGAAGAGATCGAGGCTCATAATTACCGCTATTACGTTATGGATAATCCGATCATATCGGACGCCCAATACGATAAAATGCTCAGGGAGCTGGAAAAGCTGGAAAAGCAGTACCCTTCCCTGGCCAGCCCTTATTCACCTGCGCAAAGGGTAGGCGGACAGCCCGGGAAAGGGTTTGCCACTGTGCGCCACATTTCTCCGATGATGAGCCTGGCCAATGCTTTTACAGAAAGTGAACTTAGGGATTTTGACCGCCGGGTAAGGCAGGCGCTGTCCGGAGAAACCGTCAAGTATGTTGTTGAGCCTAAAATAGACGGTCTTGCTGTTTCTCTTTTTTACGAAAACGGACTCTTTTCCAGGGGGGCCACTCGCGGCGACGGTGAGACAGGTGAAGATATCAGCGAGAACTTAAAGACTATCAGAAGTATGCCGCTTCGCCTCCGCAAAATCATCCAGGCGCTGGAAGTAAGAGGAGAAGCCTACATGACGAAGGATTCTTTTGCACGATTGAACGAGGCCAGAGAGGAAACAGGCGAACCCCTTTTTGCCAACCCGCGCAACGCCGCCGCCGGGACCCTGCGCCAGCTTGATCCGAGGATTGCAGCGTCACGCCGGCTAAACCTGATTGTGTATGGCATAGGTCATAGTGAGGGAATTGAACCGCAGGATCACAGCGACGTCTTGCAATTATTGCAGGAACTCGGTTTAAGGGCCAATGAGTTCCATGTCTTTGATGACATGTCTGAAATTATAAAATACTGCCTGGACTGGCAGTCGCGCCGCTTTGAGCTGCCTTACGCGATCGACGGGCTGGTTATAAAGGTCAATTCCCTTGATCAGCAGCAGAGGCTGGGAACAACATCGAAAAGTCCCCGCTGGGCGATTGCTTATAAATTTCCGCCGGAGCAGGCCGTTACAACTGTGAAGAATATTTTTGTGCGGGTGGGACGCACCGGCGTTCTTACACCCACTGCGGAGATGGAGCCGGTGCGGATAGCAGGCGCCACAGTCAGCAGAGCTACTTTACATAATGAAGACAATATCCGCGAAAAAGACATCCGCATCGGCGACAGGGTGTTGATCCAGAAAGCAGGGGACATAATTCCCGAGGTAATCGCCGTCCTGCCCGATGAAAGGAAAGGCGGTGAAAAGGTCTGGGCTATACCGGCAGAATGTCCTTCATGCGGGTCCAGGGTTACGCGGGCGGCAGGAGAGGCTGCGGTACGCTGTACGAACATGGCCTGCCCGGCTCAACTTTGGGAAGGGCTAATCCACTTTGCATCGCGCCATGCCATGAACATAACCGGACTCGGTCCGGCCGTGCTTGCCCAGATCCTGGCCGGCGGGCTTGTTCGTGACCCGGCGGATCTTTACCGCCTGCGTTATGAGGATCTCGTTGTCCTGGAGAGGCTGGGTCCAAAGTCGGCACAAAACTTATTGGGTGCTGTGGAGGCCAGCAAAAAGAATTCCCTTTCCAGGCTGATCTTTGCCCTGGGGATCCGCCATGTGGGGGAGCGGGCGGCAAAGATTCTGGCTGCTCACTATGGTTCTCTTGAGGCTTTGATGGGCGCCGGCGAGGATGAACTGATGGTAATCCCCGAAATCGGGCCAAAAATTGCTGCCAGCATTGTTGCATTTTTTACGGCAGCGCAGAACAGGCGGGTTATTGATAAGCTTGTCCGGGCAGGTGTCAATACCCGGGCGGAAAGAAGCGGCGGCGCAGGGGCCGGGCCGCTGGCCGGGAAGGTCTTTGTCCTGACCGGCGCCCTGGAAAGCTTCACCCGTCAGGAAGCGCAGGAAATAGTGGAAAGACTGGGCGGGAAAGTATCCTCCAGCGTCAGCCGCATCACTGATTATGTCGTAGCGGGGGAAAGACCCGGCTCTAAATACGATAAGGCTGTTTCACTGGCCATTCCCATATTGGACGAAAATCAATTCAAAAAATTGACAGGAATGGACTACCCCGTTCTTGGCGGCTAAACAGGAAAGGGTGAATGATTTTTGATCACAAAAAAAGATGTTGAACACGTTGCCCTGCTAAGCAGGCTGAAATTGACCGGGCCGGAGAAAGATATGTACACGCGGCAGCTGAATGAGATTCTTGACTATTTTCAATTTCTCTCCCGTCTTGATACAGAAAATGTACAGCCAACCGCCCATGTGCTGCCTTTGCAAAACGTTTTTCGCGAGGACTGGGTAGGACAGCATATTTCGCGGGAAGACGCTCTGGCTAACTGTCCCGACCGGGAAGAAAATTATTTTAAGGTGCCAAAAATTGTCTAGGCGGTAGAATTTAGTTTGGCCAACTGCCGCCATTTGGGGAGGTAGCGCATTGCAGTTTTTTCTGCTTACCGCACATGAAATGCACGATCAACTAATAAAAAAAGAAATTTCAGCGGAAGAGTTAAACAAGGCTGTTTTTGCCAGGATTGATGCAGTCGAGGAGCAGATCGGGGCCTATATAACCAGGACTGAGGAAAATGCTCTGGCCCAGGCCCGGGCAGTGGACAGGCAAATCAGGAATGGCGAGAAAATCACACCCCTTTCCGGCATTCCTATGGCAATAAAAGATAACATATGCACTGACGGTATCAAAACCACGGCTGGTTCGAAAATCCTGTCCAATTTCATCCCGCCTTACAGCGCCACTGTTGTTAAAAGACTGGAGGCCGCCGGCGCCGCGATTGCCGGCAAGGCCAACCTGGACGAATTTGCGATGGGTTCTTCCAACGAAAACTCAGCCTTTTTCACCACACGGAACCCATGGGATACCAGCAGGGTGCCGGGCGGCTCCAGCGGGGGCTCCGCGGCCGCAGTAGCAGCCGGCGCCGCTGTTTGCGCTCTTGGTTCCGACACGGGGGGATCCATCAGGCAGCCGGCTTCGTTTTGCGGCGTTGTCGGCATGAAGCCCACCTACGGCGCAGTTTCACGATACGGCCTGATTGCGTACGCTTCTTCCCTTGACCAGATTGGGCCTTTTACCAGGGATGTTACCGACTGTGCCTTAATGCTGAATGCCATCTGCGGCCATGACCCGCTGGACTCCACCTCGGTAAAGTACCGGACGGCGGATTACACCAGTTTTTTAAAAGACGATGTGCGCGGCTTGAAATTTGGTGTGCCCGAGGAATATATGGCGGAGGGAATAGACCCGGCAGTGCGCGGTGTCATCATAAAAGCAATGGAAAAATTTGAGTCTCTCGGCGCTGTGGTGGAATATACCACCCTCCCTCATACTGAATACGCCCTCCCCACATATTACCTGATTGCCCAGGCTGAGGCCAGTTCAAACCTGGCCCGTTACGACGGGGTGCGTTATGGTATACGCGCCGAAGGAACAGATGATCTAATCGACATGTTTATGAGAACCCGCAGCCAGGGGTTCGGCGATGAGGTTAAGAGAAGAATCATGCTGGGGACGTACGCGCTATCATCGGGATACTACGATGCTTACTACCTGAAGGCGCTCAAGGTGCGGACCCTGATTAAAGAAGACTTTGACCGCGCTTTTAAAAAATACGACCTGCTCCTTTCACCGGTTTCACCTACCACAGCATTCCGCATCGGTGAAAAAATGGATAATCCCCTGCAGATGTACCTGTCTGATATCTGCACGATCTCAGTTAACCTGGCCGGCATACCGGGGCTATCAATTCCCTGCGGTTTTGCCGGAGGTTTGCCTGTCGGCCTGCAGTTGATGGGCAGGCCCTTCGACGAGGGTACACTGCTCCGGACGGCGTACACCTTCGAGCAGAATACAGATTACCACAAGCAGTTTCCGGAGTTGTAAAACAAATTGACGGGGAAAAACAAATTGACAGGATTAACAGGATAATAAAAGAAGATTAACAGGATTAAAAAACTATTATTTGATTAAATTTAAGCCCTAATTCTGAGAAACAAATATAATAGTTATACAAAGATTATCACTGAATTCAGGATTATAAGGTTAATTAGATTAAATAAAAACTATTATCCAAAATAAATTACAGCACTTATTTACAATAAATTAATATGGTTTTTAAAATCATGTAAATCCTGTATTAATCCTGTAAATCCTGTCAATTTGTTTTAATTCGGAGGAGGTAAAGGCTTTGCCCCGGTATGAGACGGTAATAGGCCTGGAAGCGCATGTAGAGCTAAAAACCAGGGCGAAAATATTTTGTGATTCCACCACCGGGTTCGGGGGCGAACCGAATACCCATGTCTGCCCGGTCTGCCTTGGCCTGCCGGGTGTTCTCCCCGTCGTAAACAAAAAGGTAGTGGAACACGCCATTAGAGCCGCCCTGGCGCTTAATTGTAAAATAGCGGAGTTTACTAAATTCGACCGGAAGAATTACTATTATCCCGATATGCCCAAAAACTATCAAATCTCTCAGTATGACCTGCCGATCGCCAGGCACGGATACCTGGAAATTGACACTGAAAATGGTCCAAAGAAAATCGGCGTCACCCGCCTTCATATGGAGGAGGACAGCGGCAAACTGGTGCACCAGGGGACCATCACCGACACACCCTACTCTCTGGTCGATTACAACAGGGCCGGCGTGCCTCTGATTGAAATCGTCTCCGAGCCGGACCTGGGCTCGCCGGAAGAAGCCCGCCGGTACATGGAAAAACTCCGGACAATTATTCAGTATATCGGTGTTTCCGACTGCAAGATGGAAGAGGGAAGCCTGCGCTGCGACGCCAACATTTCAGTGCGGCCTGTTGGGGCAAGGGGGTTCGGCGCCAAAACTGAAATAAAAAACCTTAACTCTTTTAAAGCCCTGCAGCGGTCACTGATTTTTGAAGTAGAACGCCAGATCAAGACACTTGAGGCCGGCGGAAGGATCATCCAGGAGACCCGGACCTGGGACGAGGGGAAGGGTGAGACCCTGTCGATGCGCAGCAAGGAACACGCGCACGACTACCGTTACCTGCCCGACCCGGACCTGGTCCCGCTGCTGATAGACCGGCGGTGGGTGGAGGATATCCGTGGCGCCTTACCGGAGTTGCCCGATCAACGCAGGGAGCGCTTTATGAAAGAGTACGGTCTGCCGGCATATGACGCGGCAATCCTCACCAACACAAGGGAACTGGCCGGTTATTTTGAGGAATGTGTCAAAGCCTGCCCGAATCCCAAAGCAGTGAGCAACTGGATCCTGGGTGACTTCAACAGGCTGCTTAACCTGCACGATATTGAAATAACCAGCTGCAAAATTACGCCGCAAAATTTGGCTGCCTTGCTGAAGTTGGTTGAGCGGGGCGATATCAGCGGCAAAATCGCCAAAACAGTCTTTGCGGAGATGTTTGCCGGCGGCAGGGATGCTGAAACCATCGTTAAAGAAAAGGGCCTGCTCCAGATCAGCGATGAAGGAGCTGTCATTGCTATAGTGGAAGAAGTGCTGGCCAAAAACCCCGGGCCGGTGGAGGATTTTAAAGCCGGCAAGGAGCGCGCCCTGGGATTTTTAGTCGGCCAGGTGATGAAGGCCACGCAAGGCAAGGCAAATCCTGAACTGGTAAATAGGCTGCTAAGAAAAAAACTTTAAACGGCCTCAAAGAGATTCCTCTTCATTGTTAACTAACTGGCAGCAGTGGAGCGCAAACTTAAAAAGCGGCAATTTTGCCGCCATTAATTAATAGAGAGGGAGGTGCAAGGCCTGGTTTTTTGGCGGCGCCGCAGAAAACAAACAGATTAGCTTTCAGAAACCAGGCGGATATAAGTATGGACTGGTTTGTAAACAATTGGGAACTGTGTTTGGGTTTTGCCGTCGCCCTTTTCATCGCGTGGATGGTCTTTTTCAAGCAGGAATTTGAATTGAACAGGGAAAGAGGAGAAGCTGACAGCAAAAAAACGAAACAGGACAATTCTCAAAAAAAATGAAGAAAGGCAAACGAGGGACATTATTTCGACCGGCATAGCCGGACAAGAAAAGAGCCCGCGGCACAGCAGCCAAAACGCTAAAGCCGGCGGGTTCTTTTATTATTAGTAGATATTTATGAAGGAATGGCCAAACACGATTCAATTATTTGCATAAAAAATCACAAAATAACCATACTAGTGTAAATAAAACCTGAATATACCATAACTTAAGGAGGTGGAGCCGGATGGCTAATCCAACCAGATTCGGCCAGGGGGAAGCAAAACTGCGGGCTATGCATAAGGCAGATTACCCCGGCGGGGTTGTGGTTGACCCGACGCCGATTACCGCTGGTGAAGAAGTCACGGTATTTTATGACGGGTTGTTGGGAAAAGAAAACGGGCAGGTTTATCTCCATTACGGATTCGGGCCACACAACAAATGGCGGACTGTGCGCAGTACCCAGATGGAGAAAACAGGCTGGGGCTGGGTAAGCGACATGAAAATGCCGGATAGCGAAGGCAGATTCAATTTTTGTTTTAAGGATGGCGCAGATCACTGGGACAACAACAACGGAGTCAACTGGAGCTTTGAGATTCATAACGGGGGCCAGCGATATTAAAATGAACAATCCCTGCCATTAACCCGGTAGGGATTTTTGCTATTGTCAATTTGGGTAAACTACAAATGAACAGGAGGCCGTTTAGTGAAAGTTTTAATGTTATCCTGGGAATATCCGCCCAAAAGTGTCGGCGGGCTGGCCCAGCATGTATACGATTTAACTAACGCCTACCCGGATCAGGGGGTGGAGGTGCACCTGCTCACGGCAGGCGAAAAAGGCGCGCCCTCGTTTGAGCAGGTAAACGGTGTCAAGGTTTACAGGGTGGAACCCTATCAGGTATCCTCCCCCGATTTTGTGACCTGGGTAGCGCAATTTAACGTCGCCCTGCTGGAAAAAGCCATCCCGCTTCTCGCCGATACGGGCGGTTTTGACATCGTCCACGCGCACGACTGGCTGGTAGCTTACGCCGCCAGGGCCATCAAACACGCCGGGCGGCTGCCCCTGGTCGTCACCATCCACGCTACCGAATATGGCCGCAATTATGGCCTGCACAACGATGTGCAGAGACATATCAGCGACATTGAATGGTGGCTTACATATGAAGCCTGGAAGGTTATCTGCTGCAGCCGGTACATGGAGGGAGAAATCAAGCACGTTTTTCAATTGCCGCAGGACAAGGTGGCGATAATACCCAACGGTGTCAATGTGGCCAACTTCCAAACCAGGAGCGACAAAGCCAGCCGCAGCTTTTACGCTGCCCCCGACGAAAAAATTATTTTCTATGTGGGCAGGCTGGTTAAAGAAAAAGGCGTGCAGGTTTTGCTTGACGGGGCGCCTGAAATATTAGCAAATTATCCCCAGACTAAATTTATTATCGCAGGTAAAGGGCCGCACTTAGGCGCTTTGAAACAGCAGGCGGAGTTGTTGGGAATTGCCAACAGGGTATATTTTACCGGGTATATCAACGATGATGTCCGGAATAGTTTATACAGCTGGTCTGATGTGGCGGTGTTTCCCAGCCTTTATGAGCCTTTCGGCATTGTGGCCCTGGAGGCCATGGCCGCCCGGACCCCGGTTGTAGTTTCCGACTGCGGCGGCATCAGTGAAATTGTCAGACAGGGAATTGACGGACTGAAGGTGCGCACCGGCAACAGCCATTCCCTCGCCCGTAATATCCTTACCCTGCTAAAGAAGCCGGAGCTGGGAGAAAAGCTCAAAGAAAACGCCTACCAAAGGGTTGTGGAGGAATTTAACTGGCAGAGTATCGCCAGGCAGACGATCTCTGTTTATAAAGAAGTGTTGAAAGCAAGCCGCACTGCCGTGTGGGAGGCGCCCGAAAGGCAGTCCGGTTTTTTCGGGCGCTTCAACCGGAGACTGGCCAGGTATTCCTAAATACAAATTTAAATGACGGAGGTTTTCGTATGAAGGCTGTCATTATGGCCGGAGGTGAGGGATCCCGTTTAAGACCCCTGACCTGCGGCAGGCCAAAGCCAATGGTTCCAGTTCTAAACAAACCCATTATGAGCCATATTATGGCCCTATTGCAAGAGCATGGTTTTAGTGAAATCGGGGTGACCCTGCAGTATATGCCTGAGGCCATCCGGGACCACTTCGGCAATGGCGCTGAGTACGGTGTGAACCTGCATTATTTTGTTGAAGATGCGCCTCTCGGTACGGCGGGAAGCGTAAAGAACGCAGCTTCGTTTTTGGATGAAACTTTTATGGTCATTAGCGGGGACGCCCTTACCGACCTGGAACTGTCCAGAGCTGTGGAATTTCATAAAAAGCATGGCGCCATAGCGACCTTAGTATTAACCAGAGTCGACTGTCCGCTGGAATATGGCGTGGTAATAACCTCAGAGGACGGAAAAATAACGCAATTTCTGGAAAAGCCGGGTTGGGGAGAGGTATTCAGCGATACGGTGAACACCGGGATATATGTCCTTGAGCCGGAAGTTCTCGATTATTTCGCGCCTGGCCAGAAATTCGATTTCAGCAAGGATTTATTTCCACTTTTACTCAGGGAAAAAAAGCCCCTGTTTGGCGTCGTCCTGCCGGGCTACTGGTGCGATATCGGCAACCTTCAGCAATACCTGGGAGCGCACCACGATATCCTGGCCGGAAAAGTTAAAATAAAAATGCCCGGGAAAGAGGTGGCCCCACAGGTTTGGGTGGGGGAGGGGGCCTTTATCGATCAGGCGGCCGCAGTAAAAGGGCCGGCTATAATCGGGATGAACTGCCAGATCGGCGCCGGCGCCGGAATAGAACCTTATACTATCCTGGGCAGCGGCTGTCTCGTGCAGAGAGGCGCTACTATAAAGAGGAGCGTCATCTGGAACAATGTTTTTGTGGGTAACGGCGCCGCCCTGCGTGGCGCGGTTGTCGGCAGCAGGGTCCAGGTGCAGGCTAAAGCGGGTATCTACGAGGGAGCTGTAGTCGGAGACGATTCAATTATACGTGAAAACAGCCAGTTGAAGCCTGATGTAAAACTATGGCCCCACAAGCTGGTGGAGTCAGGCGCCACAGTACACCGGAGCGTGATCTGGGGTACTGTTTCGCCGAAAAAAATATTTGGCTTTGAGGGCATTTCCGGTTTGGTCAATGTGGAAATCACCCCTGAAACAGCGGTCAGGCTCGGCGCGGCCTTCGGTTCAGTGAACGGTTCGGCGGCGCGTATTAGTATAAGCAGTGATAGCTACACAGCTTCAACTATGATCAAGGAAGCGCTGATTAGCGGCGCCCAATCGGTGGGAGCAGAGGTCCTGAACCTGAGCGGGAGTATTACCCCGGAAAGCCGCTACTCCGTGCGCTCTTTGGGCTGCAACGCCGGTATACATGTTAAGGTGTCCCCGGACTCCCCGGATAAGCTGGTTATGGTTTTTATGAACGCCCGCGGCGGCAATATTTCCAGGGGACTGGAGCGCAAAGTTGAAAACGCGCTGGCCAGGGAGGATTTTCCCCGCTCTGAGGCCGGCAGGCTGCATCCCCCACAGGTTGTTAGCGAAGTTTATCATAAATACATAGCGGCAATTTGTACAGGGCCGGATAACGCCGGTATACGACGGGCCGGGTTTAAGCTGCTCCTTTGTTACGACCGGTCAAACCTCGCCGGATATATTAATGATCTGCGCGACAAACTGGGCTTTGCGGTCGAGGATTTTCGCCCGGCCGGAGCAAAGGGATTTTACCGCTGGAGCGTTTGCCTGGAAGCGCTCCCGGCCCTGGCACAAGCGGTAACTGAAAGCGGCGCGGATGCCGGCGCGATCCTGGATCCCAATGCAGACCGCCTGATTTTAATTGACGAAAAAGGCCGGACAATCCAGGATAATTTGCTGACTGCCCTGATATCGCTGATTATCCTGAAGGGCCAGTCCGGCTCGGTGGTTGTACCGGTAACCGCGCCAATGGTAATCGAATCGCTGGCTGAACAATACCGGGGCAAGGTAGTGCGGACAAAAACGGCTGTCCAGGATTTTTTGGATAAGGTGTTGACACAGGCAGCGGCGCCGGATAGTATATCGCAGTTTTTCCTGCATTTTGATGCGCTGTCGGCCCTGGTAAATATATTGGACTATCTGGCCAGGCATAGAATAAAATTGTCTGACCTGGTAGATGAAATACCGCTGTTTTTTATGGACAGCCGGGATGTGCCGGTACCATGGGAAGCCAAAGGAAAAGTAATCAGGCGTCTTGTCCAGGACCCTCCCGCCAGCCGGTATGAAACGCTGGACGGCATTAAGATTTATCACCCGGACGGTTGGGCGCTGGTACTGCCTGATCCCGATGAACCGGTGTGCCGGGTTTTCAGTGAAGGCAGCACTATGGAGATAGCAGAATCGCTGACCGACATGTACATTAAAAAGATAAATGAAATAACGGGGTCAAAAAGCTAAAGGGCGGGGTTTAAACCCCGCCCTTCCGATCGGGGACATATCTCGTCCCAAAAGGAATGCCTGAAATAGAGATGTGTCCCCATTCCGCTGTCTGTATCTTTATTTCCAGCCTGTGGCCTTGATATAATACTGGGTTGTGCCGTTTTTATCTTTATAACTGATTACATCATACTCCCGGTCCGGGTCAAGGTAAAAATAGTGGCTCACACCATTATCGTCCACGTAAAAATACCGTTCCCCACCCCTGAAATACCAATCTTTATAATGTTTATGTTTATCAATTTTGTTGTAAAAGTACGAATACCAGCGGTCAACAATAGAGATGCCGGAATCATTATCGGGATCAGAATGGTACCAGGCATAACCGTGGTTACCGAAACTAACCGACCCGCTCTGGCTGTTACCGTAGAAAACAACCCTGTCAGGCTGGTGGGCAATTGCCGCAGTGGAAAAAACCAGTGACAAAACCATGGTAAACACTACAAGTAGTAGAATTTTGCGCATTTGGCCATCCCTTTCTATTAGTATTAATCAAAGGTTACTATATGTTTTGCCCGGGATTCAAGCTGTAAATGGTGTAAACACAGGTACAAAATGAGATGGGTGACGTGAGATGTGAGAAGAGTTTGACAGAAGAATGGGGACACACCTCTCTTTGGGGTCGAGGTATGTCCCCGATTGCTTAAACGGCCTTTTCTTCCGGCGCCAGCTGCCGGTACCAGTTGTAATCCATATCGGGGAATATATTGTTGCGGTATTCCAAATCCCCCAGCCAGCCCTCGTCGATCCTGTTGCTTTCAATCTCGTCATGCAGGCGGAGAAAATTGTTGATGTGGGTTTTGGTCCTTTTTACGGCGTATTCAACCATGGTGCCGGTACTCATGATAAAAGCCCAGTCGCTGCTCTGGGCCAGCATCAATTCCCGCGCCGCCTGGTTAAGCGCCCGGCGGAGCACACCCCCGGCGCCGCTGCGCCGGCTGGCTATGCTGGTCATCATCCCGGCAGCCATGTGCAGATGCCTGTAGATCCAATCATTGGCCTCACATAGCCAGACCTCGTGATAACCCTTATTTCCCCAACTGGAAGCGCAGGGCACCGCCACCTGGTTGCAGCTGAATTTCTTCAGGTAATCGCTGGGGGTGATCAATTCAATAATATTCTGGTCAAAGGAGATCTTTTTAATCAGATATTCCAGCCACCTGGGGCCTTCGTACCACCAGTGGCCAAAAAGTTCCGCATCATAAGGCGCGACAATGACCGGCGGCCTTTCCATCATGCCGGCCAGGTGCAGAATCTGATGCTGGCGGTTAAACATAAAGTTGCCGGCGTGTTCTGCCGCTTTTTCATCTGCACGCCGGGGGATGTAGGGTTCTTTTTGTCCCAGTTCCACTTTTCCGCTTATCTTATAATATTTAAAACCGGTATGTGTCCTCAGTCCATCTGGATGGATGTAAGGTTTAATGTATTCGAAATCAAGGTCATACCCGATATCCCGGTAGAATTCCCTGTATTCATAATCACCGGGGTAACCTTCCTGGCTGCTCCAGACCTGTTTGGAAGACTCGATGTCCCGGCCAAATACCGCTACCCCGGAAGGGCAGTATATGGGCGCGAAAATACCGAAACGAGGCCGGTGCGACGCGTACAGCACACCATGGGCGTCAGTAAAAAAGAAATGCAAGCCATTTCTTTTCAAAATTTTATCTATGCCCGGCGCGTAAGCGCATTCGGGCAGCCAAATGCCGCGTGGCGGCCGGCCCAGGTGGCGGGTATGCAAGTCGACAGACGCCCTCACCTGCGCGTTTACAGCTTCTGGCTGAAGCATCATAAAAGGCAGGTACCCGTGGGTGGAAGCACATGTGACGATCTCCAGCCGCCCGCAATCCTGAAATTTTTTAAAGGCGTTGACCAGGTTGCGGCTATATTGTTCGTGAAAAATATACATAGCTTCCTGTAAGCGCTTTTTGTACATCAGGGCGGATTCATGAAAGGGGCTGCCGTAGGTGCGGCCTTCTTCTTTACCGGCCAGCTCAATCAGTTTTGTCAAATGACCGGCATAGCGGTCCTGCAGCAGCGGATCTGTCAGCATTGAGATCAGTGGCGGGGACAGGCTCATAGTTAACCGGAAGTTAACGTTGTCCGCCAGCAGTCTTTCAAAAACCTGTATTAAAGGGATATATGTTTCAGTAATGGCTTCGTACAGCCATTTCTCTTCCAAAAAATCTTCATGCTCGGGGTGGCGCACATAAGGCAGGTGCGCGTGCAGTACAAGACAGAGGTATCCTTTCGACATGAACAGGCTCCTTTCATTTTTCCGGTTCTTTTGTTAAGCGCGCCAGTTTCCCGGTGAACTGACTTCCAGCGGGAGCGCGCCTTTTCTCAAAGCCAGTTCTTCAATAATCATGGGGGAACTGGCGCCGTATTTAATCCTTCCTATAGATTGGTAGAGTCCTTCAATCCACATCCATTCCTCGTCCAGACGGTCGGAAAGGGAAGCGCGCGGGGTAGTGACTATATTGGAGCGCAGCAGGGTGATAAAACGGCCGTCGGGAAACATGCGCCCCAGGTCCACACAAAATGAACGGTCGGGTTCACCAACTTCAATATGCCAGTTGTCGATATTTTCTTCCATATGATAATCAAAATATTTAAGGGCGTTATTGCCGTTGAAGTCAACGCCGGTAACATCGTAGATCCTTAGAACCGGGTGGGTGGAGAGCCAGGCTTCTATGCCGTATATGCCGGCAAACTCTTCTTGTTTTGTGGCTGTGATTTCCCAGTAGGCGAACAGCCAGTGCGGGTCGCGGGCGAGAAGGACCATCCGGTCTACCCCGTAATTGTGCGGCAGATAAATATCCGGTTTCGTGTAAGCCGGCTGCTTTGCCGTGTCAGGGATGTTTATCCCCAATTCTTCCGCAAATTCCTCGTTGATCAGCGGCCGGGGCGGGTTAACGATTTTGGCTGCGCGGCTGCGCCTGGCAGGCCATAAAAAAATACCAGCCGCTACAAAAAGTATTAAAGCCGAAAAAAATAAAAGAAATAGCACAGACATTAAGTTGTCCTCCTTTAAAATAAGAAGAGATTAACCACTAAAAAATCATGGTATAATTAGACTATCCGCATGCTTTTTTTATTATTGCCCAGAAATAAATGCTTTATTAGCAAAAGATGAAACAGGCGTTTGAAAAAATATTGCAGGTAAAATAGTATTTGTAATTGGTAGCAAAAACCAGTTAATTTTATTAAGAATGCGCAAATAAAGGAGTTTTATTCATAAAAAAAATACAATGTGAGACAAAAGAAAAATATACCATTATTTTAAAATTATTGGCGGAAAACTATCCGGACGCCGGTACATCGCTGGTTTTTGACACGCCGTTCGAACTTTTGGTGGCGGCAATTTTGTCGGCGCAGTGTACGGATAAGCAGGTGAACCGCATTACCGGCCGCCTGTTTAGAAAATATAATCAGCCGCAGGACTTTGCCCGCCTGACGCCGGAGGAACTGGAGAAAGAGATTAAGAGCTGTGGTTTGTACCGCAATAAGAGCAGGTTTATTATCGAATCGGCTAAAGAAATTATTAAATCGCACGGTGGCCGCGTACCCATGACCAGGAGTGAGCTGGAGGCGTTGCCGGGAGTAGGCCGGAAAACCGCGGGTGTAATTATCGGCGTGGCTTATGGCGGCAGCGCCCTGCCGGTTGACACACATGTCTTTCGCGTTGCCCGCAGGCTGGGGCTGTCCGCGGCGCGTGAACCCGCAAAGGTCGAAGAAGACCTGGCGGCCTGTGTGCCGCCGGAAAAAAGAATGCCGTTTCACCACAGGTTGATTTTTCATGGCCGGGAAATCTGTTTGGCCAGGAAGCCGGCCTGCCATAAATGCTGTTTAAAAGATTACTGCAGTTTTTACCGCTCAGGAAGTGAACTGTCTTGAATATAGTGCTGGTGGAGCCCGAGATACCCGCCAATACCGGAAACATTGCCAGGACCTGCGCTGTTACCGGCGCGTCGCTTCATTTAATAAAACCGCTGGGCTTTTCTACTGCGGATAAGTACCTCAAGCGGGCCGGCCTGGATTACTGGCATTTGGTGGATGTAATCTACCATGAAAGTTTTGCTGATTTTGCCTGCTGTTATAAAGGTGGACGGTTTTATTTCGCCACAACAAAGGCTTCACTTTTTTACACGGAGGTTTCGTATGAAACAGACGGGTTTCTGATTTTTGGCAGGGAAACCAGAGGCCTGCCGCCGGAAATATTGGACGGCTGCCCGGGGACTAAAATCCGGGTGCCGATGATCAATGAGGCCAGGTCGCTTAACCTGGCTAACACGGTGGCGGTTGTGCTGTACGAGGCTCTGAGACAGCAGGGTTTCCCGGGGCTGGGTTAGGTTAAATCTGAGAAAAATAATAAAACAATTTGACAGGATTAACAGGATTTAAAAATGATTAACAGACATCCATGCCGTTAAAGCGGCACCATCGGAAGGATGAAAATGACTTTCATAGAATCTCTTTCTTACGGCTGGCGGAGGGAGGTCGTATAATCCTGGTGCTGCGAGCCCGTTTAACAGACAGACCCCAACG
>JAHDOA010000022.1 GCA_018435055.1 Pelotomaculum sp. | reverse complement strand
TAGATGGCTCTTACCCGCCAGGAGGATAGGGCAATGCTGGAGAGCAACCCGAGCGCCTGACGGGGTTCTGCCGGGGATAAAGAGGGTGACTGTTAATAGTAGTCATCCCCTTATTCTTTTATGGCTATCCCTGCCAGAACCAAAGCGTAAAACTCGCTTTTAAATTGCTATTTCTGGACTGATACAATAAAAGCGCACACCCTTGACAAAAATATAGTCAAGGAGATGTTGCGAAAATGGGAAATAAATACACCGAGGAATTCAAACGAGAAGCGCTGCGAGTATGTGAACAGCATGGAGTGAGAACGACTAGCGAAAAGCTGGGAATTCCGATCAAAACGCTATACCTGTGGCAGCGTATCGAACGGCTAGGACAACAGGGTAAACATCTTAAGGGACTGAAGCCGGGCGAAACCGCGGAAGAGGGCTTCAAACGGTTGGAGCGTGAGAACGACGAACTGCGTGAAGCCAACCATATTCTAAAAAAAGCAATGGGTTTTTTGGCGGGCCGATAGCGAGAAAAAAGCCGCGTGAGCTATATACCTGGATAGCAAACAATCACGGTACTTCAAACTATCGCCTTATGCTGTGCCGCATTGGGCATACGGCGTGAAGGCTATTACGATTGGCGAAAGCGCCCTTGCCGCAGGGAACGGGATGAGGCGTTGGTATCGGCCTTGAAGAAAGTGAGATCCGAACATCCCGCATATGGAGTAAGGAGCATGATTGATGCATTGCCCGACATCTTAAAACCGAGCTATGGCAAGGGCTATAGTATTTGCCGTGAACGCGGGCTGCTACAAAAACGTCGCAAACCTCACGGGATTACCAAAGCAGATCCTATGGCACAGTCAGCGGAAGATTTAGTCAAAGGCGATTTCAAGTCGGAGACCCCCAATACCAAATGGCTGACCGATATCACCGAGATGAAATGCCAGGATGGCAAGCTCTATCTGTGCTCCGTATTAGACTGTTTTGATGCTTCCATTGTCGGATTTTCCATGGACATCAACATGAAGACACCGTTATGCACATCCGCGCTGAATAGCGCCGTAAAACGTTATGGAAAGACCGAGGGGCTGATTGTTCATTCCGACCGGGGGAGCCAGTTTACCTCTCACTTATTCAGGGAAACACTTGCCAACAAAGGGTTAAGGCAAAGCATGGGGCGGACAGGCAACTGTTTTGACAACGCCCGGATGGAAAGCTTTTTTGCCACACTTAAAAAAGAACTTATTTATCGCCTACCACTGTATAAGATGAACAGGGATAAGGTTCGGCATTATATCTTTGAATGGATAGAAACCTACTATAATAGAAAAAGAAGGCATACGTCAAATGAGCAGAACCTCCCGCCGCTTGTTAAGCGAAAGCTTTTCCAGGAACAGATTCAGGCGGCGGCATAACGCGCTTCACAGCCGTGCGGGCTGAACCTCAGAAGCCAATGCAACTCCGTCCTTATTCTGCGTTTAGCGGGAAAGGTATACGGAACGATTCTACGCTTGTGCAATATATACCTATCATCCCGCTTTTGGAAAAAGAACTGGTTTGAATTAACAAGAAAACTGAGTTAGCCATATTAAGTTAGTCTAGTTATTATTCAACGGCAGCCCTTGACATGGAGCCTCTAGGCCTGTGTTTCTGGGAGCCCGCAGGGAGTCCACGCATGCGTTGGCCTCCTGCCCAAATAGGCTAACACAGGCCTCCCTCCATGTAAAGGGCTGCCTGGTCGATCCTATTTGCCATATTCTACCGATGTTTTGGGTGTACGCTTTTCTTGACTATTTCAAGATATTTACTCCGCAGCAGGGTAATGCAAAACCAAAAAAGTATGCATGGGAGGAAGACTGACGTGGGAAAGAACATTGATTATATGATGGAATTGGTAAATGAATATCTGTCAGGCAAAACTCCCCGGTATATATTCGAATTGGATTTCCAGACGGAGATCTTAGCCCGTTACAAGAAAATGGTGCGGGAAGATAGAGACTATGCAGAATATTTTTATGATATGCTTTCAGAGGATGGCGTTGATGCAGGCGATGATTTATCGGATAAGGAATTCAAACAGCTGATCCGAAGACAGTATAATAAGGTAAAGAGTATTGCCAAAGACGGGTTCTGGTGATATCGAAGTTTAATAGGTACGTAAGCGTCAAGTAAACACTCACCTTTAATAGAAGATTTAAAAAAAGTACAATCACGACGAATACAGTTGAAAAAGTTGAAAAAGTAAGCAAACTTTTTAAACTAGGAACGGAGTGGTTGTATGGATACACAAAAAATTGCAACAGAATACCGACTGTCACAGTGGACACACATAATCCAAGAACAGCAAAGCAGCGGGCAAAACATTAAGGACTTCTGCCAGGCAAAAGGAATAAGCAGACATAAATACTTCTACTGGCAGCGAAAGCTGCGGGAGGCAGCCTGTAAGGAACTCATTAAATCGGAAGAAACCGCAAACATAGTACCAGAGGGATGGGTACATGTTGAACCCAAACGGCTAACGAAAACAACGCTGTATATAGAAGTCGGCGGTTGTCGAGTCAACGTGGATGAAAATACCGATCCCGAACTAATAAAAAAAGTCTGCCGCATATTAAGGGTACTGTAATGAGATGGAGCGAAAAACCCGTATACATATGCTGCGGACATACAGATATGAGGAAATCTATCAATGGCTTGATGGCGCTTGTTAAAGACAGCTTTTCCCTTGACCCTTTTTCAGAAGCGCTGTTTGTCTTTTGCAACCGGAAACGGGATAGGATAAAAATCCTGGAATGGGATGGCGATGGATTCTGGCTGTATTTCAAGCGCCTGGAGCGTGGCCATTTTCGCTGGCCGGCAAAAGGAGATGCCGTCACTATGCTGCTCGATGCCAAAGAATTATCATACCTGATAGAAGGCGCCAAACTAGAGAAAAAACTTAAACGGGAAGAAGTATTCGAGCGGCAAATATCTTAAAAAGAGTCAGCCCGAAATAGGTCCAAAAAGCTCCCGAAATCTTGATATTACGCGGTTTTTCTGGTATAATCTCCTTATGAAAACAAAGGGAATATCAGCAGAAAAACTACTTGGTATAATTGCAGAAAAAGATCGCCAGATTGCCCAATTGGAGCAACAAGTACAGTGGTTGATGTCACAGATCCGCCTGGCCAAACATAAGCAATTTGGCGTATCAAGCGAAAGAACAGACGACAGTCAGTTGACCATATTCAACGAGGCCGAATTAAATTCCGACATGACCATGCCGGAACCTGACTTTACCGAGGTAAAATCACATTATCGCAAACGGACGCGCCTTACAACCGACAAATTGCCAAAGGACCTACCTGTTGAGGTAATTGAACATAAGTTGCCGGTTGAAGATTGTATCTGCCCGGAATGCGGCAACGAAATGCATACAATGGGAAAAGAAACCCGTGAAGAGCTCAAGATTATTCCTGCTAGGGCAGTAATTGTGCGACATGTTCAGCATGTTTATGCCTGCCGGAGTTGTGAGACTACCTCAGATCATGTTCCTATCATAAAGGCAAATATGCCGGAACCCGTCATAAAAGGCGGATTCGCATCACCGGAAACAATTGCCCATATAGCAGTGCAAAAATTCATGATGGCATCGCCGCTGTACCGTCAGGAACAAGAATGGAAGCAAAACGGCATCCTGCTTTCCCGGCAAACCATGTCAAACTGGCTGATCAAAGCCTGTGAGGACTGGCTTGTGCCGGTATATGAGGAGATGAAGCGTCAATTATGTAAACATGAAGTGCTTCACGGAGATGAAACCACCCTGCAGGTAATTAAAGAACCAGGGAAGGCGGCGCAGTCAAAGAGTTATATGTGGCTATACCGCACCAGTGGAGAGGCAAAACACCAGATTGTACTCTATGATTATCAACCCGATAGAAAACATATACATCCGGAAGCATTCTTAAAGAATTTTAAAGGGTATCTTCATGCGGACGGATATGAAGGATATCACAGGCTTCCAGAAAACATAATCGTTGTAGGCTGCCTGGCACATCTCAGGCGCAAATTCTTCGATGCTTTTAAAACCTTGCCCAAAGAGAAACAAGCGGAATCCAATGCGGCAATAGGAGTATCCTATTGCGATCAGCTATTCCATTATGAAAAGCAGTTTGCCTTGCTTACCCCCGATAACCGCCATATGGAACGCTGCCGGCTATCAAGGCCTTTATTTGATGAATTTTACAAATGGATTGAGGGCACTGCTGCCTTGCCTAATACCCTTCTTGGGAAAGCGGTGCATTACGCAAAATCCCAGAGGAGATATCTTGAGAGATATCTCCTTGATGGGCGTCTTGAAATTTCAAATAACCGCGCTGAGCGCAGCATTAAACCATTTGTGATCGGAAGAAAAAATTGGTTATTCGCAAACACGCCAAAGGGAGCCAGGGCCAGTGCCATTTATTACAGCCTGATTGTAAGCGCGAGAGAAAATGGCCTGAATCCATTTGAATATTTAACATGGATTCTTACAAATGCCCCTAATTTGGGAAGGGTGGGTTACATAGCTTCGGTTACAGACTTCCTACCCGGTAGTACAGCTATCCCGGAAAAGATATTTACCCCCCAGTCGGATGATGCAAATCTGAAAAAACTCGCCTGGGAGGAAAACTGATATGGGAAAAAACATTGATTATATGATGGAACTGGTAAATGAATACCTGTCAGGCAAGACCCCCCGGCATATATTCGAACTGGACTTTCAGGCAGAGATCCTGGACCGTTACGAGAAAATGGCGCGGGAGGATAGGGACTATGCCGAATATTTTTATGATATGCTTTCGGAATATGGCGTTGATGTGGGTGATGGTCTATCGGATGCAGAATTTAAACAGCTGATCAGAAAACAGTACAAAAAGGTAAAAGATATTGCCAAAGGTGATCTTTGGTGATACCGATGGCCTGTTTGACGCTTACCTTACTTGTCTACCCTTGTTATCAATACTACCGTCTCCATGTGGCTCGAGAGGACAGAATGAATGTCATTTGAACCCGTCCGTTCCCGGGAACATATCCACCAATCGTACCGTTTACGAAAAGGGCACTCTGACTAGGAGCACCCTCAATCACAAACATTGATGTAATTAATAGTCTTTTTTCCTTACTGGAATCCAAATTTCACTTCTATACTTCGGATTTCCAGTGTCCGGACTCTCATTCCACAAAATTTCAGGACCTGGGGCTGCCTCATATCCTGAAGATGGAAACCACTCTGAGTATATCCTGCTCCACACATTTTGAAGTGTTTCCGGGAATGGCCCAATGGATTCGAAAACCGCCCAGGTACTGGTTTCTATTTTCAATACATCAAATTCGGCTGTTTCATCACTTGAAGCTGCCACACCGATGTAATGATCCAACTCACCCTTTTCTTCCATTCTCCCTTCCGAGAAGTTAGTAGATGCACTAATAATGCCCGTTGGTTCTACATTTGAAAGTACTTTTAACTTTTTTATAGCCTCAGGGGTTAAAAGTTCTGTCATTTTTGCAATCTCTGGATTGATACCTTCAAAAATAATTGGAACCCTCTTCTTAAATCCTACTAACTTAAATGGTCCTTTCTCAACAATGCGATAATTCATTTCGCACCCTCCTTTAATTGATAATTGAAAGGTCATTCTAGGATAGGCTTTTAATTGTGTATTCTCACTTCTAGCATCAGAAGGCAAAATACCATGCATAGAATGAAAAGCTCGGGAGAATGAATCAGCTGAATCATAACCATACTTGACAGCAACATCGATTATTCTCAAATTTGTATCTTTTAAATCAAGGGCAGCCAGCGTTAGTCTCCTTCTTCGAATATATTCTGACAAGCCAATTCCTGATAAAAAAGAAAACATCCTTTTAAAATGATACTCTGAGCAGTAAGCAATTTTTGATACTTCACAAAAATCAATATCTTCCGTTAGGTGCTCTTCAATATATGCCAATGCATTATTCATACTTCTTAAAGAATCCATCGAACAACCTCCTTTCATCATCGATATTATCAAAGGATGTGCTTTCCCATCCGACAATCTGTGCACAATATAATCGACTATCCTTATTAACCGTTCCCCTTAGCTCCTCAAAACCTTCTCCATTGGCTTGCCTTTTGCCAATTCGTCAACCAGTTTGTCAAGCCAACGAATTTTCTGCATAAGCGGATCTTCAATTTTCTCGACGAGATGCCCACAAATCACACCTGAAATTTTAGCGGTGTTCGGGTTTATCTGCGGAGCTTCGCTAAAGAAGGTTTCGTAATTGATGTTCTTCACAATTTGCGCTTGCAAACCAGAATCGTCATACCCCGTCAGCCAACAAATCACGGCATCAACCTCGGATTTAGTGCGCCCTTTGCGCTCCGCCTTTTGGACGAGTAGCGGGTAGACGCTAGAAAACGCAGTCGTAAATATTCTCGGTTTCATAACGATTTATCTCCCTGTTCTTTTTGACTTTGTTCTCTCTCAATCAAGGTCAGCGCAACCTTCAGAGCGGCGATTCGCCGTTCAAGAAGAGTCTGCTGTGACTTTCCCAGTTTCGTTGCATCTATCTTCTCGCACTTGTGGAGCGTGGACAGCAAGGCGCGATGCGCTTCGCTCAACTCTTCATATGTGAAGTCTGGCATATTCAACCCTCCGCTTGTTTCACCCTCCACCGCACGATATTGGTGATAAGTATATTGTCAAACAGGCACATCAATCGACCAAAAGATTCAAGTTTAGCCCGTTCATGGATCAATGACTGTTCCAATTGAACGCATGAAAGATCCGACGACAGCCGCAAAGCGCTCTGGCTGGTCTAAGTGGACACTGTGGCCAGCCTCCCGGATTTGTTCTGCCTGAAGTCTTGGATTAAGATGTTGCAGCTCTTTGGCAATAACAGACGAAACCACACCTTTATCACCAAATACGATGAGGCTTGGAACGTCAATTGCACTCACTAACATCTTATAGTCTGGGTTCAGTGGTGTGAGAACGTCAAAGGCGGCCATGCTTGTTTGAAGTCGTGCTCGAGCGAATAGCTCAAGGGTCTCTGCTGCCCGATTAGGGTGTCTATTCCGTGCGTCTGCCACCACCTCATCCAATGACATATTGAGCGTTCGACGATGCTGATCGGCAACATCACTATCTCGAACTTCGCGCTGAAATTTTGGACTCAAGAACGTTGGTTCAGCTAAGACCAGGCCCCGGAGTAGATTTGGCTTATGACATGCCACCACGGCTGCAGTCATCCCTCCCATGGAATGTCCGAGCAGGATTGGAGGAGGAAGTTTTAGAGCATTTATTAAACCGGCGACATCGTTTGCATGGTCTTCGTATCGGTATCCAAAGTCAGGTACACTCGAATTTCCATGTCCCCTAGCATCCGGCATGATTACGTCATATTCTTTCTCCAGAACATGTGCCAAATTTGTCCAGCTCAGGCCATTAGCCATTAATCCATGTAGCAAAATTAGAGGCAGTTTATTTCCCCCGGTTCTTGTGTAATGTATGTTAATTCCGTTTGTTTCACAGACTGCTGTGTTCCAGTAGGTCATATGTTATTCCCTCCAAGCGGCTAGCAGATCGACTAAACATTATGGATTTCATTCAATGCTCTTCAGTGATGCCACCATATCAATGCCTTTAAATTTTCGCCCCATGATATAATTTACAAGCATTGTAAACGCCAGCATAAATGCAAAACCAATGACGATGCTGTAAGCTGTAATCAGCGGCAAAATTTCCAAATCCGGTGTTGTTGCTTGATCAAGTATAACACGAAGAAGCAAAGTACCAATGACGTAGCCAAAAGGCAGACCAAATACTGTAATCCAGATGTTTTCGCGCAGTACCAGCCTTTTCATCTCATTCATATGAAATCCTAAAACTTTCAGCGTCGCGAGCTCACGGATGCGCTCATAGTAGTTCATTCGCCCCAGCACCATCATGACGGCAAAGGCAAGCAGTCCAGAAAACACTATCAGAATAACCTGGAAGCTTTGCAAAGCTTTTAAAACGATAAGCATATTACTACGCATTTCATCCTTAGTTTCAACCAGTGAAATCCTCGGATCATCTTTCAGCTTGTTCAAGTCAATCCCCCGCCCATTTATAAGCAGCGTCTTTATTAAAAACGGGAGGTCTGATACCTTTGAAAATGCGGTTTTACCCATGTATATCTCGTTCCCCACAGGAAAATCCACGATATTAGCAACCCTAAGCGATATGACAATTCCATCAAGCCGTTCTGCTGTGAGCTTATCGCCGACATCCACACCAAGAGCATCCGCCATCCTCGGAGTGATTAGTACTCCGTCTTCCGGCAAATGAACCGTATTACCATCCGTGTCCTTAAAATCGAGACTTTTTTGCCCTTCGTCCATCACAACCATGTAGGGGCTTTGCACATTACCTCCTTCTCCATAAAGATAAACACTGAATGCCATTGTTGCGTCGATATTCTGCGCACTGTTCAACGTATCATAAATGTCAGAAAGCTGTTCCGTGGTCAAGGGAGTTCTAAGTTTGATCTCCACGTTATACTGAACTGTTTCATCAAAAGCCTTGTCGAGCATTGCGTTAATAGAGTTCATCAGCCCGAAGCCGCACAAAATCAGAGAAGTTGAGCCGATAATGCCGACAAGTCCCATGAGCATCCGAGCTTTGTTACGAAACAGATTCCTTGTTACGATTTTTCCGCTGAAGCTTAAGCGCTGCCAAAAAGGTGAGATTTGTTCCAACAAAATTCGGTGACCATATGCCGGTGGCTTTGGCCGCATTAGTGCAGCCGGTGTCAAATTCAGAGATTTACGGCAGGAGAGCATCACTGCACCACAGGTAACTGCCGCTACACAAAGTGCCGACATGAAAAAGTGCGGCGTAAAGGATGCTACGCCAGTTGCCTCTATTGTGTAATAGGTGATTCCAATACTATACAAGAATTCTGCAATCAGGTATCTGGCTATGATCCATCCTAAAACCATGCTTGGAATGGTAATCAAAATCCCAAAAAGCGTATATCGTCCTGTAATTTCCTTTTTAGAGTAGCCTAAAGAACGTAGTGTTCCCAAATGCTGGCGTTGATTCTCCATCATGCGGGATACGGTAATCCATGTCACAAGAGCCGCTGTCAAAAAAAATGCGATAGAAAACAATAGCCCAATTTGTTTTACACCGGTCATGGCGTCTGCAACCTTTCGGTAGCTAGTTTGATGATGGCGGCTGAGAATATTGACGCCTTCCAGCTTTTCGCGCACTTTCTTCGATATTTCTTCTTGTGATAAATTTGATCCATCATTAACAGTAAGGATGATTTCATTGAAAGCAACATTCGGTAAAGAAGAAGCGTTTGTGTATGCAAAACCATATTTATGATAGTCAGGAACAGTCAAGCCTTCCGGTGCGTAATAAACGTATTCCACATCACGAACAATCCCTTTGATCAGCCACTCTTTCTGCCTTTCACCTTCTCCTGCTGTAATCATATCACCGACTGACAAGCCATGGGCCACAGCAAAACGACTGTCAAGCAAAAGAGCGTTTGCTTCACTTCCGTCCAGTCTGATGCCTTCCAGAAGCTCCGGCATATTGATTCTGGCTGCTTCATCAACGGCATGTATATGCAGAACCGAGTTTGATGCTCCGGACAAAGCAATGTCTGTTACCTTCCGACGCTGTACTTCTTCAATTTCGTCCAGAGACCTTATTTTATCCAAGTCAGAACCGGAAATCTCAGCTTTATAAATCCAGTAGTCAGCGAGATTAAAATGTTCATAATAATCGGCAACTTCATTTTCAATCGTACTTACATATAGATTGATGCCGCTGAACAAAGCAATTCCAAGGGCACATATACACACAATTGCGAGAAATGACCAGCGATTTTCTCGAATATCACGGAAAACCTTTTTTTGCAGCATTGTCACCATTTGATTTCCTCCAAATCTGCGGGGGAATCCTGTACGCTCTCTTTGACTACCATGCCGTTTTTCATTTCAATCAGCCGGTCTGCAATGGGTGAGATAAGAGAATTGTGTGTGATGATTATCACCGTTTTTCCCATTTTGCGGCTGATATCGGACAAAACTCTGAGAACGATCCTACCTGTTTCGGTATCCAGGGCCCCGGTGGGTTCGTCGCAGAGCAGCAAATCGGGGTTTTTGCATATTGCTCTTGCAATAGCGACACGCTGCTGTTCACCTCCGGAAAGCTGTGATGGGAAATTGTGAATCCTATCCTTTAAGCCTACAATGCGCAAAGCTTCCTCCGGTTCCAGCGGTGATTTGCAAACCTGCTTGGCCATCTCCACATTTTCCGCCGCAGTCAGGTTCGGCATAAGATTATAGAACTGAAAAACAAATCCTATTTTATATCGACGGTAGTCAGTCAGTTCCAAATCGTTCATCATGGTAATGTCCTTACCATCAAACAGAATTTTCCCGGATGTGGCTCTCTCCATGCCGCCCAGAAGGTTGATTACCGTGGTCTTGCCTGCGCCGGAGGGCCCTAGAATAATGCCAAGCTCACCGTTTCGGACTTGAAACGATACCTGCTTTGCCGCGTGAATAGTCACCTCACCCATCTTGTAATCCTTGCTAACATTATCAAAAATGATATCTGCCATATTAAGACTCCTTTAATAATATGTACTTTATTTCCTGTTTTAGTTCATATATTACCAACCCCCGCTTGACTTGTCAATTATGAATGATATATTATTTATAAATTAGGTTTATATAGTTCATATTTATGGAGGCAACTTGGATGAACGGATTTGAAAAGAGAAGAAACGACAAAAAAGAGATTATTATACAAACTGCTTTGGAACTATTCAATAAATATGGATTTGAGAAGGTGACTGTGGCCGAAATTGCAGAAAAAGCTCATGTTTCCAAGGTATCCATTTATAACTTTTTTGAAAGCAAAGATAATCTGCGTCGCATCATAATAAAGGATATCTTAGTTGAAAGTCTTAAAGAAACTAAAATGCTGGTGGAAAAAGAATGTAATTTTGTTGGCAAAATGGGAGAATACCTTGAAAAAAGAATCATCTATGGGAGTAAATACAACATGGAATTCTTTTTTGATGCTGTGGAAAGCGACCCGGTTCTCCGGCAATATTTCGATGATTTCAACATACAAAACAAGCAATTGATTACTTCTCTTATTCAGGAGGGAAAGAAAATCGGATATTTCTCAGCGGATGTTTCCGACACTGCGATAGAGATTTATATTGACATCTTCTACAACTATTTTCTCCACAATAAAAAAATCCGCCCAACTCTTGAGCACAATCCCAAGCTGGCGGAGGAGATCAACCTGCTGTTTCTGGACGGGCTCATCAGACATAGGGTGTCAAGCGTAGGGTGTCAAGGGTGTCAAGGGGACGGGGTTGTTGACAACTTCAGGCTTTCAAAATAACTCCCCGATTGATGCCAGTAATTCTCTCAATCTGCCTGATTGACAAACCATGTTGCTCTTTGAATATTTTTAAAAAACTGTCCCTGGCGCCCTTTTCCATAGTATGCAGGTTCCCGGCATGGTTTACATTACATACTGATTTAACGATGCTTAGAGCCTCTTCGTCCGTAATTCGAACCTTCTCGTTCATATCCAGACAGATACAATCACTTATGATATATTCCGCTTTCGCTTTTCTTTCCGGGTTTTCTTGGCATAAAAAAACACCTCCAATCACAAATTACCTCGGATTGGAAGTGTAGTCAACTCTATGGCGTATTCCATGACGTTTGACAGCAGGGCGCACAGCCCGGTTTCGAAAATAGAAAGAACCTGCGGCAGCTGGGCATCCACTGAAAAAAAAACACCTTTTTCTTCGCTTTCGCCGCAAAGGAGGACAAAACCAGATTGACGGTGTTGTTCTCACAAAATGTTGTCAACAACCCCGTCCCCCTGACACCCCCGGCGCCTTAAGAGGCTTTCATCTTATTTTGCATGCGGGCCAGTATCGCCACGGCCTCAGCCCGGGTCACGCAAGCTGATGGAGCAAGATCACCCGATTCCTTCCCATAAATAATTCCGGCTTCTACTGCCGCAGCTACAGGTGTTTTTGCCCATACGGAAATTTCATTCCCGTCATTAAACCTGGCGATTACCGCGTTAGCATCAATTGCCTCCAAATTAATACCCGCAGCTGTAATAGCCCTGATTGTTATGGCGGCCATTTCCTCACGGCTTATCGGGTTATCCGGGCGGAATGTGTTGTCGCCATAACCGCTGACCAAACCAGCTTTTACAGCCGCACCAACAGCTCCGGTATAATTTTGTCCGGAATTGACATCGGAAAACTGACTGGCGGCCTCATCTTCCACAAGTTCCAGGGTATGCGTCAGCATGCCGGCAAATTCGGCGCGGGTGACTGGCTCATTCGGATTGGTGTTTTGAGCGTTCACGATTCTACCCTGTAATTGAGCGGTAATATGGCCGGCCTGCAGTATATTTTGGACCAGGGTTTCCCTTAATGGAATGTTGGTATTAGTAGATGTAATGGTTTTGAAAATAGTAAAACCGTCACCGCCCGACGCCATAAAATCGTTGGTGGCAACCTTGTAGGTTCTGCTGGTGTCCGACATGTTAACCGGGTTGCCGTCGGTTTTACTAATGCTTACTACTCTGCTGCCACTGGGCGCGTCCGGGTCGTAGGTAAACGACAAACCGGCTGTCTGGATGCCTTTGCCGCCTTCACCTACTGCTTGTTCCAACAGCGTTTTGATTTGGGCGCCTGTCATTTCAGCTGTATAAATGGTATTGTCAAAGGGAGCGAAGGCATACATGGTCCCAATGGTTATATCGCCCTTTGGGATGTCTATCCTTAGCCCGCCATTGTTTTGAAAGGCAAAGTCAGCGTTAACCACTGTTTTCACTATATCGCACACCCAGTTGCCTGCCAGTGATTCACCCCAGGGGAGCTCTGCCTGTGCGATGGTAATGTCGATACCAGTTTCACCTATTTTCTGCCCGGCCTCAGAACCCACCTGTAATTTAGCGGCGTCGACGATGTCGTTTACCGCCTGATCAGTGACCGCCGGCAAAGCATTATATCCATATGGGAAGACAGCGCTGTCCGTATCATTGGCGATGTACGATGTGTTGAAGACTAACGCTCCATCCGCTTGTCTGGTAATCTTCATATCAATAAAGCCTTTGCCATAAGAGCCGGCGATTGCCACCGGCGTTCCATTGGCGGCGGTCGCCGTCATGATGTTGTGAGTATGTCCGCCAAGGACTGCGTCAACAACACCTCCGGCGCCTCCCAATTGCTCGGCGACATCAAAAACCGGGCCCGTCTTGTTGTCATAGTTGTCTCCGTCATGGATCAAAGCAATAACAATCTGGGCGCCTTTTTCTCTGGCTTCTTGAGCCGCCCGTCCAACGTTGTCAACAATATTTCCGACGCCATAATCATTGATATATTCCGCCAATACTATAGCAGGCGATTCCTCGGTAACGGCGCCGACAATCGCAATCTTCACACCGTCTTTTTCAAAAATTTTATATGGGTCAAACACTAGTTGATTGGAGTCCTTGTAGAAAAGGTTGGAACAAATTATTGGATAATTGGGGACATCAGTCCTGGTTACTGTATCCAGGCCCCAATCAAATTCATGATTGCCCAGCGCAGAAACCGCCACTTCAATGTTATTAAAAAGATCCATTACCGGGGTCCCTTTAAGCATGTTTGATAAAACCGATCCCTGGTAGTTATCGCCGCCGGAAATCACAAGGGTCCGTTCGGGGTTGCCTTTAATAATTTCCTTAATATTTTTGGCCATGACCGCCGCTACCGGGTTGCCTTTGGTATCTTCCATCGTGCCATGTAAATCGGTAATTTCTATGATGTCAAAAACCTTGTCGCCGGGAACGGCAAACGCGCCGCCGCCGGACGCAACCAGAACAAAAACAACCGCCAAGAGAGTAACAGCCAAAACCGATTTTATGTACCTTTTGAAACTAAACATTTAATAACCTCCATTTAATAAAATAATGCTATCCCGGGGTGTCAGGGGGACGGGGTTGTTGACACCTTTTAGATCCTCAAAACAATGCGCCTGTTTTCACCAGTAAACTTTCCCTGATTCATCTTATTGATGGGCAGACCCCCTCATATTAAATTCCTCTTATTTGCTATTCTTTGTTATCATATCTGTATTTTGCAGTTCCGAGGTGTTTTCATCTTTATATTTTCAGATTTTACCTCAGAGGCTACATGCCGGGATCGATCGCGGCTACAGACCCAGCTTTGTTTGTTCGCGGGTACTTCTGAAGTCTCACGGTACTCGGGCATAGAGCGTCCTCGCATGCCCAAGGTCTTTTGACTACGCGTGGCTTTGCGGCTCGGTGTATTTTTTACCGCTACATTGTGTTGCCCTACCCTCTGACACCCCTGTTATAAGCGCTCAGCCAGCTTTGCCGTTTCATCCATCGCCAGCGCAAAAATTTCCCTGGCTCTGTCTGGATACATCTCGATACCCTCACAAATTATCGTTTGAAAATTAGTAAGCCCCAGGAGGGAGCACACGGACCTGAGGTAGGGTACGGCATGATCAAAAGCCTGCATCGGCCCGTGGGAATACACACCGCCGCGTACGTGGATAAGTAAAACGGGTTTATCAGCCAGCATTCCCCGGTAACCATCCCTGGTATAACAAAAAGTTTTTCCGGCAACGACTATATTGGCGATATAAGCTATCAGCGCTGGAGGAAAATGTAAATTCCACATCGGCGCGGCAAATACTACCTTGTCGGCCGAAATAAACTGGTCGGTAAAGTGATAAATCTTCGACAGCGTCGTTTTTTCAGCAGTGGTGAGCTGTTCTTCCGTTTTCGTCCAGGCTGTAAGCACCTTGTTGTCTATAACCGGTATTTTAATCCGGTATAAATCAACTTCTTCTATCGCATCATTAGGATGGTAGCTTTTATAGGCGTCCAGAAAGCTGCGCAGAAGCTTTTGGGTGTAGGAATCTTCCCGTGGGTTAGCAATAACCGCAAGTACCTTTGACATTAAAATTCAGCCCCTTATACTATATAATGGCATACCTTTTAACGCAGGTTCCTGTAAAAATTTGCGTTAGGGTTAATAAATTCCTGCCTCATCTCCAAAAAATAAAATGTTGTCAACAACCCCGTCCCCCTGACACCTTGCCCCTGACACCTTGTTAGAAAGGAGCTATTAGTCTATGATTAATAAAAAAACATTACCATCGATCGATGAATGGCTTAAAGAAGCAAAAGCGGATCCTAATGCTCCAAATATTGGAATGTTTTTAGTTCATAATGGTGTTGTACGACAAACACCTAAAGCAAAGGTTCGCCAAGGGCTTGATGATGGTTCCCTGGTAAAAGGAATGGAATTTTCTTATGATGCAGTTAAAGTTGATGAAGCAATTGCGGAAACCTACAAGATGGATGGTATTTTCTATGTAAAGGCCTGGCTCAACGAAGGGCGTCTTGGGGTCGGAGATGACATCATGTATGTACTAATAGGTGGCGATATCAGACCCAATGTTGTAGATGCGCTGAGGTTTCTGGTCGAAAAAATCAAAACCGAATGTGTCGTGGAAATAGAACGAAAAGCATAAAATGCACGTTGTTACGTGGTATGCCGGGTCGGGACAAAGCAGCCGTTGCTGATTCAGGGAAGCACGGGATTTCGATAGGGGGTAGTTCTTTGGCATCATGGGGACAAGCCGGTATTATGCTTCTGGTCATTATTTTACTGGGCATTGCAGGAAAAAACTATGTGGTGGCAGCCGCTGCGGGGGCGCTATTGGCGCTGCGTCTGCTGCACGGCGAGGTATTGTTTCCCATATTGGAAAATAACGCCATCAATGTAGGTATCGGCTTTATCACCCTGGCTATATTAATCCCCTTTGCCAGCGGAGGGATTGGCTGGTCTGAACTATGTAAAATCCTGGCCAGCCCCACCGGACTGGTAGCCCTTGCCATGGGTATTTTTGTAGCCTATCTAGGGGGGCGGGGAGTTGGTTTCCTAACCTCACAGCCCCAGGTGATGGTAGGTCTTATGGTGGGCACCATCGTGGGCGTAGCATTCTTCCGGGGCGTGCCCGTGGGGCCCCTCATCGCCGCCGGTATGATGGCCCTGATTATGGGTATACTGGGGTATGGCAAATGAGGCACAGGGGTGTCAGGGGGACGGGGTTGTTGACACCCCTGCAAGCATCACACAGTTACGTCCCAAACTCTTGGCTTTATATAAGGCATGGTCGGCGTTTTTAAGTAAATCATCGAGTTCTACACCTTCAGCATTTTCCACGCCGAAAACACCAAAGCTCGCCGTTACGTTTATCTTATAATTATCAAGGAGCACTGGTGAACAAGATACATTTTTGCGCAGGCGCTCAGCTACACTAAGAGCCATTTCTGGAGATGTTACCGGCAGAAATACGACAAACTCCTCACCTCCATAACGACCAAAAAGATCATTCGCGCGCAAGGCTTCCTTGCACACACCGGCAACGGTCTGGAGCGCCAAATCACCGGCTTTATGCCCATATGTGTCGTTAACCCACTTGAAATGGTCAATGTCCATGATAATGATTGATACAGGCAGTTGATATCGTTTGGCGCGGGAAAGCTCCTCCTGGCTGAGTTCCAGAAAATAACTTCTGTTAAATATCTTCGTAAGGTTGTCAAAGTTCGCAAGTATGCGCATTTTGTCAAGTAAAAGTACCTGTTCAGTGGTATTAGTTAATACAACCGTTTTTCCTATTAACCGGTTTCGCCGGTTCTTCACCGGCCAGAGACGGAAATTATAATATGACAACTGCCCCCCTTGTGTTATTTTTAATTCGGCCTGCCCGAACTCGTTTGAAGAAATCTTGTTTTCCAATTCCGGGTAGTGTTTTAATACTTCTTCCGCAGAATTTCCAATGTCATTAACTGACAAATTCTGCACTATTTTTTGGGCGGCAGGATTAAAGTCTATAATCCTGTTCTGCTCGTCCAACACCATAACACCGTCGCGCATACCTTCGAACACAAAATCACGCGCGATCGGCGCCAGATCAAACAACCCATACCTGAACAACCCCCATGCAAATATCAACCCGGCAAACGCAAATCCAAAAGGAACCAGATCCAAATCCCGGGGACCTTTACCGGATAGATAAATAATAAAAACAGCCCACGGTATTAGCGAACCTGTTAGCATAACAGTTATCTGCCGGCGAAACACCGTAGCTGTCTGCAACCGCTTCTGTAAAAACAGGATATTTCCGCATAAAAGTGAAAGGTTGATATAAGACGTGTGGACCCAATAAAAAGGCCCTTTCGTAATGGATAAGAGCGGAAATGGCCCATCAGTATTAACACTTGCGGCGCTGTAGTACAGATGATGATAACTGTCGGTGCAGTGCAAGATAAAAGTAATCGCCGGTATAACGAATAGAGCGAATACAACAGGACGGGTTAACCACCTGTCCTTCCCGACATACTGGACCGCCATGATAATCCAAAAAGCGGGTAAAACCGAAATGCCGATGTATTCAATTTTCGACCAAAACAGCATTTCTGTTAGCGTTGTGCTGGATAACTCAAAGGCATATCCCAGCGAATAGACAGCTATTGCCGCCATAAGACACATAAAAGCCCTCACGCCGGTTTTGGCGCACCCACGGCTGGCATGCAGGGCTAGAGCGCCGGTTATGACACCGGCAATAAACAACGCAATAATATAAACCGCATTTTCCACTCCCATTACAGGTTCATCTCCATAAAACTATAAAAAATCAGGGGGTGTCAAGGGGACGGGGTTGTTGACACCTTTTGCTCCCCCACTGGTTAATAAATAACTTATCCTTTAATTGCAGCGCTCCTCGTGACGATAAATACAAAGACCCTTACGAAAAAAATGGACCCTGAATAGACACTACTGTTTTACTAAAGCGGCAATACCGCCCTGGTAATAAGGTTCCGAGAACAGTACCTTTTGGGCCCGTTCATCTGTAATTGTAATACAGGCGCCGATCATGTCTACCTTACCAGCTGTTAAAGACGGGATCATCGCACCGAAATCCATGTTCACGACTTCCAGCTTCATACCCAGCTTTTGGGCCACATAGCTGGCCAGTTCAATATCAAACCCCACGACTTTCTGGCTGCCGTCGACAAATGAAAAGGGTTCTGTCACAGCCGCCGTACCCAGCTTTAATACCCCCCGACCGCCGTCCAATTTGATTGCCGGCATATGGTCCGGACTGCCGCTTTGGGGAAACCAGCGGGTCATCATCTGGTCATAGGTCCCATTGGCCTTGAGTTCTCTAACTACATCATCTATTGCCGTTTTCAGCTCCTGGTTATCGGGCGCCACTGCAAAACCATAATTATCAACAGTGATCATCTCGGGTAAAACCGCCAGGCCCGGGTTTTTGGCGGCAATATTTTTTAGAATGGGTTCATCGTAAGCAGCCGCATCCGCCTTGCCGGCTTTTACCGCCATACAGCAGTCAAGCACCGTATTATAGTATTGAAATTTGGCCTGGGGAAATTTTGACAGTACAAGTTGATCAGCAACAGTACCTGTTGGGACCGCGAATTGCTTACCATTCAACTGGCCTGTCGACGTGATCTTGTCCCTAGCGCCGCAGCCGTAAATAATTACGGAAAAGAGTAGTAAAACTACTACTACTACAACGCTGCGAGTTTTCTTAAACATTTGCGTATGCCACTCCTTTAACTGTGTATTATCGAAGTACCTGACCAATTCCTGCTTTGTTGATGTCCTGCCTGTTGCCTCCTTTAACTAATGTATTATCCGCCTATTGCCCTGGCGCTTCGTTCTAGCCGGGCGCCGGCACAGAGAGATAAATTGTGGCTATTGGGGGTTGCATTGGTGTTTCGTATTAATTAACACTAACCCCACAGCCGGCAACATTTGGCCCGAAAAGGTTGTCAACAACCCCGTCCCCTTGACACCCTTGACACCATTGACACTCCCCTGCGGCGGTTTCTTTGCGGATCGGTTTTAGAGCCGGCAAAGTTTAAAGCCATGGCCAGCATCCACGATATGACAAAGTAAAGCAGCGCCACCATCACCAGTGGGAAGAAGGCGTCAAAGGTGCGGCTGCGGATAATGTCGCCGGCTTTGGTCAAGTCTTGAACGGCGATGTAGCCGACTACCGAGGTCATTTTGACCAGGGAAATAAATTCGCCTTTATAGACGGGCAGCACCCGGCGCGCCGCCTGGGGCATGATAATGTAGAAAAAGGTCTGACAGGCTGTAAAACCGGCGGCGATGCCGGCTTCCTTTTGCCCTTTATCAATACTTTCAATGGCGGCGCGAAACATTTCCGAAACATAGGCGGCAAAATTCATACCGAAAGCAATCACAGCCACCGTTACCGGGTTGATGTTTACCGAGGCGAATACCACGTAGAAGATCAGCATCAGCAGCACCAACAGCGGGACTCCTCGCAGAATGGAAATGTAAACCCGGGCGGCGGCGCCGAGAATACGGTTTTTAGACATGCGCGCCAGGCAGATCAACGCTCCCAGCAGGGTACCCAGCAGCACCGAAAACACTGATATTACCGCCGTTATTTTCAGGCCGCCGGCAATCAGCAAATAGCGCTGTTCCTTAATGATATTGTTGTGGAAACTGGTTTTCAGGTTATTGCAGATGTCTCCGGGCAGCAGGCCCTCTGCGGGTTTTCTGACCATCGCGGCGATGTCTCCGGCATGGTAGGGCCTGGAGAAATCCACGCTTTTCTTGCGTTCTTCAGTGACATTGAAACAGGAAATGGCCAGGTCGATCTTGCCCGACTGCAGGGAAGGGATCAGGGCTGGAAAATTCATATTGGAAACAACCACTTTTTTCCCCAGAGCCTGGCCGATACGTGCGGTCAGTTCCATATCAAAACCACTAATTTGGTTACCCTGATCAACAAATTCAAAGGGAGGCATCAGGGCTTCAGTGCCCACCTGCAGGGTTTCCCGGGAGGAAGGCGGGTCAAATTCAGGCATGGCCGGCAAAGCGCCGTCTACAAACCAGCGTTTTTTCATATCGTCCAGGATACCGTCGCTCTCCAGATCGTCTATTACCTGATTCACCGCTTTCAACAACAGCGGATTGCCTTTTTTTATGGCAATAGCCACATCGACAAACTGTACGGGCGCCTCCAGCACGGCCAGGTCCGGGTTTTTTCCGGCAATCTCCTGCAGAGCCGCGCGCTCATAGACAACGGCGTCGATTTTGTTGCTCCGCAGTGCGGACGTAGCGTTTATAATATTATCATGATCGAATATTTGCGCCCGGGGAAACCTCTGCCGGGCGGCAATGTCGCCTGCCGATCCGGTCAAAATCCCAATCCGCTTATCTTCCAGATAGTCGAGCGTCATTTCTCCAGGATCCTGGTTACCGACATGCCTTTCACCGCATCCGGCCAGCGCGAGGACAATGGTAATAATTGCCCCTATGACTATCATCCTTCTGCGCAAACTGCCTCTCCCCTTAAAGGTAACGCCTGCCCGGTATTAATCATCGAGGTACAATTTTCCCTATTAATAATGGATATCCTCTTTTACCACCGTATGGGAAAAATATTTTTTACGTATAACGGTGCGGGCCTTGCCTCAAGCCAGGCGGTTATCCCCGCGCAAACGGGGTATTTTTTATGCAAGACAGCGAGGATCCACTGCTTTTTTCACTAGTAATAATATGCAGGATCTGGCGTTTATTCGTAGAAAAAAATAAAACCAGGTTTTTTCCGCAAGAGGCCAGGTTATAGGACGGGGCAATGCCGAAGCAGCCCGGGCGCCTGACGGGGTTCAACTGGCGGGATGACTTACTGTGGGGCAGTATAACTGCCAATGTGTCTTTTTAAAGCCTCAACCTTTGGAGTAAATATTCCTTCTTCTTTTCGAGAAATTGTCACAAACAAAAGGATCTTGTGGTTTTTTATAGAAATATTTTGCGTGAAGGTAAAAACGGTGGTTGAAGCTGGGAAGGTTGTCAACAACCCCGTCCCCTTGACACCCCTGGAGGGATAAAGAGATGAGCGACACGCTTTTTCGCAAGTCCAGCCTGGACAGCCTGTCCTCGCCGGAGCAGCTGAACGACTATATAAAGGTTTCCAACCCAGGCGTCTGGATGATCCTGGCGGCGCTGTTCATATTGCTGGCCGCCGTTTTGTTCTGGGGCTTTACCGGCGGCCTGCCCACCAGTATCCACACTAGGGGCGTAATCAGCGGCGGAAATGCCCTGTGTTATATAAATACTGACGCCGCCGGGGCGGTAAAGGCCGGGCAGGGGGTAAAAATCCAGCCGGCCGGGCGGCAGGAAACAATCAGTGGGCAGGTTGACACTGTGGGGCCTGTCCCTATGTCCGTTGCGGAAATCGCCGCTGATTTACATAGTGATTATTTATCCCAGGCGCTGGCCACCAATGGATTTGCGGTAAAAGTCGTTGTGTCGGTAAACGGATCGGATATTCCCGAGGGGACCCTGTTGGACCTCAGCATTGTCACCGATGCCGTAAGGCCGATTGATTTTCTTTTAAAATAGGGGAACGTTATGCCAAAGGTTGCCAGAGTCCCTGTAGTGATGCAGATGGAAAACGTGGAATGCGGCGCCGCCTGCCTGGCCATGGTCCTGGCCTTTTACGGCAAATGGCTACCTCTGGAACAGGTGCGCGGCGCCTGCGGGGTATCCCGCGACGGCAGCAACGCCCGGAATATCCTGCTGGCGGCCCGGTCCTACGGCCTTGAAGCGTCCGGCTACCGCCTCGAAGTGGAGGACATCAAGCAGCAGGAGTTTCCGCTGATTATCCACTGGAACTTTAACCATTTCGTGGTCTTGAACGGCTTTAAGAAAGACTATGCGATACTCAACGACCCGGCGCGGGGGACGGTCCGCGTCCCGCTGGAGGAATTCGATAAGTCGTTTACCGGGATTGCCCTGATGTTTGCCAGAACCAACGATTTTGTGGCCGACGGCCGGCCCAGGAGCATGGCGGCCTTTGCCAAAACCCGGCTCAAAGGGACCCTGGCGCCATTTTTATTTGTCATTTTAACGGGCATCCTGACCGCGCTGGCGGGTGTCGTTACACCGGTTTTTTCCCGCGTATTTATGGACCGCATCCTCACCCAGGCCAACCCCGACTGGTTCTACCCTTTCATCCTGGCCATGACCGGCCTGCTCGCTTTTCAAATCACCGTGTCGGTGATCAACACCCTTTACATGCTAAAAATCCGGGGCAAGCTGGCTATTGTGGCCAACACCACTTTTTTCTGGCATGTGCTGCGCCTGCCGGTGGAGTTTTTCTCCCAGCGGATGGTGGGTGACATCGCCGCCCGGCAGAGTTCCAACGAGACCATCGCCGAAACCTTGATCAACCAGCTGGCGCCGGTCCTGTTAAACCTGGCCATGCTCGTCTTTTACCTGGCGGTGATGGTTAAATACAGCCTGCTGCTGACGGCGGTAGGCCTTACCGCCACCTTAATCAATATGTGGGTGGCGCGCCTGATCTCGGCCAAACGGGTAGACATCACCCGGGCGATGATGCGCGACAGCGGCAAACTGGCGGCCACAACCATGAACGGCATCGAGATGATTGAAACAATCAAGGCCTCCGGCGCTGAAAACGGCTATTTTGAGCGCTGGGCCGGTTTTCAGGCTTCCGTCAACAGCTCCTCGGTCAGGTTTGCCCTGCTCAACCAGTACCTGGGAATGTTACCCGCCGCTCTGCAGCAAATTGCCAACCTGGCAGTGCTGATCCTGGGGGTGGCGCTGATTATCAACGGCGCCTTTACCGCCGGTATGCTGCTGGCCTTCCAGGGCTTCATGGCTTCGTTTTTAGCTCCCATGAACGCGCTGATCGGGGTGGGACAAAGCGTCCAGGAAATGCGTTCCTCAATGGAGCGGATCGAAGATGTGATGAATTACCCGCCCGATGTGGAATATCAGCCCCAGGCCGGGGAAGACGAGCTTGAGTATGAAAAACTGGGCGGTTCCCTGACCATGAGAGATGTTACCTTCGGCTATTCACGGCTGGCCCCGCCCCTGATTGAAAATTTCAACCTGACGGTTGAACCCGGCCAGCGCGTTGCCCTGGTAGGCCCTTCTGGATGCGGGAAATCCACCCTTTCAAAACTAATTTCAGGTTTATATAAGCCGTGGAGCGGCGCCATTGAGTTTGACGGCGTGCCGCAGGCGGATATTTGCCGGGAAATTTTTACCGGTTCGGTCGCCGTAGTCGACCAGGACATTATTTTATTTGAAGACACTCTGGCCAACAACATCAAAATGTGGGATCAGTCCATAGAAGATTTTGAAATGGTCCTGGCGGCCCGTGACGCCAGACTGCACGCGGAAATCATGCAGCGGGAAGGCGGCTACAACTGCCCGGTCCTGGAAGGGGGCCGGAATTTCTCCGGCGGCCAGAGGCAGCGCATCGAAATCGCCCGGGTCCTGGCCCAGGACCCTCGGATTGTCATCCTGGACGAAGCCACCTCCGCCCTGGACGCTAAAACCGAGTATGAACTAATCAACGCCATCAAGGACCGGGGCGTCACCTGCGTTATCGTCGCCCACCGGCTTTCCACCATCCGCGATTGCGATGAAATTATCGTCATGGATAAAGGCCGGGTGGCGGAGCGCGGCCGGCATGAGGAATTATACCAGGCCGGGGGGCTTTATACCAGGCTGATCACCACTGAATAGGAGAAGCGCGTTGTGAGTAAAGGCTGGTTTGATGAACAAATAAAAACAAGGGTCCAGTACGATGACGAAGCCATGCAAAACGCCTTTGCCCAGCTTTCCTCCGTTGTCCTGGGCAAAAAGGCGATAGCGGCCGCGTTGCAGACCGACCGCTCAAAAACAAAAAACGCCATCGAGGAGATCCTCAAGTTTTATCATATCAAGCCCGGGGAACTGCCCGAGGAAATCACCGGCGTCAACGACCAGCTCGAATACCTGCTGCGCCCTACCGGCATTATGCGCCGGGTGGTGAAGCTGCAGGGCGACTGGTGGCGCGACTCCACCGGCCCCATGCTGGGACAGACCAGAGGCGGCGACGCGGTGGCGCTCGTCCCCGTTGGACTGGCCGGATATGAGTTTTTTGATTACGAAAGCGGCAAAAAGGTCAGGCTTACACGGAAAACCAGGGACATGCTGCAGGAGGAAGCCTTTTGTTTTTACCGGCCCTTCCCCTTAAAAAAAATGAGGCTGGCCGACTTGCTGCATTACATCGCCGGCGCACTTTCCCGGACCGACCTTATTTTTGTGGCCCTGGCCAGCCTGGCGGCCAGCCTGCTGGGTTTGTTCACTCCCTACGCCACCCGGCTGGTTTTCGACCGGGTGATCCCCGCCGGGGAAATAGGCCTGCTGCTGCCGGTGACAGTATTGCTCCTGGGGGTGACCCTATCCGCCTTACTGATCGACATTACCAAAACACTTTTGATGACCCGGGTGCAGAGCAAAATGACCATCCCCGTGGAAGCGGCCGCCATGAGCCGGGTCCTCTCGCTGCCCGCCGTTTTTTTTAAAGAATACAACGCCGGCGAGCTGAGCGCCCGGGTGGCTGCTGTCGGGCAGCTTTGCGAGATGCTCACGGGCGTCTTTTTGTCTACTGTGCTCACCGCCCTGTTCTCCTTTGTCTATGTATTTCAGATTATGAGCTTCACCCCGGCCCTGGTGGCCCCCGCCCTCCTGGTAATCCTGGCCCAGCTCGCTGTTACCGTTGTGAGCAGCCTGATCCAGCTGGACCTCACCCGCCGGCAGTTAACAACTAACGCGCGTCTGAGCGGCCTTACCTTTGCCAGTTTCAACGGTGTGCAAAAAATCAAGCTGGCCGGCGCGGAACGCCGTGTCTTTGCCAAATGGGCCGGGCTGTATAAAGATCAGGCGGATTTATCTTTTAATCCGCCGGCCTTAATCAAGATACAGCCGGTCATTGCCGCCGCCATCTCCCTGGCGGGCGCCATCGTGATCTACTATTTTGCCGCTGCGGCCCGTGTTTCGGTGGCCGACTATATGGCTTTCAGCGCCTCCTTCGGCCTGGTAAACGGCGCGATGATGTCCCTTGCCGGCGTGGCCACATCCCTGGCCAACATAAAACCGCTGATGGAGATGGTGGAGCCGCTCCTGCAGACAGTACCGGAGGTGGGAGAAAATAAACAGGTTGTTACCAGGCTCACGGGCAGTATTGAGATAAACAACGTGTCTTTCCGTTACAACGAGGAAATGCCCCTGGTCCTGGACAACCTCACTCTGAAAATACCGGCCGGCCAGTATGTGGCCATTGTGGGCAAAACCGGCTGCGGGAAATCGACCTTGATGCGCCTCCTGCTGGGATTTGAAACACCGCAAAGGGGAGCGATCTATTATGACGGACAGGACATCGCCCGCCTTGACCTGAGGTCGCTGCGCCAGCATATCGGAGCGGTAACGCAAAACGGGCGGCTTTTTGCCGGCGATATTTTTTCCAACATCGTCGTTTCAGCCCCCTGGCTAACCCTGGAGGACGCCTGGCGGGCTGCGGAACTGGCCGGTATTGCCGAGGATATCCGGGCCATGCCGATGGGCATGCATACCATGATTTCCGAAGGCAGCGGCGGCATTTCCGGCGGCCAGCGCCAGCGGCTGATGATTGCCCGGGCGGTTGTCCCCAAACCCCGGGTGCTGATGTTTGACGAAGCCACCTCGGCTCTCGACAATATTACCCAGAAACAGGTATCCGAGGCCCTGGACTCCCTGCGCAGCACTCGCATCGTCATCGCCCACCGGCTTTCCACCATCCGCAACTGCGACCGCATCATCGTGCTGGAAAACGGCAAAATCGCCGAAGACGGCCCCTATGAAGAGCTGATCCAAAAAGGCGCCTATTTCGCCGAACTGGTAAAAAGGCAACGGCTGGACGATGAAACCTTCGTGGGCAAAACCACGCTCTTTTAAAAAACCTGGGAATCACACGTGACGGTTTGTCTGGTTAGTCGTATACAAGTAAAAAATGATATGTTAGGAAGAAGGAAAGAATCATGTCTGAAGAAAACATGAAAAAAATAGCCGGGAAGAACGGGCAGGGAAAAGCGCTGCCCGACGAAAATCTTGCGCGGGTAACGGGCGGAGCCTATCAACTAGCCTGTAAACTTTATCCCCATAATATAGTAGAGATGCACATTAATGAAGGTAGACAGAACACATGTATAAGCCGGGAACCAAAACCAAATCTGCCGGATCCCGATTATGCAAATTTCTGCTCAGCCTGCAAACATTCATTTGTCGATTTCAAGTTTTAAGGAGTACTGGTATCGAAAAAGCGGCAGAACCGGCCCGCGCATAAATTTATACAGACCCTTGTAAAGTTACCCAAAAGGCGTCTTTCTCATTGTACTGGTTAAATGTTTAAAAATATTCAGAATCACATGTGACGGTTTTGATTGCGGATCGTATATATCTATAACAAATAAAATTTACGGGAGGTAATGAAAATGAAAAAAGACCTGAAAGGCGAAAAACTGCTGGAAGAGCAGTTGGATAATGTGCAAGGCGGTTTGTCTATACCAGACTTCGCAGTCACGACCCGTTGTTTGGTCGGGGGATGCGGCTGGCAGTACTCCGGCGCCAAAGAGACAATTAACGCCGCCCGGGCGAAACATACCAGAGAGACCGGCCACAATCATTTTGCCTAAACGTGTTTTTAGGGGTGTTGTCAATGTTGTCAAGGGGACGGGGTTGTTGAAATGTTGTCAAGGGGACGGGGTTGTTGACACCTTTTTGACATTTGAAAAGACGACGCCCTGAATTATCAGTTCTTAACCCTATCTACCCGCAAACGCATACAAACGCAACCGGTCACAATCTGTTTGGACCGGGGGTGTCGGGGTGACGGGTAGGCAATCCCGGGTTACTTTGAGCAAACCCTTATAAATGCCACTAACCAAAATCTGTTCAGCTAACCGATTGGATTAATGCAAACAATTAAATAATCTTTTATTGCAGGAGGTAATGGAAATGACGAAAAAGGATTTGAAAGAAGAAAAATTACTAGAAGAGCAGTTGGATCGGGTACAGGGCGGATTCGTGTCTGGCCAGGGCAAGAACGCGACCATAATTTATTGCCTGCAGCCGGGGTGCAGCTGGCTTTATCCTTATGTCGGGAATGCGGAAGGATTGGCGGCTGCCCAGCAGGCGCATACAAACGCCACCGGCCACAATCTGTTTGGACCGTACAAAATAACAGAATTCGGGCATTAAAAGGGTGTCGGGGGTGATGGTATCGTGAAAAAAGACCTGAAAAATGAAAAACTGCTGGATGAGCAGCTGGGACGGGTGCAGGGCGGCGCCAGTAAAAATATAGTCACGGTCCACTGCCAGCAATGCCCCTGGACATATGAAGGGCCTGCGGATGTGGCTTTAACCGCCCAGAAAATACATACAAGAGATACCGGTCACAGATGGTACGACTCAAGGGAAACCAGAACCTTTGAGTGATATCCCCGGGCGTCGGAGGGACGGGGTTGTTGACGCATTTTTACCTTTGAAAGACGACGCCCTGAATTATCAGCTCTTAACCCCATCTATTTTAATAAATCGCAGAGAGGTGACGGTATCATGAAAAGGGATTCTAAAGACGTAAAGCTGCCGGAAGAACTGCTGGGTAAGGTTCAGGGCGGAACTGGGCCTATTGTGATCAGGTCCATATCCATAATTTTTTGCCAGCAGCCGGGGTGCGGCTGGTTTTATGACGGTCCTGCAGAAGGAGCGTCAGCCGCCCAGCAAACGCATACAAACGCAACCGGTCACAATCTGTTTGGACCGGGGGTGTCGGGCTGACGGGCAGGCAATCCCGGGTTATTTTGAGCGAACCTTTATAAATGGCCCCTAGCCAAAATCTATTTTAAGCTAACCGATTGGACTGATGCAAGCAAATAAAAATATTTCTATTGCGGGAGGCAACTGAAATGATGAAAAAGGACCAGAAAGAAGAGAAATTATTAGAAGAGCAGTTGGACCGGGTACGGGGCGGATTCGTGTCTGGCCAGGGCAAGAACGCAACCATAATTTATTGCCTGCAGCCGGGGTGCAGCTGGGTATATAACGGGCTTGTGGAAGGATTGGCGGCCGCCCAGCATGCGCATACAAACGCCACCGGCCACAATCTGTTCGGATCGTGCAAACCACCAGAAAGAGTCGGGCATTAAGGAGTGTTAGGGGTGTCACGGGGACGGGGTTGTTGACACTTTTTGTCTTGGAAACAACACCCTGATTTACCAGGGCACAATCCATTCATAAATTTACAGGAGTGATGGTATCGTGAAAAAGGACTCGAAAGATGAAAAGCTGCCGGAAGATCAGTTGGAAAATGTGCAAGGCGGATTTGGCTCCCTTCCCGAAGAAAATGTCAAGATCCGTTGTCTGTATCAGGAATGCAGCTGGCATTTCATCGGTTCTGGATTGAAGGGTGGATTTGCCCAGTCACAACATACAAAAGATACCGGCCACGATCAGTTTACCTACACATACATATAAGTTGTCACGGGTTGTCATGGGGACGGGGTTGTTGACACCTTTTTGATTCTGGAAACAACACCCTGATTTAACAGGTCCCAATCTGTTCAATTGAATTTACGGAGGATGGTGGTATCGTGAAAAAGGACCCGATGGACGAAAAATTATTAGATGAGCAGTTGGGCAAGGTGCAGGGCGGCGGCACGGACAAGCGCTATCTGTTGATTTCTTGCCTGCAGTGCGACTGGAAATATGAAGGGCGTGAGGATATGGCGAAATACGCTCAAGATATGCATTTCAAGGCCAGAAAACACACCCAGTATGACGTTAAATACGTTTAACAGATGAAATTTACGGGGGTGATGGTATCGTGAAAGAGAACCTAAAGGATCAAAGATTGCCAGAAGGACAACTTGATCAGGTGCAGGGCGGGTCCTACGGCAGGGACACGGTTACATTTTGTTGCGTAACGTGTCCCTGGACTTTCCACGGTCCCGCGGCGGATATGCCGGCAGCCCTGCAATCGCATAGAAACGCTACCGGTCACACAGCATTTACAGAAATAAAACCTGATCATTTTTAACACCGTTCCAGGCATCCCAGGTCTCACGTTTTTGACGGCAGGATGGGGGAGGAATTGATACTAGCATGAGCAAAAAAGCATACATACTGGTCCTGGTTTCCCTGGTGTTGCTGTTTGGCGCGGGATGCGGCGGCAAGGGGGAAAATGTCGCCGGGACGCTAAAGACCATTGACGACATAGCAGATAAGCGTGTCGGCGTTTATACCGGCACTGTCTTTGATGCCTTTGTCAGGGAGCATTACCCCGAAGCGGAAATCGTACACTGCAACGGCACCGCCGATATGATCCTGGCCCTGAAAGGCGGTAAAATCGATGTGGCCACGTACGATTATACCAGCGCAAAAGTGATTATCAATAACAATGACGACATTGGCTTATTGACGGATAACGCCATGTCCCTGCCCCTGGGGGTAGGTTTTAATAAGAATAACCCGGCCCTGCGCGTCAGGTTCAATGATTTTCTTAAGGAAATCAGAAGTAACGGGACTTATGATGAAATGTACGACCGCTGGTTTGAAAACGACCCGGAACAGGCGGTAATTCCAGATGGCCCCAACCCCGGTACCGGCCAAAAATTAACGCCGGCGGTGGCGGTGGCCGACCTGCCCTATGTCGCCTACATCAATGGCCAGTATACCGGTTTTGATATCGAACTGGTTAAAAGATTTGCGGCGCATGAGGGGCGATCCCTGGAAATACAGACGATGGAATTTTCCACTCTTATTGCCGCCCTGGCCTCCGGCAAGGCGGATATGATTGCCGACGGCATAGCCATTACTGAAGAAAGAAGCAAACAGGTAGATTTTTCGGACAGCTACGTCGATTTCAAGACAGCCGTCATTGCCCTGAAAAAAAAACCTTGCCGGCTACGCCATGGAACAACAGAACGGCGCAATGGCAGTCCCATTCTTACAAAGGGTTGCCGATAGTTTTCATAATAACGTTGTCCATGAAAACCGTTATTTACTGATAGTGAGCGGTCTGAAAGTGACCGGCGTAATCTCGTTGCTGGCCACTGTTTTCGGCACGCTGCTGGGCGCGTTGATTTGTTTTATGCGCATGAGCAAAAGCAAAATCCTGGTTGACAGCGCCAGGTTCTACATTTCCATTATGCGGGGGACCCCGGTGCTGGTGCTTTTGATGATTGTCTTTTATGTGGTTTTTGCCTCGGTCAACATTAGCCCCGTCGCGGTGGCCGTGATCACCTTCGGCGCCAATTTTGCCGCTTATGTGTCCGAAATGTTCCGGACATCGATAGAAAGCGTGGACAAGGGGCAAAAGGAAGCGGGCATCGCCGGTGGTTTTACCGGTGCGCAAACCTTTATTTATATCATCCTGCCCCAGGCGCTGCGGCAGGTGCTGCCTGTTTATAAAGGCGAGTTTATTTCCCTGGTGAAGATGACCTCGGTAGTCGGATACATCGCCGTGCAGGACCTGACCAAGGCCGGTGACATTATCAGGAGCCGCACCTTTGACGCCTTCTTCCCCCTGGTTATGGTGGCCGTCCTATACTTCATATTATCATGGTCCCTGGCCCTGGCCCTGGACTGCGTCGGATACAGGATGGACCCCAAAAGAAACTTTAGAACAAGGAGGCGGCAGGCATGATCAGGACGGAACACCTTTGTAAAAGCTTCGGCGAGCTGCATGTGCTCAAAGACATCACCACCAACATCAAAAAAGGGGAGATCGTCTCCATCATCGGGCCCTCGGGCACAGGCAAAAGCACTTTGCTGCGCTGCCTCAATTTACTGGAAACCCCCAGCGGCGGCAGGATATTTTTCAATAATACCGACCTGCTGGCGAAGACCACCGACGTACCAGCCATACGCAAAAAAATGGGCATGGTGTTCCAATCCTTCAACCTGTATGCGCACCTCTCCGTGCTGGAAAACCTGACCATCGGGCCTGTCAAACTTTTGCGTAAAAGCAAGGCTGACGCGGAGCGGCAGGCCCTGGAACTGCTAAAGCTGGTGGGGCTGGCGGAAAAGGCGGCTTACTTCCCCGATGAACTGTCCGGCGGGCAGAAGCAGCGGGTGGCCATAGCCCGCTGCCTGGCCATGCAGCCTGAGGTGATGCTCTTTGACGAGCCCACGTCGGCCCTGGACCCGACCATGACCAGCGAGGTCCTGGCGGTGATCCGGCGCCTGGCCAAGGAGGGCATGACGATGGTGATTGTGACCCATGAGATGGAAATTGCCCGCACTATTTCCAGCCGGGTATTTTATATGGACGAAGGGTTTATTTACGAAGAGGGCCCGCCGCAGCAGATTTTTGAGAACCCGCAGAGGGAAAAAACAAGGGAATTCATTAACAGGGTACGCCGGGACTACTACCGGATTACCAGCCGTGACTACGATTTATATGAGATGAACGCGGAAATTGAAGCATTTTGTGAAAAACACCTGTTATCGAAAAAAACCTGCGACAGCGTCCTGCTCCTGGTGGAGGAAATCCTGCTGCTGCAAAAGGATTTTTCAGACATCACCCTGGCCCTGGCCTATTCGGAAAAAGACGGCAGCCTGGAATTTCTCTTCGAAAGCGCGGGAGAGCCGGCGAACCCCCTTGAAGACGGCGAGAGGGACGATGACATCGGGATAATGCTGATCAAAAGCCGGTGCGACAGTATTACATATAAATATGAAAACGGCAAGAACATGTTGTTAATTCAGGTGAAAGCTTAGGGGTGTCAGGGGGGTTGTCAGGGGGACGGGGTTGTTGACACCTTTTGGCCATAAAAAATGCCCCAGTTTACTAAGTCCCAATCTATTTAATTGATAAACGGTATCCGATTAGGGCCACGACGCCCGACCTGGCTTATATCCAATCCTGGCTAAGGCCGAAATTTGCCCATCTGCCCTACTTTCTTTTTTTGTTGCGCAAGAAGGCTGCCCAGGCAAGATTTCGCACAATACCCTTTAAAATAGCGTTTGCCTTAGATTGAAAATGTTGTCAACAACCCCGTCCCCCTGACAACCCTATGAGGAGGAAAGGTTATGTCAAAAGAAAATGATAAACAGGCTGGATTAAAAAAAGCGCTACACGATGAAAATCTTGGGAAGGTAACGGGAGGATGGATTAAAAAGGGCCTTTATTATAGCGGATGTCAGTTATATACCGATGATATTTTTCAGAAATACTATGATGAGGGTCAAAACAACACATGCCCGAAATATATGGGCAAACATGCAAATAAATGGTGTTGGAAATGTTTGAATTTTTTACATGAAGGTCCGGGCTAACCCTACCTGATTTGATGAACACAAGGGGGTGTCAGGGGGACGGAGTTATTGACACCCCCCTGACACCATGCTGAATCCCCAACCGTTCCATCTCCAGATGCAGGTTTTCTGCACCGCGAGATCGTTATAGTCGCCTTCCACAACCACAAGCTCATTTGTTCTGTCTCCGTCCAGATCCACCAGTTCTGTCTTATAATTGGGCCGGTCCAGGTTGGATGACTGCCATACAGGTTTAAAGGCGCCCTCAACCAGCTTAAAAATAAACAAGTGATTTTTGACGCTCAAGTCTTCCTCCGTAATCCAAAAAGGTTTGTGCGGGCCAAAGCTGCCCGATTTCCAGACCAGCAGGTTTAGCTCGGGTATACTATCGTTGTCGGCGTCGCCCAAAAAGAAATCGTCCACCCACCAGTCATCCTGGGACTGCCAGATTAACCGGGAACCATCCGAAACTTGTAATTTGCCCCCCTGCAAGGAATAAACCTCGGGGCAGCCGTCCCGATCCAAATCAAAATGCCCTTCTTTGTCCAGCCTGGATGCCAACAGGGGTTTCCGGGCATAAAATATATGGCTATTTCTTTCTCTAAAAACCTGGCTTTCCTGATCCCAGGCCGGGACAGTCGCTACCTCCAGGTCTAAATGCAGCGCTTTTAAAACCCGTTCAGCCTCTTCTCCCTCCAAAAGCTGCGGCTGGTCCCGGTCATTGATGAAAACGGGCAGACATTCAATTTTTTCCACACCTTCGGCGCTAATAAATATTTTGGCCAGCAGGCCCTCCCGCGTGGCCCGGGACCACTTCTGATCAAAGACAAAATTCCCCAGGCTGTAGAAGATATACTTCCCTTTGTATTCCTCTACCTTTTGCAGTACGTGGGGGTGGTGTCCCAAAACAAGGTCTGCTCCGGAATCCACCGCCAGGTGGGCAAACCGGGTTTGGGCAAGCTCCGGCGCTGGCTCGTATTCCGTGCCGGCGTGCATGGACACCACCACGAAATCAGCCTTTTCCCGGGCCTCCCGCACGGTGGCTTGTATTTTTTCCTGGTCCAAATAAGCTATACCGGGACGACCGGCCCCCGCCAGGCAGGCTTCTGGCGCCAGGACGGGGTCGCAAAAGGCCAGGAAGGCCAGCCTTAGCCCCTTTGTTTCGATATACCTGGCGGCAAAAGCCTCGTTTTCCGTTTTCCCAGCCCCGGCATATTCAATACCCGCCAGCTCCAGATATTGAAAAGTATCCAGTAAGCCCCGGGTCCCGAAATCGAGCAAGTGGTTGTTGGCCAGGGAAAAGATAGTGAAACCGGCGTCTCGCAAAGCCGCCGCCACACCCGGGTCGGCGCGCAGGACCCTCTCCGGCGGCATGATTTCCCGGCCCGGCGTGATCGGGTTTTCCAGGTTGCCGAAAACAATATCGCCGCTTTTTAAGTAATTTGTCATTCTGGAAAAGGGAAAACCCGGATCATCCCCGTGTTCCCTGATTTCCCCGGCTACGCCCCGGGAGAGCATAATATCCCCGACGGCAACCAGACAAACCGGTTCCTGCCTGGCCGGCAGCCGCAGCTTTTTCGCCTTAAAAGCTGCGAAATCTTCTTCAGCTGAACAGCTTCCAAAGGCGCCCGGCTGATGGGTAGTTTTAAAGAAAAGGCAGCCGAGACCCCCAAGAACAATTACAGTTATCAAGGTAAATAGCAAGGGTTTTTTTAGTTTCATTTTAACCTGAAAATGCTTACGGTTTTCAGTCCTTTACGTGGGCCGCTTCAGCGGCACGGTAGTCTAGTTTCATTTTAACTTGAATTTCAGTTAATTTTATTTTCATTGGGCGATGAAGGCTTCAGTCCATTGGGGCAATGGCGGAGCCTGCCCGTCATTGAGCATTTTATGCCATTGGGAATCAGTCAGCCGGTCCGCAAGGGGCCGGGAAAACTCGTAGTATGAATAAACCCCGCCCAGGGCAATCCTCAGTTTGCCGTCTACCGGCACAACAGCGTAAATTTCAAAAATGTTTCCGGTGGCTTCTTCCAGCGTCCGGCCGTTGGGATCGTTGGCCACATCCGCCACCAGCGCAGCCGGCCTGTCATAAATGGCGGATCGGTGGTCAATGCCCTCATCCCGCAGGGCCTCCAGCCAGAAATGCTCCAGCTGGCCGCCGTAGGAGCGGATTAAATCATATTCCTCGTCTGTTAAAGGTGTATTGGTAAGTTCCTTCTCAGAAATGGTTTTCAAGGCCAGGATCAGCTGCTCCAACCTGTTCAGGCTCTCCCGATCCCGCTCATTTAACAGTTCCCTTGTTTGGAGACCGTCCCTGGTCATTTTCACCAGCGAGGCCAGGCGACCATATAACTCAGGGTTGGGCTCGACATAGCCTCGGTCGTCAATAATTTCCCCGCCGCCGCCTGCTTCCGCGTAGACCGGCTTGGCGTAAAGAATGGTGTCATGCTTTAACTCCGTCCAGCTGCCCAGACAGGTATTTAGATCTTTTCTGGCCCAGGCGGCATTGCGCATAAACGAGGGGTATCCTTCAGGTTTTTCCCGGACCAGGGGCTGCAGCGTATAAAGCCAGCTCCAATAGAGGTTCTGTGTCCAGGTTTCTGTGCTCAAATTAGCGATATGTGATTTAATTTTACCCATGTTTTCCGGGTAGTCCTGGTAAGCCGTCTCCCCCATTGAATCCAGAATGGAATAAGCCTCTGCCGAGCCCATGGCGGCGGGGATGTCCAGACCCCTGGGCAGCATTCTCCTCTGACCCTGGCTGTTTTCCTTGACCTCCCGGTAAATCAAGCGCTGGAAAACAGAAGCGTCCATGGTAAACCGCTGTCCCATAAAACGAAAACCTTTTATTTCAGCCTCCCGGTCCGGTTGTATTGTTTCATCGAAAATAGGCATAGAGTTTATGGCCGGGGGCGCCAGCTCAGCGGCCGCCGCTAAAAAGTCCTTCCATTGCCCGGGATTGGAAACCACCGCCTGCAGGGAGGCGTCCACACCGTAGATTTCATCAACCAGTTCATTATACTGAATATAAGAGAGGTCGTCGCTCTTGCCGACAAAAAAGTTGGTGGCGGCATAGATCTTATCCCAGCTTACCCTGTTTTTGCCCTGGTCCAGGGCCAGGGTGATTAAAGCGGCGGACCTGGTCTCATCTTCATTCTTTAAGCGAAAGGTTAAACGTCCATACCACATCATGGATTTAAAATAGTTCTGCAGCAGCTCCGTTCTTTCGTAATGCCCCCGGGGCATGTACTGGGAATAGTCCTCCTGGAGAGCGTTAACAGGATCATCGCTCCCGCCGGCATTCATCAGCGGTGATACAGCAATACCATGGTGGTTGTCGATCAGGGCCAGCTCTTTTTTAACAACATCTTGAACAAATGACGGAATCTCTACATTTGGCTCCATGAGCTTGCTTGCCACGGCAAAAAAGCCTACATTCCTTTTAGCGGCGTTCTCCCAGTCGGCGCCCTTAACCACCTCGTACTGTTTTAGAGATTGGGCCAGCATTGCTTTATTTAGTTCCTTTAATTCCCCGGCCAGTTTTTCAGTTTCCACAACCCGCAAGAGATGGTCAAAAAACAGGTGGTAGTTGTGGAGTACGGAATCGGTGGTCACAAACAGCGGCAAAGGTTCATAGCGGTTTCTCTCGTACAGTGAGAAGAATTCCTTTTCGTACTGGTTGGGGACCACCACAAAGCCGTTTTTGATGAGCAGGTCCCTGGCTTTTGGGGACAGTTCAAACATGTCCCTGTTAGTGATATTGCCCAGATCGGGCGCCACTGCATAGGGAGGTATGGTTGGCTTTACGTCTACAGGCGCCTCCTGATATTCGGCAAACCTGGCGGCAACCGCCGGTAGCCCAGATGACTGCTGCGCCGTCATTTTTTCGCCTGGCCAGGATTGGCTGGAACATCCGCCTATTGCGAACAGGAGCAGAAGAAGTAGCAAACCGCAAGGGAGTAGCCATGACCTTTTCATTTATCTCACCTCATCACAGTAATTTCGTTTTGACCCTCATCCAAGGGGTGTCAGGGGACGGGGTTGTTGACACCTTTTTTGTCTGCCCACATCTCCCCAATTCAAGGTTACCTTGAATTGGGATTGTTGTCAATAATCCCATCCCCCTGACATCCCCTGGCGATCTTTCAGATAAGACTCCACGATGCCGTCGTGGCTGCTCCATACCTTGCCCGTCAGGCAGTCTACCTGAACTGGGAACCGGTGAGACTTGTTGCTGCACGACAGGGTGAACTCCCATACCGGCCGGTAAACAGCAGGGTCTTCTGAAAAAGAGTTGCTGTATACAACCTGCGCTGAGACAAGGAAGTCGTCCGCGCTGTGTTCGCTGCATTTTTGCGGATCAACGCAACCGCGTACATAGTTGAGTGCAGACAGCGCTTGGGCAAAGGTCAATAGCTTATATTGCGGCTCAGTGTCCAGCGGCGCAAAGGCGCTCCAATTTAGCCGCAGTTGGGGTATGCCCTCCGGGATAACGCGCAGGGACAGCCCTTCCCCATGCACGGGAACAGAACCAATGCGGCGCTCCCAGTTGAACTCATAGAAGTGATTGATCTTTATGCCATCCTCGTCTACTGTCGCCGCGAATGGGAGAGGATATTTTGTGTACCGATCATCTCCAAGAAACTCTCGCGCATAGGCGCCGGCCTGCTCAAATGCCTGTTCCGGGGATATATCCATCGCCCTGCGTTTGGGATAGTTCTCGTTGATTTCCCACCGGTAAGAAAAGCCATTGCGCCACGTGTCCAATTCCTCACTGAACTTGCCATACTTGCTCTGGTACAGGGGGAGACGGTAATACATGCCACCCTCCCCGTGGTCGAAAGACTCATATCCCTGTCCCGGCCATATGCGCGCCAACAACTCTTCTATGTCCAGCGGGGGTTCCGGCTGCGCGGCGTATTCCCAGGCAGTGAATGCGGGCAGTTGCGGTTTCTCGCCCGTCCAGGTCAGCGCAGGCAGGGCGGAATTGGGGTTAAGCGCAGCCTGCGGCATGGATTTCCCGGGATTTGTTGCAATGGTTATAACCCTCGACCCGCCATCCCATTGTACACCAGCGCCGAAATATTCACTCACAAAACGCAGCGGTACCAGGGTGCGGCCGTTGATAATTTTAGCCGGCACATCAAGTACAACTGCAATGCCGTTCACATGGGCCACAGGGTCGCCGATTTTGAGCTCTATGTTAGTAGCCGGCATGTCAAGAGTGACTACCTGGGACTGGCCTTCCCAGCCAACTTCAGCTCCCAGGGCTTCACCAATAGCTCTCAGCGGCGCCATGGCGCGGCCGTCCTCAATAACCGGCGGCACATCAAAAAACATTTGGTTTCCGTCCAGGTAAACCTTGACCGTCTGCGCGCCGGTTTCTTCCCGGCCGGTTTGAGCAGACCCTAGCTTTGCCATGTATATATTGTAATTGAGGTTATAGATTGCGCCGTTCCAACCATGGCTGACACCAGCTGCCAGGTATCCTTTATCATGTGCCGGCGACAGGACCACAGCGGGTTCAATAATACCTTTGCCCAGCGTTTTTTTCCATAACACTTCGCCTTTTGAATCGGTTTTTATAACATATGCCACGGGGCCATCCTGCTGATCATGTTCTCCTCCGGAGATGATATAACCTTCGCCCGACAGTTCAACCTCCGAACCCCACATATATTCCCTGTCCTGAAAAATCCGTTCCCAGGTTTTATTGCCCCGCGCGTCTGTCTTAATCAACAAAACAGATTTGCCCTCACCAAAGGGAACGGTGTTGCCAAGGACAATAAAGCCGCCGTCTTTGGTTTCCCGCACAGAAATCCCGTAATCATGAAAATCCCCGTCCCTGCCGAAGGCTTTTTGCCAGCTGCTATTGCCGGAAGCGTCAACCTTGATCAGGTAAATATTTTCCCAGCCTGGGAAAGAACCGGTGACGCCCGCCATAACCAATCCGCCGTCAGAGGTGCGCTGCACGGCGGCAATGGTATCCGGCCCTTTCCCGCCAAATGTCTTCTCCCATACCTTATTCCCGTCAGCATCTGTTTTAACAACATAAACATCCTCGATGTCGCCACTGGTTTTAGAAAATGTATTGCCGGCAATAAGGGACCCGCCGTCATCGTCCTCACACACAAATTGTCCGAAGTCGTCATCTTCCCCGCCATAGGCATTCTCCCAAATCTTTTCGCCGGATGCGTCCAGCCTCACCAGATATAGGTCATAATCGCCTTTTGAACTAAAGGAATTCGAGCTGCCCGCAACAAGGCATCCCCCGTCGCCCGCATCTCCCACGGAGCTTAAATAGTCATCTTTTTCCCCGCCAAATGCTTTTTCCCATACTTTGTTGCCGGAGGAGTCGACCTTAATTACAGCCATGTCACGCAATAATAAATCAGTTGAACTGCCGGGAGATTTTGCAGAAAACCCGATAATCAACCCCCCGTCGGCTGTCCGCAGGGCATTTCCGACCCTGTCGCAGTCCTCCACAAGTTCCTTTTCCCAGACCTTTTGGCCGATCGCGTCAATTTTGACCACACAGGCGCCAGTGGCAACATATGTATCGCTCCGCCAATCAACATCAAGCCTCTTTTCAACCACCACCAGATATCCGCCGTCATCTGACTGCGCCACATCAACCACACGGCAGCGATAGCCCTGCCAGCCGAAACTGGTCTCCCATTCCAGCTGCGGTCCTCCTTCGGCCGGCGCCGGGGCTGTTTTCACCGAAAAAGACGACAAGGTTAAAGCTAATACCAAAAGCGCCTTCAAAATGCAAACAAGAACCTTCCGCCTGCTCCCACCCAAAAGCGCGTCCGTCCCCATTTTGGCGCCATAGCTGAAATTGGACACAATGTTCACTCCCAACACTTTTATTATTAAACAGTTGAATGTCCGCAACTGGATTGGGTCTGCGGGAATCGGGGGGGGTGTTCAAAAGCGATCACTGTTTGCCGCGAGCCAATCCAGGCAAGTCGTTCTTTAGTGGTTCAATACCTATTATTGTCCAACAAGGCTCTTATACCTTTTAGCTCGCTTTCCAAAATTACAATTTAGTTATAAATATTTTTAGAGAATATTAAATTTCTATTTCATGAAGGGATATTTAACAAAAGGCAAAATTAAATTAAGAATGAATACTTTTTCAACGGGGGAATTCGGTGTTTGACATAAAAAGCCTGGATCGCATTATTAAGGAAACACTGGAAGCCATAGAACGCGGCAAGGTACAACTCTACGATATTGCTGAAAATTCTATATGGGAGATAGCCCGGGTAAAAGAAGAGCTGGCCGGGGTGAATAAAAGTGTCGCCGAAACCATTCACCAGGTTGACGAGACCGTTATTGAGGAAAAAAAGGCGCGCCTCAAGCTGGTTGAAGTCAGTAAAGATTTCCACCGGTATACCGAAAAAGATATTAAGGCCGCTTATGACAACGCTTATATGCTGCAGGTGGAATTGGTCAAGCTGCGGGAAAGGGAAAAACTGTTGCGGCACAAAAGGGACCACCTGGAGATCAGTCTCAGGCGGCTGCAAAATACCGCGCAGAAGGCGGAAAAACTTGTTTCCCAAATGGGCGTAGTCTTTAATTACCTGGGCGGTGGATTAAAAGACCTCAATCTAAAAATAAACGAACTGCAGAAGACACAGGAAATGGCCCTGGGCATTATCAGGGCGCAGGAGGAAGAGCGCAAGCGTGTCGCCCGTGAAATCCACGACGGCCCGGCCCAATCCATGGCGAATATTGTCATGCGGGCCGAGTTCTGCCTGAAACTGTTGGACATGGAGCCGGAAAAAGTCAGGGATGAATTAATCGCACTGCAGCATCTTGTCCGCTCAAGCCTTACGGACGTGCGTAAAATTATTTTCGATTTGAGGCCGATGGTGCTTGATGACCTGGGACTTGAACCGGCCATTAAAAGGTATCTGAGCAATTACAATGAACAGTACGGCCTGCAAATAAATTATCTCTTCTTTGGGCGGCAACGGCGCCTGGACAGCACGGTGGAGGTGGCGCTTTTCAGGATCATACAGGAAATGGTGACCAACATCCGGAAACATGCCAGGGCTAAAAATGCTGTAGTGAAAATCGAATTACTGCGCAAAAAGATTAATATCTACGTCAAGGATGACGGTATCGGTTTTGACCCGGACCTGGTGATGAGTGATAAAGACGGAGAGGGCTACGGTTTGATTGGCATGCGGGAAAGAATTCAATTACTGAGGGGGGAAATGAATATCGTCAGCGCCCCCGGTCAGGGCGCCGCCATCAGCGTTTCGGTTCCCTTGGACAGCAATTAGTCGATCATTGAGCAAACGGGGGAATTATTTTGAAAAAAATCAGCGTATTGATTGCCGACGACCACGCGCTCATGCGCGAGGGACTGCGGAAAATTCTATCTATGGAGGATAAAATTGATGTGGCGGGTGAGGCGCAAGACGGCGCCGCGGCGGCTGAAATGGCGCTCGCCCTCAACCCGGACATAATCCTCATGGATATAAATATGCCCGTAACCAACGGTATTGAGGCGACAAAAATAATCAAAAGCAAAAACCCGGATATAAAGGTGATTGCCCTGACGATCCACGACCAGGAGGAATATCTTTTTGAGCTAATCAAGGCCGGCGCATCCGGATATGTCTTAAAAGACGTCAGCCCCGGCCTTTTGATCCAGGCGATATTCGAGGTAGCCAGGGGCGAATCATTTATCCACCCCTCCATGACAACAAAGATGCTCAACAAATTCAGCCGGCTTTCCACCCTTTCACGCCAAAAAAACAACCCTATGGGTTTGACCAGGCGGGAATACGATGTGCTTCGCCTGGTGGCCCATGGGGACAGCAACCGCTCCATTGCCGATAAGCTCTACATCAGCGAAAAGACGGTCAAGAACCACCTGACCAATATATTTCAAAAGCTGGGGGTGGAAGACCGGACACAGGCCGCCATTCAGGCCATGAAAAACAAATTAATTGACTTGTAAAAACCTCGCGAAAGCGGGGTTTTTTTTGTAAATGGGACATAAGTCCCAAAAATAAATGGTGACGCTTGTCAATAAAAAATGAGACTAATGCATCATGCGACAAGCTTTATATAAGTGATAATATAACAGCAATAAAATGGCACGCGAAAAAAATCAACCGGAAAGGTGGTTGGTAGATGACAGGGGCGCTTATTGATTTTATCGTCGAAGAGTCCGGACAGGGATTGGTAGAGTATGCCTTTATTCTAATGCTGGTAGCGCTCGCGGTCGTGACGGGATTGACTTTTTTGGGAAACAGTGTCCAGAACGCCTATCAAGAGGCGGCAGATAGTTTTTAAATTAACGAAAGGTGGTCTTTGTGTTGACGGATTTATTTAAAAGGTTATGGGCCGAGGAAACCGGCCAGGGGATGGCGGAATATGGGTTGATTCTGGCGTTGGTAGCGGTAGTAGTAATTGGGGCTTTAGTAGCGTTAGGTGGGGGAATTGGTGATAAATTTGGAGAAGTCACAACAGAACTAGGGAAAGAGAGATAAATTAGCACAAAAAAACAAGGGGTTACCTCTGTAACATTTTTATCAATCTTTTCAAAGGCCCTACTTGACGCTTCAAAGTAGGGCCGAACTATAAAAATCAAGGGTCGGATAACAAATGGCCATTATTGATTATGTTTTATTAATTCTATTAATAACCTGCCTGTATACCGATTTAACCAGGAGAAAAATATACAACCTGGCGCTGCTGCCCGTACTCGTAATCGCGCTAGTTTATCATTCGGCATCCGGCGGGTTGCCGCAAGGCTGGTGGTCACTTAAAGGCCTCGCGCTGGGAACGGCGCTGTTGATAATTCCCTTTTCCATGGGCGGCATCGGCGCCGGTGACGTGAAGTTACTGGGCGTGGTCGGCGCTTGCAAAGGGCCGGAATACGTTTTTATGGCCTTTCTAGCCGGCGCTATAGCCGGCGGGATAATTTCAGTCGCACAACTTATCCGGCATAAAAGTCTAATGTCCACATTGAAAAAACTCCTGTTGAATTTATACTACCGTATCGCCGGGCTGCCGCGAATCAAAGATGCGCATACAGTTGCCGGCGCCGGCGGGAAAGACACCATCCCCTACGGCGCCGCCATAGCCATCGGCGCCGCTGCCGCCTACTTTGCGAGGTGACTTTCATGCGGCTAATCAGAAGGTTAATTAAAAACGGTCGCGGGCAGGCGCTGGTGGAACTGGCGCTGGTACTGCCGCTTTTGATCCTGTTATTGTTCGGGACGATGGAGTTCGGCCGGATCTTCCACTCTTACCTGGTGCTGGCGAACGCTTCCAGGGAGGGCGCCCGCGCCGGTATAGTCGGCGCCGATGACGCCGGCATCAGGACAAAGGTCAAGGACGTTGCGGCGTCTCTGGAATTAGAAGATTCTCAAATCGACATTACGCCCGGCCAGGACTCGCGCAGCAGGGGCGTGCCGTTGACTATCCAGGTCGACTACCAGATCAACCTGCTGACCCCGGTTTTAAACATTATTATACCTGATCCTTTCCCGCTCAGCACATCTACTACAATGAGGGTGGAATAACAAGGAGGTTTTAATGAACCGCCTGAAAATTATTTTACATAATTTCAGATCTGACCAGCGGGGCGCGGCTTTTATACTGGTTGCCGCCGGTATGGCCGTTCTGCTGGGTTTTGCAGCGCTGGTCACCGACATTGGTATGCTTGTCCTGCATAAACAAAGGCTATCCAACGCAGTCGACGCCGCCGCACTGGCCGGGGCCGCTGAACTACCGGCAAACCCGTTTCTGGCAAGAGATATTGCCGAAAACTATGCCCTGTTGAACGGCTGCACAAGTGACCCGCCGCAAATTTCGGCGCACAAAAGCTGCCCGGACGCAAAGATAACGGTTACAGCTACTAAACAGGTGGAATTTACCTTTGCCAGGGCGCTCGGCATCAATACCGGCACGGTCAGCGCGCAGGCGTCAGCCGCCGTCGCCGCCATTAGTTCATTTCAGGGCGCGGCCCCGTTGTCCATACCAAATCAGGATTTTACTTTTAACACAAGGTACATTCTAAAACAAGGCTCCAACAGCCCGGAGCCCTCCCCGCTCGGCCCGGGCACCTACGGCGCCCTTTCCCTGGGAGGAAGCGGCGCAAGTAAATATGAAAGCAATTTAAAATATGGTTACGACGGCAAACTGACGGTGGGTGACGAGATCGACACGGAAACAGGCAACATGTCCAACCCGACCAAGCGGGCCATAGATTGGCGCATAAGCCAATGCGAGCACTCCCCGGCCTGTTCCCCTGCCTGCTATGAGCCCGGCTGCCCGAAGATTTTGATTATTCCGGTTTATGAACCTGTAAATATTGAAGATGGGCAAGTCAAAAGAATAAAAATTGCCGGCTTTGCCGCTTTTCTGGTGGAAAGGGTGACCGGCCAGGGAAACGAAAATTACATAGAAGGTTATTTCATCAGATTGGCGGTGGACGGGGACAGCGTTTCGGGAGCGATAGATTGCGGCGTTAAAGGGGTTAAGCTGGTCCAATAAGACGGGTAAATTATTTCAAAGGAATGGTTGTAAGCATGAAAAACAAGATTATCCTCATTCTTGCTATAGTCACCGGACTGATCGCAGCCGCGGGAATATACTTATTTCTTGATCATACCAAAAAAACTTACGCCGCGAGCGGAGATTTCATCAAGGTGGCTGTTGCCAGCCAGCTGATACCGGCCAAAACACAGATCACAGCGCAGATGATTGAATTAAAGGACGTGCCGGCAAAATACGTGCATGAACGGGCTGCAGTGGATACTAAGGAAGCTGTGGGCAAAATAACACGATCGGAAATTTTGCCGGGCGAGCAAGTGCTCCGTGACAGGCTAGCCAAAGACAAAGAAAGCGGCGACGGGCTGGCCTTTCAAATCCCGCCGGGAAAACGGGCCGTGACCGTTGCGGTTAACGAAGTTTCCGGCCTGGCGGGCCTGGTCAAGCCGGGCGACCGGGTGGACGTCCTGGGCACCTTCGACCTGCAGGGCGCTGTGGGTCAGGAAAAATCCAGTATTACCACCTTGCTGATCCAAAACGTAGATGTCCTGTCTATCGACCAGTCCACCGGCCCTGCCGGGGATAGTAACCAGGACGGTAAAAAAGCTGCCGCGTCCGCCCGTACCATTACACTTTCGGTAACGCCTGAGCAAGCCCAGCCACTGGCGCTCTGTTCTGAAAAAGGGACCATCAGGCTGGCCCTGCGCCCGGTAACAGACCAGGAACTGATCAACCTTCCGTCAATTAGAATGAATCAACTGGTGCACTAACCAAAGGAGGTCATCACCGTGAGCCAGACCAGCGTCCTAGTTGTTGATGATATTGCCAATGTACGTGAAGACATCAAACGCTTTTTGTATTTTGAAGAAGACATTGCCGTTGTCGGCGAAGCCGGCGGCGGGCATGAGGCCATTCAGCTGGCGGAAGACCTCAAACCGGATGTAGTATTGATGGACGTAAACATGCCGGACATGGACGGAATCACAGCGTCCGAAGCCATTGCCGGCAAAATACCTGACACTGCTGTGGTTATTATTTCCATTCAGGGCGAACCAGAGTACCTGAGAAAGGCTATGGCAGCCGGCGCCAGGGACTACCTGGTCAAGCCCTTTAGCAGCAGCGAACTTGCCGACACCATCCGCCGCGTCAGCAAACTCTATAAAATGCGGGCGACCCGTGCCGCTGCTGTTCCGCCTGTCGCCTTAACTGAACCCGGGCCGGCCGCGCCGGAAAATAAAATAATAGTCGTTTTCTCCAGCAAGGGCGGAGTGGGCAAGACTGTTGTTTCATGCAATCTTGCCGTATGGATGGCCCAGGAAAGCCGGAAAAAAGTGGCCCTGGTAGACCTGGACCTGCAGAGCGGCGATGTGGCGTTAATGCTCAATCTTTCATCAAAAGGAAGCATTGCTGAATTGGTCCAGGAAGAGGACCACATGGAGTATTCGCTAGTTAATTCGTACATGGTCCCGCATATGTCCGGTTTAAAGGTCCTCCCCGCCCCGGTGCGGCCGGAGCAGGCCGAGGTCGTCACAACATCTCATGTAGAGGCGATTTTGACTTTGCTCAAAGAACATTATGATTATATTATCGTCGACACCTCCCCTTTATTTAACGATCTGAACCTGGGCGTTATGGAAATGGCGGATGATATTATTTTAACATTCACCCGCGGCCTGCCGGCCATGAAACATACCAGGACCGCCCTGGATGTCCTGGACACACTGGACCTGTCAAAAAAGGTAAAACTGCTCCTGAACCAGTCCACCCTCGACTACGGGGTCAAAATATCTGATCTGGAAAAAAGCCTTAGCGCATCCCCTGCAGGCATTTTACCTTATGATGAAAAGATAGTCCTGTCCTCGATTAATAAAGGACGCCCATTTATTATGACCCACGTAAACAGCAAAATCGGGCAGGCCATTAGAAATTTCGCCGGGCAATTGGCACTGGCTGCGGCTAACACCGGTCCCGAAAAAAAGAAAAAGAAATCCATCATCGGTAAATTCTTTTGCTTTTAAACTATGCAAATATTTAAGTGATCGGGGTGAGATTTGTGTCACTGTTAGCCAGGCTGGAAAAACAAAAATCTGCCCGGGTAGAACCGCAAAAACAGGCGCAAACCCGGACGGCAGCTCCAAAGGATCCTTACGAACAGCTAAAAACCAATATTCACAAAAGAATAATTGAGGAACTAAAAGAAAGGCCTGCCGGCAAAGAATGCCCCGAATCGCTTGCTGTAAAAATTGAAAAAATGGTCGTGGACATTCTTGAAAATGAAAATGCGCACATACCCAGGGCGGATAAGACACGCATTGCCAGGGAAATATCGAACGACGCCATTGCTTTTGGGCCCATTACCCCCCTGCTCAATGATCCGGAAATAACCGAAGTGATGGTCAACGGCCCGGACAAGGTTTATATAGAAAAGAACGGAAAATTGCAGCTTACCGGCATACGTTTCCGCGACAATAACCATGTCATGCACATCATCGAAAGGATCGTTACTCCCCTTGGCAGGCGCATTGACGAAAGTATGCCGATGGTCGACGCCCGCCTGCCGGACGGTTCAAGGGTAAACGCGATCATTCCGCCGCTGGCTTTAAACGGCCCGACGATCACTATCCGCAAATTTTTTAAGGACCCTCTTGCCATAGAAGATCTGATCCGTTTCGGTACCCTGACCCGCCAAACCGCGGACTTCCTTGAGGCTTGTGTCAAAGCAAGGCTGAACATTGTAGTTTCAGGCGGAACAGGCAGCGGTAAAACGACCACGCTGAATATTCTTTCGTCATTCATTCCTGACGATGAAAGAATAGTAACTATTGAAGACGCGGCAGAACTCCAACTAAGGCAGGAACACCTGATTACGCTGGAAAGCCGCCCGTCAAATATCGAGGGGAAAGGCGCCATCGCTATCCGGGATCTGGTGCGCAACGCCCTGCGGATGCGCCCGGACCGGATTGTTGTGGGCGAGGTGCGCAGCGGGGAAGCGCTGGATATGCTCCAGGCCATGAACACCGGCCACGACGGTTCACTTACCACGGGACACGCCAATTCGCCCCGTGACATGCTGTCCCGCCTGGAGACCATGGTTTTGATGGCCGGTATGGAACTGCCCGTCAAGGCTATCAGAGAACAAATTTCATCCGCCATCGACCTGATTATCCACCAAAGCCGGATGCGTGACGGCTCCCGGAAAATCACCCACATTACCGAGGTGCAGGGTATGGAAGGTGACATTATAGTATTGCAAGATATATATGTTTACAAGCAGGAAGGCGCCGGCCCCGAAGGCGCGCTTAGAGGCAATTTTATCGCCACCGGCATCCGGCCGAAGTTTACCGGGCGGCTGGAAGCCAACGGGATCACCCTGGCGTATGAAACTTTTGATCCTTCAATATTATAATATTTTCAGAAAGGAGGCTGTCTTTTGAGCCATGAGAGTATTGCCGTCCTTGTTTTTCTTGCTGTTTTTTTGTTTATAACCGGCCTGCAACAATTAAAAGCAGGGGAGCAGGAAAAGATATCCGCGCGAATGAACCGCATTTTTAGCAACCGGGTGCGCGGCGCCCTGGAGACGGTAAATAAGAATAGAAGCAACGCCAGGACGGGGCGCAAAGTGCTGGAATTGGCCGGCAGGTTATTTACCGCCCGTAAAATAACAGCCAGAGTTGACGCGGAGTTAGCAAGGGCGGATATCCCTCTCAAAGGAGAGGAATATCTCGGCTCAATGCTGATTGCGGCGTTGGGCGGCGGCCTGTTCTTTACCCTGATTTCCGGCAAGCCGGCCATCGGTTTGCTGGCGCTGGTTTCTTGCGGGTATTTGCCCTATTTCGGCCTGCGCATAACTAAAGCAAAAAGACTCATTAGATTCAATGACCAAATCGGGGACGCTCTGGTAATCATGGCCAACTCCCTGCGCTCCGGCTTTAGCTTCCTCCAGGCCATGGACATGGTTCGCAAAGAAATACCGGATCCCATTGCCAAGGAGTTCGGTGTGGCGTTGCAAGAGATGAACTGGGGAACTCCCACCGAGGAAGCCCTCCAGAATATGAGTTCACGCGTTGGCAGTGAAGACCTTGAGCTGGTTGTCACAGCCGTGCTGGTCCAGCGCCAGGTAGGCGGCAACCTGGCTGAGGCGCTTGATAACATCGCCAACACCATCAGGGAAAGGGTGCGGATTAAGGGGGAAATTAAGACCCTGACGGCCCAGGGCAGGATGTCCGGCCTGATTATCGGCCTCCTCCCCATATTTTTAACAGCAATGATATACATGCTCAGCCCCGAATATATTGGGGTCCTCTTTAGCAGCAAAACCGGCCTGCTAATGGTCTTTTTCGCAGTTTTGTTCCAGATCCTCGGCATGGCGATTATAAGAAAGATAATTCAAATTCCGGTATAGGAGGATTATTGTATGCTGGGATTAATAATTGCAATGGTTTTTGTGGAGGCTGTACTTTTAACACTGATTATTTACAACCTTATTTCAAAAGAGCGCCGTGAGGTGGAAATAAGGGTCACAGAGGTTGTCGGCCGCGCCCCGACAGTCCGGGAACAAGAGCTAAAAGCCCCCCTATACCGGAGAGCAATTAAACCTGCCCTGACCAAAATTTCTAGCCTTGTGGTAAAAGCCGTCCCGGCCGAAAAGGAAGCAGAATTGGGCAAAAAAATCGTTGCCGCCGGCATTAATGAAAAAATAGCGCCAAGGGAGTTACTGGTGATCAAATACCTGGCCGCAGCCGGATTTGCCGCGCTCTTATGGATGCTGGCAGGAATCACGACTAAAACCTTTGTCCAGCCTGCCTTAATGGGAGCAGCGGGCCTCGGGCTGGGATGGCTCCTGCCTGACTTATACATTAACCGGAAGGGAATGACTCGCAAACAGGAAATTGAAAAAAGCCTGCCGGACGTCCTTGACCTGCTTACTGTAAGCGTGGAGGCCGGCCTGGGCTTCGACGGGGCAATGATTAAGGTGGTGGAAAAAACCGGGGGCGCCCTTTCCGGTGAGTTTAAAACAGCGCTGCAGGAAATAAAAATGGGCAAGCCCAGGACGGAAGCGCTGCGCGATATGTCGGGACGCGCCAATGTAGACGACCTCTCCACTTTCACCGGGTCGATCATCCTGGCCGAGCAACTTGGTATCAGCATCGGCAACATTTTGCGCCTGCAATCCGCGCAAATCAGGCAGAAGCGTCGCCAGAGAGCCGAAGAAATGGCCATCAAGGCGCCGGTAAAAATATTAATACCCATGGTATTATTTATTTTCCCGGCAATATTTGTTGTGCTTCTGGGACCGGCAGTAATTCAAATTGTCAGGACGTTTACAAATTAATCAATAATCGCGAGGTGAAAACAATGAGGCTGATTAATTCCACTAACGGGGCGGCGCTGGCTGACAACGTCGAAGTGGCTAGCAACTTTATAAAACGTTTGCAGGGCTTAATCGGCGTATCCGCCCTTAATCAAGGGGAGGCTCTGGTCCTCTACCCCTGTAATTGCATACACACGTTTTTTATGAGATTTCCCATTGACGTGCTTTTTATAAACAAAGACGCCGCTATCCTGCATACTTTTGAAAATATGAAACCGTTCCGGTTCAGCCCGATCGTCCGCGCCTCATATATGGTGGTGGAATTACCCGCCGGGCGCCTGTCCTCTACCGGAACCGCTGCCGGCAACCAGGTGCAACTGGTAACACAGTAATTGGGAGGTGTTAAAAGGATGAAACTCAAAATATTTAGCAGGACTAACAGTCCGGGGGTCAAATTATCAGTTACCACAAAAATTGCGATCGCTTTAAGCCTGCTCATTTCTTTTTTAATGGCGGCAGTCGGCGCTTCCGTCTTTTTGCGGGATCAGGCGCTTTTCCAAAAAAGTTTGGAGGAAAAGGGCTGGAATACCTTGCACATCGCTCTTAGTTTATCAAACACCGGTCTTTTAAGCGGCGACAAAGATTTTATGAATAGCTTCGTTAAAAAAATAGGCGCGGATCAGGACCTGAGCCATGTGATGGTGCTTGATTCCGCTGGCAGGGTACTGGCCAGAACAGAGGGAAAACAGTCCGGCGCCGTTATTAATGACGAAGACACCCGTCAGGCTCTCGCCGCAAAGACAGATAAAATGATCGTCCGGCGCGACGCAGGGGGAAAACCGGCGCTAATGGACTTCTATACCCCTATTAACGCGGCGTCTGGGGGAACTGCAGGCTATTTGCAGCTAGGTGTCGATCTTTCCGAACTAAACCAGCACGCTACCAGTACAATTATCAATATTGCCTTGATTACCATTGCAGCCATATTAGCGGGCATTTTCCTGGCCGCCTTAATAACAAAGAGAATTCTGCAAAGACCTTTGCTCGACCTTACCGCCGCCACTGAAAAATTGGCTACCGGGGATTTCTCTTATAAAGTCCCAGTGCGCAATCTTGATGAGCTTGGCGATTTGGCCGCCGCCTTTAATACTATGAGTGTGCACCTGGCCAATCTGATCCAGTCAGTAAAATCAAGCGCAGTTGATATCAATAAATCCGCCGAACAAATACTTGGGCGCCTTAAATCTTCCAATCGCGCCAACAACAGGCTGTCCCAAACCTTTGACATGTTAAAGCAGGATACTGGGGGACAAGTATCTATACTAAAAGAGGCCGCTCGCCTGTCAGACCATCTTTACGGCCAGTCCAAGCACGCTATGGATTGCATCCTACAGATCTTAGGCGAAGTAAGTAAAACTGTCCATTCCGCTGAAGGCGGCTTTGCCGCCATTTCTAAAATCAATTCACACATGGAAGAGTCCCACCGGTCACTGGAAAACATTTTCGATACGCTTAAACAGTTAGCGGATAAGGAACCGCGCATCAGCGAAGCCATTGGATTTTTTACTGAATTAATGGAAAAAAACAAGGCCTGCACCGTCCAGGTCGCCCTGCACGCAGCCCGTACTGGAAATGAAGAACTGACCCGGTCAGCGGAAGAGCTGCACCGCATCTCCGAAAAATCTAACCATTTTATTAATGAATTGTCCGGAGGGCTGGATATTGTTCAGAACACCTGCCGTGACGCAACGACCACACTTGGCCTAAGACTGGAAAGCCTGTCGGAAGAAAAGGATACGATTAAAAGAGCCGGCGAATCACTCGAGAAGGTGCTCCACAGCCTTTTACGGAGCAAGGATATGATTGAGGAAACCGCCTCTTCCGCCCATAAACAGACGGCAAGCATTGAAGACATAAAACGAAACCATACCGGCATTATTGAAGAACTGAACAGGTCAATGAAAAGCAGTTCCAGCGCGGAAAATGACGCCAAAATGCAAATGGAAAACCTGCATGACATAGATTCCCTGGCCAAAAAAATGGTGCGTATGGTGGACCGGCTAAATGTGCTGTCACTGCAGTTTAAAGTTTAAAAGCGGTGTCAGGGGGACGGGGTTGTTGACACTTTTTCCCCCCGGTTGTTTTTGGCGGGTTGAAGCCCGCCCTACAAAAGTCGCAGGCAGGGTGAAAATAGACTGGCTGCAGATGCGACTTTAGCCGCCACAAGAGACAAGGGTAGTGAGACAAAAGGAACGTCCCCTTGTCTCACTACCCTTGTCTCACTAAAGTCTATGCTCTGTTTCAAGTTTAAATGTTTCATCCCAGGGACCTTGTTGAACCTCCAACCGCATTCATTGCAAAGACAGTAATACAATTGATTGGGATCGCGAGGCCAGCCCGCTCCCCCCCCACATTTTCAAGCTGTTGGTCGTTCAGCTCCAGTTTAGTTTCCAATAATTTCGTCTTTGACCACCATAGCCTAAGGTTTTTTATTATGGTACAACGACCAAGCAAAAGGTATAATAAAAGCCATATAATAAACGTAACAAGGGGTTATTAAGAGTATGACGCTGGAAAAAGATTTTGTGATCCGCACTATGGGCCGGGATGATCTTGAACTAGCCGTAGACTGGGCGGCAGACGAAGGTTGGAACCCCGGAATAAAGGACGCCGATTGTTTTTATAACAGCGACCCGCAAGGCTTTTTTATCGGGGAATTGGCGGGCCAGCCGGTTGGGTGTATTTCCGCGGTCACCTATGGGGAGGCCTTCGGCTTTCTTGGTTTTTATATAGTGAAACCGGAATACCGCAGGCAAGGATATGGTATACGGCTGTGGAAGAAGGCTATGAGCCACATGGGAGACCGGGTAGTCGGGTTGGATGGTGTGCCCGCCCAACAAAATAATTACATAAAATCAGGCTTTCACACCGCCTACCGCAACCTCCGTTTTGAGGGCGTCGGTAACGGCTGCGGCAGGAAATCAAAAGAATTGGTTGATCTGGCGGCGCTCCCCTTAACCGGCCTGTTAAGTTATGACAAGCCACTATTTCCCGCCGCCAGGCGCGCGTTTCTGGAAAAATGGATAAAACCCGGCGGCGGCGCGGCTTTGGGATATGTGGGCAACGCGCGGCTTGAAGGGTACGGAGTGATCCGGGCCTGCCGCTATGGCTATAAAATCGGGCCCTTATTTGCTGACACGGAACCTATCGCCGGAACGTTACTTGAGGGCTTAATGGGTAATATTGAAGCCGGCGCTCCAGTATTTCTTGACGTCCCGCACATTAACGCTCCAGCTATCAATCTGGCTGAAAGCCTGGCGATGCGTGCGGTGTCCGAGACTGTCCGCATGTACTGCGGTGGGCCTCCTTCAGTTGATTTAGAGAGGATTTACGGTGTAACCAGCCTTGAACTGGGATAGGGTCAGTCAGGAGGACGGAGAGGTTGTCAACAACCCCGTCCCCCTGACAACCCTGACACACCTGTCAATCGATACCCACGACACCCGCCAAAAAGCTAAACCCGGGTTTAAGCATTTCTTTCAATGCCGCATATTCAACCGTAAACTCTTGTATGCCGGCGGCATAGGGCCAATATTCGTACTGCTGGAAATAGATTACAATTCCGTCATTGGACAGGTAAAAATCATGGTCCTCCCTGATGGTGTTGAAGGGAGTAAGCTCTTCAAGCAGCGACCCGTCCTTGACCCGCTCATTGATCTCTTTTCTGACGGTATCGCTGATAAAAGAAACGTAGTCCGCATCGCTATTGAACAGATCCTTGAGCTTGTATTCTTCGCCCGTGTTCAGGTTAAAGGTGTAAGAACTTTGCACCGTCGATCCATGCGCTCCCCCGGTATACTGGTAATCCTTGAATACGACGCTCAGCAGTCCGTTTTGGTTGTAATTCAGGCTGTAGTCAAAATAGGTTTCGTACTTATTTGGGCTGCCATAATCTGACTCGTTGGTCTTTTCCATTTCATCTGCATTTTTTAGTCCTTCATCCCTGGCCGCCATGGCTGCTTCCTTGAAAATAGAATTTATACTGTCCTGTACGGTTTTATCAGTTAAACCGTCAATCTGCGGAAACTGCAGGGTTATCTTGATTATTTCGGTCTCAGAAGACTCTTTCATAGTCTTTATGGAAATCGGGTTCTCTGTCACTCTTTCCAGTTGGACTATTTCATTTTGCCTGTCCCAGCGGACTTCAAGCCCAAAGTTGGCGGAGAAGAAGTCTGTCCCCAGGTACGTCCTGTCTGCGATAAGCATGCTGCTCATATAATAGGCATTACCGTCTGCCGTAATTTGCTGATTGTTCAAATCAATAGCTATGTTTTTCCCGTGCCCGGTGACGGAAATCGTGTTATCCGTCCCCGACCACTGTACCTCATAGCCGAGCGCTTCACAGACCGCCCGCAGCGGCAGATAAACATCCCCTTCGTCAACATAGGCGGCGGCTTCAATTTTAGTACCGTCCAGCGCGATTGCCGGCTGGCTGTCAGTCGCCGCAAAACCAATAGCGCACATGGATAGGACCAACAAAATAACAATCCCTGCCAAACAAAATCTTTTCATCATGACATCGACACTCCTTCCTGGTATTAAACTTTTTGGCCCTTTTTGTTTCAAAGGGTACATAATGATTCTTTTAGATATACATGGCTGATTTTCCGTTTCCTAAACGCAGGTTGTCAGTATATCCTGCAAGACAGATTGCTTTAGGCGTGAATACTAGCTGCAGGCGCCGGCTTTAGCCAATGAGACAAAAGGAACGTCCCCTTGTCTCGCGGGGTAGCGGAAATGGTATGCCAAAGGGGAAGGCCAGGCCAAGAGGCTGTTATCTTCCCTGGTACAGGGACCGGCGTTGTGGATCAGCAGGGGAACCCCGTCCGCCCGCCTCTTGTCCGATACTACCCCAACGTGGTCACAGGGCGGGCCAAATACAACTATGTCACCTCCCTGCCACTTTCTCAGGTTCTCCTGATCCCATGGTTTGAGCTCGGTAGTAAGGCTGTCGGCGTATTTTTTGAAAAACGCTTCCTGGTTCGGCACCCGCCTGAAATCAATATTGGGCTCGGGGTTACCGTCCACCCGCGGAGGCGGCAAAGAAAACCAGGGTTTTCATTAAACGGCGAAGTTTTTGATTATTTCTCATGCTACAAGTTTTTTTTAACAATCTTTGCATATTCATAGTATAACTCATCTGAAGCTGGTACAACAACCTCGTCTTTTTCGAGCGCCTCAACTGAGATGCCACATGCATTCAGATAATCAACCAGGCCTTCTTTTAATTCCAATCTCCCTTTTAGAGCAGGGGTATCGCCGATAGCGATGACATGATAAGGAGGTGAGAGAGGGACGCCGTTAACGTTGATGTGTTCGCCGGCTTGCCGCACCTCGCTGAGGGTCGTGATCCGCTGTCCGTTTATGGCAACAGCCTGTGCGCCTGCGCAATGCAATTCGTTGACTGTTTTTAAAAGATGGTGGTCGGTGACATTTTGCAGGTTCCTGCCCGGACCTGGTTCGGTCTGACCCGGGCGGCTTTGTATAATAAACTCTACACCCGGTCCGGAAACCTCGGATAAGCCGGCAAATCGTTTTATTTTGGCAAGTTCTAATCTCAGCGCTTCTTCAGCTTCTTTCTGTCCTATCCCTGCCTGATCCAGTTTGGTTGAAAGATCATTAATTTCAAGCTGCATTTCGTACAACTCTTCCACCAAATTTTTTTTCTCCATAGCTAATTTCTGTTCTCTGTCACCGGGGACAGCAGTATTACCGGCATTGGCGCCGCGCAGCTGGAAACCCAGCATCACTCCCAGTATAAAGACAAGCACGGTAAAAGAAAAGAAAAAAGTCCTGTTCAAATTAAGCCCTCTCTTATAAACACTCTTATTACAAAAGTCCGGCGCTCTTTTCAACTATGTAATCCATTTTTATACTGCCCTTATAGGCCGGGATAGTAATGTTCTCCAGCTTTTTAATGGAAACCTGGATGCCGCAAAACTGCAAAAACTCAACCACCCCGCCTCTCATTTTCAATGCGCCTTCCAGGGTCTCGGGGTTGCCGATGGCGGTTATGACAAAGGGAGGAACAAGCGCTTTTTTGTTTACACTGATGGACGGCCCGCTGCAGCTGATCCCGGTGGCAGCTGTAAGGCGTTGTTCGTTTACCGCGATAGCTTCGGCTCCGGCTGCTTTTATTTCGTTGACCACTCTTAATATGTCTTCATCATGTACAAGGTAGAAGTTGGGGTTTTCGCCGGGTTTCTGTATCGCGCTACTGTCTTGCAGGGTCACCTTCACACCGCTGCCTGTCAGTTCGGTTACCCCCGCAAAAATCATTGCCGGTTCAATATCTTCTTTATTCAGAGGCGCAGGGGAGTCGATCGTCAGTATGTTTTCCAGCTGCCCGCGCATCCTGGTCAATTGGGCTTGAAGGACATCGCGTTCCTTTTTCATCTGCTCGACCTGGGCTGTTAATTCTTGGGTTCTCCGGATCGACTCATTGTACTGTACGCTCCTGGCAATTCGGAATTGTACAAAAAAAATAATTCCAAGAATGATGCAGGCCAGGGCAATCAACAAGTAAAATTTTTTCATCTTACTGAGTTTATTCATGTGAATCCCTTCATTTACCAGCGGTATCCCTTATACCTATATGACGGCATAAAGGACAGAAAGGTTCATAATAAACGACATAATAAAACAATCCGTGCAAAGTATACCACAGCGCGCAATGCCAAAGGGGCTGGACTATTAATCCGGCATACATAATAAACAGAGTGGACAAAGGCCACAGCGCCAATACGAAAGAGAAAGGCCCGGCCTGGAGAGGCGGGTGGGTTTCCAGGGTAAGATGCAAGATTTTGTTTTAGGAGATGGTTCTATGAGGCTAAAAAATTTTGCATGCTAGTTTACAGGTGTTCTTCTTTTGTTTTTTATGAAATGCCGGACTGCGTCCAGGGGGTGGTAAATAATCATCCTTGGCCCTGCGTACCTCATTATTCTTTTAATTCTCTCCCGCTGGTCAGGTTTGTAGCAATGCGACGGGCAATTTTCACAGGTAGGTTTGGCGGCGCCGAATTTACATAAATCCAGGCGCCTGCAGGCATAGTTTAACAAGGCCACGCAATCTTTACAAGGGGTATCGCCATGGTGACGCTGTTTTCTGCAATACAGGTTAATCATCTTTCTCAGGGTGTCTTTTTCCCTGTCGATGGCGCTCTTCGATAAATTCATGCCTCCACCTCCCTGAAGGGATTATTTGGTCCGTCTCCGTGGTTCCCGTCCCCGTGATTCCCGGGGCATTCAGAAGCAAACTTGCACCAATATAATGCCACATTAATAATACCGCATTCACATGGGCAAGCAATTTTATACGACTCCCTTCTGCTAATAAAACAGAAAATCCTATATCTATCCGGCATTGCTATTATTGACAAGAACCCGAAGCGTATGACGCCTCCGATTCCCCTAAACCACTATGGCCTGTTTTCCCTCAAATGCGATGCGACGTTTTAAATCCGCCATTAAATCGCTGAACTGCGCCAGATCAAGAGACTGAGCGCCATCACACAGGGCCCTGGCCGGATTATTATGGGTTTCAATCATTAAACCATCCGCCCCTGCCGCTATCGCCGCCCGCGCCAGCGGCGGCACCAGCGCCCGCAGGCCGGCGGCATGGCTGGGGTCGACAATAACCGGCAGATGGCATTTCTTTTTGAGCAGTGGAATCGCCGATAAATCCAGCGTGTTGCGAGTAGCTGTCTCAAAAGTGCGGATCCCTCTCTCACACAGAATAACCTGACTGTTTCCCTCGGATAAAATATACTCAGCGCTCATCAGCAGCTCTTCCAAAGTATTGGCCAGCCCCCTTTTCAGCAGGACCGGTTTGTTAAACCTGCCCACTTCTTTAAGCAAGTCGAAATTCTGCATATTTCTGGCGCCAACCTGAATCACATCAATTTCCTCGAATAAAGGTAACTGGGTCTGGTTCATTATCTCGGTGACAACCGGCAGGCCGGTCTCTTTTTTGGCCTTAAGCAAGAAACGCAATCCATTCTCATGCAGTCCCATGAAGGCATAAGGCGAAGTGCGCGGTTTAAAAGCGCCGCCTCTCAGCATAGTTGCCCCGCTTGCTTTCACCGACCCGGCAATCTCGATAATTTGTTCTTCACTTTCTACCGAGCAGGGTCCCGCTATAACCTGAAACATACCCTCACCAATGGTTACAGTACTTACATTTACCATGGTATCCTCCGGATGTACATTGCGGTTTACTGCTTTATATGGTTCAGTCACACGTTTGCCATATCCGACAATATCATTGTTTTGCACCACCGCATCTAAATCTATGGCAGCCGTGTTGCCAATCAAACAGACCACAGTATGCCCGGCGCCGGTACTGAGAAATGATTTGAAACCGTTCGACTCTATCTTCTGTTGAAACTGCTCAATTTTTTCTTGCGGCACACCCGGCTTTAATACAAATATCATCTTCTCCAGCCTCCCTTGTTTGTCAACCTAAACTTCTGACTGTTTGGATGATCTGTCTGATCTTGTCCTCATCCTTGATGCCATCGGTTTCCACACCGCTGCTGATATCAACACCATAAGGATTACATTTTCTGATCGCCTGCGCTATATTGCTGTTGTCCAATCCGCCGGCCAGAAAGAATCGTTTTTGCAGAAAAGGAATCAGCGCATAGTCAAATGTTTTCCCAATGCCCCCATATTGTCCTTTTTGATAAGTATCCAGCAAAAGCAAATCACAGGATAACTTCTCTGCCTGCCGCACCTGTTCCGCACTCTGCACCCGCACTGTTTTGATTAGCGGAATATCAATTTGCTCCTTGAGTTTTCTAATATATGCCGCGCTTTCATCCCCGTGCAGCTGTACCAAATCTATTACCCCGCTGTCGCATAGTTTAACAATGGAAGAAAGAGATTCATTGACAAAAACTCCGACCGCCTTAATCCGGGGATCAAGAGCAGCTTTTAGAACAGCGGCCTGTTGCGGTGTCACCCGCCGGCGGCTTTGAGCAAACACGAAACCGGCGCAGTCCGGCAGCCGGCGGTTCACTGCTTCTATATCCGCTTTTCGTGTCAAACCGCATATTTTAATTTTGCTCATTGGCCCTGTTTCGCAATCCTGTGAGCATGGCTTTCTTATCCGGGCTGCGCATCAGCGTTTCACCGATCAGCGCCCCGTTGACTTTGGCCTGCCGCAACATTTCAATATCGGCAGCGGTTTTAATACCGCTTTCCGCTACAAAGAGTACGCCATCCGGCGCCAAATGCCGCAGCCGGATACTGTTGCCGATGTCAATCGTAAAATCCCGCAGGTTGCGGTTGTTAACGCCGATAACTCTGGCTTTAGCCCGCAGCGCCGATACCATTTCCCTTTCATTATGCGCTTCTGCGAGTACGGACAAGCCCAGTTCATCGCATATTGCAATATAGTCACTGATTGTTTGGGTATCCACAAGAGCGCAGATGAGCAGAACAGCTGACGCTCCCAGGATTTTGGCTTCATAAATCTGGTAAGGGTCAACGATGAAGTCTTTACGAAGCACCGGCAACGCAACCACCTCTGATATTTGCACTAAATAATCGTCGCTGCCCAGAAAGTATTCCGGTTCGGTCAGTACGGATATGGCATCGGCGCCGGCCGTCTCATATTCCCTGGCAATTTGTAGATAAGGAAAATCAGCGTCAATTATTCCTTTAGAGGGGGAGGCTTTTTTAACTTCACAGATAAAACTAATGTCCGGCCGGTTTAAGGCTTTTTCAAAAGGAAAACCGGTAGCGGCATTCATGCGCAGGGCTGCTTTTTTTACTTTCTCCAGCGGCCTCTCTGCTTTCTTCCGCTCGGTCCTGCTTCTGGCGGCAGCCGCAATGGCGTCGAGGATCATTGCGCCACCTCTTTGGTCAGCCGGCGGAATTGCGCCAGTTTAGCGGCGGCTTTGCCGCTGTCGATCAGCTCCTGGGCCAATTTGATACAGTCCGCTGCTGAACAATTATCAATGCCCAAATAAAGAGCCATGGCCGCGTTCAGGACTACCACGTCACGCCTGGGCCCTCTTTCCCGGCCGGTTAATATATCCATGGTAATTTGCGCGTTTTCGGCGGGACTGCCGCCGGCCAAATCTGCGAGCGTACAGCGGCTGTAACCGAATTGCTCCGGCGTTATTTCATAAGAAGTCAGTTCCCCGTACCGAATTTCACAGACATAAGTTGGCCCGGTCAGGGTTACTTCATCCATGCCCTCACTGCCGCCGCTTACCGCCAGTCCCCTCACCACACCCAGATTGGCAAGCACCCGGGCCAGGGGTTCCACCAGTTTACGGTCATATACACCCATTAACTGCATAGTCGCGCCCGCCGGGTTGGCCAGGGGGCCCAAGATGTTGAAGATGGTACGCACGCCCATTTCCTGCCGTACCGGCGCGGCAAATTTCATTGAGCCGTGATAAAGCTGGGCGAACATAAAACATATATTGCTCTTTTTTAATACTTCTTCACTTTGTGCAGGCGTCAGATTAAGGTTAATCCCCAAACACTCCAGGACATCGGCCGCACCGCTTTTGCTCGATACCCCGCGGTTCCCGTGCTTGGCTACCGGAACACCGCCGGCCGCGATCACAAAAGCGGACGTAGTAGAAATGTTGAAGGTGTTTGTTCCGTCACCGCCGGTTCCGACAATATCTATAACATGGCGCACCGGGTTAATTTTCAGTCCTTTTTCACGCATCACCGCAGCGCAGGCAGTGATTTCCTCCACAGTTTCGCCTTTCATTCTCAGCCCGGTCAATAACGCCCCTATTTGCGCCTGGGTAGCAGTGCCGTCCATGACGGCGTTCATGGCTCCTTTAGCGGTTTCAAAGTCCAGATCCCCGCCGTTGATGACTGTCTGAATAGCATGCTTGATCATCTTATTACCTCCCGATTTTTAAAAAATTTTCTAAAATTACCTGCCCCAGGGGGGTCATGATTGATTCCGGGTGGAACTGCACTCCATAAACCTGGTGTTTTTCGTACTTGACTGCCATCACTTCTCCCATTCCATCTTCAGCAATAACCTGCAATTGAGCGGGAAGCGTCTCTTTCCGGACAGCCAGCGAATGATAGCGCGCGGCCTCAATCTGCCGGGGCAGGCCCCGGAAGAGCAGGCATGTGTTGTCAATAGTTATGGTACACTTCTTGCCATGCATCAACTGTCTGGCATGAGTTATTTCAGCTCCGCAGGCTGTACAGATAGCTTGATGTCCCAGGCACACTCCCAGGATCGGAACTTTTGCCGCCAAACGGCGAACCGCATCTTCGCAGACGCCGGCATCCCGCGGGTATCCGGAACCGGGAGAAAGAATAAGGTGAGAAGGTAGCAGCGCTTCAATCCCCGCTGCTGTTATTTCATCATTACGGATTACGCTAATATGCGGATTGACGCTGCCGGCCAGCTGTACCAGATTATAGGAGAAACTATCGTAATTATCGATCAGCAGAATCATCAGTCATCAACCTCCGCGGCATGGCGGATGGCGTTAATTACCGCCCGGGCTTTATGGCCGGATTCTTCATATTCCTTTTCAGGGATACTATCGGCTACAATACCGCCCCCCGCCTGTACATAAACCTTGTTATCCTTCTTTACGGCCATACGAATAGCGATGCAGGTATCCATATTTCCGGTAAAATCCAGATAGCCCAGCGCGCCTCCATATATGCCGCGCGGTGCGGCTTCCAGCTCATTGATGATCTCGCAGGCCCTGGTCTTGGGCGCGCCGGACAGGGTTCCCGCCGGCAGAACCGCCGCAAGGGCGCTGTATCCGTCACAATTGGGCAGTATGTCGCTTTCCACCTGGGAACAGATATGCATAATCGTCGAATAACGATGGATCGCCATGTAATTTGTCACTTCTACCGTTGAAAACTGCGAAATTTTACCCAGGTCGTTCCGGCCGAGATCGACCAGCATATTATGTTCCGCCAGTTCTTTTTCATCAGCCAACAGCTCTTTTTCCAGGAGCTGATCCTCAGTGTCTGTTTTTCCCCGCGGCCGTGAACCGGCCACCGGGAAAGTAGTCAGCCGACCGTTTTGCAAACGCACCAGCGTTTCCGGGGACGCGCTCATTAGTTCCTCTCCGTCCACCTTCATGTAGACCATGTAGGGCGAAGGATTGGTTGTTCGCAAAACCCGGTAGGCATTCAGCAGGCTGCCCCGGTATGGGGATGTAAACTGCCTTGAGATTACAGCTTGAAAGATATCTCCCTCCAAAATGTATTCTTTGGTACGCTCAACCATATGGCAGTATTCTTCTTTACTGACATTGCAGGTAAAATTGACATTTTCCTCGCCCTTAACCGGGGGCAGCCGCCGGGTATCGCTGATCAAGCCGGCAATTCTCTCTAATTCCGCGGCGGCCTTGCCGTAATTTTCCATCAACTGATCGGTTTTCATGTTGACCATAATACAGATTTTCTGCTTGAGATGATCATAAGCAATCACCTTATCAAACAGCATCAGATCAAAATCATTGAATTCGCCGCGCTTAATGGATAATTTGGGCTCCGCGTAAGCAATCATGGCATAGGCCAGATAGCCGGCAAATCCCCCGGTAAAAGGCGGCATATCAGGAATCCGGGGAGATTTATAAGCCTGCTGAATTTCCCGCAATACATCATAGGGCTGGTCGGTTTCAATCCGGCTGACCTTACCATTCTGCTCGATGGTAACGGTTTGTTCTTTACCGTACACCCGCAGCGCCGGATCGAATCCCAAGAAAGAATAACGGCCCCACTTTTCTCCCCCCTCAATACTTTCCAGCAGGAAATAACGCTTGCTTATCCCAGAAAACCTTCTCAGCAACGCAATCGGAGTAATCACATCGGCATAGATTTCCCGGCATATTGGTATGATACTGTACTCGCTAGCCAGGGTCTGGATAATCCCGGAATCGGGTCTGATCATTTGTTCAACCTCATTTCACCAATGAATAGCCACTTTATGGCAATAAAAAAACTTTTATCCCTGCTCAGGGACAAAAGCTTATACTTCTGCGGCGCCACCCCAAATTGACGATAAATCGCCCACTCATCTGCATACCATCATATGCGCCCCGCTGATAACGGACAGGGTTCCCGTCGGTATCTACTCCCTACTGGTTTCAAGCCGCCCTCGCAAGTCCATTCAATATTTTCCGGCATACCGCATTCCCAGCAACAGCGGCTCTCTGTACTACCTTTCAATACCTACTTCTCTTGCTCATTGGTTTGATTGTAATTATTAAATTGAGTTATTTAACAGCATTTATCATGCCCTGTACATATTTCACAACATACGGCACACAGCTCGCACCGTGTTGAGCTATAATTTTTACTATAGCGCTGCCGACAATTACGCCATCAGCAAACCGGGCTATTTCCTTCGCTTGTTCAGGAGTCGAAATACCGAAGCCAACAGCGCAGGGAATGTCCTTGACTTCTTTTACCAGCTCAATCATTTGCTCAACATCGCTGCCGATCTCCTGTCTCACCCCGGTGACACCCATCGATGAAACACAATAAATAAATCCCTGCGCGGCGCCGGCAATCATGCGAATGCGATGGTTAGATGTCGGAGCGACCATGGAGATCAAGGTAACGCCGTATTTAGCGCAGTAAGGCGCCAGTTCGGCTCTTTCTTCATACGGCACATCAGGCACGATCACTGCGTCAACGCCAACCTTTTGACAGCTCTGCATAAACTTCTCAGTGCCGTAAGTAAAGATAGGGTTCATATAGGTCATAAAGGCTAGCGGCGTCCGGCTGGACTTGCGGATCCTGCCCACCATCGCAAATATTTTATCCGTAGTCGTCCCGGCAGCGAGGGCACGATTATTTGCCGCTTGAATCACCGGTCCTTCAGCAATTGGATCAGAAAAAGGGATTCCCAGCTCGATTAAATCCGCGCCGGCAGCCGCCATCTGCAGCGCCAGCTGTTCAGTAACTTCCAGCGATGGGTCGCCCGCTGTAATAAATGGAATAAATGCCTTGCCGTTCGAGAACGACTGCTGTAATTTATTCATCGATTTGTTCCCCCCTGTAACGCGCTATCGCCGCCACATCTTTATCCCCCCGGCCGGAAAGATTGACTACCAGGATTTGGTCTTTTCCCATTGCCGGAGCAAGCTTTCTGGCGCAGGCTACCGCGTGGGCGCTTTCGATGGCCGGAATAATTCCTTCCGTCCGCGAGAGGTATTCGAAGGCCTCTACCGCCTGATCATCAGTAACAGGCACATATTCCGCCCGGCCTGTATCGCGGAGATGAGCATGTTCGGGACCTACGCCCGGATAGTCCAGCCCCGCTGAAATGGAATACACTGGAGCGATCTGGCCGTACCGGTCCTGGCAGAAGTAGGATTTCATGCCGTGAAAAATGCCCGGTGATCCGGTGGCCATAGTAGCGGCAGTCTCAGCCGTATCGATGCCACGCCCGGCGGCCTCACAGCCGATCAAACGCACCTCCGGCTCTGCGATAAAATCATAGAACAGGCCCATCGCGTTGCTGCCGCCGCCCACACAGGCAAGCAAGGCATCCGGCAGCCGGCCTTCTTGTTGCAGCATCTGCTGCCTTACTTCGCGGCCAATCACGCTTTGAAAATCACGCACCATCGTGGGGAATGGGTGTGGTCCCATTACCGAGCCCAGCACATAATGGGTATCCGCCACGCGACGCGTCCATTCACGCATGGTTTCATTGACTGCGTCTTTAAGTGTCCGGGTGCCGCTCGTCACCGCATGCACCTGCGCGCCCAGCAGTTCCATCCGGTAAACATTGAGCCTTTGCCGGTCAATGTCTTCCTTGCCCATGAAAATCTCGCAAGCCATCCCCATGAGGGCGGCGGCGGTTGCTGTAGCCACGCCGTGCTGCCCCGCGCCGGTCTCGGCGATCACGCGGGTTTTGCCCATGCGTTTAGCCAGCAGCGCCTGCCCAAGCACATTGTTAATCTTGTGTGAACCGGTATGGTTAAGGTCCTCCCGTTTGAAATAGATTTTGGCCCCGTTCAGATCCCTGGACATCTTTTCGGCAAAGTAGAGCAACGAAGGACGCCCGGTGTAATTATTCAGCAGCCCGGTCAGTTCCGCCTGAAAGCCGGGGTCACGCTTATAATGATCATAGGCCTGCTCAAGCTCAAGCACAGCGTTCATTAACGTTTCGGGAATATACTGTCCGCCGTGGATGCCGAAATACCCGTCTGACATGTAAACCACCTGCCTTTTCTTCAAAAAAAGAACAAATTCACCCTTCGGGCGAGCTGCAGGCTTACAACGCGGCCCGGGTTCGCCCCCTAAAAATGTCCGGACTCATTCTCCCCGGCCCGGTCAAACCCAGCGCTTCGCGCCTCAAACAGTGACCTCGCTCATCCCCGGAGTCATCCGCCCTTTGCATTAGGGATCAATATCGCCGCTAACGAAGCCTGCAGGTCACTTATCCACAATTTTCGAAAAGAAAACTTTCCGAAAAACCAAAAAAGCTTTTGCCCCCAAACAAAGGGGCAAAAGCTTTAAGCTCCTGCGGTACCACCCAAATTGACGATAAATCGCCCACTCATTTTGCATACTATCATATGCACCCCGCTGATAACGGACAGGGTTCCCGTCAGCGCCTAATTTCTTTCGATTTCGGGCTGCCCTCGCAAGTCCATTCATAATAATCGCTGCAGCCGCATTCTCACCAGGCGGCGGCTCTCTAGGTACAGCCAATCATTCCTACTAGTCTTGCTCATCGGTTTGTATGTTTAATGATATAAACAGATTTTAACACTTGCGATCAGCCCTGTCAATCACTTCATAATGCAATTCTATAAGTTTAACCTAGAGCAGGTCCCGCACCTGGTAGACGCAGCGGCAGGCCGGGTTGTGGGAACATACCACCAGAGGGCCGCGTTTTGTTGGAACGGCCTGCAAAAGGTGGCCGGCCGGACAGGTCAGCCCGGCCTCAGCCAGGTAGGCGGCAAGGATTTCCAGCGTGAACCCGGCAGCCGGCAGATCACAGCGTGGATAAGCGGTACAGCCCAGGAAATGGCCGCTTGTCCCTGACCGGACAGTGAGCGGGGCGCCGCAGCGGGGGCAAGAAAGGCGGTTTTCTACATAAGCCTGCAAACCAGCGAAACGCTTCCCGCCAATTTCCCGGCGCAGGTCCATCTCCAACAGGTAGAGCAGCGTGCGGCAGACCCTTTCTCCCGTCACCCGGACACTGCAGTGGTCTACCTTGCCGTCCGCCGGCATGGGGCCACCGTACCAGACGATGTCCCGTCCCACCGCAGTTAGCGGCGTCACTGCCGCACTATAGCGCACAGCGTACGGCTGCAGCTCGGACGGCAAGAGCAAAGGCCGTCCGGCGCGCAGGGAAAGGCGGGCGCCGCCCGCTCGCGCCTGCCGCAGGGAACGCGCCACCGGTGGCCCCGGCGGGCCGGACGCAGCCGGCCAATCCATTTGGATGGACGCGGCAGAGCGGACATCGGCCTCCCATGCTTCCAGGGCCGGCCAGCGGCTGGTAAACCATGTCATTTCCATTTCTTTGCCCGCCAGGTTAGCAGGCAGCTCAGCAAAGAGTTCCCTGCTCCGGATCACCCGGCCGTTTTCCCGGATAAAACGAAAAAGCCTGCACACGGCGGAGTCACCGGGCAGCCTGTCCTCTAAAAATTCACGGCAGGCCAGGACAAAAAGCTTGCCCCGCGCCCTGGTAACGGCAACATTAAGCAGCCGCTGCCCCATGTTCCCATCCCGGCGTGAAAGGAGACCGCCGGCGGCGCGCTGCGGATAAGCGTCAACCAGATCCAGCACTACCGCGTCCTGTTCGGCCCCTTGAAAGCGATGGACCGTGGCGGCTGTCACACCGGCAGCCCCGGCGCGCGCTCCGGCGGCGCCTAAAAGTCCGGCAGTCAAAGCGTTTAGCAGCCTGGCCTGGGCAGCATAGGGTGCAAGTAGCCCGATAGTAAGGCCGTCCGACCTGAGCTGCCTGGCCAGCATTAGAGCCATAAAAGCAGAGAGTGGATTGAAGCGGGAGGAACCATGCCGGTAGCAGTATGCAGGCAGATCGCTTAAATCTACCAGCGTCAACGCCGCGCCCGGGCACGGCCCGGCATTGGCAAGCTTGGCGCGCCCGGCTGTCTCCGGGGCATTGTAAAGCAGGCCGCCGTATACAAAGTCATTCACAAACCCGGCGATGGCCGGGTGCATCCGCCGCTGCAAACGCAGTACCGCGATGTCCGGCGCCAGGCCTTGTTCAAAAGCGGCGGTTATTCCGGTTTCTTCGAAAATATCCCGCTTCAGCCAGCGCTCCACTCGCGGCGTCCCGGCCAGCGCTACCGGCGCCAGTTGGCGGAAATCGCCGCTAACCACCAGCTTCCGGCCTGCCAGAGAGGCGGCAAAAACCACCTGCGGGATATAAGCCATGCTGGCCTCATCCAGCAGCACAAAATCGTAGTGGTCCTGGTAAATGACCGGATCAATAGCCGCCGTGGACAGGGTGCAGCCGATCACCCGCGCTGCGCGGCTAACGCGCGCGGCGGCTTCTTTCAAAGCCGTTCTCAGGTTTCGCAAGGCCTGCTCAACGTCGCTCAGGCGTTTGTCCCTTGCGCCGCCTGCCCGCAACCGGGCCAGCAGTTCACCGCGCTCATTCTCCAGCTCCCTGATCCTCTCCCACATCTCCGGCTGGTCAGCGGCTGCCAGGCTGGAGGCCAGCAAGCCGCTTTGCCGCAGCGCCGGCAGCCTGGCCCAGCCGTAACGCGCTACCTTGCCGGAAGAAACAGGCGCCCCGATCCGGGCCGCCGCCCTTAGCACTGCGCCGTCCACAGCCACATTGGCATGGGACAGGATCAGCGTCCGGCCACCTTGTTCAAATAAGAGCTGCGCAATTCTGGCCAGAGTTTCCGTCTTACCGGTGCCTGGCGGTCCCCAGATAAAAGTGATTGCCCTCTCACCCGCCAACTGCAGCGCTTCATCCTGGGCGCCGGCGGCAGCGGAAAGTGAAACGTAACCGAAGCCGCGCCGGCGCGCCGGGGCCTTTTCCAGTACGGCCAGGGCCAGACGGAAATTCCTGCCCGGCATTTCCCTTAGGCGCTCCTGCAGGGCGGCCAGCAAAAACCAGGGTTCGCAGAACAGTTCCGCCCGTTCCAGGAATTCACCCATGTCCTCATGCATCGCCAGTGTCAGCTCTACGCCGCGTATGGACACTACCTCCCCTGCCGTCTCGCGAAAACCGCAGCGCAGCCGCACCGGCGTACCATCGAGTAGAAAAGCATCTACCTCCAAATCGAAGGCATATAAAAAACCCTCCTGGCCGCGGTAAACCAAAACCCCGTCCAGGAGCGTCAAGGGCCGGCCTCCTTCATTGCGCAGGAAGGCGATTTCTTCCGCCAGCGCCTCGTTAAAAGAGTCTATCAATACAGCAGCATGCAAAAAAGGCGCCCCCCTTTTAAATCTATCGCACATAATCAGAAAATCCCATTTTTTGCAGCGGAATCAAACATATATTATTGCTTTACAAATATTGGCGCCGATGTCCGGAACAGCGCCAGATGATTTTGCAGGTTAACCGGCGCCTGGCGGCCTATTCAATGTTAGCTCCCCGGAATACACACTCTTCCTCATAATTTTCAACTATCTCCTGTCCTTCCCTCTCATCACCCGGCGGAAGTTCCTCCGGCATCTCTGCGGTCACCCGCTGGCTGCCGCCGTAAAGATACTGCAGATCCAGGTACTCTACCACAGTCCGGATCACCGTACGCAGAGGCTTGTCTGCAGACAGGCCTGCCGTAGCCTGGCTAATATCGTCAGGGGGTTGCCAATCGTAGGCCAGGGCATGCTGCTCGCGCACAGCCTGGAGCATCCGGCGGATATCGAAGGCAGAAATAGTATCCAGAAAAATACTCTCTTTTAAAAAACTGCTGAAAACTTCCCGCACCGTAGGTATGTCATATTGCCTCTCTTTGGCCGCCAGCTTCTGCGGCACAATATCATAGTCACTCTTTTTTTGCTTCCAGATTAATTCCGACCAGAGGTTGGATGAGGCTGAAAATACTGTATAAGTCCCCGCCAGGCCAAATGACGGGGACATAAAACGGGCGGCGTTCAGGTAGGCGTTGGATCTGGCCATAACGCCCAGATACATCAACTGTTCAAACTCGTCGAGAAGAATTACCCACCCGGCATAGCCCGCAACCCGGATTAAGCGGGATAGAAAGCGAAAATAATCGAAAGTGTTTTCTTTGATTTTGAAAGGTGTTAACGCCAGTGTTTTGCCAAAATTCAAGCGATGGATAGATTTGAGCTGCGCGTTGGGAATAAAGTCACCGGCCAGATCACTGGCCAGGATATGCTGGTTGTATGCGTCACCGCTGCCGTACAGGTAGTTTTTCAACACCGCCTCAAGTTTCGGGTGCAGGTTATGGGCGGCATAGTTCAGCAACTCTTCAGCCGGCTCACTGTCCGCCTGCAGTGTTTCCAGCATAGGGACGAAGCCGGGTTGGGAACAACCCGGCAGGCATAGTCCGGTCGCCGCCCTGCGGTACAGGCGGTCCATTTTATCAAAGGGAGTTTCTTTGGAGAGCGGCACAAAACTGACGGCAAAATTCATCTCTTCCGCCTTGTGGGCGATAATATTTAAAAAATGCGTCTTGCCGTTGCCAAAATTGCCCTTGATCACCAGGGAATGGGCGCCGCCGTCCTGTCGCACCCGCTGCAGTTCACGCTCCACGCGCTCGCAGGCAGCCTCCCGGCCGTATGAAAAAATAGCGCTCAAGCTGCGGGAGGAAACACCGGAACGCAGATATTCAATGATTTGCCTGGCTGCAAAATTCCCCATCATTCGCACCTCCCGCGTCACATTGGTTTACAATAGCCTCTACCACCCGCCGCACCGGTGAAAGCATACTGACGCTTTCCACCAGGCAGTGGAAGTCTTCCTGCCGGATAGCGGAGCTACAGCCAAATAGGTCGTTTATCTTCTGCTGCAGTTCCAGGCAGGTTTCGCCGGTGAAGATTTCTTTTACCAGATGATCCTGATTGAAAAGATCGGCAAACTTATTGGGACGCATGCCCGTTACTTCATTCTGAATACGCATCCACAGGGCCTCGTAGGATTTAAACCCGCCCTTTTCGTCATGAATTAATTCCGTCTGCCCGGCAAAGACAAAAAATGCCCCTGCAAAACCAGCGAAATCGTCCACCAGCTGCCGCAAGCTCTCGTAGACCTCGTTGCGGGCGGCCCTGCCGTAGAGCGCCCGCCCTTCGGGTCCGCGCTCCAGCAATGCGTTCAGGTCGTCCACCATAGCGCAAAGTCCCGGGCGGCCGCAGAGCCGCAGCAAATGAAGAAAAGACGCCATCATGTGCCTGGCATTATATTTATTGACGCGTGTAAAAATTTTCAAGGGTTTTAAAGACCTGGCCGGCAAGGGCCTGCCTTTAAGCCATTCCCGCAGGGTGTCCTGCTGCCCATCCGCCAGCCGGCGCAAGCCCAGGTGATGAGCGCAGAGCTGGGTAAACGCCAGCGCGAAATTATGGTTTAATTTCCTATCCAGGTAAAGCTCGTCGAGCTTTTCCTGGATCTCGCGCCGCAAGCTGTCCGGCGCCCGGCCCCGCGCCTGCGCCCAGGAAAAGAAATCCTGCCCCTGGTCAAGCTGTGCGGGATCATAACCCAGGCGGCTGATAACATTAGCGCAGTAAGACGACACCAGGGATTCCACATCCACCGTTTCCAATATGGCCTGGTACAGCGAGTCAAACTTATTCAGACGCATGTGGCGGGCGCTGGCAAAAAATGTGACATAGCCCCGCTGCCGGGCCTCTTCCAGCAGCAACAGGAGGGCGTGCGTCTTGCCGGAACCCGGCTTGCCGGTGAGAAATTTCACCTTGCTGCCACCGCAAGCGATATAATCGTCCAAATAATAATCCCGCCAGAAATGCCAGATACCCTCCTGCTCTCCCAGCGTGATTGATTTTAGCGCCCGCGGATCCAGCGGCGGCTCCCCGCGTCTCAGGATTTCCAGCGCTGATTCCCTGAATGCCGGCTCCAAAGCCTACCCCTCCTTATAAAATTTCATTACACCAAAACGCTGCGCCTGCCCCTGGGCGTCCAGGATCACCATGGCCTGCCTGATGTTACGCACATTGCCCAGCCAGAGCTTCCTGCCATCCGGCGCGTGTAAACAGCCGCTTTTCAGCACCCGGTGCAGGTCGAAGGCAAATAACTGCGCAGGATAATCGCGTTTTTGCCGCGGTAAGGGAGTAAGGATGTTATAGATGTCTTTCAGCAGGACTTCCTGCTCGCTGACATCAATCTTGTTCTTGACGATCTGTTTGGCCATTTCTGTATCGTATGCCGCCGTCAGAGACTGGAGAAAACGCTGCGTATCGAAAGAAGCCGCGTTCAAGCGGTCAATGCTTTTCTTCAAATGCGCGGCCAGTACGCCGGGACGCAGGTTGCGCCAGACACGGTCGTCGATGGTGACCATCTCTTTATCCGGCAGCGCCCGCACCTTAAAGGGAAGGATTTCATAAACCGGGTATTCCGCTTCAACGGCCAAATCCTCTGCTGCCAGGGCTTCCATAAAGCCCCGGTGAAACTCTTCTTGCAGATAAACCTGCAGGTCGAAAGCAGGCAGCTCTTCCTGCAAGCTCCGCAGTGTTTCATGCTGCCTGTCCAGCAATTCGCCGTAGCGGGCCAGAGCCTGCTGCAGGGCTTCCAGGTTGCCCTGGTCAACTGCTGTTTTTACCCGCCTGACCACATTTGCCATGCTGCGGTGAGCATTGTTAAGGCTTTTCAAATCTTCCTGCAGCGTTTGATCCAGAAACTCATCAAGATTCTGCGACATATATAAAAAACACCCCCGAAATCCGACAGAATACGTTATCATTCTTCAAGGGTTATACATTGTCCTTCCTACCACATCATTGATTTGATTTGTTTTTTATCATTTTGATCAAGTAAATCCCCGGCTAGCGCTAAACTAATATATTGTTCAACCTCATCCGGATACCAGCCTTTTCTTATTACCATCAGCACCTTTAAAATGTCGATTAGCACCGGTTTCCTCATTGTTTCTTCAATGTCTGGAATGTTGACGGAAATTAGCCTATCGGCAATATTTAGATACAGGTGTTTTTTATAAGGGAGAATCTGGTGTAAAGACTGGATACATTGACGTATTATCACAGGGTTTTTGTCGTTCAGGCACAGCAGGTAGGCGTCGATTGCCTCATCGATTTTATTTTCCCTGTCCCATTTTGTATTAGCGGCAATAAGCATAATGCCGATGTTTCTCTGCTCGGGCTGATTGCTATTTAGTTTCTCCTGAAATACATGCCAAAAAGGGTAGACATCATTATGGTTCATAGAGCGGTTTTGCAATAAGAGCAGCGCCTTATTCCTTATTTCCCGGTCTTTCTCCGTCAACCAGCCGGCAATTAGCCGTATATCTTTTTCTTCAATGGCTGCGGCTGCCTCCGGCATGGCATTTTGCTCAATTTCCAGCAGCTTTTGCAAGGTTATCATGTAAGTTTTCCCTCCCGCCCGGCAATATGGATTTTAAGGGCCATATGCGCTGCCCGGCCTATGCTTTATATTGATATTATAAAGATTGGCCATCCCTTTGGCAATGAGGGCCGGGATGCAGAAAGCCGCCAGAGTAGCCTGCCCCTTCCGGGAAAATGTGCTGCCCGGTTTCTTCCCGCGGGCTGGGGCGGACAAAATATCTTGTTGGTGTTTAACCGTTGACAAAATCCAGGTTGTATAGTAAGGTAAATTCAAAGTATACTATTTTAATAATATTAATATGCTTACTGCTTTTTAGCTCCTTATTGTTTTTATTGGCATCAATAGCTAATAACATAATTTATAAATACAGTGAGGAGGTGTCAGAATGGATCTGCAAGATAGGGTGCAAGATGGGTATGACCAAAACGCAATTGATGAACTCAACAAGACCATAGCTTTCACAGATACGAAGATTTACTGGAAAGACGGTTATGGTTGGACATCCCGCTTTTGGGAAAGCCTGTTAGCCATGGGGTGGAAAATGATTCCATCGCCTCTGGATCCGGATTATGTTGTCGCCCTGGACGAACACGGTGTTGAGTGCCTTGCGGCCGGCCCCGGCAGGATACCTTTGTTGCAACTGTTAACTAACTATTTTATTGGCGGAGGTTAAACACTACCAGGTAACTAGACAGAACAATATATAAGATAAAAAACCATTGGCGCCAAAACCAAAACACTCGGCCATAACAACAGGAGATGGCGCCGGTGGAAAAACTATTAAACGATTGGTCGCGCAATAACGCAGGAGCAGATTTGATGCCATACACGCGCTACGGTGGACAGCCCGGCGAAGGCCATGCGCCCATAACGCCGATAGTTCCGGGTTGGACAGCACAGGAACCTGCCGGTAATGTCTGTAGTTAGCGCCGCCTTTAGGAGCGATGTGACGCGCATCCGGTTTGGATCGCGCCGCAATCGCTCTAAATATATATGCAGGTTTGATTCGCCACCAGTCTCTAATTCGAAAAGAGGGTGTAACGTTTTGGGTTTAACGAAAGAACAGATAGAACGTTATGGCAGACATATTGTCCTGGCTGAGGTAGGCGCCGGCGGGCAGGAAAAAATAATCGCCGGCAGGGCGCTGCTGATCGGCGCCGGGGGGTTGGCTTCCCCCGTAGCCTATTACCTGGCTGCATCAGGGGTGGGGACCATCGGCCTTATTGATGACGATGTTGTGAGCGCCTCCAATCTGCAAAGACAGGTCCTGCATTTTACAAACGACGTCGGCAGGCCGAAAGTTGTTTCCGCCAGGGAAAAGCTGGCGGCCATAAACCCCTCTTGCCGTTTAATTACCTTTCAGGAAAGGCTGACAGCAGCGAATGTCATGGAAATAATTAAAGACTTTGACGTTGTTGTTGACTGTACCGACAACTTTGAGGTCAGATTTTTAGCTAACGACGCCTGTGTCCAGACCGGGAAACCGTTTTTTCACGGCGCGGTGTTAAGATTTTTTGGCCAGGCTATGACTATTTTACCCGGGGAGGGGCCATGCTACCGCTGCGTTTTTAATTCGCCGCCGCCGCCCGCCAGGGTACAGACCAGCGCCGAGGTGGGTTTATTGAGCCTTCTCCCGGGGACAATCGGCACTATTCAGGCTACTGAGGTTTTGAAATATTTTTTGGGGATCGGCGACTTACTGGTAGGTAAGATGCTGTCCTACAGCGCTCTGACTATGGAATTCAGCAAAATCGAAATAAGGAAAAATCAGGCCTGCCCTGCATGCGGGCATTCAGGGACCGCTCCTGCAGGAAACCGGACGTAACGCATCTCAATTGGTATATCCTTGTTATACACGGAGCCGGGGCTGTTGTCAGCCCCGGCTTTGTATTTGTTAATTTTAGGAATTGCTTTGCAGTATCTTCACCAGGGACTGCGCAGCCTCGCCCCTGGTGACCGTCGCCTTGGGCTTTAATTGCCCGTCTACCGGCTCAATCAGGCCGAACCCTGCCGCCAGGGCCACATGTCCTCTCAGGTAGTCGGTTATATCACCGGCATCCTTAAAATCAAGCTTGTAGATATCGCTTAGTACAGCCGCTTTATATAAATCCATGGCATGGATAGTCAGCCGGGCCAAAACCTCACGGGTAACCGGCAGATCCGGGTCGGGATTTTCTCCGGCCTGGATAATGCCCAAACGCGCCGCCATCTTGTAATACTGCTGATACCAGGGCTCTTGCCCGGCGGCGCCCTCGCGGTAAACCGGCGCCGGCATCCAGGCGCTGCTTTTAACCAGCATCGTGATTAGCTCCGCTTGAGTAACCGCGTCATCCGGGCGGAATTTACCGCCGGTGGTAGTTACTATCCCTGACCGGGCCAGCAGTTCCACAGCTTCACGCGCGGGATGGCCGTCCAGGTCCGTAAACTTTTGATCTTTATAAGAAGGTGTCACAGGATTACCGTTGTAATCAAGCAGTTGACCGGTGAAGGCGTCCAGCATGGCAAAGTTTTGCCCGGAAGTATAGTAGACCAGACGGATTTCCCCTTCGTCGCGTGTCTTGGTGTAAGGCAGTCCGGTCCAAAGCCGCAGGTAGGCCGCGCTTAAGGGAGCCTCTTGCAAATATTTGTCCGCCGCCGCCTCACTGCCGATGACGCCCTGCTGGCCGGGGAACCTGACATCCCACCAGGTCATCCGGTAACTGGTTACTTCACCCGTGGCGCTGTCCACAACCACGTTGAACCCGTTGTCCGGGAACTGTACGCCATTGGCCAGGCGGACCCAGCTAAAGGAGTATGAGACGGGCTGGGGCGCGCCATCTCTATCCATTTCGGGATAGTAATCCGGCCGGCAATTAACGTAAACTACCTGGCCCCACTTGCCGGGCTGGATATTTTTGACGTAGTCTGTGGCGATTTTCAGCGCATCTTGCTCACTGAATTTAACCTGCGGAATTTTTGATGGCCCGTAAAAATAGGAGCTGGTATTAAACGAAATCAGCTCGCCGGTAACCGCGTCCACAGCAATGTCCATCATCTTGCGTTCCGCGCCGCTACCGGTCTGCCACATAAAATGCCAGTTTTTTATGTCGTTGAACATATAGTCCTGCTCCAGCCGGCTGCTAGTCAGGGCATAATCTGCGGGTACCGGTACGGCTTTTGTGGCCAACTCCAGGGCTTTATCTTTGGTTAGCAGGCCCCTGGCCTCTTCCACCGCAATTTCCTCCATTGGCGAGAGCGGGATAGCCGCATCTCTGTCGGCCATCATCTTTTCATTACCACCGGCGCCCAGGCCGTAATAAGTATAGAACTCATTCTCCCCGCTGATCACTTTGCCGCTAAGGGCGTCAATAACCGCCCGGTTATCCTGTCCCGGCAGGCGGTAGACCAGCTTCAAGGGTATCTTGCTGCCGCCTGGAACGCGTTCCCGGAAATAATACAATTGCGGACCGGCCTCATTCCGGAATATCTGCTCAGCCTGCTGCCGGCTGATCATCCCGGCGGTGGCGGGAAATCCCATGGTGTCGTCCCAGGTCAGATCAAACCTGGTCACCTGGCCGGTGTCAGCGCTTATAGAAATATTGATGCCATTATCGGTAAAAGGAAAACCATTGACAATTCTGGCGTACTCGTACCGGTATTCCACCGGGCCGCGCTTGACGAAGGAAAGCGGCTGGTAATCATCATCCCGGGCCGGCTGCAGCCTGGTTGATTTGAAACGTTCCGGCTGTAATTTTTGCGCCAGCTCGGTAGCCGTACCTGCCAGCTGCTCCCTGGAGTATCTGGGCAACCCCTGATATTCCTGGCCGGGTTCAGTAGGAATCCATTGCCCCATACTCCAAATGTCTCCTGTCACACTGTTAACGCGCACATACATTTCACCGCCCGGATCACCGGAACGATACCAGCGCAGGTTCCAGAATGAACCGCTTTCACTCTGATCAAACCCGGTTGAAAATTCATTGAAAGCTTCTGGTATCACAAATTCTTCTTTGGCAATCCTGATCGCCTGCTCCAGGCTGACCGCCGCCTCTTGTTCCCCTGTTCCTGCCGGCGCCGCATTTTTCAGATCGGCATCGAGCAACGATTTTGCCGCCGGCATATCCAGGGCTGTTTCAGCCTGCGCCGCCGCGGGCAGCAAAATAAAGACACTCAAAACCAGCCCGGCCAGAAATACTTTGACACCACTGGCTCCCGGAAAAAGACCCATTCCACCACTCCCTTTAATAAATTTTATAACAAATCCGCCTTGTATGATCAGACGGTCGCCACCAAATTTTGGTTCACATATATAATAATATTATTTACCAATTTAATCAACGGGGTGTCAGGGGGACGGGGTTGTTGACACCCCCGGAATGAGCCCGGCGCGTTATTGCCCATTTTCAAGCGGCTTCAGAGGATCGCCTTTTAAAATGTTTTCTACTTCTTCATAACCCGCCGGAAACGCGTAGTTATAACGAGCCGGCAGGGCAAAAACATAACTGCTGTTACGGGCAAGTTCGCTTGGTCCGATCGGCGCCGCGCCGATATGGAATTCCCCATTTTGCAGCGCATCCCATTGGGCATGGGTAAATACCATGATCGGAATATCCTGCCGCTGGTTTTGGGCAGTCCAGCTATTTTTATATACCGCAGGGCCGTTTTCCTCGTATGCGCCAAGCTGCACAGCAGTGATTAGCCAATGGCCCCCAAATTTTTCTGCCGTAAGGGTAATTGGCCGCCTGGCGGCCACACCGCCGTTTGCCATTTCCGCACTAGTTATTTCTATAATTTCACCCTTAATCTCGTACCCGGAGGCAGATAATTTGTTTATACTCAGTATTTCTATGCGTTCCGGCCACGGACTGGAAAGCAGCCTGCCCGGAACATCCTGCATACCCCTCTGCCATTCCGCCAGCAGCGCGGGGGCCACAAAGCCGCCATATTCCTCCTCTATACTCTTGCTTACCATATCCTGCGGGGCTTGCAGCGAAACGGTTTTCAGCTTTTTACCGAAGTCTTCAACCAGGTTGGCAACCTCCATCAGCTCGCTTTGATCTTTATTTTTTATTATATTTACAATATTTTGCTGCCCATCCCACTGGACATCCGCTCCTAGAGTTTCCGCAATCCAGCGGACCGGTACCATTGTCCTGTCGTTGATAATTTGCGCCGGCACATCAGACTTGATTTCCTGGCCGTTTACCAACAGCTTCACCGGTTTACCGGCAAAAGCTTCAGTAACTGAAATAGCCGCCAGTAAGGCAATAACGGCAACAGCGACCCATTTGTTTTTCATATACCTGGAAGTACCCCCCTTTTAGATTTATTTAAACCAATAATGCCTAATCTGTTTGTTTTACAAACAATACGGCACTGGAATATCTGTTAAGTTAGACACTTTTAGCCCCTCAAAGGTTCACAAAAATTCACTGATATATCAATCGAGGAATGCGGCCTTGCGCTGCCTGCACATGAATCGGGGTCGTGTGCTACAGCTACTCCAATTTAAACAACAAAATGCTTGACTTGCGCTGCAATAGCTGTGATAATATTTTAGTGATAGAGATCCAAGGGGAGTAGCCACCGGGGTAACCCGGAGCAGTAGCCGTCATCACGGTAGCAATACCCGGTTTCTGCAAACCCGGAGCGGTTAGGCAAGACCTTCGTTCTTTCTGCTAGAAAGGTACGGGGGTCTTTTTAATTAGTCTAACTTAGACAAGGGGTTGTTATTAATGTGGACAAGCACTATCCTAATGCTCGCCGCCGGACTGTTGACGATCCTGGCAGGCGCAAAGATATTCACTAACGGAATAGAATGGCTGGGCAAAAAGCTGAACCTTTCCGAGGGAGCGGTTGGCAGCGTCCTGGCAGCGGTGGGAACAGCGTTACCCGAAACAATGGTACCTCTCATCGCTATCCTTTTCGCTCCTACAGGCACAGCGACTGAAGTGGGGATTGGCGCGATATTGGGCGCTCCCTTTATGTTAAGCACACTGGCCTTTGGCGTGGTCGGCGTCTCCAAAATGGTATTCTGCCGGGGCAGTGGTTGTATAGATGTTAAGCGGTCCATCGTGATGAGGGATCTGAAATATTTTATCTGTTTTTATTCGCTGGCGGCAGCGGCGGCATTCATTCCCTACATGATGGTAAAAATCCCGATTGCCGCGGTGCTGGTAGCCGGGTACGGTTATTATGTAATCAAGACCCTTGGTGACGGGGATACCCTCTCCGAGCTGGACATACCGCCCCTGTACCTGTGGAAAAAGGGCGGGGAGGCGCCCCTGCCTATTATTATCATACAGGTGGCGATAAGCCTCTGTTTGATAGCCGGCGGCGCGCATTATTTTGTTGACGCGCTCAGCAACCTGGCAACCGCTGTTATGATGCCGGCACTGATCCTGTCGATCATCATTACGCCCATTGCCACCGAGTTGCCGGAAAAGTTTAACAGCATCATCTGGGTCAAGGGCGGCAAAGACACCCTCGCCATGGGGAACATCACCGGCGCGATGGTCTTTCAGGGCTCTGTCATCCCGACTATCGGTATCATGCTGACACCGTGGTCGATCTCCACCCTGGCCGCTATAAGCGCTGGGCTGGCGCTGCTTTCAAGCATTGTCATCTACCTGATCGTGGCCTGGAAAAGGGAACTCAGGGCCAGCCACATGATCTACCCTGTGGCCATATATGGTATATTTCTGCTGCTTATCTTTACGATGCAGTAAGGACCCTGGTTTCCTGCGTCACAACATGGGACAAAATCAAGGAGCTCGCCGTTCCGGCGGGCTCCTCTTGCATGTGCGCCTGGCATTGGGCGCAGTCTAATGAATGTTGTCACCTGACACTGAAAAGGTGTCAACAACCCCGTCCCCCTGACAACCCCCTGACACCGCTAACAATATTAGGACATGTCTGGCTTGAAGCGGCGCAGCCTGAGGGCGTTGCTCACCACCGATACTGAGCTAAAGGCCATAGCTGCGCCGGCCAGTACCGGGCTGAGCAGGCCCAGGGCGGCTACCGGAACACCTACAGAGTTGTAAAATAGCGCCCAGAACAGGTTCTGCTTGATGTTCCTGATCGTGGCCCGGGAGAGGCTGATGGCCGCCGGGACACCCAGCAAGTCGCCACGCATCAGGGTAATGTCCGCGGCCTCGATGGCCACGTCGGCGCCCGTGCCGATGGCAAAGCCGATGTCGGCGGTAACCAGCGCCGGGGCGTCGTTGATGCCGTCGCCCACCATGCCGACCACCTTGCCCTGGCGGCGCAGTTTCTCCACCTGCCCCGCTTTGTCTTCGGGCAGCACTTCCGCCAGCACATTATCATTATCAATACCCACCTGCCTGGCAATGGCGAAAGCGGTGCGCCTGTTATCACCGGTGAGCATCCATACTTCAATACCCATTTTCTTGACCCGGTCTATGGCCTCCCGGGAACTTTCCTTGATCGTGTCCGCCACACCGATTACTGCCGCCAGATTTCCGTCCACGGCCATAAACATGGCGGTCTTGCCCTCTTCCTCAAGCTTTTCGATATCCCCGGCCAGCCCAGCTATATCAATATCGTTGTCTTTCATCATTTTTCTGGTGCCCAGCAATACCCTGCGCCCGTTGATCAGGGCGTCCACCCCATGTCCGGGTACAGCTGTGAACTGCTGCGGGTCAGCCAGACCGGCGCCTTTTTTTCTTGCATAACTGACAATAGCCCGCGCCAGGGGATGCTCGGAATTTTTCTCCGCCCGGCCGGCGATTTCTAGCAGCTGATCTTCGCGGCCTTGATACTCCGGCGCCGGAACCAGGTCCGTGAAAGAAGGCTCCCCCCTGGTAATGGTCCCGGTTTTGTCCAGCACGACAGCGTTGAGCTGGTGAGTCTTTTCCAGATATTCGCCGCCCTTGATCAGAATACCGTATTCCGCGCCCCTGCCGGTACCAACCATTATCGAGGTGGGAGTGGCCAGGCCAAGGGCGCAGGGGCAGGCAACCACCAGGACGGCGGTAAAATTTAACATCGCCCTGGTGAAATTACCTGGAGCGGCAAAATAAAACCAGGCTAAAAACGTAACCAGGGCAACGCCTATTACCGCCGGGACAAAATAAGCGGAGATAATGTCAGCCATGCGCTGGATCGGCGCTTTTGACCCCTGGGCCTCCTCTACAACCCTGATGATCCGGGCGAGGGCGGTATCCTTGCCCACCCTGGTCGCCTCGAATTTGAATGTGCCAAGTTTGTTGATTGTGGCGCCGGTCACTTCATCTCCGGCTTTTTTATCCGCCGGCAAACTTTCCCCGGTTAGCATGGATTCGTCTACCGTTGAATATCCTTCCCTGACCACGCCGTCCACAGGGATCCTTTCCCCAGGCCGCACCACGATCAGGTCTCCCATTTCCACTTCTTCCACAGGTATTTCAATTTCCTGGCCGTTCCTGATCACCCGGGCATGCTTGGGCTGCAGGCCGACGAGTTTTTTAATTGCCTCGGATGTCCGTCCTTTAGCTATAGCCTCCAGGGTTTTTCCCAGCAGAACCAGGGTGATGATAATCGCGCTGGTTTCGTAATAGACTTCGTTAATCCCGATTATATGGCCGAAAAAAGTGGCCAGAACACTGTAAATGTAAGCGGCGGAGGTACCCATTACCACCAGCGACGACATGTTGGCGCTCCTGGCGCGTAGCGCAATGTAGGCGTCTTTGTAAAAGCCCGCTCCCGCCACCAGCTGGATCGGGGTGGCCAGGGCGAATTGAAAATAATTGCTCATCAAAATCTCGGGCACATAGCGGTGCAGATTTAAAACCATCACCAGCATATTAAACAACAGCGGCGCGGATAGAATGCCCGAAAAAACCAACAGGGACCTTTGCCGCCTGATTTCTTTCTCTCTTTCCTGCCGCTCCGAATCCATAGAGCCGCGGTCTTCAGCCGGGGCCGCCCCGTATCCCGAATTTTCTATTGCTTTTTTTATTCCAGGAAGATTAATTTCAGCGGGGTTGAACTCTACTACCGCTTTTTCCGTGGCCAGGTTGACTGTTGCCCGGATGATACCCGGCAGTTTATTAAGCCCCTTTTCCACCCTGGCGGAGCAGGCAGCGCAGCTCATGCCGGAAATTTTCAGCTCAACTTTTTCCAACACTGGTTGGTAGCCGGTTTCCGTGATCTTGTCCAGGATCATCTCAGGCGCGACTTTTTCAGGCAAGTATTCCACGGTGGCGGTCTCAACAGCAAGGTTAACACCGGCGGCCTGGACACCGGGCATTTTGGCCAGAGCTTTTTCAACACGACTAGAGCAGGCGGCACAGCTCATGCCTTTTATTTTTACAGTCATTTTTTTCAAATCCGCCGGCCTTATCGCATTCTGTTCAACAGCTGGCAAAATATCACTCCTCATAGCGGTACAAGGGGACGGTTCTCATGTGCCGAAATTATGTAAGCACAGGGGGGACGGTTCTCATGTGCCGAAATTGTTTGTTGCAAGTGGTACAGTGGACTGTTCCCTTATTCCCTCTTGTACCAAAAATTACATACAAAGGAAATCCCCGTTTTAAAGGAATCAATAGGACCGTTACTATGGCTCCTTTTCTATAATACACCTGGATGTGTTGCTTATTTATTAACATAATCTTATAAGATTATTAATAATGTTTGTATATAAAAAAGTAAACCCCCGTAAGGTATAATCACGGTGATTTACCTGGTGAATCTGAAGAAAGTTCCTATGTCGCGCTATCCCGGAAATTCCCCTCTGCCGGGTATTGCTTTTGGATTTAGGGCACTAAAACTGTGGGTACGACCAAGCGCGCATCATTGATAGGCTGTAGCCCACCCTGCACGACGAGGAACGTTCCCCATGACACCGACCTAAAGGTACAAGTTGTCCAAGTTGCAAGGTGTCAACAACCCCGTCCCCCTGACACTCCTGACATTCCTCTTTCCATTTGCACGATCCGTTTTTCCAGCCTGTCAATTTTTTTCTGCAGGCAGAGGATCATTTCTGCCACGGGGTCCGGCAGCAGGTCGTGACGCAGGTCTATTTCATAGTCCTCCTGCGGTTCGACCTTCCGGCCGTTCCTGGCCACTACTTTTCCGGGCACCCCCACTACCGTGCTGTCGGAAGGGACTGCTTTCAATACTACCGACCCCGCGCCGATTTTGGAGTTGTCGCCGACTGTAAAAGCTCCCAATACCTTGGCGCCCGCGCTGACCACCACGTTATTGCCGATGGTCGGGTGCCTTTTTCCTTTCTCCTTGCCCGTACCGCCCAGAGTAACGCCCTGGTAAATGGTGACGTTGTCGCCCAGCTCGGCGGTCTCACCGATAACTACACCGGAACCGTGGTCGATAAACAATCCCTCGCCGATTTTAGCGCCGGGGTGGATCTCGATACCGGTCAAAAGGCGGGAGATGTGGGATATCAGCCGGGCCGTGACAAACCAGCGACGCCTGTAAAAACGGTGAGCCAGCCTGTGCATAATAATGGCATGAAAGCCCGGATAACAGAGAATAACCTCCAACGCCGACCTGGCGGCGGGATCCCGTTCCATAACAACCCGAATATTTTTTCGCAGCCCGCTGAACATCAAGCTATACCTCCTCAATTTTGCTTTGCAGGCAACTATAAACTAATTAAAGTAAGACGGCGTGCTCAGATATCTCTCCCCGCCGTCCGGCAGGACAGCCACGATCAGCTTGCCCCGGTTTTCCTCGCGCCGCGCCAGCTCAAGCGCCGCGAAAGCCGCCGCGCCGGAAGATACGCCTACCAGCAGCCCCTCTTCCCTGGCCAGCCGCCGCCCGGTATCAAAGGCTTCCTCATTGCTCACCCTGATTATTTCGTCCACCATGGTCATGTCCAAAACCGCCGGGATAAAATTTGCCCCGATCCCCTGGATCTTGTGGGGCCCGGCTTTTCCTGCCGACAGCAACGGCGAGTCAGCCGGCTCTACAGCAACGATCTTTAATCCTGGTTTACGCGCTTTAAGAACCTGGGCAACGCCTGTAATAGTACCGCCTGTGCCCACGCCGCCCACGACAATATCCACTTTCCCGTCTGTGTCGCGCCAGATCTCTTCCGCAGTAGTCAGCCGGTGAATTTCTGGGTTAGACGGGTTCTCAAACTGCTGGGGCATGTAGGAACCAGGTATTTCCCGGGCAAGTTCTTCTGCTTTCCGCACAGCTCCGTTCATCCCGGCGGCCCCCGGCGTCAGCACCAGTTCGGCGCCGTATGCCTTGAGCAGGTTTCGTCGCTCTATACTCATCGTTTCGGGCATGGTTAAAATCATACGGTAACCGCGCACAGCGGCCACCATCGCCAGAGCGATCCCGGTATTGCCGCTGGTGGGCTCGATAATTACAGAGCCGGGTTTAAGCAATCCCCTTTCTTCCGCCCTTAGTATCATATTATATCCAATGCGGTCTTTGACACTGCCTCCCGGGTTAAAAGATTCCACTTTAACAACCAGGTCGGCGACTGCCCCCTGCGGTATTCGTCTGAGCCGGAGCAGCGGGGTATTGCCAATCAAATCGGTAAGGTTTTCTACAATCCCAGACAAGTATCTCACAGCCTTCCGTTGTTTATAGCCAATAATAATTTCAGCCCCATTATCAGGGGCTGTTTATAATTATTTTGCACCAGAATTAATACAGGCAAACAGGCTTTTCATAGTAGCCCGCGTGTGCCGTTTTAGACAACTTCCAGCATCCTTTCCAGGCAGATACTGGCACGCTCCCTGATCTTCTCCGGTACTTTAACCCTGGGCTCAAGGGTAACCAGGGCCTGGTAAACCTTATCCAGAGTGGTTTTCTTCATGTTCGGGCACACCAGACTTTGTGAAGCCATATAAAAATGTTTATCCGGGCAGCGCTTTTTCAGGGGATGAAGTATCCCCATTTCAGTGGCCACTATAAATTCAGTAGCCTCGCTCTCACAGGCAAAACTGATCATTCCGGCGGTGCTGGCCACTTTGTCCGCCAGGGCTACCACCTCCGGCCGGCATTCCGGGTGAACCATTAGCAGAGCATCCGGGTGCTCTTCCCTGGCCTTGAGGACATCCGCAGTAGTCAAATGGTCGTGAGTATTGCAGCAGCCTTCCCACAATGTCATGTCCCTGCCTGTTTTAGAAATAATATAATGGCCTAAATTTTTGTCGGGAACAAAAAGTACTGGTTGGCCTTCCGGCAAAGAAGCTACGACATTGACAGCATTGGCCGAGGTGCAGGCGATGTCGCATTCAGCCTTGACATCAGCGGAAGTATTAACATAGCATACCACCGTGGCATCGGGGATCTCCTGTTTCTTATGCTGCAGCTGTACCGCGTCAACCATGTCAGCCATGGGACAGCCGGCGTTTTCATCAGGCAGAACGACGATCTTATCGGGCGAAAGTATAGACGCGCTCTCCGCCATAAAGTGTACGCCACAGAAGACAATCACCTCAGCGTCGGTATTTGCGGCCTTTTGGGATAGAGCCAGAGAATCGCCGATAAAATCCGCCACGTCCTGTACCTCCGGACGCTGGTAGAAATGTGCCAGGATAACTGCTTTGCGTTCTTTTTTTAGTTTAAGTATTTTTTCCGTTAATTCCAGAATGATTTTCTGATCCATTTTTCTCAATCCTTTAGCGGCGACATGTCCCGCAGTTTTTCTACAATCGGTTTAATTACTTCAAGGAAATAGTCTACGTCTTCCTCTGTATTGTCCTTACCCAAGGTAATGCGCAGCGATCCGTGGGCTTCCTCAGGCGGCGTCCCTATCGCCGTCAGCACGTGTGAAGGCTCGAGTGATCTGGATGTGCAGGCGGAACCGGTGGATGCCGCGATGCCTTTCATATCAAGACTCAACAAGATTGATTCGCCTTCAATGTACTTAAAGAGGAAACTGGTATGGTTGGGCAAGCGTCTCGTGGGGTGCCCGGTCAGTATGACATCTTCTATGCTGCCGGTAAGGCCCCTGATTACTTTATCCCGCAGGCCCATTAACCTGGCGCTTTCGTTATCCCTGTTCTCCACAGCCAGTTCGACCGCCCTGGCCAATCCCATGATTCCGGGTATATTTTCAGTGCCGGCCCGGCGCAGGCGCTCCTGCGCGCCGCCGTGAAAGAGGGACTGACGCCAGCGTATCCCCTTGCGGATATAAAGGACGCCGACCCCCTTGGGTCCGTAAATCTTGTGCCCCGACAGGGACAGCAGGTCCGCCCCCAAATCTTCTACATTAACTGGTATTTTACCAAAACTTTGCACCGCATCTACGTGAAATATTATTTTACGCTCCCGGGCCAGCCTGCCGATTTCAGCTGCCGGCATAATCGTGCCTACCTCGTTGTTAGCGTGCATAATGGTAATCAAAATTGTTTTGTCCGTGATAGCAGCAGCCACGTCATCGACGCTTACCATACCATACTGATCCACCGGCAGAATTGTGATATCAAAACCTGCTTTACCCAGGGCCTTTACTGTGTTAAGGACCGCGTGATGCTCCACGGCGCTGGTAATGATGTGGTTGCCCTTGTTTTTGTTAGCCTGGGCTGCGCCGTGAATAGCCATGTTATCTGATTCTGTCCCGCCGCTGGTGAAAACGATCTCTCCAGCGTCTGCGCCCAGAGCCTGGGCCACCTTTTCCCTGGCCTCCGCTAATTTTTTGCGGATTTGCAGGCCATACCGGTGGATACTGGAAGGGTTGCCGAAATTATCCCCGGTAAGGAACCTGTACATTTCTTCGGCTACTGCCGGGTGAACAGGCGTGGTTCCACTATGATCAAAATAAATACTGCGCACTGCCCCAACCTCCTAAATTATCAGCAATTTTTGCGCACATAAACATAGTATTTTAATCGGAATTATGCATATATCATATGAAAACACTAGGGATTTGTCAACAGTTTTCGATTTACAGTTTTATAAACTTTAACTTGGGGCTAATTTGCGCTAGGAGACAAGCTGCTATTTTATCTATAAACAATACATGTCTTCGTCCTTGGAGCGGCGCTGTTCCCCGGCTTGCCTGCATAGATCCGCCAGGGTGACGCTGTCCAACACTGATGCGGTTGCTTCCCTGACTTTTTCCCAGAGGTGCTTCGTCACGCAAAAATCCGCTCTTATACAGTTTTCCGGGTCTTCTTCACTTACACAACCTGTGGGGCCAAGCGGTCCCTCCAAACACCTGATGATCTCACCGGCGGTTATCCTGGCGGGATCCCGCATCAGCAGATAGCCGCCCTGGGCGCCCCGCACGCTGCGGACCAGTCCTCCTTTACGCAGTACAGTCATCATATGTTCCAGGTAACCCTCAGAAATTAACTGCTTTTCCGCAATTTGAAAAAGCGGCGTCGGTTCTTTTTTCTCGTAATTAAACGCAAGTTCCAACATTGCCCGCAGTCCGTACCGTGACCGCGTAGAAAACCTCAATCAAAAACCCCCCTCTAAGAATATTATACCCATGAATATTATACCCATCTCTCTTTTGCCTGTAATCCCTACCATCTTAGTATCCTTTATAGCTTACCTTAGCGGCCTTATATTTGTCAACGCAGACCTTTAGGTACAATATGGAGACGGTTCTCCCTCACTGTATTGCATAAAAGGAACAAAAACACACCTGTTGAGGATATCCCATATGCAGCAGGAGAACCTTAGGTGTGGACACAACAAAAAAAATGGTAAGCTCCAGTCCAATTACAATGTAAAGCTGTTACTTATTGCTTGGCTTCAATTGTAATTACAACTACTTTTGCTTCACTGTTCCTGATAAACTGTATTTCTACCTGACTGCCAATGCTGGTCCCCTGCACTAGTTCGATTAATTGATCAGGGTTGGTAACGGCACTGCCGCTATAGCCCACAATAACATCGCCTTTCATCAAGCCCGCCTTATCGGCTGGGGAACCGCTGATCACCTCTGCTATCAAGGCCCCTTTGGGCTCACTCAGCCCGAAAGATTGGGCTGAATCTTCGGGCAGCGATTGCAGGTAAACACCGAGCCAGGGATGGGCAACCCCGCCTTTGTTGATCAGGTCGTCAATAACAGACTTGACCGTACTGCTGGGAATGGCAAAGCCAATCCCCTGGGCTTGTGAGTTGATAGCGGTGTTGATCCCCACTACTTCCCCTTTTAAATTGAGCAGCGGTCCGCCGCTGTTGCCGGGGTTGATCGACGCGTCGGTCTGGAGCAGGTTGCGGTACTGCCGGTCACCTATATTCATCGGCCGGCCCTTGGCGCTGATTACTCCCACTGTCACGGTGTGGTCCAGTCCGTATGGGTTGCCGATAGCCACCACCCAGTCCCCGACCCTGATGCTGTTGGAATCACCCATGGTCACAGCGGGTAGCTCACTGTCAGCCTCAATTTTAAGCACAGCCAGGTCAAGGTCTTTGTCTGCCCCCACCAGCCTGGCCGGGTATGGCTTATCCGTGTTGGATAAGTTTACTTCAATTTGGCTGACGCCTTCAATTACATGCTCATTTGTTAATATATAGCCATCAGTTGAAATAATGAAACCCGAGCCCAACCCGTGGCTTTCCTGCTGCTGTGACGGGACGCCGAACTGGCTGCCGAAAAACTGCCTGAAGAAGGGGTCGTTAAAAAATGGGTCAAGCTGAATTTCGCTGATCGTAGTAGTATTGATCCTAACCACAGCCGGGCCGGCCATGGAAACCATATTCGGGATAGTATCCGGCCCTAGTCCGGGTAGTTGCGTGCTCTGCATAACTGCGGCGCTGTTCTCATCCGCCCAGGTGACGCTGGGCAACCCGTGCAGGCCGGAAGCTAATGACATTAGGACTACAACCAGCATACCGGCTAAAAATACGCTCCCTATTTTCACCGCCGGCATCTTGAAAAATTTAACCATCAATAAACCTCCTTTAACATCCAGATAAATTTATAAATATATTTTACTATATTAATCTTAAGAGATTGTCAAGATTAATAGTAAATCTCCAAAAAAATGCAAAGTGCGGCATTTAAAGATGCTTTCAGTAGAAAAACAAGGGGGTCCTTTTGTAATAATATTGTATATAAAACACAAAAAAGGCATACGGGAACCGTCCCCGGCGCTTGTCGTTTGCAATATCGGCTAGTGGCCGAGGTTAAGAATGTGGCGCGCAAATTCAAAGTATATGAACAGGCCGGCTGAATCGATGATGGTAGTAATCACAGGGGCTGAAAGCACTGCGGGGTCTATCCCCAGCCGCCGGCCCACAATGGGGATCCCGGCGCCGACCGTCGAGCTAACCGCTACTATAGCGACAACGGTAGCAGCGACTGTAATACCCAGGTACATCGAACCACCAATTGTCAACGCTCTTAAAAACGTGGCCACCGCCATGGTCAAACCCAGCAGCAGCCCTAAACGGGACTCTCGCCAGACCACCCTGGCAAAATCCCGGACGGTTACCTCGCCCACAGCGAGCGCCCGGACTACCAGTGTAGACGCCTGTGATCCGGCGTTGCCGCCGGTGCCGATCAGCAGTGGTATGAACAAGGCCAGCGAGATCACTTCGCTCAGCACTCCCTCATAATGTCTGAGGATGTTGCTGGTAAAGGCCTGGGCTACGAAAAGGACCAGCAGCCAGCCGATCCGCTTGCGGTACAGTGAAAAAAACCCGGCCTGCATGTAAGGCTCCTCCAACGGCTGGCTGCCGCCCAAAAGCTGGATGTCCTCCGTGGCTTCTTCTTCGACAACGTCAAGAACGTCGTCGACCGTAATGATGCCTACCATCCTGCCGCTCCCATCCACCACGGGCAGGGCGACAAGGTCGTACTGGCCGAAGACCCGGGCCACTTCTTCCTGGTCAGTGTCGGCGTTGACAGAGATAACACTGCTGTTCATAAACTCCGCCAGTTTTGTCTTCGGCGCCGCGAGGATCAGCTCACGCAGGGACACAATACCGACAAGCCTGCCGGCCGCGTCCAACACGAACACGTAAGATACAATTTCAGCCTCGTTGCCGATCTTCCGGACGTGAGCAAGGGCCTGTTCCGCAGTCCAGTTCTGCCGGGCGGCCACGTATTCCACAATGGCCAGTCCGCCGGCGGTGTTTTCCGGATAGCTCATCAGCGAGCGAACCTTTACCTGGTATTCTTCCGGCAGCCACTGAAACAGCCGGTCAGCCTGCCGCGCGTGTATCGCCGCAAAAAAATCGACGATGATATCACTGGACATGCCGTTTAATACTTCCCGGGCAAAGGGCTCTCCCAGGTGGAACAAAAACCAGTACTGCTGCACCGGCTCCAGGTACTCCAGCATATCGGCGACCTTGCCGGCCGGCAGCACAGACATCAGGCTCAGCTGTTCCTGCTTCTCAAATTCCGGCAGGATGCTGGCAAGGTCAAACGGCTGCAGGTCTTCCAGCAGGATCGGGAGGTTTTCTCTCGATTCCACGCTGCGCAGGGCATCGCGGATTATATCGACCAGATTTTCATTAAACGCAGTCATAATCTAAACCTCCCTCCGGCAACAGGCTGATCACCAGCCCCTGGCCCTGGTTATATGGTTTGCAGGCGGTGCTGCACTCATACCAAAACGACAAAAAACCCTCTCTAAATAGAAGGTTTTTCCAGCATCACACAGATAAACCTTCTCCACTCGTGAAAGTTTTGACACGTACACAGCTAGGGTCAAACCCAGCCACATTAAGTAAAACCTTAAGCCGGCAGTACCTGTTAACCCGTCGGCGTCTCTCGACATTTCCGGGCAGTGGCATGTGTCTGTGTAGAAGCCTCACCTAACGAAGAAAATATTTTTTTAGCAGTCTTACTATATCGGAAATTACCCCGTCTGTCAATCTATTACAAAAGTTTCATTTGCCAGCCGCAGCACAAAATTTTTCAATAAATCCGCCAGGTCGTCATCATCGTCCGGCTGGCAGTAAAACACCTTCAGGCGCCTCATCTAACTATTAATATGTTAATTTGAGTAAACGCAATATACTTGTTTCTAATTAGTTAGCATTTTAACTCACATTAAATATTACACCGTTTTTGCCGCAGTGCAAAGGATTATACCATTTAACATAGAATATTTGAATTAACCAAAAGAAAAATGTATAATTTGCCACGAAAGCCGGTAATTTAGAGTCTTTAGATTGCCAAATTTTCCAATTAAACTTATATTTAGATTACCCGTTGGGATAATATATAATGGATAAATTGTTTTAAGGAGAAATAGGATTTTGATGAAATTTCCATCACTGAAAATTGGCCGCCTGGCGCCCCGTTACCCAATCATCCAGGGAGGAATGGCCATCCGGGTATCCACGGCCCCGCTCGCCACGGCCGTAGCCAATGCCGGCGGCATCGGCATTATCGCTGCTACCGGCATGTCGCTGGACGAACTGAGAAATGAAATCAGGACCGCGCGGCGCAACTCAAAAGGGATCATCGGCATCAACATCATGTTTGCCGTAAGGCAGTTCGCTGCCCTGGTGCACACGGCAATAGAGGAAAAGATTGACCTGATCATTACCGGGGCCGGCTTTTCCAGGGACATTTTCAAGTGGGGCAGGGAATCCGATACCCCGATCGTATCCATCGTGTCTTCCGCCAAACTGGCCAAAATCGCTGAAAAACAGGGGGCTTCCGCTATAGTGGCGGAAGGGGTGGAAGCCGGGGGGCATTTGGGGACCTGCCGTTCAATCGAAGAAATTTTACCGGAAATCGCCTCTTCAGTAAAAATACCTGTGATTGCCGCCGGGGGTATTGTAGATGGCAGCGGTATCGCCAGGGCGATCAGGCTTGGCGCAAGCGGCGTGCAAATGGCGACCCGCTTTGTGCTTAGTATGGAATGCGCCGTGTCCGAGGCATTTAAACAAATGTACCTGAAAGCCACCTCCGACGACGTGGTGCTTATTTCAAGCCCGGTGGGTATGCCGGGCCGGGCGCTGCTCAACCCTTTCGTTAAAAAAATACTGGACAAGACCGTGCCTGAGCCGGAGGAATGCGACGGCTGCCTCAAAGAGTGTTCCCGGGAATACTGCATCATCCGGGCATTGGAAAACTCCCGTTTGGGGCAGGTCGACGAAGGTGTCGTATTTACCGGTAAAAATGTTTTCAAAGTCAAAGAAATACTGCCGGTACAAAAAATCTTTGATAAACTGGCCAGAGAAATTGAGGAGGAACCTGACTAAAAGGTGTCAGGGGGACGGGGTTGTTGACAACATTTGGGGCGCCGGCGGGACGGCCCGAATAGATCCTTGTCATCGAAGGTGTCAGGGGGACGGGGTTGTTGACAACATTTGGGGCGCCGGCGGGACGGCCCGAATAGATCCTTGTCATCGAGGGGTTGGAGAGATCTCATTGAATCCTTTAAACCGGGAACATTCTACAGCATCAGAGTAAGCACCGGTGAAAATCCTCAACACCCTCTACAAACCGGAATTTTTGATTGGTCCTTTTGATTCCCGCCCAACCGGGGATGCCGCAACGCGCTCAAGATTCTAAACCACTACCTGGAAAAACGGCAAACCAACTACATCATGGATGCCGGCATTAAAGGTTTCTTTGATTCGTGCAGACCATGAATGGCTCATGGAATCTATGAAACTACGCATCGCTAACCGTCCCATTGTACCCTGGCGTGCCACGAGAACCGTCCCCGTGGCACGGTTATTTGTCGAAACCGGCCGGGTGGCTGCTGTGCCAGCGCCAGGCCGTTTCTATGACCGTCTTTAAATCCGCGAAGCGGGGGCGCCAGCCCAGTTCATCCATAATTTTGCGGGAGCCGGCCACCAGCGCCGCCGGGTCGCCCTGCCGTCTGGGCCCGTATTTGATGTTAATCGGCTTCCCCACCACCTCTTCGGCGGCTTTAATCACTTCCAGAACGCTGTACCCGTTTCCATTGCCAAGGTTGTAGACAGAAGAGGCCGCGCCGCCTGCCAGGGCGTCCAGGGCCAGGACGTGGGCCGCAGCCAGGTCGCTCACGTGGATATAGTCCCTGACGCAGGTGCCGTCCGGGGTCGGGTAATCGGCGCCGAAAACCTCCAGATGCGGGATGAGACCCACTGCTGACTTGAGCACCAGCGGTATCAGGTGCGTCTCCGGGTTGTGGTCTTCCCCGATCTCCCCTGCGGGATCAGCCCCGGCTGCGTTAAAATAGCGCAGGGAGGCGTAGCGCAGTCCGTAAGCCTGATCGTACCAGCGCATGGCCCCCTCCAGGGCCAGCTTTGTCGCTCCGTACGGGTTGGTCGGCGCCGTCGGGTGTTCCTCCGGGATCGGTATCTCTACCGGCTCTCCGTATACTGCTGCGGTCGAGGAAAACACCAGGCGCAGCACGCCTGATTCCACCATGGCGTCCAGCAGGGCCAGCCCTTTGACCAGGTTGCTATAGTAGTAACCGGCTGGCTGCCGCACAGACTCTCCGACCAGGCTGCTGGCGGCAAAATGGACCACAGCCTCGATCTGGTGTTTCCTAAAAATATCTTTTAAAAGCCCGGTGTCACCGGTGTCACCGTGGACAAACTCAATTCCGCGCACCGCAGCCCGGTGGCCTTTTGTTAAATTGTCCAGTACCACCACCCGGTGTTCCCTGGCGGCTAATTCCAGGACCGTATGGCTGCCGATATAGCCGGCGCCGCCCGTTACCAGGATATTCATGGATCACCCTCCCCGGACATTTTATCCCAATTATAGCATGTTGCCACAATGCGGGCTATAAAAAAAGATTATAATTGCCTGAGTCCACTAACAAGAGCCGCCGGTTTCTAGCCGGCGGCTCTCCCTCAATCCCACGCGAATTTTTCTCTTCCTGCTACCGCTCACCCGCCACTGCTTCGGCCAGCCTGGCAATACTGGCTGCCAGCGCCTCCAGCTTGCCTTCGATGCGCACCAGCAAGTACGCGGCTACGGCTATGGGAAAGCCTACATTACCCACCGCCTGCAGGATAGCTTCCAGTTGAACCACTCCTTTTCTTTATTTAAATTCCGGGATCACGCACCGGACAGGAAGGGGAAGCCTTCCTGCCCGGCTTAATTTATGTTAACGCCCGTTTCCTAGGCGGGCGGGTCGTAAAGGTCGTCTGTGGTGGTGTCAATAATCTTGATGTCCTGCTTGGACACCAGATCACCGCCCGAACTGGTGAAGATATTCCGGGCAATAATCAGGTCCATGGCTGCTTCAATCTCAGCGCTGGACAGGTCGCTGCGGGGGTTGTCCAGGGTAATGGTAACGTTCCTCCCGGCCTGGCTCTTGAAAACCATGCGCAGTGTTTTGCTGGTAGCTGCCAATACGTTTCCTCCTTTCTACCATAATAATTAGCAATAATTAGTGTATATTAGTCCTCCGCCAGCTGGGCGCTGTCGACGCGGGAAATACCGTTCAGTGTGTAATCCTGCATATCGGCAATCGCAGCGGCCACGTCGAAAAGATCCTGGTCAGTCGCGGCGGGCTTGACATTGTTCAGGCTTTTGGTGCGATAAACCGGGTTGCCGTTGTCGCCAATTCCAACATTGAGCTCCAGCCTGAGCACAGAACTAGTGGGGACTTTGTTTACTGCCATTGTTTCACCTCCTTATCTGGAGAAGGCTTTTTCACCTTCACTCCTTGTGTTGTTTGGAGGGGGGCAAATAAAAACATTTGGGGCAGGTAAATGCTTAATATTTGCCCGCCCCAAACGTATGTTCTATTGTTATATTAGCAAATTGGTAATAGCGTGTCAACAGAAAAAATTGTTTCCACGGAAAGTTATTAATGACAAAATTCGACAGGACTAAACAAAAAAGACAGCAATATACTCGCTCTCTCCGGTTATTATGGCTCCTGCAAAATCTCCCCTTCGTGCTCTTTGAAAGTTTGAATAACCCCCTCATTTCCCGGCTGTTTCTGAGTGGGAGGGTTCTCCACGGCAAAATATTTCACAGCCCCCGCATATATGGCCCAGGCCAGCTTGCTCTGGTAAACCGGGTCGAGCATCAGCTTTTCCTCGGTTTCATTGGAAATATACCCTGCCTCCACTACCACCGCAGCCATGGCCGTGTTTCTGGTTATATAGTAATCAACCTCCGCCGGCTGGTGACTGGTGTTTTTTAAAACCTGGGAGAGCGCCGATTGGATATGCCGACCGGCTTTCCCGCCTTCGATTGCCCCCGGCTGGTAATAAACCCGGGCGCCGCTGCGGTTGGCGCCGGGAAAACTATTTACATGGACGCTGATATATAGATCAGCCATGTTATCGTTGGCGACGGCTACCCGCCTTGCCAGGTCCTCCCTTTTCTTTGCCGTCAATCCGGCTGTAGCCGGATCACTGAGGTCGCTGTCCGTTTCCCTTGTCATCAGGACCATAGCGCCGGCCCGGGCCAGGTTTTCCGCCAGCAGTTTGCCCACCATCAGGGTAATTTCCTTTTCTTCGACCCCGCTTTCCCCGACAACACCCGGTTCATCGCCGCCGTGGCCGGGATCTACCACGATCACCCTGCCTGCCAGCGCCCGGGACATAACTTCGACAGTCTGCCTTTCAGCTCTGTCAATCTGGGCTCTGGTCAGATAGAAGGAAAGGAATGCCAGGATCGCCAGGGCAACCAGGTACCTTTTCCTTATTCTAATCGTTTTTATAATAACGGGAGGCAAGGTAATTCCCCTTTCTAATTCCTGCATATGCAAACTAACATATATTTACACCTGACATTTATTTCCATGCCGCATTAATAATTCCTCTTTAAATTTGTACAACAATCCCCATTTATTTAGGTCATAATTCTTTTTATTAGTGGATTTTATGACATTAATAACAGCGGCTTTATCCCGGGATTGGCGGGGGAGGGGGAAAAAGGGGTATAGTTCGGGCGGGGACTGCGGTTGGCATCCGGGCGCTGGCTGGGGCCATGCCCGCAACAAGGGGCCTGGCGCCGCTTTCTTAAACAATCCACCCGGTCAGTAGCTGCAGGACCCAGGCTACAGGCTCAAATACGGCCTGGCTTAAGAGCGTGCCCAGCAGGTTAGAAATGGCGAGGAAAAGAACAATCTGCTTTAATTCTATTTCGTCTCTTATCCCTCTGGCCACGTCATCAGTCACTTTGGCCAGGATCGGGTCGACCATCATCACATTGACGATAATGGCGGCGTTGCCTACTATGGAAGCCATCAGCACCGCGGTTGAGCGGAATTCCGGGTAAAGGGCGCCGGCATACAGACCGGACAGCACGTTGGCCGTCCACAAGCTGTAACTGGCCAGATTCCAGTAAAGGAAACCTTTGGGGATGCTCATTTTTCTGGTAAGTAACTCTTTGAGCGTGTCCCGGGAGGACATCCTGAACCTGAGTATGCCGCTGCCCGGCTTAAACATAGATATAAAAAAAAGATAAATAACCTTGAAAACTGAGCCGGTCTGGCCGAATGACTTAATCGCATTGGAAAAAGAAGTGACAAAACTGGGGATTGCAAACATACCAACCACCGTACCAAGCGTAGCGCCCAGAATAACAAAACGGAGCTTGCGGCTCAATTCAACCAGAGTTGCCTGGTACAAGGGGCTTTCGATAGCGTTGCCTGGATATATTAACAGGGATTGATTATAAGCTTCTTCTATAGCGCTCTCTACTGTCGAAGCCAGCAGGGGGGCCTGCAGGGTGTTGGCGAAACTGGCCGCGAGGTAAACAACACTAAAAAGCGAAATAGCAGTGGCCAGGTGTTTTGTCCTGACACCGGAAAGGCGGGAACTGCGGGTTAAAGTGTTGATCAGGTTGATAAAAGCAGTAAGCAGAAAAACAAAAAGTAAACGGTTCACAGTTTCCTCCCGGAAAGAATCTGTCCGTTAAAAGTATAAACGATTATAACATATACCATAACAAAAAAGGAAGGTATTACCTTCCCTGGTTGTTAACGCTTGCTGAATTGAGGAGCGCGGCGGGCCTTACGCAGACCATACTTTTTGCGCTCTTTCATGCGCGGATCCCTGGTCAGAAAACCGGCTTTTTTTAAAAGGGGTCGAAGATTGGGATCAGCCTGGATCAGGGCGCGGGCAATACCCATCTTGATCGCGCCGGCCTGGCCGCTGATGCCGCCGCCCAGGACTTTGGCCTGGACATCAAAGCGGGAAGCAGCCCCCGTCAATTCTATCGGTTGGCGGACAATCATTTCCAGTGTCCGGCGGCCAAAATATTCGCTAACCGGCTTGTTGTTAATAATTACATTGCCTTCACCGGGTACCAGGAACACCCTGGCCACCGAGTTTTTCCTGCGTCCGGTGCCGTAAAACATAACCTGTGCCAATTCTGTCTATTCCTCCTTCCCTACTGCATCTGCCTGGCTTCGGGTTTTTGCGCCTGGTGCGGATGCTCGGGACCTTTATATACCTTGAGCTTCCTGGCCATGTCAGCTCCCAGCCGGTTGTGCGGCAGCATGCCGGTAATTGCTTTTTCCACGGCCAATTCGGGCCTGGTTTTCATCAGTTTTTCGTAGTCTACAACTTTAAGGCCACCAGGATATCCGGAATGCCTGTAGTATTTTTTGGTTTTTAACTTATTTCCGGTTAATTTCACTTTTTCCGCATTGATCACGATCACATGGTCGCCTGTATCAACATGCGGTGTGAAATCCGGCTTGTGTTTCCCGCGTAGAATCTTGGCCGCCTCCACGGCAAGCCTGCCCAAAACCTTACCCTCGGCGTCCAGTATGTACCACTTGCGGTTTTTCATATCGCCAGGCTTGGCCATAAAGGTCTTCATGATAGAGAATTTCCCTCCTTAGATATAAACAGACAAAGCTTAAAAGCCACAACCAACATTATAGTATAAGGAATTCAAGGTGTCAACAATAACTATTTCAGGTAACTATTTTAGATTAAAAAAGCTCTTTTTACCCCTGTACACCGACAAATCTCCAAGTTCTTCTTCTATCCTGAGCAGCTGGTTGTACTTGGCCACCCGGTCGGTCCGGCACGGGGCGCCTGTTTTAATCTGACCGGCGTTAACTGCGACCACCAGGTCGGCGATGGTCGTGTCTTCCGTTTCGCCGCTGCGGTGGGAAACCACCGAGGTGTATCCGGCCTGCCTGGCCATCTCAATGGCGTCCAGAGTTTCGGTGATGGTGCCGATCTGGTTCAGCTTAATCAGGATCGAATTGGCCACGCCGGATTCGATGCCTCTAGCCAGCCTGCTGGTATTGGTGACAAAGAGGTCATCGCCTACAATCTGGACCTTGCCCCCCAGCGTTTCAGTAAGCCCCAGCCATCCTTCCCAGTCGTCTTCCGCCAGGCCGTCCTCTATGGAAATAATCGGGAATTTGTCCACCAGCATGGCGTAATACTGCACCATTTCCGCCGCGCTGCGGCTGGTCCCCTCCATTGCAAAAACATATTTGCCGTCCTTGCAGAACTCTGTGGCCGCCGCATCCAGCGCGATCATAATCTCCGCGCCCGGCTGGTAGCCCGAAGCTGCTATGGCCTCCATGATTACTTCCAGCGCCTCCTCGTTTGAGCCGAGCATCGGCGCAAAACCTCCTTCGTCTCCTACCGCAGTGTTGAGACCCCTCTTTTTCAAGACGCTTTTCAGCTGGTGATAGACTTCCGTGCCCATTCGCAGTGCTTCGGCAAAACTCTGCGCGCCAACCGGCATGATCATGAATTCCTGGATATCGACGTTGTTGTCGGCGTGCTTGCCGCCATTTAAAATATTCATCATCGGCGCCGGCAGCACTTTAGCATTGGCGCCGCCAAGATACTGGTATAGCGGCAGTCCGAGCGCTTGAGCCGCGGCTTTGGCGGCGGCCATGGACACGGCCAGAATGGCGTTGGCGCCGAACCTGCCCTTGTTGGGCGTGCCGTCAAGTTCAATCATGGCCTGGTCGACGCCAATCTGATCGGTGGCGTCATATCCTTCAATCTCGGGGGCTATGATCGAATTTACGTTCTCAACAGCTGTTAACACTCCCTTGCCGTTGTAGCGCGTTTTGTCTTCATCCCGCAGCTCCACTGCCTCATAAGCGCCGGTCGAGGCGCCGGAGGGGACTGCCGCGCGACCCATAGTCCCGTCCTCAAGGTAGAGATCGACTTCGACGGTGGGATTGCCACGCGAATCCAGTATCTCCCTGGCTACGATTTCTTCAATAATAGTGGACAACACATATCACTCCTCAAGTTGTTATTAGTGTATCTCCGGTCATCTCCGCCGGCTTGGGGATCCCCAGCAATTGCAGAATGGTGGGGGCTATATCCCGCAGGCTGCCTTCCCGCAGCCTGACGCCTTCTACATTACGGTTAATATATATAAAGGGGACCGGGTTGGTGGTGTGGGCTGTAACGATGTGGCCCTCACTATCCTCCATCTCATCGGCGTTACCGTGGTCGGCGGTGATCAGGACCGTGCCGTCCCTGTCCAGAACAGCCTGTACCACCTTCCCGACACAGCTGTCCACGACCTCCAGGGCCCTGATTGTGGCGCGCATGTCCCCGGTATGCCCCACCATGTCAGAGTTGGCGTAATTCATGATGATTACCTTATAATTGCCCGAATTTATTGCCTCAAGAAGTTTGCCGGTCACCTCCGGCGCGCTCATTTCCGGCTGGCGGTCATAGGTGGCCACTTTGGGCGAGGGAATGAGGATCCGCTCTTCAAGCGGGTTCGGTTCTTCCACACCGCCATTGAAAAAAAATGTAACGTGCGCGTATTTTTCGGTCTCCGCCAGCCGAAGCTGCCGGATACCGTTTTTGCTCAGCACTTCTCCCAGTGTGTTTTTTAAGGATGCCGGTTTAAAAGCTACTGGCGCGTCGATGTTTTTATCGTAAAGCGTCATGCAGGTAAAATGCACGTCCGGGTAGCCGTTTTTCCGGGTAAAGCCTTTAAAATCCCAGTCGGTAAAAGCCCTGGTGATCTGACGGGCCCGGTCCGGCCGGAAATTATAGAAAATGACGGCATCCCCGCTGGTTATGTTACCCAGGGCGTCGCCGGAGCTGTGGATAATAACGGTGGGTTGAATAAACTCGTCGGTCTCATTTCTGTAGTAGCCGCGTTCAACCGCCTCCAGCGCGGTCTTCGTATGGATACCTTCGCCGCAGGTCATGGCGTTATAGGCCAGTTCAGTGCGTTCCCAGCGGCGGTCCCTGTCCATGCCGTAATAGCGCCCCATCACCGTGGCCACCGCGCCAAAGCCGATTTCTTTTAATTTTTGCTCCAGGGACGTGAGATATTCTTTCGCGCTGGCCGGAGGGACATCACGCCCGTCAAGAAAGGCATGGATAAATACATTGCGCATGTTTTCCCGCGCCGCCAGATCGAGCAGGGCAAAAAGGTGGCTGATATGGCTATGAACCCCGCCATCCGATAAAAGGCCCATTAAATGCAGGGCGCCGCCGTTATTTTTTGCATGATTTATAGCATCGAGCAATACTTTATTCTGAAAAAAGGCGCCCAGCCTTATTTCCCTGGTAATCCTGGTCAAGTCCTGGTATACCACCCGGCCGGAGCCCATATTCAGGTGGCCCACCTCGGAATTGCCCATTTGCCCCTCCGGCAAGCCGACGTCCTCGCCGGAACAGGCCAGGACAGTATGCGGGTATTTGGTCAGGAAGCTATTGTAGTTGGCCGGGTATGCCCTGGCTATGGCGTTTCCCTCAACCCGGGGGCCTACACCCCAGCCATCTAGTATTACCAGGACAAGCGGCTTTATCTCTGCTGTCAAACTCCTACCTCCACCGTGTCAAGGGGACGGTTCTCTTGACACGCTTTTCGTGTCAGCGTGTCAAGGGGACGGTTCTCCTGGCACGTTTTTCATTTCATCTTTTAGCCTCGGATGTCTTTTTGATTATTTCCGCAAAGCTTTCTACCTTCAGGCTGGCCCCGCCCACCAGCGCCCCGTCAATATCGCCTTTGGACATCAGCCCGGCTGTATTCCCCGGTTTTACACTGCCGCCGTAAAGGATGCGTGCGTTCCCGGCGGCGGCCGCCCCGCACTGTTCCCGCACAATGTCCCGGATGTAAGCGATCACTGCCTGGGCGTCTTCATCTGAGGCGGTCCGGCCGGTACCGATAGCCCATACCGGCTCATAAGCTATGACCATTTGCGCAACCTGCTCTGGCGCCAGACCGTCAAGGCCGGCTGCAGTTTGAGCCCGCACTATCTTCTCGGTAACGCCCGCCTCACGCTCATCCAGGGTCTCGCCGACACACATGATCGGTATCAGCGCGTGGCCCAAAATAGCTTTGATCTTCTGGTTTACCTTTTCGTCGGTCTCCCCGAAATACTGCCGGCGCTCGGAATGACCGATAATTACATAACTGCATCCTGCGTCTTTCAGCATCACCGGCGATATTTCCCCGGTAAAGGCGCCCTTGTCCTCCCAGAAAACGTTCTGGGCGCCCAGTGAAATGCCCGAACCGCGCAGGGCGTCCGACATCAGGGCCAGGGCGGTAAAAGGCGGGCATAAAACCACCTGGACATGCTCCAGACCAACTATCGTTTGCCTGATATCCCGGACAAAGGCTAAAGCTTCGGGCACAGTTTTAAACATTTTCCAGTTTCCTGCAATCACCGGCTTGCGTGACATCAGACCACCACTCCCTTCCTTTAAAGAAAGCATCCCCATTTGGGGATTCCCGCATCATCGACCCGCAACTGGGCGGCTGCCCATCCCCATCAGAGGCCTCTACAGGTGTAAATTCCCGACCATTATTATCGTTTTCATCCTTTGATGGCGCTGCTGCGACAGGGGAATCTCCACAGGTGTTAACTCCTGGAGGCCACTTAGTGTCGTTTTCATTCTTTGATGGCGCCGCCTGCGGTGCGGGAGTTCATTAGGCAATCCCACTCCCGTGAAAATCGTGTCAAGAGAACCGTCCCCGTGACACGATCGCGTTGTTATTTGTCCAGCAGGACTGCCACACCGGGGAGGACCTTGCCCTCTAAAAATTCCAGGGAAGCGCCGCCGCCGGTTGAGATATGGGTGATCTTGTCCGCGACACCGGTCTTTTTTATGGCGGAGACGGAATCCCCGCCGCCAATTATTGTAGTGGCCCTGCTCTCGGCCATGGCCAGCGCGATCGCCCCGGTGCCTTTGGCGAACGGCGCCATCTCAAAAACGCCCATAGGTCCGTTCCATACTATAGTACAGGCTGTTTTCATGGCCTCTGTAAATTCAGCTATGGTCTCCTGGCCGATATCCAGGGCCATCCATTCAGCCGGGATTTGGCTGACCGGGACGGTTTTCTGCTCCGCATCCGGCGCGGCGCCCGGCGCCACGACAACATCCACGGGCAGGAGCAGTTTTACTCCTTTACTTTTTGCCTCTGCCAGCAAGCCCCTGGCCAGATCAATCTTATCTGCTTCCAGCAGTGATTTGCCAACGTCATAACCCTGCGCCTGCAGGAATGTATTGGACATGCCGCCGCCTAGAATCACAGTGTCTACTTTATCCAGCAGGTTTGAAACAACGGCGATTTTGTCTTTAACCTTGGCCCCGCCCATTATGGCTACAAATGGCCGCTCCGGGTGAACTAAAAGCCGGCCCAGGATATCCAGTTCCTTTTCCATTAAAAAGCCCGCTACCGCAGGCAAAAATTCGGACACCCCGGCAGTGGAAGCATGAGCGCGATGGGCTGTGCCAAATGCGTCATTCACATAAATATCAGCCAGTTCAGCCAGCTGCCGGGAGAATTTCTCACCATTTTTTTCTTCTTCCGGGTGAAAGCGAACATTTTCCAGTAGTATCACGTCGCCGCCCTGCATCCGCTCTATAGCCTCACGCGGTATGTCCCCCACGCAGTCGTCAACCTTGGTAACCTCCCGGCCGAGCAGCTCTGACAGTTTTTGGCCCACCGGATCCATTCTATATTTTTCATCAATATGTCCTTTGGGGCGGCCCAGATGGGACAGAAGAATTACTTTTGCACTATGTTCAGCAAGGTAGTTTATCGTCGGAAGCGCCTCAATAATCCTGGTGTCGTCCGCAACCCTGCCGTTTTTATCCAGGGGAACATTAAAGTCCACTCTTACCAGGACCCTTTTGTCTCTTACATCAATATCCCTGACGGTTTTTTTAGCCATGGCCGCGACACCTCCCTTCTCCAATCTCTGCAAAAGCGCTGCAAAAAAAGCCAGTTCACCCATGCCCCAACCCGGCGCCTTACCCGGAGCTGGGACGCCGGTCACGCGAACTGTCTATATTTAGCAGCGCTTTCACCATAAATGATAACCATATTTCTTTTGAGACTCCTGTTCAGCCGGTACCTACTTGTCCTGCGAAGCCATGTACACAAGCAGGTCCAGCACCCGTTCGGAATAACCCCATTCATTGTCATACCAGGCAATAACCTTGGCCATATTGTCACCGATAATCATAGTTGACATAGAATCAATGATCGCCGAATGGGGATCGCCCTTGAAGTCGGCGGATACCAGAGGTAGCTCGCAATAATCCAGGATACCCCGCAAATACCCGTTGGCGGCTTCCTTTAAAGCGGCGTTGATCTCATCCGCTGTCGCCGTTTTGGCCAGCTCCACTACCAGGTCTACTGCTGAAACTGTGGGCAGGGGCACCCTGATGGCGAAACCGTTGATTTTGCCCTTCAGCTCTGGAAGCACCAGCGACACAGCTTTTGCCGCCCCGGTGGTCGTAGGAATGAGAGAAAGGTTAGCGGCCCTGCCCCGCCTCATATCCCGGTGCGGCATGTCAAGCAGTTGCTGGTCGTTGGTATAGGCGTGCACGGTCGTCATCAAACCTTTGACAATGCCAAAATTGTCATTGAGCACCTTGGCTACTGGAGCAAGGCAGTTGGTGGTACAGGAAGCGTTTGAAACCACATGGTGTTGGGCCGGATCGTATTGAACCTCGTTAACGCCCATTACCACGGTCAGACACTCGCCGCCCTTGGCCGGGCCGGTTAAAATCACCTTTTTGGCGCCTGCCTGGATATGTTTACTCGCGTCAGCCGGGTCGTTCAACCTGCCGGTTGACTCAACCACGTAATCCACACCAAGCTCTTTCCAGGGCAGCAGGGTGGGTTCCCCTTCCGCCAGGATTCTTATCTCGCGGCCATTAACTACGATAGCATCTTTTGTCGAGCCAACCTCCTGGTCAAAAACGCCGTAGATTGAGTCATATTTGAGCATATGCCCGACAGATTGAGCGTATGTGTCGGTTACCTGGATCCTCCTGGATTTGTGATTTACCGCCATTACCTCAATGTCCGGGCGCTTGAGCGCGCACCTTAACACGTCACGGCCAATCCTACCCAGTCCGTTAATCCCTATTTTATATCCCATTATTATACGCTCCTTTCATTAGTATGCCTGCTTTTGATAAATTTAATTACTATTCTGTATTCTCCGTCATCTTGCGGGCTCCTGCCCCTGATCTTATTTCGCGAGATAAAAATAGGTACATATTTCGCTGCTATCTCCCGTAAAACGACGCTAGTACCTGATCCTTTTCCCGATGGCCGGGATATTTAATTCACTGCGATACTTCGCTACAGTGCGCCTGGAAATTTTAATCCCTTTTTGTCTTAGCAAATCAGATATTTTCTGGTCATTCAAAGGAACCCGGCAGTCCTCTCCGGCGATAATTTCTTGAAGCATCTCCTTAATGCAGCCGGACGATATGCTTGTTCCGGCGACATTGCTCAAGCCGGTGCAAAAAAAGTGTCTCATCTCTAGAATACCCTGGGGAGTCTGTATGTATTTATTGGCGGTGGCCCTGCTGATAGTGGACTCGTGCAGTCCAACCTCCTCCGCAACGTTCTTCAGGTTGAGCGGCTTTAAGTACTTGATGCCGTAGTCCAAGAAATCCCGTTGCATATCTACCAGGCAGTTCGCCACCTTGTACAGGGTCAGCCTTCTCTGCTCAATACTTTTGATCAGCCAGACCGCAGCATTCAGCTTGGTCTCGACAAAACGGCGGGTCTGCGAGTCGCAGCTTTTTTCTTTGGCCAGCACGGAACGGTAAGTAGAATTGATCCTTATCCCCGGGGCAACCATGTCATTGACTAGAATTATATATTCGCCGTCCACCTTTTTCACAATGATATCGGGAACAATGTAGCGATTATTACTGGGATCTGAAAAATTGCTGCCCGGCTTGGGATCAAATGTCTTTAATATATCGGCCGCCCCCTGGACTTCCTGCACAGTAACGCCCAGTTCATGGGCTATCCGAATAATTTTACCGCGGGCCAGGAATTCCAGATAGTTTTCAATTAAGCATTTGACAAGCTCATTATCAATGCCCAGAGCGCTATACTGGATCATCAGACATTCCTGCAAATTTCTGGCGCCGACGCCGGGCGGGTCAAAACTCTGGATTAACAGCAAGGCTCTGGCTGCCTCAATTTGACTTACCCTCAACCGGCCCGCGACTTCTTCCAGCGACACCCGGAGGTAGCCCTTTTCATCTATATTGCCGATAAGATATTCAGCGATCAAACGCTCTCTGTTAGCGCAGGGATTCAGATGAAGCTGGCAGAGTAAGTGTTCGGCAAGCGTGAGCGCGCGGGTAATGAAATTTTCATAATTGTATTCCGCCTGTTCCCATTTCCGTTCCCGGTAGCCCAGGCCCAGATCGCTGCTGTCTTGAAAATACAGCTCCCAGTCCAGATCATATTCCTTTTTATCGCCGGACTCGTCCCCCTTATCCTTGTCCAAAAACTCAAGGTTTTTTTCCCCGTCATCATCATACAGTTCCAGGAGAGGGTTTTCCTGGAGCTGCTGCTCAATATATCTGGTCAGTTCAAGCGAGGAGAGCTGCAGCACGGTTATCGCCTGGCGCAATTCCGGAGTCATAATTAATTTTTGCGTTTGCGCTATATTCAGCTCATAGCCCATTCTCACTGCCAACCCACTCCTCAAGAAAAATGACGGATCATGTTATAATTTATTCTCTAAAAATAGGGCGTTTTCCTGCCGCAAAGCTCAATTATAACAGGATATTTAGGGCGTCATACCGTTACGGCGGCAAATTTTACATTACTCATATTTTGTTGCTCCGTATTTTTTCAGCGATCTCTTCGATTTTTCTCAAGCGGTGGTTGACCCCTGATTTGCCAAGCGGCGACCGCATTAATTTCCCCAGCTCCGCCAGGCACGCGCCAGGATATTTTAGCCGGAGTTCCGCAGTTTCCCTGAGTGGCTCCGGAATCTTTTCCAGCCCCAATGTGTGACTGATTAAATTAATATTTTCGATCTGCCTGACGGCGGCATTCACAGTTTTATTAAGGTTGGCCGTCTCGCAGTTAACCAGGCGGTTGACATTATTGCGCACATCCTTATAAATCCGGGCGTTCTCAAAATTGAGCAGGGCGGAATGGGCGCCGATAATATTCAAAAACCTGACTATATGCTCGCTTTCTTTCAGATAAACAACGTTCCGGTTTTTTCGCCGGCTGGACTTGGTAGCCAGGTGGCACCTGTTCATGAGACTGCTGATCGCCTCAGCAAACAATTTATTGTCGGTTATGATTTCCAGGTGATAATTGCCCTCGGGCCGGTTAACCGAACCCCCGCCGAGAAAAACCCCCCGCAGGTAAGCGCGCCGGCAGCATTCACGGCGTAAAAGGCTGCGGGGCGCCATATCCCTCAGACAGCCCGATTCGTCCAGCATACCCAGCCGGTAGAGAATATCGCTGATTCCTTGTTGAAAAGGAATTCGTATCAGATAGACATAGTTCTTTTTCAGTCGTTTCTTTCTCTGGACCAAAACTTCTGTTTGCAGGCCAAAAAGGTCCTTTACCAGTGATAGTATTTTTCTCGCAACAGCTGCGTTTTCAGTTGTAATATGCAGAGACAGACGTTGGCCACTGCTGATCTGGACACTGCCGTCCATCTTGACAAGGGCGGACAGCTCAGCCAGACGACAGCAGGAACGCTGGCCCACCACGCGGGCTAATTCGTTTTTGGTTACTGCCGAAAAGGACAAAACCGTTCCCCCCTTTCATTTGCCTATATTATACCACAAAAAAAACGCCTCTTAATGAGGCGGCGTCTGTAGCAGTGTTAGCCAGGGACGGCTTAATCCGGAAATGGGGACATTCCCAATCCCTATAATGATAAAAATTCGTGCCCGGGATCCGGAATTGTGACAATCCGCGCTTAGAACCTTATAGTGATGAGGATTCGCGCCAGGAGCTGTCATTTTCCTGCCCCATTGCATATTTTCCTTCCTCTTGCAGCACTTTCTCGGAATAAATAAGCCGCAGTACAATACCGGCCAGTTTGTCCGGGTGATGCCGGACAACATCCGTCTTGTAGATTAGATCCCCGCTAACCGCCTTAATGCCAAGTTTCTCTATTTCGCTGATATCCGCCGTAACCGGTTCGGCCCCTTCCTGCCGGTAGCGGGACCGCAGCCTGAGTGGCACCTGGCCTGTATTCAGGACTACGTAATCCAATAAATTGCCGGTGTGGTCGATAATCGCCCGCAGGTGGGAAGAGGCTGTGTAGCCAACAGTCTCACCCGGTTGGGTCATAACATTGCATACGTAAATCTTAGTTGCCGGTGTCCTGGCAAGCGCCTCCGGTATACCTTTTACCAGCAGGTTGGGGATTACGCTGGTATAAAGGCTTCCAGGCCCCAGCACAACCCCGTCCGCCTCGGCGATCGCCGCCAGCGCCCCGGCTAACGGCAGGCAGCGGGACGGTTTCAGATAGACCCTTTTGATCGTGCCATTGGTGAGAGGTATTTTTGACTCACCCTTCACCACCCGGCCGTCTGTCAGCTCAGCATATAAAGTAACGTCGGAAAGTGTCGCCGGCAGTACCTGGCCGCGAATAGCCAGGACCTTGCTTAAACTGCGCACGGCCAGGTCAAACCTGCCGGTCATATCGGCCAGGGCGGCCAGCAACAGGTTGCCCATGCTGTGTCCAGCCAGTCCGCCGTTTGAAAAGCGGTATTGCAGCAGCTCTTCCATAAGCGGTTCCTTATCGGCCAGGGCCACCAGGCAATTCCTGATGTCTCCCGGCGGCAGTATGCCCAGCTCTCCTCTGAGACGGCCGGAACTGCCTCCGTCATCAGCCACGGTAACAATAGCGGTCAGATTGCTGGTATACTGTTTTAAGCCGCGCAACAGCACCGAAAGACCCGTGCCGCCGCCAATAACCACAATTTTGGGCCCGCGCCTGAGGCTGCGCCTGGCGTAAATTATATCCGCCATCCGGCCTTCCTCACCGGGCGCCAGCGCGCCTGCTATAGAGTGAAAAGCTCTCAGGACGCCAAAAACCATTATGCCCAGGCCGGCTATTACAATAACAATACCGGCCGGCTTATTATATTCGTCACCAAAAAGAACGTTTTCCAGGTGGTGGAAGGAGCGGGCAAAATCCCCCAGCAGCCTGCCCTCCATCAAAAGATCGGCCCCGAGCGCGGCTATTAACAGACCAGCCAGGGCAAGAAACAACCACCGTTTAATTTTCATCCCAGGGTATAGCCATTTGAGCACGACCATTTTTCAGCCCCTAAATGAATTTATTAAACAACCAGTAAACTAACTAAGGTACTGTATCCTTATGGCCTGTTTATATCTCTGTGCCGGACTGTTACCCGGTATTTTTTATCCCCAAGGACTTCGCCCAGCCTGTTGGCCAGGGCTACTGACCTGTGCCTGCCCCCCGTGCAGCCGATGGCGATCGCTAAAGTTGTCTTGCCCTCATCAATGTATTCGGGAATTAGGAATTCCACAAAGTCAATAAACTTGTTCATAAATTTTTCCGTCACCGGAGATTTGAAAACGTAGTCCAGGACGGCCTGATCGTTGCCTGTTAGACTGCTCAATTCGGGCTGGTAGTGCGGGTTGGGCAGGAAACGCACGTCAATAACCAAGTCGGAATCCAGCGGTATGCCATATTTAAAACCAAAGGACACTGCTGTTATATGCAGACCGGTATGACCGGTTTGATCAGCAAAAATTGCAGCTATTTCGTCCTTCAGCTGCTTGGGCGCCAGGCCTGATGTATCGATAATTTTGTTGGCGCGGCCTCTTAGTTCTTGTAAAAGGCTACGTTCCTGACGGATTACCTCCAGGACCTCCCCGTAAGCGCTCAGCGGGTGGCGGCGCCTGGATTCCTTGAAACGGCGCACCAGGGTTTCATCGGAGGCTTCCAGGAAGAGAATCTCGTAACGGATGCCCTGGCTGTTTAGTTCATAGAGGACCTCAAACAGGGCATTAAAAAATTCCCCTCCTCTGATATCAACGCCCAATGCTATTTTATTTATTTTATTGGCAGCCTGTGCACATAGATCGGCGAATTTAAGAATTAGGGCGGGGGGCAGGTTGTCAATGCAATAGAAACCCAGATCCTCCAAACTGTGGAGGGCCTGGGTCTTACCCGCTCCGGAAAGACCAGTAACAACTACAAGTTTTGGCGCGGTCATTTAAAAACCTCCCAGCCCGGCTATCGTATGCCGGTCGTCAGATAAAGAAAACTGCCACAAGGCGACAGAATTGTATACGAGAACGGTACGAGGGAAGCGTTCCCCTGTACCAAACGTGTCAAAGGAACCGTGTCATCATGCCGCCGGAACCGTCCCCCGGCACGAGCGTGTCCGAGCGTGTCAAGAGAACCGTCCCCTTGGCACGCTTACAGCGTTGATGATCATTTCCGCCGGGAAACGCAACTTTTCCACAAGCGCCAGTCCGGAGGCAAGTTCCCCCACGCTTTCGGGGTAATGGGCATCGCTGTTTATGGCCAGCCTGGCCCCCCAGCGGGCTGCGGAGCGCACTATTTCTTCTTTATTATAATGGTGGCCGGTGTTTACTTCAAGGGCAGTTTCCTTCCCGGCGCAAACCCGGGCTAGCTCACCCGTATCCACTGGCAGCATTAGATTAGGATGGCTGATAATATCGACCGGGTAGCTGTGCATGGTTTCAATCAGCGCCTTGGTGTTGGCGTTGCGCATTTTTTCACGGGCGCTCCTGTTGAACCGGGCCGCCAGGTTGGGCAGTGTGTACAGCAAGGCTTCCCGCAGACTCTCAGGCATGTAGTATGGGTGAAGGCCGGCGATCAACAGGTCGAGCCGGTCGATGATCTCCTTTGGCAGATCAAGGTGGCCGTCGCTGCTGACCACTGCCGCCTCCGCCCCCACCAGCACTTTAATATCAGGCAGCACGGGCGCCAGGGCGGCCACCTCTTCCTTGATGGTTATAAATGTTTCCGGCCCTGCCACACCGATGCCTATGCCTCTCGGGCCATGGTCGGTTATAGCGACTTCCGCCAGGCCCCGCCCTGCGGCCGCCTCTATGTTTTGCGCCGGACTGCCCCGGCCGTCGCTGTATTTAGTATGAGTGTGGTAGTCTGCAAAAAGCTTCACTCCACCGCAAGTTCCCATTTGAGAAAGTCTATTACCTTGACAGGCCCGGGATCGATGCCGTATAGCGCCGCCAGGTATAAGCTGGCGTAGTCACCTGTGTATATCAGGGAAAACAGCCTGGCCAGATCCCCGTCACCGGAGGACCAGACCTCGGTGATCCCGTCAACTGCATCTTTTATTATGTCCCTGGTAATTTCAATGCGCTTTTGCACCCGCGGATGGTCCTGCTCGTCTCTGAGGATAATTAAGTGAATTTTTTTTAAAATTTCGCGGGGATACTCGAAACCGACTATTTCATTGTGGTTTAACTCGGGAAACACATTCCAGTAAGCTGGCGCCTTGGCGTTTTCATTAATCTGGCCTTTCCACCTCTGCGCCACTACCTCGGTAGTGCCGGACACCCCCCAGATAACGGGTATTTTTTTATAAAGCTTATGGGCAATCTGTTTGGACACGTTCTCCTCCCCGGGAGATTCCGGCCCAATCTTTTCCTGCAGTTCCTTGATAAACCCGGCCATTGCGGTTGTTTCAACGGTTAAATCCGGCAACATGCCCAGCCGCTGCAGGATAACCAGGGTGGGGATAAACAAATAACCTGTGGCGGCCCTGGGAGCGCAGCCGGCAGGTATTTTTACCAGGGGAATATCATCTCCCGCCGCCATTTCGCCCAGCTTCCCGCCGGTAGTTATGGCAATGACAGAGGCGCCCCTGGCCCGCGCTTCTTCGTAAGCGCTGAGGGTTTCCTCGGTGTTGCCGGAATAACTTACCGCAAAAACCAGGGTGTCCGGACCGACAAATGCGGGCAGGACGTAGTCCCTGTTTACCGTAACCGGGACCGGGATCCTGCCGGCGCTATAGACCCTGAGCAGGTCACCGCCTATGGCCGACCCGCCCAAACCGGTTACCACAATATTGGAAATAGCCTCAATAGCCGGTAGTTCCACACTGCCGCAAATATCTCTAACAGCCAGCAGGCACTGGGCCGGCAGCCCGGCGAGGGTGTCCATCATGCCGGTAGAATCCAGCCGGCACAAACCCTCATAATTATTCAGATCAATTTGTTGTTCCAACGTTTTATCCTCCTTCCATTTCCTCAATTATTTTTAAAGCGGGCGGCTGAATTTCCAGAACGTCCTCGCTGTATGCCCGCAGTATCTCAGCCACGCCCCAGGCCTGGGCAATGGCGCCTCTCGGCACAGCCGGCTCGTCACCGTCAAATATTTCCGAGATATACCCGACCCCATGGTCGCGCAGCTGGTCCCGGAAGGGTAAAATAAACCGGTGGGCTTGTTCACGGCTTGCCGCATTGTAATGGTTGGCCCGGCGGTAGGCGGTGATAAAGGGTCCGATCAGCCAGCTCCAGGCTGTCCCCTGGTGGTAAGCTCCATCCCTTTTAACACGGTCGCCTTTGTAAATCCCCTGATATGCGGGATCCCACGGTGACAGGCTGCGGATGCCGTAGGTGACATATAGTTCCGACCAGACCTTCCCCACTACCCGCCTCATCTGCTCTACGGTCAGCATACTGTATGGCAGGCTCGCCGCCAGCAGCTGGTTGGGCCTGACACTGTTGTCGGTCCCGTCCGCAGAAACCACATCATTGAGGTATCCACTGCTTTCACTCCAAAATTTTTGCTGAAAGCTTTTTTTAATCTTCTCCGGTAGCGCCGTAAAGGCAGATTCTTTTTCCAGCAGCTTGGAAATGGTATTAAAAACGATGAGGGAATTATACCAGAGAGCGTTTATCTCAACGGCCTTGCCGTGCCGGGGCGTCACCACCCAATCATTCACCTTGGCGTCCATCCAGGTCAGCTGGATATGCGGAGACCCGGCGTTTAACAAGCCGTCCTCATCCATAGCAATATTATATTCAGTACCCGCCATATACCAGTGGATAATGTCCTTAACCGCCGGGTATAGGCATTCCCGGACAAAAGCAAGGTCGGCTGTGTAGATAAGGTATTTATAAACCGCATTGACAAACCAGAGAGAAGCGTCCACCGTGTTAAACACCGGCTCACTCCCGCCGTCGAAGAAAGCGTTGGGCATGATTCCTTTGCGGCAGTGGCGCACAAAGGTTTGCAGGATATCCCTCGCCTCCTGGAACCGCCTGGTCACCAGGGTCAGCCCGGGCAGCGCGATCATGGCGTCCCTGCCCCAGTCGGCAAACCAGGGATAGCCAGCTATAATAGTCTTTTTGCTTGTTGAAGACCGCTGTACAATAAATGCGTCCGCCGCGCACGCCAGGCGCCGGGTCAAATGATCTTTGCTGCCCGTCATATCAACAACCTTGCTGATCCGCTCTCTTTCACTTTTCAACAGCTCTGCGCCGTCACCACTGCAGGTATCAGCAGTGGTGGCGATCACAGAGAATGTCTTGTTTTCTCCAGCGGCGAACGATATCTCAAAATATCCCGGTATGTAAAGATCCTCGTGAGGGTTTTCACCTCTTTCTTCTTCAACGGCATATGCCATACTATTGTACCATTTTCCGTCTTGCACATAAGAGCCGGCGTCATAAATCAGCTTCAACGAAGGCAAGTCATCCCTGCCTTTTATTGAGACGGCGCCGCCGGCCACGGTCTGGGTGAAATCAATTTGTCCCTGACGGGTAATAAAGTGGTGGCCCCGGCAGTTGATCATGGGGGTCAGCTTCAGCACACCGGGCAAGGTTCCGTTCAGCACCCGGTATAATATTACGGTAGTGTTGGAGCCATGCGCCATGAAAACAGTCTTTTCCAGGAAGTTGTCGCCGAAACTGTATGTAAAAGTAGGGAACGGTTCTATCCTGACCTGCTGGAGATGAATAAAACCAAGCTCGGTGAAACCGGAGGCATGCTGGTTCGCGGCCAGGTTGTAAGTACAGGGACCGCTCGAAAAACGCTCGTCCAATTTGCTCAAGAGGACTACGCGCCAGCCTGGAGGCTTGTGGGCTGCGATTAGCAAACCGTGGTATTTGCGCGTGTTGGCATTAATAATAGTACCGGAGGCATAACCCCCGATGCCGTTGGTAACCAACCACTCCTTTTGCGCCCCCTGTTCAAAAGTGCGCCAGTCGCTTTTACCGAAAAAATACATTTTATGACCACCCCTTCCCACTAGAATGATCAGAGGGCTGTCGATTTATTCTGGCGCAGGACCTTTTATAAGATATTATATTCTAGACCAGGACAAACCTTTCCAGCGCTTCCACTACACCATCACCGTATGAGGCGGTGGTTACGCAATCTGCAATTTTTTTAATTTCCTCCCTGGCGTTGGCCACAACCACGCCCAGCCCGGCGTAGTCCAGCATGTCCAGGTCGTTGTACCCGTCACCCACCGCCATGATTTCTTCCCGCTTTATGTCGAAATACGCAGCCAGGAAAGCCAGGGCTTGCCCTTTAGTAGCCTCAATGTGAGCAAATTCAAGAAAATGCGGTTTTGATTTACTGACAGTAATCTTCCCTTCATAAAGGGGAGCCATTTCTTCCTTCAGCCGGTCAATCAGGGGTTCTTGCGCTATGGCTATAACTTTTGTGGGATCGCGGTCCAGGTACTCGAGCAGATCACCCACAAATTCAGCTTTTACCCCGGCAATGGCGGCATAGCGGCGCCCCGCTTCGTCGTCGCGCTCCATCAGCAGGCGATCGTCCAGGTAGCAGTTCAGGTGGTAACTGTATTGATGGATCCTGGCGATAATTTCCCTGGCGTATGCCAGCGGCAGAGGCTTGTCAACCAGCACTTCGCCTGAAAGGGAGTTTTTCACCAGAGCGCCCTGGTATGTGATCAGCGGGATGTCTATGCCGAGTTCCCCCGCGATCCGCGCCGCTGATTGATACATGCGTCCTGTGGATACTGTAAAATAAACACCCGCATCCCGCACGGCAGTGACGGCCTCTTTGACCCGGCCGGTAACCTGCAATTCCTTCGAAAGCAAGGTATCGTCAAGATCCGCCGCCACCAGCCTGATCGTGCCACGGGGACGGTTCTCTTGACACGTTTTTTTAGTATCATCGGGATTCTCAGGCATTAGTTTTTCGTGTCGCATTTCTTTCCTCCAATAACGTGCCACGGGGACGGTTCTCAACGTGCCACGGGGACGGTTCTCTTGACACGCTCGGCAACATTTCATTTTTCCAGCTGTCTTTGTCCGGCCATCCTTCTTTGCACAATCCCCCTGCCAATATCAAGCAGGCGGGCTATCTGTCTTAAAGACAGATTTGACCTGCTGAGGAGCTCTTGAATCAGCTTGTTTCTCAGATCCACATTTTGCCGTGCTTTCAACGACTCTTTGGTCAGGCCATAGTCGCTTAAAAAATCCTCTACAAAGGTTCCAGCATTTATCAGGCTTATTTCAGATTCATCGTCCGGATAATCTGCAAATACATCATTCGATACAATTTTGCTGAATTCCGTGAACAACTTCACTGCCTGGTTTTCATCCGCCGAAAACATTCCCAGCACAGTGTCTTTGTCTATCCCCACCGGATCCCGGCAACCCTTGCCCAGGTAGGAGTTGTAGCTGCTCCAGCGATAAAGCGCTGCGTCATTTACTATTCTGGCTTTAACCGGGTTGTTATGGACGTACCGCACGGCAGCCAGCATGTAGCTGTCATCCTCTATGTTTTCACTCCTATACCTGTCCTGGAGCAAATGCCCTACGCGTTTATATTTCCTGTTGAAGTAAAGCGCATAGCTGATGTTGATCCGTTGCATTATCCGCGAGATTTCATCAACACCTTCATTGATTAACAGGTGAACATGGTTATCCATCAAACAATAAGCATAAATGTGCCACCTTTTCTCTTTGTTCTTTTCACTGATGATATGTAAAAACCTGTCCCTGTCTTCGTCGTCAAGAAAGATGTCCTTTTTTTCGTTGCCCCTGATCATAATGTGATAAATTTTGCTTTCGCTCAATATCCTCATCTGCCGCGGCATAATATCACCCTCCGGGATATAAATATACATATTATACCACAGGAATACCATAATGCGGTTAATATTGGAAATACAATTGCTACTATTTCCCTATTTGCAGTATGATACCATGAAAAGTTGTACCTTATCAGAGTAAACGCCTTGCCGAACATGTCAGAAGCGTGTCAGAAATCGAGTAGACGGGGCCTCACGGCCCCAATCCCTCACAGAACCGGACGTGCGCTATTAACGCATCCGGCTCTTCACTTCATCATTCACAAGGCGTAACTGCCTCCGGCGCCTGGGTCAAATATTCTTA
>JAHDOA010000026.1 GCA_018435055.1 Pelotomaculum sp. | reverse complement strand
GCATCGGCGGCGGCAATAACGGCGACGGCGGCAACATCACCATCACCGGCGGCACGGTTACAGCCACAGGCGTCCTGAACGCTGCGGGCATCGGCGGCGGCAATAACGGCGACGGCGGCAACATCACCATCACCGGCGGCAGTGTGAAAGCCAATTCCGGGGGCGGCCTTGGGGAAGCCATCGGGCGCGGCGAAGGAGGCGCGGTCGGCTCGCTTACAAACAGCAGAGGCGAGAACGTCTACCTCACGAGGGTAACGCTTGTGCTGGGCGAAACCAATGCGGCTTATGCGCCAGTCAGCTCCCTGACCGCCAGCGTGGACTATATTTACGGTGTTGACGATGTCGTGACGGACTCGGACGGCAAGCTGTACCTCTATCTGCCGGCAGGTACGGAGACCACGGCGGCACAGGCCGCCGATTTGTCGCCACCTTACACAATCAGGACATATACGGGTGCGATAACAACCAATCCCAGCCATACGGCGGCGGGAGAGCTGATTGCACCTGTCCAGCTTGCCGCACCCGCCGATCCTGAGTGGGACGGCGCAACGCCCGGCAAGGCGATGTGGGACGCGGTCGCAAGCGCCTCCTCGTATACTTTGCAGCTTTATAAGAACGGCGCGGCTCAAGGCAGCGCGGTTACCGGCATTACGGATACGGAGTATGACTTCACCTCCGACATCGTCACGGCAGGTACTGGTGTCTACACCTTCACGGTGATTGCCGTCGGCAACGGCGTCAATTACACGGATAGCGACCCGTCGGCTGCAAGCGATGAATACATCTACAGAAAGAGAGGCGACGGTGGAGGCGGTGGAAGCACTTCCTCAACACCACCTGCTCCGGACTATAAAGCAGTGGTGAAAGCAGGAAACAATACTGAAACGACGCTTCTGGTCACGATTGACAGGGATGCCCGAACCGTGTCCGTAGACGCTAGTTCTCTGAGTTTCGATAGGGACGGTATGGTCATTACAATACCTTCGATCCCCAATGTTGACACTTACACCGTTGTTATACCGGTTCCGGAGATATCAACGAGTGAGGTCAGGGGAACGCTGACCCTTGATACAGATGTGGGCAGCGTTACCGTTCCGTCCAATATGCTGACAGGCGTTACGGGCATAAGCGGAAGCAAGGCGGAAATCTCTATCGGCAAGGGAGATAAAGACAATCTGCCCGCCGGCTTGAAAGCCGCCATCGGTGACAGGCCGCTTATCCGGCTCACGCTGTCCATCGACGGCAACCAGACAAACTGGAGCAATCCCGGCGCGCCCGTAACTGTGAGCATACCCTATACCCCGACAGCGGCAGAACTGGCGAACCCCGAAAGCATCGTCATCTGGTACATCGACGGCAGCGGCAATGCGGTTTGCGTGCCCAACGGGCGCTACGACCCGGCCACCGGGACCGTGACATTCACCACCACACATTTCAGTGATTACGCGGTGGCATATAATCCGGTGAGCTTCAGCGACGTGCCGGCGGGCGCTTGGTTTGCCGGTGCGGTAAGCTTTATCGCGGCGCGGGATATTACCTCCGGCACCGGCGCCGGCCGGTTCAGCCCGGGAGCGAAACTGACCCGGGGCGAATTCATCGTCATGCTGATGAAAGCCTACGCAATAGCGCCGGACGCCAACCCGGCCGATAACTTCTCCGACGCGGGCAACACCTGGTACACCGGCTACCTGGCCGCGGCCAAGAGGCTTGGCATATCCGCAGGCATAGGCGGCAACCTGTTTGCTCCTGAGAAGGAAATCACCCGGCAGGAAATGTTCACTCTGCTGTACAACGCCCTCAAGGTGATCGGGCAGTTACCCGAAGGCAGCTCCGGCAAGACTCTTTCCGACTTCAGCGATGCCGGAGACATAGCTTCCTGGGCAAGAGACGCCCTGACCATCCTTGTGGAAACCGGAACCATCGGCGGCAGCGGCGGCAAGCTTAATCCAGCCGAGGTCACCACCCGGGCGGAAATGGCGCAGGTACTGCATAACTTACTGGGAAAATAAACCATAACAAGTGTAGAGGTTGATTTTTCTACTCATAGCTAAAGCTCTTCGGAACCACCTGCATAGCAGGTGGTTTTCGTTATACAAAAAAACTGCTGACAAAATCTTACTTTGTCAGCAGTCCGATAGTGGTCAAAGATCGCAGGCTCTCTTCGCCTTTACTTTGTTAGCATGATGGTAAACTCGTCGCCCACCTTTTGGAAATCATTGCTCAACTTGCCGCTTTTTTCGGGCAGCTGTGCGGGAACAAATAAGACCATTCCACTGTATCGCCCCACTTCCCTCGCCGGCATGGGTAAGCCCGTTTATCTGCAGCCTGACCTTATCCAACCTTTGCAAAACCTGGTAGTTTTTCATTTGCGCTTCCGCTTACCTGCAATTTTTTGAAATAAATAGTATTTGTCTTTCGGAAAAATTATTTCATTTTGACGGCGGCTGCATTGGTATCCGCGCCCTTCAGCCTGCTGATAATATGCGCGTTCATCTGGTTATAGCTGTCCCACACATCTGAACTGTGGTTAAAATAGCCAGAAAAGGTATATTCAAACATCCATTTCATCCAGCTTAATAGTTTAACGCTGGAGATACCGGCTGCTTGCACAAACTGTTCTTCCTTAATGGCAGTAATACTATGGGCTGCCCTGTTCCTTAATTTTTCCTCAACGCTGCGCATAGTCAGCGCCCTTTCCAACACCTTCCGGTTGGGGTTACGCCCTTCTGCCCCGCAATCGAATTCGATCATTGGCAGCAGTGTGGCGCAAGATAAATCACTATCCTTGAATGACGGGCTAAATTTTTTATCATAATAAGCAAGCAGCAGCGGGTCGTTTTTTTCCAACTTATCGCGCCTGATCCTCCAATGCCTGGGATCGGCGGCGCTTTGCACACAGAAGTCCCTTTTTACCTGCCTCCGGCACTTCCTATCTAAAAAACACTCAAACAACCTGCTTAACGCAGGTGATATGCCGCGCACAAAATCCATCAGTAGTCCTGATTTCTGTTGCAAATCTAATACCAGCAGATATTCAAACAACTCTTTGGCATCACCGGATTTTATTGGATATAAGTCATAGTGGGCCATCTGGCTGTCTTTTTCTGCCTCGCTCAACTCCATGTTTTTGCGTTTTTGGGCGGCGCTTAACAGCCGCATAACATCCCGGGGCACAAAATCTCTGACTGCGTCTAAAATATGCAAAGCCGCAGTATAGTTGTAGGCCTCGATATTATTGATGGCAGCCTCCCTTAAAAACAGGTGGCGGAGGTTCTCTGCTTCCACCTGCTGGGTCCTGTCCTTGGGTTCCAAATCAGGATGGTTGTCCAGGTTATTTGTCCAGCACTTTTCCAAATCGTAATCCGGTGTGCCGTAATTCTCGCGTTCGTGCGGGGTGGTTACCTGTATTGGAATAACCGGGAAGGGGGCTGTTAAAGCCAGCAGGTGACAGGTGGATTTCATCTGCGGGGTCCCGGAGGAAAGGTTTAGCAATATATTACAGCCGGGATTGTCTCTATGGATTTTATTCAACTCTTTTTCAAATATAAAATAGAAGATATCAAATTGCTGCGGATTGTCAATTTCCTCATAGCGCAGCTCTATTATTTCACAATTAAAACCCTCTTCCCGGCACAGGGCGGCTGCATGTATTCGATAACGGTCATCCTGGTCAGCCAGCTCACAGACTCTTTTGGTCATGAACAGATATGCCTTTTGCGGTTTATAGTGCCGCATTATGTGCAGAAAAGGCCCGTCATGATCGTTTTTTATGGGGTCAGTCATCCCCAGGGTGCTAAATAAAACTTTTGGCACGGTCTCACCTCTTTTCAATTACGCCGGGGGCAGGTCATATAATCACAACCTCTTCCTCTTCCACCAAATCTACAGTTCCCCAGGCCCTTATATCAGCGTTGCTGGTAAGTTTATAAACCCGTATTTGATCTTCCTTGCTTATAAGACGCGGGATTCCCTTAATGAGTTTTTCATATTTAGAGCTTGACAAGATACATTCAAAGGCCGATTTTTGTACCCTAATCCCAAAGCCCTTCAAGTATTTTGCAAAAGCTGTCCTGCGGCGGTTGTCAACAATATCATAAATCACTACGACCAAGTATTTTCGCCTCTCCTCCGCAATAAATTCATCGTAAAGAAAGATACGTTTACTGCATTTCAATTGTGTCATCTAATCACCACCGGGTGGTATGCGTCCGGGTCCCCTTCTTCCACAGCTTTGGCCAAACATTGACACTGCATTTCAATGGCTCTTCGAAAGCTCACAGAATAGTCAACATAAGTAAGATAATGAGACCGGCCGCGTACCTTTTTCTCATATTCAGCAATATATGCCTTTGAAGCTTCAGTATTTAAGTAGACGCCTCCATCGTGATTGGGAGCGTCGAAATGGTCCAGTTTAATAATTCCTTTGCTTGTAACATATAGCGCTAAAGAGTCGGCTAATACAGCCCGCCATTCTTCCATTAAATCTGAACACAAAGCTGGATGGCCTTTTCGTATGCTGTGCAGAAAGCTGGCATAAGGGTTTAATCCCCGGTTTACAGCAGCAGTGTACACATCGTACATCAGCAATGTATATGCAAAGCTTAAAAGGGAATTGAAAGGATCGCGGGGAGGCTGCCGGTTACGGCTGTGAAAAGCAAATTCAGGACCAACCAAGGCGGATAAACCCTGATAGTAGGGTATGTAAATAATTTTGTGTAAATGGAAATTTCAGTTTAAATTGGTTAAGCTATTAATGGCTCTTACCTGCCAGGAGGATAGGGCTCTGCTGGAGAGCAACCTGAGCGCCTGGCGGGGTTCTGCCGGGGATAACCGGGGGTGGTTTTTCAGCCACCCTCGTTTCCTTTCCAGGACATTATCTCCGTGGAGAATAAAAGCGATAAACTCATTTTACCCGACCATCATTTCTTGATCCAGCCGATCTCCGAAATGGATGGCAAACTGGGATATACAGTTCTTCCAATCCCGTATTGGCATGGTCCACTTCTTTGATGCTTCTACGGTTGCCAGATAGACAATCTTTCGCAAGGAGTCATCCGTTGGATAAGCAGTCTTGGTCTTGGTAACCTTGCGCAGCTGCCGGTGGTATCCTTCGATGATGTTGGTAGTATAAATAATCCTTCGAATTTCATACGGATATCTGAAATAAGCAGTCAGCTCCAGCCAGTTGTTTTCCCAGGAACGGATAATAATCGGGTGCTTTTTGCCCCACTTATCCTTGAACATATCAAAGCCAAGTTCCGCTTCTTCTAAAGTCAGGGCCTGGTATATCTTCTTTAAGTCGGCTATGATCTCTTTCTGTTCCTTCCAGGAGACATATTTCATGGAGTTGCGGATTTGATGGATTATACATAGCTGGATTTCGGTCTTGGGAAACACTGTGTTTATTGCTTCGGAAAACCCCGAAAGCCCGTCTTTACAGGCAATTAGGATATCCTGCACACCTCTGTTTTTAAGGTCGTTACATATACCAAGCCAAAAGCTGGCACTTTCATTTTCCCCAATCCAGATGCCCAGTATGTCTTTCTGACCGGCCATATTGATACCCATTACGCTGTATGCAGCTTTGTTTATGATTCTGTTGTCCTTGCGCACCTTGAAATGTATAGCGTCAAGATAAACTATTGGATAGATGCGATCCAGCGGCCTTGACTGCCATTCGGCAACCAAAGGCAGCACTTTGTCTGTTACTTTGCTTACCATAGTGGGGGATACGTCAATACCGGGGGTGTCAGGGGGACGGGGTTGTTGACAACTTTTTTGCAAACGGCAGGGCTCAAAGAAACATTATCATAATACAATTTTTTTGTCTGCATAATGATTGGGAGGAAAAGTTAAACACGTGCCGAACTTAATACAGTAAAATATTTGATTATTGGCACGGACAGTGAGTTTTCCTTTGCCCGTTCAAAGGATAGCCAAAAAAAAGGGGGTATTACCGTGAAGGAAAAGAGGGAATTATTGGAAACCAACCGGCAACTGCACGATGAACAGCTCGAACAGGTAGGCGGAGGCATCAGAGGCAGTACTTTGTGTTACGGTTATTGCAACGAATGCGGCTGGAAGTCCGCTATAGTCAGGGCCGACAGGGTAAAAAATCTGACTGACGAGCATACAAGACAAACCGGACATTCAGATGTTTGTCGCCGAATTGCCTAAAAATGATTGGGACCGAAAATCAGGAGAACACCCATTGGTCATAGTATGGCCGTTGTAACAAATTACGGATTACCCTTTTAACGGGTGGGATGGCTTTTGCCAGGCGGTAGGGCATGGAATACATATCAATTGATTATTCAGTTTCGCGACTGCATCTATAAATTATGTTTATTTCATATTTGTAACCTGGTATATAACGGCGAGTTACAGCTGTCGACCATTTTATGCACATTTTTCCGGGGTGTTATTATTCAACATAGGCAATAGGAATGTCCGCCTGCAATTCCACATCTGCGGGAATACGCAAATAGAGCAGCTGTGAACCAGGGACAGTCCTGTTGTGGGTACTCCTGGTGCCATCAAGCATGGCAGTATCTTTACCCAATATCTGGGCGGCGGCAAATTCCCTGCTGAACATGCCTAACACCACCTCCAGGCGCTGCGGCCCGGTTACCTGCAAAACATTGCCGTGCAGAGCTACATACGGCTTGACCCTGTCGGAGAAGTCGACCCCCTCAATGATAGTTCTGGTGGCATAATTGACAATTTCAATCATGCCATCGGCCCTGTCCTTTTTTTCAGCTACTATTGTGACGCTATTTTCTGCGAAACCATTTTTATATGCGGGGTTTTCCATTATTTCTATCATGCTGTCGTGATGACAGGGAAACTGCCATTGTTCCAGCACAAAAGCCCCCTCCGCCTGTTCCGGACTGCCCTGCAACGCCTGCGTGTACAGGTCTCCCTGCCCGGCCATCTCCGCAACAATGTCCATTTCACTTACTGTCTTCATTTTCACGTCAGCCAGGTTTTCCGCCGGCAGCAGCATGATAAGAGCGGGAGCAGCCAGCAGCAGCAGGATATAGCCGGTGACTAGCCAGAATTGTAGATTATGCCGCAGGGAAATGCTACTGCCTTTCGTCACCAGCAAGGCAACCAGAACAAAAACTATTAATAGCGGAATAATAGCAATAGCAGCCACTTCCATTATCTGACCTCCAGTCTATTTGACAGTATAAAGGAACAGACATAAAGCAGAACCATAGTGAACAGCGCCTTGAGCGCCAGCAAGGCCAGGGAGCTCTCACCACGAAAGAAATCATAAACCCGGCTAAACACCGCCAGCACCGGCGGGTTGCTCCCGGCGAACATAGTAATACCGAAAAACAAACCGGCCAGCAACACAATAAACAACTTGCTCAGCCGCGCCAAAACCCCACAAAAATAACCCAGCGCGCCAAACAGCAACAGATACAGCACCGTCACCGCCATACCTGTAAAAACAACGTCAGGGGCGGCAATAAAGTTCTGGCTCAACAGATAACTGTTGCCATTAAAATAAATCATTATCCTTAATAGAAAACCGCTGAGTATCGCCGTGATCCCGCCAATAAACGCGGCAGTGACCAGAAACGCCGCATTGGAAAGGTTGCCGCTCAGGCGGTTTGACACAAGGCTAAAGTCAAGATCCTGGTATTCTTTGGTTGTCACTTTAGAGGCAATGATAGCAATCCATAAAATAGTAAACCAGATCACTATATTACTGGAATAATACCTGACGGAGACGTCCAGGTATTGTGACCCCATGCCATAACTTGCCACCCCTCCCATAGAAAACAGCAAGGCCAGTACCTGCGCGCCCGCCATAGCCACAAACAATCCCAGGCAGCTTTTTAGTTTATATAAATACTGGTTCCTGACAGCCTCAAAAAGTCTAGTTTCGGTCAAAGACATGGTCGATCCCTCCCCTGTTTCTGGTAGTAAGGTAAACACACAGGTCTTCTGCCGCTACCGGAAGGATTTCTATGCCGGCAGCAGCGCTCTTTTTCAATAATCCATCAGCCGCATTACGCCTGATCACTGTGTAACTGTGATCCTTGCCGATGTTTTTCTGATGATAAATCTCCTGTCCGGCTGTTAGTTCAGTGATGACTTCTTTTTTGCCCCGCAATGCCACAGCAAATTCCTTCAGGTCGGTGATCGGCAGATGCAGGCGTTTTTGGCCCTCCTGCAGCAGAAGGATGTCCTCCAAAATATCCTCCACCTCATTCAGCAGGTGGCTGGAAAAGATAATGCTGCGGGGTTTTTGCAGGTAATCCCTGAGCAGGGCGCGATAAAAATCCTTTCTCACCCCGGCGTCCATGCCGGCGGTCGGTTCATCAAAAATAGTGAGGGGACAGCGCGCCGCCAGCCCAATAATCATATTGAAAGTGCTTTTCGTCCCTTTGGAGAGGTGGTGATGCCGCTGCCCCGGATTAAGGGAGAAATAAGCGAACAGCTCTTTGGCCAGCCCCATGTCCCAGTTTTTATAAAACGCAGGCGCAGCTGACATGATCTGGGCCAGGGACAATGACGAAGGAAATTTCATATGCTCATCAACGAAGATCATATTGGCTGAAACCTTCAGACTGTTAAAAGGATTTTCCGAAAAAACCGTGACCTTTCCAGAAGAAGGACGGGTAAAACCTGCAATAATTTTTAACAATGTTGTTTTTCCTGCCCCATTTGGCCCGATCAGTCCAGTAATCACGTTTTGCCCAATAGTAAAAGATAGATCACTGACTGCTTTTATTTTTCCAAAATTTTTAGTCAACCCCTGACACGAGATTACATCCATCCTTTAACCCCCTTGAAATGGTTCCCCTGTATGGCAGGCGGGCGGTTGTCACGTTCTTTTGCAGTAGAATCTTTTATTTGTCAAATTCTTCCCTGGCCTGCCGTATTATGCCGAGCAATTCCTCTTTATCAATGCCCAGGCGCCTGGCCTCAACCACTACCTTCTCCACCAACTTTTTTAAAGTATGGTTCCGGCGTTTGTGCTGAATTTTTTCCATTGCGTTAGCCGCAAGAAACATACCCAGCCCGCGCTTTTTATAGAGGATGCCTTGATCCGCCAGGATGTTAATTCCCCTGGCCGCGGTAGCAGGATTAATATTAAACATTTCGGCCAGCTGATACTGGGAGTATATTTTTTCGTCTTCCTTTATATTGCCGCCTAGTATTTCGTTTTCCAACCATTCTGCGATCTGGATATATATCAATTTATCTCCAGCCATATCCAATACCAACAGCACACCCTCTCTGGAACAATGGTGCATTACTGCTGTAATGTACTATACCAGGCGTTTATTCTCATGTCAATAGATGGAACACAAATGTGCTGGGCAGGGTGTCAGGGGGACGGGGTTGTTGACATCTTTTTGCCTATATCGTGTCAAGAGCGTGTCAAGAATCGAGTAGACGGGGCCTCACGGCCCCAATCCCTCACAGAACCGGACGTGCGCTATTAACGCATCCGGCTCTTCACTTCATCATTCACAAGGCGTAACTGCCTCCGGCGCCTGGGTCAAATATTCTTACGTATGTTTT
>JAHDOA010000062.1 GCA_018435055.1 Pelotomaculum sp. | reverse complement strand
GCGTTTTCGGCCTACTACCTCGCTGTCTACGCTTAACATCACAAGTTACCCGGTGATGCTCAAGACTCACTATGAGTGATTTGCTAAATCTTGCTCAGCGGGCTTCCCACCCGCTATATGATGCGCCCCTCGTGGCGCACAAACCGTCCCCTTGTCGCACTTAAGGGAGCCAGATGTTAAAAGTGCAGCCTTCCCCTTCTTTGCTTTCAACACTAATAGTACCGCCGTGGGCGTTAACGATGGACTTGGTGATCGCCAGGCCGAGGCCGGCCCCACCGTATTTGCGTGTCCGCGAAGAATCGATGCGATAAAAACGGTCAAAGACGTGGGGGAGGTGGCTTTCGCTGAACCCTGGCCCGTTGTCCTGAATCGTCAACTGCACGCCGTCGTCCTTTCTAACCAGCGAGATCCGGATTTGTCCCTTTTCGGGGTCCGTGTGCTGCACCGCGTTGTGAAAGAGGTTCAACACCACCTGTTTCATTTTGTCAGTGTCAAAATTGCATGTTATCACAGGCTCAATATTCAAGTCAAGCTTCCTGCCGCCGGCGAGAATGTGGAGCTGCGGCTCCATATCCCGGAGAACGGCGTCCAGCCGGCCTTCTACAAGCTCGATGTGAGGCGTGCGGTCGAGTTTGGAGAGCAGCAGCAGGTCATGCACCAGCCTGGTCAGGCGCACCGATTCACCGTGCATGCTGTTTAAAGCTTTAAGCAGCTGTTCCGGCTGATCAGCCGCGCCGCGCAGCAGCACCTCCAAAAAGCCGCGGATAGAAGTAAGCGGCGTGCGTAGCTCGTGCGAGGCGTCTGATATGAAGCGGCGCATCTGTTCCTGGGTTTCTTTTTCCGCCTCGAATGAAGCCTCCAGCCGCTCCAGCATCCCGTTAAAGGATTCTGCCAGGCGGTCTATTTCCACCTGCCCCTGCCTGGTCGGGAAACGCCTGGCTAAATTCCCGGCGTCGATCTGCCCGGCGGTATCCACCATGTTAGATAGGGGGTCCAGTGTCCTTCTCAGGACCGGTAAAAAGGCAAGCAGCCCAAAAATCATGGCGATCAGGGAAAGGAACAGGAAAGTGAGCAGCTGGCGAATCAGCAGGTCTGTCAGCGGGCCGGTCTTGGTGCTTATCTGCACGATCCCGAGGTTCTGGCCGTGCTCAAAAACCGGCTGCAGTACCAATAACTGCTCAACTCCCCCGCTTTCAACAACTTTGTAGTTTGACCTTATCACCAGCCTGGTTTCCTGTTTTTTGGGCTCCGCTCTTGTCTCCAGCAAGGGCCTGCTTAAAACTTTCAAATAATCTTGAGTGTCCAGCCTCGGCGGGTCTGCACCGTTCGGCCCGCTGGACAACACGGTGTAATTCCCCTGCGTATCAATAAAGGCCAGTTCTGCCTCGGGAATAAAAAACCGCGGCAGGCGCGTGTCCACATTTTCCTTTATTGCGCCGATACGCTCCCAGATAGTGGGGTACATTGAGATGAGCTGGCTCTGCATGCTTTCTGCTTTATTTCTGTAGATAACCTCTTTCATGAAAACATACTGCAATATGCCGATCAGCGCCAGCAATACGGCCATAATCAGCAGGGTGCGGGATAAAAGCTGGACCCGGAGCGAGTTGGGAGTTAATAAAGATTTGAGCCGGGCAATAATTTTCTGGTTCATGGCAGATCAACCCGGTATCCCGAACCACGCAGGGTCCTGATCAGCTGGTGGTCTTTGTCATTCAACTTATCTCTCAGTGAACGGATGTATACCTCAACTATATTTTCTTCTCCCCCGAAATCATAGCCCCATACTTTATCCAGGATCATGGTCTTGCTTAAAACCAGCCCGTGGTTGAGCACCATGAACTTTAGTAGTTCGTACTCCGTAGGGGAAAGCTCGAGGACCCGGTCATTCAGCTTAATTTCTTTGCGGCGGTCATCGATCTGGAACGGGCCGATTACGACTTCTCCGAACAAATGGGGAAATTGGTTGCGGATCCTGGCGTAAATCCTGGCCAGCAGCTCTTCAAAGCTGAACGGCTTCACCATGTAATCGTCGGCCCCGAGCTTGAGGCCTTTCACCCGGTCGTCGACCTCGTCCTTGGCCGTGAGCATAATTACCGCCACGTTCTCAGTTTTCTTGATCATGCGGCAGACTTCAAAGCCGTCCATGCCCGGCATCATGACGTCCAGTATGGCCACATGGGGCTGGAACTCTTTCAGCAGTCTAATAGCCGACATGCCGTCCTGGGCACTTTTCACTTCAAAACCTTCGTTTTGCAGGCCAAGCTCCAAAAACTGCAGTATGTTCGGCTCGTCGTCCACCAGCAATATTTTAATCCCTTTTAACTGCTGCATACCTGTCTACCACCTTACTCTGAATCGGGGACATTTCTCGGTCCCATGCGACAGGGGGACAGTTCTCTTGTCGCACTTTTGTCTTATTTAGCCAGTCCCCCTGCTTATAGTATCCAGGCCATTGCTGAAACCATACTGAATGATAACTGAAAATTTGATGAATAACACAGAATTATAACATTTTTATGTAATAGAAATATAATTACTTCGTAATTCCACGCAAAAAAGTCAAATCCCCGTTAAAAGGACTAATAAAGTCCTCATCGAAATTTATATTAGTATTCATCTTTAAAGAAGTGGGTATCATGTCCGCTGAATTAACAGATCTTTTTGACCAGCTCTACCGGGACAACCAGGCCAGGGTATACAGGCTGGCCCTGGGGCTGACAGGCAGACCGGGCGACGCCGAGGGACACGATTCCTTTTCGCCAATAGAACTAGCAATTCCTGCATTTCAAGCTAAATACAACCATTCACCTTCCCAAAATCGCTTTTTCTGACATGTCAATGACTTTTCTATTCTCAAATTTCACTTCACCTTTTCACCCAAGAATATAGTTCTTATATTAAGAAAACATAATGAATGTAAAATTTCATATTCTACAAAGAGGTAAGTCATATGAACCCATACGTGCTGCACTTCGATGAAATAGATAGCACCCGTTTGCCTGACGTAGGGGGCAAAGGCGCCAGCCTGGGTGAAATGAGCCGGGCGGGATTTCCCGTTCCCCGGGGGTTTTGCATTACAACTTGCGCTTATAAGGAGTTTATCGCGGCCGGCACTGAGATGGACGGGCTGCTGGATATGCTGGGCCGGCTGCAGCCGGATCAACTGGACGAAATCAGCAGACTGGGCCGGCGGATCTGGGACCACCTGCAGTCCCTCGCTATCCCTGAAACAGTTAAATCGGCGATCATCGTGAGTTGGCAAAAGTCTGGGGAAAACCGGGAGTATGCCGTACGGTCCAGCGCCACGGCGGAGGACCTGCCCACAGCTTCCTTTGCCGGCCAGCAGGAGACCTACTTAAATGTGCAAGGCGCTGACCAATTGCTGCAGGCCGTGCGGAAATGCTGGGCCTCGCTGTTTACCGACCGGGCCATAGTCTACCGTGTCCGGAACGGTTTTGACCACCGGGCCGTGTTTTTGTCAGTAGTAGTGCAGCGGATGGTCTTTCCCGCAGTGTCGGGGATCATGTTTACTGCCGACCCGGTGACCGGCAACCGGAGGGTGGTGTCCATAGACGCAAGCTTTGGCCTGGGGGAAGCGCTGGTGTCAGGCATAGTCTCCGCTGATTTGTACCAGGTCAAAGCGGACAAGTTAATCAAAAAGCAAATCGCCAGGAAAGAAGTGGCTGTCTATGCCAGGCCCGAGGGCAGCACAGATAAAGTCGATCTTATAGAAGAAATGCAGACGGCACCGTCTTTGTCCGACCAACAGGCGATCAGGCTGGCACGAATGGGACGAAGCATCGAAGAACACTTTGGCAGCCCGCAGGATATAGAGTGGTGCCTGGCGGACGGCGAAATATTTATTTTGCAGAGCCGGCCGGTTACCACGCTCTACCCCGTTCCGCCGGCTGCCGGTGATCATATTCACCTTTTCCTGTCATTCGGCCACGTGCAGATGATGACCGAGGCCATCAAGCCCCTGGGGATATCGGTGCTGAGGACTCTTATTCCCCTGGGCAAAAGTATGCCGCCGGGAGAAAGCGATCTCCTGGTGGAAGCCGGCAGCAGGCTGTATTCCGACGTGGTCACCCGGCTGCTTGAATATCAACAATTAAGGAAACGGCTGCCCGAATTACTGCTCAACGTCGATGAAATGTTCAGCCGGGCTGTGCGGGAATTCATGGAAAGAGAAGAGTTCCAAACAGCGGCGCGCCCCGGTAAAAGAATCAAATTTTCCTTGATAAGAAAAGCCTTCCCGACGGCGCTCGCCATTCTAAAAAATATCCTGTACAGCGAGAACGACCAGGCTATTGATATGATGAACCGGTTTATCGCCGAAAAAGTCGATGAAAACAGGAAACTGCTTCTGGAAGTTTCCGGCCCGGCCAGGATCACGCGGATCCGGGAAATACTGCAAACCATCCTGACGGTGGCTGTTGCGAAGGTAGCCCAATATTTGCCGGCCGCGCTGCTCACATACAAGCTCATTGAGAACCTGTCCCGCCGGTGGCTCGGCGACACGGCCGAGATGGGCGGCATCAGCAAATCCCCGCCGGGTAATGTGACGACTGAAATGGGGCTGGCGCTGGGGGATGTGGCCGACGCGGTGAGAAGCCATCCGGCAGTAATCGAATACCTGGAGCATGCGTCTGATGAAAGCTTTTTTGAGAATTTAAAGGCTGTTCCCAGCGGAGAAGAGGTCTTGCCGGTTTTTCTGAGGTTCTTCGAACGTTACGGGATGCGGGGGACGGGGGAAATAGACGTGACCCGCCCGCGCTGGCGCGAGGTCCCGACCCAGCTGGTCCCCGCCATTCTTGGCCATATTAAAGGCGTCAGGCCCGGGCAGCACCGGCTTGATTTTCTGGCGGGCAAAAAGGAAGCTGAGCTTGCCGCCGGCAGGCTGCTGGAACGACTGAGAAAAAAACCTTTGGGCTTCATCAAGGGCAGGATCATGCGGCGGCTGATTAAGGTCCACCGCTCTATTATCGGGATCAGGGAACATCCCAAGTATTTTATTGTGCAGAATTTCGATCTGATCAAGCAGGCCATCTTGCAAGAGGGCGCCGACCTGGCCGCGGCCGGAGTCCTTGAACAGCCGGAAGATGTTTTCTGGCTGTCGCTGCAGGAAATTAAAGAAGTGTTAGAAACACGGCGGCTGGACCGCGATTTAATCAACCGGCGCAAAGAAAAATTCCAGCGCGATGAGAAACTGACCCCTCCCCGGGCTATAACCAGCGAGGGAGAAATCATCACCGCAAAACCGGCAGCCCATGTGCCACCGGGCGCACTGGCGGGGAGCCCGGTTTCGGCAGGAAAGGCTGAAGGCCGGGCCCGGGTGATACTAAAACTGGCAGAGGCTAAAATGGAAAAAGGAGATATACTGGTAGCGCCTTACACCGACCCGGCCTGGACGCCGCTGTTCCCGCTGGCGGCCGGCCTGGTGACGGAAGTCGGCGGCCTGATGACCCACGGCGCGGTGGTGGCGAGGGAATACGGCATTCCGGCGGTGGTAGGGCTGGACAACGCGACCCGTAAAATCCGGGACGGGCAGATAATAAGGGTAGACGGCACCCGGGGCTTTGTGGAGATCCTTAAGTAAAGCAAACGGCAATTGCACCGTGAGGCGGCGGCTGGCCAAGAAACGCCCAAGATCACTCAAGGGCTTGGGCAACTGCCCCTTTGGCATGGATCACCGTGGTATCAAAAAGCGGCACAGCTGAATCTTCCTGCCGTACCAGCAGGCCGATTTCGGTACAACCCAGGATAATCCCCTCAGCCCCGGCGTTTGTTAAACTCTGAATTACTTTTTTATAGCGGTCCCTGGAATCCTGTTTGATGCGTCCAAGGCACAGCTCCCGGTAAATTACACTGTTGACAAATTCCCTGTCTTCACTGCCGGGAACCAGGACCCTGATCCCTCTTCTCTCCAGGCGGGATTTATAAAACTCCTGCTCCATAGTGTACCTTGTCCCCAGGAGCCCTGCAGTCTTAATCCCCCCTGCCAACACCTCAGCCGCAGTAATATCCGCAATGTGCAGTAACGGGATGCCAATACTAGCCTCGATCTGTCCGGCAGTTTTGTGCATTGTGTTGGTACAGAGCAGGATAAAGTCCGCTCCAGCCGCTTCAAGGCCGCGGGCTGCCTGAACCAGAACTTTTCCCGCCTTTTCCCACTCGCCGTTCCTTTGAAAAATCTCTATTTCCTCAAGGTCTACACTGTAAAGGATGCATTTTGCGGAATGCAGGCCGCCCAGCCTGGCTTTAACTTCTTCATTGATAATCCGGTAATATAAGGCTGACGACTCCCAGCTCATCCCGCCTATCAACCCGATTGTCTTCATTGTATTAACCTCCAATCTGACCGTTCGGCTATATACCTGAAAATTGATTAAACGTCCGGCGAAGATTATGATCTGACATGCTTATCAAATATTCGTAGAAAATATTTCTGGCTGGATAAAATTATTATAGTACACCTGTGAAATATTTATCAATCTGCCTATATTAATACCGTCCCCCTGCTTCCTTCCCCCGGAATAAAAAAACATCTAACGTGTGCTTGACCTTGACCTAAGGTAATGGTTTATTATGTACTACGAAGGGAGGTGTTCCCGTGGGTTATACGGTGAACCAGGTGGCACAGCTGGCAGGAGTGACGCTCAGGACCTTGCGGTACTACGACAAAATCGGGCTGCTGACCCCGCATACAAGAACTGAAGCAGGTTACAGAATTTATTCTCCGGCAGACGTGGAAAAGCTGCAACAGATACTTTTTTTCCGGGAACTTGATTTCCCCCTGGCCAGGATCAATGAGATACTTAATAATCCCCTGTTTGACAGGCGGGATGCGTTAAAAATGCAGGCTGAGCACCTGGAAAAGAGAGCGGCCAGATACCGCAAATTATCTCAGCTGGCCAGAGAAACATTAAGAAATTTAGAAGGAGGAAATAAAATGGATAAAAAGGATATGTTTGAAGGCTTTGACTATGATCAAATGCTGGAGGAACAAAAACAGTACGAGGATGAGGTAAAAGAGCGCTGGGGCAATACTGAGGCATATAAGGAGTCAATGTCCAAAACCGCCAGGTACACCAAAGAAGACTGGGAACGAATAAACGAAGTACAAATGCAGAACCTCAAGGACCTTTGCGGCCTATACAACGCAAAAGTGCCGCACGACGACCCGCGGGTACAGGAAGTTGTCGACAGGTCAAGAAAATTCATCAGCGATAATTTTTATGAGTGCCCGCCGGAAGCTTTAGGCTGTCTGGGACAGATGTATGTTACTGACGAGAGATTCACCGCGTATTACGATAAGTTTGCCCCTGGCCTGGCCTCGTACTATAACGATGCCATTCAATATTATTGCACTAAAAAGTAGCGCCCCATATTGAACTATTTCCCTGCGAGGCTTGCAGAAAAGTAAAGGCGCCGTTAAATAACCCTTCACTAGTAAAGGGTTATTTACTATTATAAAAGAAGTATATACATTAATTAATTCAATATGGTGGGAAAAAGTGTGAATCGGTATGATCTTCGCAAAAAAGTTAGGGTATGCGCGGGTGAGCTGATAGCGGAAAAAGGGTACGTAAGCCCGGTAGACCTTCTGGTAAAAATGGAACGGTTAACACCGCAACAAGTGGAAGATTGGCGTTTCCGGCGCATTCCGTATTTAGAGCGCGTAGCTATAGGCAATTTGAGCAAGATGAATACGATTTTGCTGGCTCTTCGCGAATTTGCCAGGTCTGCGGGATTAAAACCTTCTCTTACCGCTTATTTGTCATGGGGCAAAGGACCGAAGCAGAGGTTGCGCTTTTCCAAATACGGGAGCCCTGCTGTGGAAGAAAAGTACTCCACTCATTATGTTGCTAACAGGGATGCCTCAGGAAGAAACAGCCGAGTCTTTTTGACGCTCGAATCGGACAGCCCTAATAAACAATTAAACAGGGCAGATTTATTTTATGGCCGCGAAAATGTTAGAATAATTGTTGTAGATCTTTTCATACAGGAGGAAAATATGGAGTACAGGACATTGGGGAAAACAGGGTTAAATGTCTCCGTGGTCGGGTTCGGCGGCATACCTGTCCAACGGGTCTCGGCTGTTGAGGCCGCTGCCATTGTAAACAGGGCCCTGGACCTGGGCATCAATTTTTTTGACACTGCCCGGGGCTATACAGACAGTGAGGAAAAGCTGGGCACAGCCTTAAAGGCCAGGAGAAGCCAGGCCGTGATCGCCACGAAATCAATGGCCAGAACCAGGGAAGCGATGGCCGCGGACATCAGGAAAAGCCTGAATACGATGGGCCTGGAATATATCGACCTGTACCAGCTGCACAACGTCAAGAACAGAAAAGAACTGGACAGGATTCTAGGCCCGGACGGCGCCCTGGCCGCCCTGTTAGAGGCAAAAAAGGAAGGCCTGGTCAGGCACATCGGCATCACGGGTCACCTCAAGGATTTTTTAGCGGAATCGCTGCAGTTGGAGGAAATTGAAACTGTACAATTCCCTTTCAACGCGGTGGAAACCGTAGGTGTGCCGGCGTTGTTGGAAAGGGCTGCGAAAAAAGGGACAGGCGTCATTGTGATGAAGCCGCTGGCCGGGGGCGCCTTGACAAACAGCAACCTTGCCCTGCGTTATATTTTGGCGCATACTGTGACGACAGTAATACCCGGCATGGACTCGCTGGAACAGGTGGAGGCAAACGCCGCAGTGGGAAGCGCCCCGCTGCCCCTCACCGTGGAAGAGAAAAAAACGCTGGATGAGGAAGCCAGTACCCTCGGCGGGGAATTCTGCAGGCGCTGTGAATACTGCAAGCCCTGCAGCCGGCGGATTGATATCCCGACGATATTTTTGCTGGACGGGTATTACACCAGGTACAACCTGCAGGATTGGGCCAGGGACCGCTACCAGGGCTTAAAATCTAAAGTGGAGGCGTGCGCCGACTGCGGCGAATGCGAAGCGAAGTGCCCCTACAACCTGCCCATCCGGCGGATGCTGGCCGAAGCAGCGGCCCGTCTGGCATAACTTCTTAGGGGGGAAAGTCCCTCTGCCGCATTATAGTGGTTTTTGTCAGGGGGACTGTCCCCCAGCCCGGCTTTCCTGAGCCTTGTGCCTGATGTCAAAACCACTGGATACCAGCACCCCGAGGATTACCACAGCGCCGGCCGCCAACTGGCCGGCATTTACCTGTTCCCCGAGGAACAGCACCGCGCAGATAACAGAAAACACCGGCACCAGGTTGATGAAGAGGCCGGCCTCCGAGGCGTCATAGTACAAAAGCGCGTAGTTCCAGAGGAAGATGGGCAGCGCCATTGCCGCGACACCCAGGTAGAGCACATTGGCCACAGTCAGCCAGCTCAAAGCATAATTAAACCCGCGCATTTCCATAATCGTGAAAGGCAGCAAAAACAGCAGGCCGAAAAAAAAGGTGGCCAGCGTGGCCATCACCGGGCTGATGTTCAGGTTAAAACGCTTGTTCAGGACGGTATAGGCGCCCCAGGCCAGTGAACTAACAAGCATTAAAAGGTTGCCCAGGACCGGCCGGCTGCCCCCCTGGACCTCGCCGCCCAGGAAAACCAGCCCCGCCACTCCGGCGATAGCCAGTATTATGCCTAATGTGCGGTATATGTTGACGCGCTCCCCTAAAAAGATAATTGAAAAAACGGCTATAATTATCGGTATACTGCCCTGGATCAAAGAGCCGGCAGAAGCGCTGGTATAATACAGCCCCCAATTCTGTAATGATAAATATAGAAAAGATCCGCTAAAACCCAGCAAGGCCAGCGACCCCCAGGGAACCCGCCGGCGGCGGCCGGGGTCGCGCAGGAAAAAGGGCAGCAAAACCAGGCAGGCCAGCACATTGCGGATAAAGGCCAGGGTAACCGGCGGCACCTGGCTGATGGCTTGTTTTGTGGAAACATAAGTGGTACCCCAGATTAATACCGCGCCCAGCAGCGCCAGCAAGGCGCGTCTGCGTTTTTTATCCGGCATGCCGCCTCTCCTGTCATGGATAATTTTTGTCATGATGCCGATAATAAACCCTACATACCGGCCTTGATCCGTTCGATGGCCTTTTCCGTGTTTTCCCTGGTGGCAAAGGCGGTCAACCTGAAATATCCCTCGCCGTGGGCGCCGAAACCGGCGCCGGGGGTCCCCACCACATGCGCTTCCCGCATCAGCTGATCAAAGAAATCCCAGGACTTCATGGCGCCGGGGGTTTTGAGCCAGATGTAGGGGGCGTTTACCCCGCCGAACACCTTGTAGCCGGCGCCCTCCAGCCCCTCCCTGATAATCCGCGCGTTTTCCAGGTAGTAGTCGATGGTGGCGCGCACCTGTTTTTTGCCTTCGTCGGTAAAAACAGCAGCCGCGCCCGCCTGCACCGGGTAGGAAACCCCGTTAAATTTGGTGGCCTGCCTTCTCAGCCAGAGGGGGTTAAGGCTGTGCGCCCGGCCGCTGCCGTCAAAGGCCTTGACCTCCTTGGGCACTATGGTGTAGGCGCATCTGGTTCCGGTGAAGCCGGCCGTCTTGGAAAAGCTCCGGAATTCCACCGCCACCTCGCGGGCGCCCTCAATCTCAAAAATGCTGTGCGGCGCCTCATCCTCCCTGATGAAGGCCTCGTAGGCCGCGTCAAACAAGATCACCGCCTTGTTTTCCCTGGCGTAATCCACCCAGGCCTTCATTTCCTCCCGGGAAATGGTCATGCCGGTCGGGTTATTGGGAAAACAAAGGTAGATCAGATCCACCCTGGCAGGCGGCAGGGGCGGCTTCATGCCGTTTTCCTCAGTGCAGGGCAGGTACACTATTTTTTCAAACTGCCCCCTGTCGTTTACCGTGCCGGTACGCCCGGCCATGACGTTGCTGTCCACATAGACCGGATAGACCGGGTCGCTTACCGCCAGTATGTTGTTGACGCCGAAAATCTCCTGGAAGTTGGCCGTGTCGCTTTTGGCGCCGTCGCTTATAAACACCTCGTCAACAGCCAGCTCCACTCCCCTGGGCTTGAAATCGTTTTCGATAATCTTCTCGATCAGGAACTCATACCCCTGGTACGGACCGTAACCCCGGAAGGTTTCCGGCCGGCCCATCTCCTGCACGGCCTTTTTCATGGCCGCAATCACGGCGGGCGGCAGGGGCCGGGTGACATCACCGATGCCCAGGCTGATTACATCCGCAGCCGGGTTATCTCTTTTAAATTGATCAGCCCGCCGGGCTACCTCCGCAAAAAGGTAACTCCCGGGCAGTTTAAGGTAATGCTCATTTACCAGGGCCATATTGCTTTTCAACTCCCTTGTCTAATGAAACTTCAAAATTTTTAAAATTTAGCAGGTATTATACAACTAAACACAAGAAATTACAATTATATTAGAACAAATAAAATCTGATTACCAGCGTACCGTATAAAAATTAGCGAAACAGAAGGAATAAGTATATAGCCGGCAAATACTTTAACACATTGATAGTTACAATCTATTCTGGAACTGGGCGCTACAATGGCAATGGAGTTGACCATAATTCTGAATATAATGCGCCGGGCTATTACCTTGTTATATATGGTACACTGAAAACCGCCCCCTGTGGTATTTATAACGCTAAAAACTGGAAAGAAATGAGAAAAAGCATGAAAATAAAGTATATGGCGTCAGCCCTCGTGATATTTTTAATTTTTACCGCCAACGCCCGGGCCGCCGCACCGCCGCCCGCCTTTCAGGATATTGAAGGCTCTTTTGCCAGGGAGGCAATTTTACAGTTGACAGAACTGGGTATCACCAGCGGACTGGGACCCAATGAATATAGCCCCGCCCAGAGTATCAGCCGCGGCCATTTTGTTGTGCTTTTGGCCAGGGCGCTGGGTGTGCAGCCTTATTCTCCCGCCGCAGCCACTTTTTCAGATCTGCCCCTTACCGCGCCGGAATCTGGTTATGTGGAGGCCATGTGCAAACTCGGCCTGGTAGCGGGTGACGAAAACAAGTTAATGAGGCCCGGTGATCCGCTCAAACGGCAGGACGCCGCTGTTTTACTGGCCCGGGCGCTGCTGGGGGAAAAGATAGAGTCGCCTTTGCCGGGTGGCAGGTACCTGGATGAAGACCAGATTGCGCCATATGCTGTGCCAGGCGTAGCTTATATCACCCGGCAGTCCTTGATGTGCGGCGCCGAAAGCCTCTTTCGCCCCCAGACGGAATTAACCAGGGCGGAAGCCGCCGTAATTGCCGGCCGTTTACTAGAGATCAGAAAAGGACAGGCCCTCACCGCTTTCCCGGTCGTCTCCGCCCAGCAGATGCAAATAAAAACGGGGGAAACCAGAAAAATTGCCCCGGACAACTCTCAGAAGTCCCTGCCTTTTACTACAGTGTACGGGCTTGACGATCCGACTACCGGCAGCATCTCCCCGGAAGGCTCTTTTTCGGCCGGGCCGGAACCGGGTAAAGCCACCATAACGGTTAACGCGGGATATAACTCCTACCTGATCCATACCAGTGTTGCTTCAACCGGCAAGTCAAAAAAAACAACGGATAAAAACACTGTAATTGCCGCTGCCTATTTGTCCGAAGAGGAGCTTACTAAAGGGGCAACCTACATAGTGGAAGCACATTCGCCCGACCAGGGTTTCCAGGAAACAGAAGATAAGAGTTATCCCGGCCCCGCAGAAGGCCTCACTTCCCGGGACGAAACATGGACTGGCTTTTACCGCCAGCAGGGGCGGGATATCCTTGTGGATTTGCAAAAGGCCGCCCCTGTGACAAAAATCTCCCTGGAATTTATGCAGGAAGCCGGCTCCGGTATTTACCTTCCAGCGGATATGATCTGCTCTTTATCGATAGACGGCAGGGATTGGTATCATCTGGGACAGGTCAGTCACAACATTTCGCCGGCCGAACCGGCAGTTCAAATTAAGGACTTCACCCTGACCTTCCCGCCGGTCACCGCCCGCTACGTTAAACTCAGTTTTCCGGTGGACGTCTTTGCGTTTGCCCGGAACCTGTCCATTAAAGGAACAACAGACCGGCAGCAAAGGCCGGAAATCCTGGCCCGCGCGGCACAGTCCAGGCTGAGCACCGACACTTATTTGCAGATCCCGGAGCTCAAAAACATTTTGCTGGTCTATACAGGCAGCCACGGTGAAGCAGGCATATGGACCGACCGGGATTTTTTGCCCATGCTGGCCTACGTGGACAAAAGTTACAGCATAGAGGGCAAAATGTTTGATACCATGCTCTTTCTCCCCTATCCCGACCTGGCCTGCACCGGGGCGGAATGGGACGCTTACGCCGCGGACCTTTTTGCCCCCGGCGCGCAGCTGCCGGCCCTGGAGAATACTATGGCCCGCCTGAATAAAATACCTGACTACCAGGGAAAAGTAAACGTTATTCTTACCATGCCCTACCCCGACGGGCAGCAGGCGCACTTCGGCGCCTTAGAAGGCGGCGGCAGGCCACTTTGTTTTGACGAAAAAAAAGCAGGCAGAATTAAGGCGGCCGGGGATCGCCTGCTGGCTGTACGCTGGTTTTACGATAATTTAATGGACAGGTGGGAGCAAGCGGGATTTAAATACCTCAACCTGGCCGGCATATACTGGTATAAAGAGAGTATGGACCCGGCCACATCCAGTGACATCGAACTAGTGCAAGATGTGGCCCGGCTGGTACGTAACGACGGCCTGAAATTTTTCTGGATTCCGTTTTTCGGCGCGCACGGCTATGACGTTTGGAGGACCTATGGTTTTAACCATGCTTTTTTGCAGCCCAATTATTACGCCGTCAATGCCCCCCCGGGCGAGCGCATGGAAAATGCCGCATTTCTGGCCAAATATTATAATCTCGGCCTGGAGATCGAATGCGATGAGGGCATCCTCTACGCAAACTCCGCCTATTACCGCCTGTTTTATAAGCAACTGGCCATAGCAAAACAACTAAACCTGGACAAAGAAGCGTCCTTTGTCTACTACGCCGGTTCAAAAACCCTGGTAAAGGCCTGGCGCAGCGAAAACTACAAAATACGGTCCATTTACGACGATTTATACAAATGGCTCAATGGAACATACAATGCGCCGGCTATTCAATAAGCCGGCGCACATCTTTTTTAGATACTTTGGTTTGGAGAGAAGCAACCCCCCTGTATCGGCGCATTTTTAGGCGCTCGCCTCCACAAACTGGCTGTTGTAGAGCTCGGCGTAGAAACCGCCTCCGGCCAGAAGCTCGTCGTGGCTGCCCTGCTCGATGATAGCCCCCTGGTTCATCACCAGGATCAGGTCGGCGTCGCGGATCGTGGAAAGACGGTGTGCAATCACGAAACTGGTCCGGCCTTTCATCAGGCTGGTCATCGCCCGCTTGATCAATATCTCCGTCCTGGTGTCGATGTTGCTGGTAGCCTCGTCCAGGATCAGGATGGCCGGGTCGGCCAGGATGGCGCGCGCTATAGTCAGCAGCTGCTTCTGGCCCTGCGAAATATTGGAGGCCTCCTCGTTCAAAACAGTGTCATAGCCGTCCGGCAATGTCTTGATGAAGTGGTCGGCGTTGGCCGCCCTGGCCGCGTTGACGATTTCCCCCCCGGACGCCCCTTCCCGCCCGTAAGCGATGTTGTCCCTGATGGTCCCGTTAAACAGCCAGGTGTCCTGCAGCACCATGCCGAACAGCGCGCGCAGGTCGCCGCGTTTCATATCCATGATATCCACGCCGTCGATGGTAATGCGGCCGTCCTGTACCTCATAGAAGCGCATGATCAGGTTGACCAGGGTGGTCTTGCCCGCTCCGGTCGGCCCGACGATAGCGATGGTGCTGCCCGCCTGGACATCTATGCTCAGGTCTTCCATAAGCGGCGCGTCCTCTTTATAGCCGAATTTTACATGCTCAAATTTCACCCGGCCCCTGGGGAATTCGATTACTGCCGCGTCTTCACGATCGGGAACCTGCTCCTCTTCATCCAGGATCTCGAATACCCGCTCCGCGGAAGCTACCGTAGACTGCAGCACGTTGGCGATATTGGCCACCTGGATGATCGGGTGGGTGAACTGCCTGGTATACTGGATAAAGGCCTGGATATCGCCGATTTCAATTTGCCTGTGCGCCACCAGCAAGCCGCCCACGACACAGATGAGAACATAGCCGATATTGCTGACAAAGTTTAATACCGGGAAAATAACGCCGGACATAAACTGCGCTTTCCAGCCCACCTTATACAGCCTGTCGTTGATTTCCTTGAACTTGGCAATGGAATCCTCCTCGTGGCCGAATACCCGGACAATTTTATGACCGGCGTACATCTCCTCCACATGCCCGTTGATGTCGCCGATGCATTTCTGCTGCGACGCAAAATATTTCTGCGACCGTTTCGTGATCTGCACGGTGATCAGCATGCTGACGGGCAGCGAAACCAGCGCGATCAGAGTCATCAGCGGGCTGATGGTCAGCATCATGATCAGGATGCCGGCGACAGTGATGAAAGACGTGATCAGCTGGATCAAGCTCTGCTGCAGCGTCGTGGCGATATTGTCCATATCGTTCGTGACCCGGCTCAGGATCTCCCCATAGGTGCGCTGGTCGAAATATTTGAGCGGCAGCCGGTCCAGCTTATCTTTGACATCGTTACGCATCCGGTACACGGTGTTCTGAGACACGCCCGACATAATATAGCCCATCACGTAGCTGCACAGGGCGCTGAATGCGTAAAACGCTACCAATAAGAGGAGGATCTTACCGATATAGCCAAAATCAAAACCCGGGATGGGCTGTTTTTTCAAATTGTTGATCACCGCAACCGGCATATTTTCCTGGATGGCAGCGTTAATCCGCATAAAATAGTCGTACTTGGCCAGTACCCCTTCGGCCAGCTTGGTAGTAGCCTTGCCCATAATTTTCGGGCCGACAATGGCAAAAATGGTGCTGGCGGCGGCCAGGAAAAACACCACAATAAACCTGTATTTTTCAGGCTCCAGGTACCTGGTCAGCCTTTTTAAAGTACCCTTGAAATCCTTTGCTTTTTGCACCGGCCCCATCATATGGCCGCCGGGTCCCCCCGGCCTTCCCGGGCCGCGGCGGATGGGTCCTTGCGTCCTTTGTTCACTCATGCTACTACGCTATCTCCTCTTCCGACAGTTGGGAGGATACAATTTCCCGGTAGACCAGGCATGAATCAATCAGTTCCCTGTGCCTGCCCATACCGGCAATCCGCCCCTCGTCCAGTACGATAATCCTGTCCGCATCCATCACCGTTCCCACCCTTTGGGCGACAATGATCACGGTGGAAACGGCGGTCTCTTTTCTGAGCGCGGCGCGCAGCCGGGCGTCAGTCTTAAAGTCGAGGGCGGAAAAACTGTCGTCCAGAATATAGATCCCGGGCCTGCGCACCAGGGCGCGGGCGATGGAAAGCCGCTGCTTCTGCCCGCCGGAGAGGTTTGTCCCGCCCTGGGCAATCACCGATTTATATCCATCCTTCAACCCGGCGATAAATTCGCTCGCCTGGGCGATCTCCGCAGCGTGGGCGATCTCTTCATCTGTCGCGTCAGCCTTGCCGTAACGGATGTTTTCGGACACGGTCCCGCTAAAAAGGACCGGGGTCTGGGGCACGAAACCAATCTTGGCCCGCAGCTCCTTCTGGTTTACCTGGCGCACGTCAACGCCTTCCACCAGCACTGACCCGCTGTCGACATCGTAAAAGCGGGGGATCAAATTGATCAGGGTGGATTTGCCCGAGCCCGTGCCGCCGATTATCGCGGTAACCTCTCCCGGATAGGCGGCGAACGATATATTGCTGATGGCGGGCAGCTCGGCGCCGGGATAGCTGAAGGTGACGTCCCGGAACTCCACGCAGCCCTTTTGCCCGCTGCTTGCCACACTTTGCGGCGGGTCCACTATACCGGGCTTAATATCCAGCACCTCGTTTATCCTCACTGCCGAAGCCTGGGCCCTGGGCACCATCACAAACATCACCGTGACCATAATGATGGAAAACATCACCTGCATGGCGTACTGGATAAAGGCCATCATGTCGCCCACCTGCATCACATTCTGGCTGATGCGGTGCCCGCCAAACCAGATGATGGCGACGGAGGTCAAATTCATAAAGATCATCATCACCGGCTGGACCATAGCCATTATTTTGTTTACTCTAATTGCGTTGTCGGCGAGGTCGCGGTTGGCCGCCTCAAACCGTTTGTTCTCGCTGGCCAGCCTGTTGAAGGCACGGATCACCCTGATACCGGTAAGGTTTTCGCGCAGGACCAGGTTGACCCTGTCCAGTTTGATCTGCATGGCTTTAAACAAAGGAACGATATATGTGGCCAGGACCGCAATTAGAAGCAGCATCACCGGCAGGACCACAGCCAGGATCAGAGTTAGCTGCTTGTCCTTGGAATAGGCCATGATGATACCGCCAACGCACATGATCGGGGCAAACACCATAAAGCGCAGGCCCATGATCACCAGGGTCTGTACCTGGATAATGTCGTTGGTGGTCCTGGTGATCAGGGAGGCGGCGCCGATCTTGTCGAATTCATGCAGGGAATAGCTCTCCACACGCGAAAAAACGCCGTCGCGTATATCCCGGCCGAAACCCATGCCAATTCTTGCAGCCAGGTAGCTGCCTGTTATGGAGCAAAAGCTGCTGGCCAGCGCCACTACCAGCATGTAGCTGCCGTATTTCCAGATGTATCCGGTATCTCCCTTCAACATGCCGTTGTCGACGACTTCCGCCATCAGCGTGGGCAGGTAAAGCTCTGCTATAGACTGGGCGAAAAGGATCAGTATTACCCAGAATAAGCCCCAGAGATACGGCCTCAAAAACCGGAATAATTTTACCATCTATATCAATCTCCGCTTAGTTCAACTAGTTAATATGCACCGGCTTATTGTCGGTAAGAGCGCTCACATTGGTAACAGCAACCCTTTCTCCCTCGCTTAGCCCGTCTAAAATTTGGACCGCCTGATCATTTTTCAGTCCCACTTTGACAACCCGCCTTACTGCGGTATCGCCATTGATAACAAACAGATAGCTTTCCCCGCCGCCCTGCGCCACCGCCGACGCGGGGACAACAATTCCGCCAGCTTTTGCGCTCATCGATGCGCGCGCCGACAGCCCGGCCATGAAACCGCCGCAGTTGTCAACGGTGATTTCCAGGGGAAAGACTTGACCGGTACTCACCGCCATCGGCCCGATAATAGATATTGTTCCTTTGAGCCGGCTGTCCGGGAAACTGTCAATGGTGACGTCCATCTCCCGGCCAACCGCTAAAAGCGGCAGCAAGTCCTGCGAGACAGTGCTTTTTAGCTTCAGTGTCGAGGTGTCGACAATAGACATTAGTGGTACATTCGGCGAAACCACCTGCCCGGCGTTGACATTCTGCACAGCCACGATCCCGTCTAAGGGGCTTTTGACTGTAGCGCTGTCAATCTGCGCCTGAATGCTTTTGATGTTGGCCCGGGCGGTGGCAATCGCGGCCCGGGCCTGCGCCAGAGCTGCGCCGGAGGCGTTTTCGTACTGGTTTTTGGCGATATTCAGCTTGTCCGTGACATCGTCCATCTGGCTCTGCGCGATCGCGCCGGATTCGTAAAGGACACGGGTCCGGTCATATAGTTTTTGGGCCGCGTCCAGGTTTATACCGGCCAGTTGGGTCTGCCCCGCAGCCGCCTCCGCCGCTGCCTCGGCCGACTGCAAGCCGGCTTCCGCCTGCGCCAGCTGGCCGCTCAATGCATCTGTGTCCAACTGGATGAGGATTTCGCCGGCATTTACCGCGCTGCCCACACCCGCGCCCACGCTGACCGCCTTGCCCGGTATTTTACTGGCGATCTCCACAGTGCGGGCCGGTACCAGGACGCCGCTTAGCTCCAGCATTGTTTCCAGTTCCTGATTTGCCGCCGGCGCCGCCGTCACCGCCACCGCCCCGCCTTCATTGCGGCCGCCGCAGCCAGATGTGGATAACAATAGCATTACCGCCAAAAGAGACGCCAGGGATATTTTTATTCGCTTACTCATGTACAAACCTTCTTTCACTGATTGATATGAATTTTCACGGTCGCGTTCATACCCAGCATCAGCGTCAGGTCTTCAGCGCCTGTGAGGGTAATCTTCACCGGTATCAGCTGGGTCACCTTGGAAAATGTGCCGCTGGTATTGAGAGACGGGAACTGGCTGAACGCCGACTGCGTGGCCTGCCCGATGCTCTCCACATAACCTGTGAAGCGTTTGTTGGAGTATGCGTCAATTCTAATATCAACAGCCTGCCCCGGCTTGATTCTGATGATATCAGTCTCTTCAATGTTGGCTTTGATGTATATGTGCGCGGTATCGCCTATGGCGGCAATTTCCATGCCGGGCGAAATAACCTGGCCCGGGACTACACTGGCCAGTATCACTTTGCCGTCGATCGGCGCTTTGATATCCGCCCTGGAGATGATCGCGTCGGCCGAACCGGCCAGCGCCTGGGGGCTTACAGCAGTACTGGTCACCATCATGCTGACGTCCTGCCGGCCGAGGACCTGCCCAGCCCTGACGTAGTCCCCTTCCTTTACGTCCCAGCTCTTTAGTTTGCCGGTCACCTCCGGGGTCAGCATAATTATATCGGACGTGATCTGGGCGTTTTTTGTGGAAAAATAATTGACGCTTTCATAGACATAGTACGAGATCCCGGCCGCCCCGCCGGCGATAACAATTACCGCCAGTATAATCAGGATTATTTTCAAGTTTTTCATGCATTGACCACCTTCAGGCTTTGAATTTCTTTTTAATACTATTGGCCTTGTTTTTGCGCATTTTCTACATTTTTCAGGATCCGCAAGATCCTTTTCAGCATCCGGCCCAGTTCATCGACTTCTTCACCGGGTAACGCCCCCAATTTTCCTACAAGATCGCATTTTATCTCAGCAAATAATTCACTGAACATGTTTCTGCCCTGTTCGGTAACCTCTATACGCACAACGCGCCGGTCGTCTTGATCCTTTTTTTTGGCCAGCAGACCCTGGTTGATTAATTTGTCAACAAGGGGCGTCAGCTGCTGTTTTGATATCTGCATCGCCAGGGCCAGTTCGGACATCGACAGAGAACCCTTGCGGTACAAGGTGGAAATTGCAATATGCTGCAAAGGGCTCAACTGGGAGCGTGTTTTTTGTTCCAACGGCCTGAAAAATTTGTCACGCATGTAAGATAAAAGTGTAAAAAAACTGCCGGCCACATTTTCTAAATTGCTGATTCTAACACCCCCTGAACATGAATTTTTACCAACGGAAATAGTATATTATAAACAGGTCTGATAGTAAATAAATATTTACTATCAACATGGCGCCTTATTTTATGGTAATTGAGCATAAATTGACATACAAAAAGGACGTCCCTCATTCCCCCAAAACGGGGGAGGCAAAAGAGACATCCCCATCTTTACCCCTGTTTTATTTACAATTGACCCGCCATAACACTCTTTTATTTACCTGCTAAAACCTTGCTTAAGGATTTCCCCCCCCCCACACCGATGTTGTCATGCTGGTTGATTCTATCTTAAGTAAAACATGCTCTTTTATCAATAGTAACAGTATATTATAAATAAGTTTAATGGCAAATAAATACCTACGGTACCAAATATAATATTTAGAAGAGAAATATGAATCTATCAACAGATTAATAGGGTATACCGATTAATTACAATACATACTCCCATTAATACATATTAATGATAAGTGAGGTATTTCCCTGTTTTTTTACTGTTTTTTAAGCAAAAACAGTATATAATATAACTAGAAACTATTAGAAATAACAATAAATAACTTTATTAGAACATATTAATCATATATGTAATAATTCAACACGCAACCGGGCACTGCTACAACGATTTCAAGGAGATGACATTATGGAAATGCATCAATTGGAATACGTGTTGGCTGTGGCAAAATACCACAATTTCACACGTGCGGCAGAGGAGGTTAAGACATCGCAGTCTTCGCTATCACAGCAGATCAGTAAGCTGGAAGATGAACTGGGCGCCAGTCTGTTCGTGAGGACAACCCGGTCCGTGGAGCTTAGCCCGGCTGGAGCTGAATTCGTTATTCACGCCGAGCGCATCATGGCGGAAGTAGTTGACGCCCGCCGGTGCGTCTATGGATATGTGTCGTTTGAAAAAGGCGACCTCAGGGTGGGTATCATACCGATAGCCGGGCATTACCGCATCCCCAATCTGATTTCATCCTTTAAAAAAAATTTCCCCATGGTACAACTCAGCCTGTGGGAAAGACAATGCTGCGAACTGCTTGATATGCTAAATAACTATGATATTGACGCCGCTTTCGTCCATCAGCTCTGTGATAATAACCATATGCATTGCATCCCTCTGGTTACCGACTATATGGTTATTCTCACCAATAAAAGCCATCCCCTGGCGAGCAAAAAAACAGTAAGCCTCGAAGAACTGCAGGATGAGGATTTCATAATTCCTCCCCCCACTTCCGGATACAACCATGATTTCCAGGAAGCCTGCCACAAGGCAAATTTTAAACCACGTATAATACTGACCTGCTCTTCGGTAAAAACAATCATTGGCCTGGTGCGTGAGGGAATCGGCATTGCCGCGCTGCCATCCGGTGTTTCCTTTATGGATTGGGGGTTCGGCACAAAAAATTTAATCCTGACACCTAAAATTAATTCGACTATCTACCTGGTCACAAAAAATAAAGATTTATTCCCTACACTCCGGGAATTCATCAGATTTACCGCCCGCTGGAGTAAAAAACAGACCAACACGGACCACTTCAAGTTCATACCGGTTAAATTAACCATCGCCGGCCGGAAACTGAAGCCGCAAGCTGCGGAAATGAACGAATAGCGGGCAGGCACAAATTAGCCGTTCCACCTGTTGCCGTTGGCGTTGCTGATGCCGAATTGATCAAGCAGCTTCATAACATGGTGGCTGATAATATCCTCTATGCTGGATGGGTGATTATAAAAAGCAGGCATTGGCGGAACAATTCTTACTCCTATCCTGGCCAGGCGCAACATGTTTTCCAGGTGAATCACGTTTAAGGGCGTTTCCCTGGGGCATATTACCAGTTTTCTACCCTCTTTTATGGTTACGTCGGCTGATCTGGAAATTAAATTTTCGCAGTAGCCGTTAGCAATCGAACTCAAGGTTTTCATGCTGCAGGGTACTATGACCATGCCGTCGGTGACATAAGACCCGCTCGAAGTCCTGGCCCCGAGATTTTTATTGTCATGAACCTCTGCGGCCAGGCTTTCTAAATAATCGGGGGAGTATTTCGACTCGACGATCAGGTTTTCCCTGGCCCAGTAGCTCATAATCAGATGTGTATAAACACCCTTTTCCTTTAAAGCCTCCAACAGCCTCACTGCGTAAATCGATCCTGTAGCGCCCGTAATACCCACGACAATTTCCATATTTTTTACCTCTAAATTTTAATAATTCCCATTAACTATGGCCCACAGGTGGGGGGCTATCCCCACCTGCGGCTGGCGCGCTTCAACCCTGCCCATAGCCCTTGCCCTGGTAGTCCCTATTTATTTCCTGAGAGGAGGGACTGGTGAAAACACCAGGATATCGTCAACATCCACACCAACCAGCTGGAACCAGGGGTCCCTTTTTTCGGGATCAATCACTTCCGGTTCCTCGGTCGAGCGCCAAACAAAATTGCACCGGCTGCAGACATAAACCTCCCATGCCTTGCTTCCATCAGGCGCTTGCGCCACCCTGGCGGCGTTATCTGTTAAACAGCGGACACATTTCATTGTGAAAATCTCCTTTCGTGTTTATCTGGCAGCCTTTTGCAAATCCATCAAGATCTTTTGATACCGTTCCGCCTCCGGAATGGCTTCTACCATGCGCACTTCCCTGGCTACCTCGGGGGGAGCCGGAGTGGTGGCGTCAATGATCAGCTTGCCGCCCACGCCCGGAGGTTCAGAGCACGGATCCAGGGGCATCCCCGGTGTGTTGGGAATTACAATAACGTCTTTTTGCGGCCGCACCCGGGTGGATAACGCCCACATCACCTGCACCAGGTTAAATGGGTCAACGTCCCCGTCCACCAGAATAATATTCTTGGCGTAGCTGGTGCCGTGCGGGGTTGAAGCCAGCCGCATGGCCACAGTCTTGGCATAGCAGCCAAAGCGGTTGTCAGTGGCGACGATGATCGTCAGGCCATGCTGGTAGATAGCGTTAACCGCTTTTACTTCCGGCATGGTTTCCCTCAATTGGAAATAAAGTGTGGCGCTGGTATTAAGCCCGATTAAGGTGTCGTGCTCCGTCCAGGGCCGGCCCACGTAAAGGTTTTCATAAATAGGGTTTTTCCGGGTGGTAACGGTATGCAATTTAATCCGGAACTGGCGCCGGGAACCGGAATAGCTTCCCGGAAACTCGCCGAAGGGGCCTTCCACGAAACGCTCCCTGGGAACAAATTCGCCTTCGAGCACAATCTCGGTATCGGCCGGAACGTCCAAATCAGCCGTGAGGGCTTTGGTCAAAACCTGGGGCGCCCCCATAAAGGCAGCCGCGTATTTGTACTCGGACTTGTCATATTGCAATGGCGCGCTGGCCATCAGGCTGATTACCGGGTGTACTCCCAGGCAGATCGCCACGGGTAGCGCTATACCCATTTCTTCCGCCTTGCGCAGGTGGATGCCGCCGTCATGGAACGGCAGCACCTGGATGCCCAGCGTGTCCGGACCCTGCACCTGAATACGGTACATGCCTACGTTTTGTTTATCCACACTGCCGGGATCCTCCGGGTCCCTGGTAACAACTGACGCCTTGGAAAAATAAAAACCGGCGTCATATTTATTGACCCTGTACAAAGGCAGTATCTCGTACAGGTTGATATCTTTGGTGTATTTTACTTCCTGGCAGGGAGCGTTCTTAACCCATTTAAGCTCGCCGTCACTGCCGCCGGCCCAGCGCCGGGCAAATTCAAAAAACTGATCTTTGAGTGGGGTGTCCTTGTCCATTCCCAGCATGACGGCATTGTTTGCCCATGTGCCGGAGACGTTTAAAGCCAGGCGCTTGCCCTTATAACCCTTGATATTTTCGAGTAATACGGCCGGGCCTGTATTGCCCGCAGCGATATCCACGGCCGCCCGCCCAATATGCCGGATATCCGGTTCCGGCATGACTTCATCAGTATAATGAACCAACTGTCCCGCTTCTTCCAATTTCTCTAAAAACCCGCGAAGGCTGTTTCCTTCCATTAATACCACTCCCTTTTTGTAAACTTGACAATTTACTTTAGCATGTATTTACTTGTCTGACCCTGCACCTTTGTCCTAATATCCTCACTCCCTTGCATACCCATATTCAAACAGTAAACTATGGATAATTTTAGTTACACCGCATGATTTTTCACCCGTATATATTTTTATTATTAATGCAAATAAATTTTAATATTGCAGTGATACTTAACGAATTTTCCATCAATAATCTAATTTTAGCAACAGTATATGAATAAAATGAAATAGTTGTTGATGATAGCTTAATTAGTTGTGCATATTTATTTTTTTATAATGGTTTAATTAACAACGCATATTTATGTTTTTATAATAGCTTTATTATTTGGGCTAATTAATTATGGTATTTTATGCTACTGGTTAGATGGCAGGGTTTCTTTCAACCCGCAGGCACGGCAAATATGCCGGGCGCACCACACAATAAACCACCCCTACGGGGTGGTTTATTGTTGAATATGGCTCCTGGTTATCAGCCGGTTATAAGGCGTTTCTCATTTTCCTATCCCGGTCAATATCGACAGCGCCTTCCCGGACTAATTTAATAAATAAATTCGCCATTACCGGGTCGAATTGTGTCCCGCTATGGTTTTCTATCTCGTTAAGAGCGGAAATAACACTTGAGCCGGCTCTATACTGGCGGTCCGAAATCAGCGCGTCAAACGCGTCTGTTACCGTCAGGCACCTGGCCAGCAAAGGAATATTTTCACCCTTCAGCCCCCTGGGATAACCCTTACCGTCCCACCTTTCATGGTGTCCAATAACAGCAGGTATCACATGGTTCATAGACGGCAGGTGCTTAATAATCGTGATGGACATTTCCACATGCTTTTTGACTATTTCGTACTCCTCCATAGTCAGCCTGCCCGCCTTGGTCAGAATGTTCTCCGGTATGCCTATCTTACCCACATCATGCAGCAGGGCCGCCTCTTTGATTATCTCCAGGTACGACTTGTCCAGTCCCAGCGCGCCTGCCAGGGCAGTGGCGTATTCAGCGACCCGCTGGGAATGACCGAAGGTATAATGGTCCTTGGCGTCGATAGCCGCTGTCAGCGCATATATTGTCGCCGTATTAACCGGCCTGACAGTTGATGAACTATCGTTTATTTCCGCCCCGGAAGAGGAATCAAAATGCGGGGTATATACGACCGTCTGGTTTTTCCCGTTATTCTTGGCGGTATACAGCGCCAGATCGGCCCGTTTCATCAGCTCCTCGGCGTTAGCAGCGGCATGGGGATAGGTACAGACGCCCACGCTGGCTGTCAAAAAACGCTGCGTCACATCTGTTGTGTTAAAGAATGTCCTCTGTATCTCCAACCGTATTTTTTCGGCTATGTCAAAGGCTCTTTTGGCATCAAAATAAGGCAGGATGATGGTAAATTCCTCACCGCCATAACGGCAGACAATACCCTTTTGCCCGACAAGCCCGCTCATGATTGAAGCAACCTTCACCAGCGCTTTATCTCCCTCCCAATGGCCGTACAGGTCATTATAGAGCTTGAACATATCCAAATCCAGCAGCAGCAGGGACAATTCCGCCGAGCCGGTTTTTTTCACCTGCTCCAATAGCGCTTTGCGGAAATACCTGTGGTTATACAGGTTAGTCAGGCTGTCGGTCAGCGCATCGGACTGGGCGCGGCTGAAAAGCCTGGCGTTGTCAAAAGCGACGGCGCTGGATACGCCCAGGTAAGTGAGCAAATCCAGGTCATCCAGCGTATACGCGGTACGGTTGCTCTTTCCGGTCAGCAGCAGTATACCGATTAAATCGTTTCTGCTCTTTATCGGTACGATCACCTCAATTTCCAGATCACTGACAACTTTCCTTTCTTCGTCCCACATGGATTTTAAGGTGGGGTGGAAATACAGCTCTTCCCTGAGCAGGCTGGTGTTGTTGCTGATGAGCCATTTAACCACCGGATTGTCAAATGAGATGACAAAATCCGGCTTGAATATTTGCGAAGACGTACTGAATATATAATAATGCCTTTTTTCTTCATTTTTTAACATCAGGAGTATTTCTTTCGCGTGAATAGCCAGCTGGACCGCTTCAATCAACTCTGCGGCCATGTCCTGCAGGTCCAGTTTATTAGAAATGCTGACACTGAAATTTTTCAGCGCCTGCCTCTTGGGATACTCAGCCTTATAAAACATTTTATCGATTAGTTTGTAGACGAACCTGTATAACGGCTGGAACACAACCGCGACCAGCAGGGCTGAAAGGGTGACAAAATACGGCGTAATATTCTGGTACGAGTTGCCGATGCCCCTTTCCACAGAAAATACAGTATAGACATATACACAGGTAAGCAGTATGGCAAAAACTGAATAAACAATGCCCTTGGTCACCATTAAACGCAATTCCAGCATGCGGTGTTTGTAAATGGCGTACATAATCAGGACGGCGTTAATGAAACAGGCCAGGATGTCTACCGGGTACTTTCCCACCGCTGAAAAAACATTTAAAAGCACGCCTATAAACAGGATTGATATGCCGGCCATAATCGGGCCGACACGTCCGTAGGTTGTTTTTCCCTCGCGCACGTTATTGCGCGCTTTAATGATAATGGAGGAAATGAGGATGGATGTGAATATATACATGGGTATCGCCGCCATACCCAGCACATAATAATATTCCGTGGAAGTATACTGTTTTTCGTAATACGTCACGGTTGTTGTAATCACGCTGGCGTCTATGACTACATAGCCCAGCAGGTTTGAAACCATCGCGGCGCCTGACAGGATACCCCAGAAAACTATCTGAAAAAGATTAAGGGAATTTGTAAATACTGAAATAAAATAATACAGCAGAAACGGCACAGCGATCATCCCCATCACCATGGCCCTGTCCCAAAACAGCACCCCGGGATAAAGCTGCAACGCCATAAACAAAGAAGATGCGGTCCATAAAATCAGCGCGGCTAAAACCAGCATGAATACGCGGATGAATTTATCCTTTTTGGAAAGGGATAAAAACAGCATCAATATACAGTAGCTGGCTAATGATATTATCGGCACTGCCCAGAAGAATATCTCCAAGAACGGCATTAAAACACACCTTTCCCGCTTTCTCCGCGGGCGATCTTTAATACCTCTATTACATCAAAATGAGAAGGGTTCATTTTCCGCAAGTTTCGGCCAAAAGTGTCCGAAAACCGGCTGATTGTGCCGGCAGGTATGATAGATATCACCAGGGGGTCGATCCCCAGCAGGTGCTTTAAATCATTATAATCGGTGTCAACATAACGGAAGTATATTGAAAGGTGCTCCTTGATAATATCTTTGGTCACCGCGCTGTGCAGTCCGCCAAATCCCACCTCGACATAAAGGTGTAAAAAAGCCCTGTTACCCTCATCAAATTCCTTAACTGCAAACCATTCCGCTATATCAAGTTTGGAAAGCGTTAAGGCCTCGCTGATGGTGCCTTCTGTGATGCGGGTAAAGCCGGCCAAATCTATGACACTGGGGTGGCGGTCGACATAGGCGAAATGCGGCAGGTTAATACCGTCCTCTTCTTTACTGAGCGACAGGCACCTAAAAATATCGCCCATTCTATAACGGGCAAATGCGCCCCCTTTAAAGCTGGAAATCACCAGCTCGTATTCGTTCCCTGCCACCAGTTCATCTAATAGGTAGGTATGGGGAACATAAGACGGATCATCAATATTCTTTTCCAGCTCTGACATTGGAATAAATTCATAAAAACAAACGTCAGGGAAAAGGACCAGGCCGTCCTTGCTCCACGTTTCCGTAGCTATGCAGGTGGGTTCCGTGCCGCCGAAAATCTCCAGGGGCCTGATTCCCCAGTAGTTTTCTATCTTCTTTTTCAAGTTTGCGGTATCCGTACCCGCGCAGATCAGTCCTTTGAGTGTCCAGATATCCTTTGGCTTGATGGGAACCTTATTCTGCTTGCTGTTCATCCAGGCTTTCAATATACGGTAACACATTTTAGGGGTAACCTTAAAAATATTAAAATTTTTGCCGGAACCACCGCTCAGTGTGAAGGTATCGCTGATTTTGGCGATAACGCTGCTCATACCGAAAAACAGGTCAACACCGCTCTGCAGTCCCATCTGGAAACCAACTTTGTTTCTTTGTGAAAATCTCATGGCCGCCGCTTCTTTGGTCGGCGGCATGAAATTTACCCACAATTCGCTGGATATAAGGTGTGGCACTAATCCGGTTAAATAGGGCAGCTGGGCCATGCCATAGAGAAAATTTTCTCCTCCCCTTAGCGTAAAATGGCCTTTTTTATTACTGGTAGCCAGGATCATGCAGGCTATGGTATTGGCCTTGTGGCTTTTTAACATACTTTCGGTATATGGCGCCACTTTTACCGGTCTTTTGCCGCCTTCCCAGGTGGTCTCGATCCACAGTACAGGCTTTGCCGGCAGGGCTGAATCAACCTTCGGCAGTAAAATATCAGCGTAGTCTTCATAACTGGTAAGGGGGACCATCCGCCTGTATTCACTCACACTGGCCGGCTTTTTACCTTTCATAATCCGCCTGCCGAGCTCACAACCGGCATACAGCTCAAGCTGCTCCAGCATAAGACGGTTTTGGATTTCCATGAATTCAGGTAAGGAAAGGTCCAGGAACCCGCAATACCACTGCCAGACCTGATCATATTGTTTTTTGCGAAGCTTTTGCTCCAAGGTCATCGCCAATCCCCCTGTTTCAAGGCGCCGCATTTTTTAATACTGGCAGAGTTGGGAATGAGAAATGGGACCTTACTTTTATACACATCATAACCATTAATAATGGCCGGGAAAAACCAGCGGTCTTCAATATAAACGTAGAATATATTTATGGCTGTCCAGATGATACCCGCCCGCATCATCATCGTTTTGCCACTGGCAAGCCAGAGAAAAAGATAGAAAAAGAAAAACCAGATTACACCCGGATGCCGGCACAAAGCGTACATTCCGCGGTCAACAACAGTGTTTGCCGGTTCAGCCTTCCCGTAGGTGGCGCCAAATGGCAGCGCGGCAAATAAGGTATAGAGGAGCATAAAAAGCGAAACAATCGACAATAGCCAAAAAAGAATTTTCAGTGTGATGGAAAGATCAAAACCCTCATAATCCCCCAGCAAAATACCCGCAGTGGAGACGGATAAAAGAGCGATACCGGCGACAAAACTAATGTTAATACCTCTTTTTCGAAATTTAACCTTATTAAGATCAAAAATGTAAAATAGTACAAATGCCAGACAGCCGGTAATAACAAAGATCATATCTTATACACCTGCTTAGAGATATTGATATTATTTCTTATTTGCAAAGGAAATTCCTGCATTTATGGGTGTCAAAATATATATTTTATGGTATTGAGATTATTCACCATAAGTTAGGCAAAAAAAAACCCGTTTTAAAAACGGGCAAACTATAATTTTTGATCCATAGCCGTCACTTATTGTTTTAAGTTTTAGCTGAAGCGATTGCAATAAAATACTTTTTGTCAATTAATTCCCAGCTGGTGCAGGTAAATCCACAGCCCTCCAGCATTTCTCGAGTTTCGGCTTCCGAATAAATCCTTACATCTCCTAAATAATTCACAGGGAAATTCAAGAATAAATTTATGAAAAATCTTTTTGGCCGGGACCACCACGGGTCGGCGATAATAATTCTCCCACCCGGTTTTAAAACACGGTTGATTTCATTAAGAGTTTTCATCGGCTCGGGGAAATGGTGGAAAGATGAATTGCATACAACCAGGTCAAAAAAAATATCCGGCCACGGCAGGTCGTCAGAGTCACCGACGACAAGTTGCACATCCCCGCCCAAAACTTCAGCCGCCTTCTCGATCATTTTCTCTGAAAGATCTACCCCACAGGCCTGAATACCGGCAAATTCACTGAGCGCCAGCGAGAGTATAGCGCCGGTCCCGCAGCCGATATCCAGTATTGACTTAAACGGCTGCGCTCTAATTCTTCGCATCACCTCTTCATACATTAAAATGCAGAATCTTCCGTCCCAGGTATTAAAAAAGTTTGACGCCCTTTTGTCAAAATATACTTTGCTTTTTTCCTTGTAATAATTTACTTTTTTGGACATCAAATCACCTCTAATGTATGGAAATAATCTCCTCTTAAATGCTTATCATCCAGAATTTAGATGTCTGCAAGAAATGTCAAGGATCCGGGCAATTCTCTAATGCCGGTCATCCTGCAGATTATCCTGCCGCCCTGTTTTCCCGCTCTTCAAACCGCACAGAACAGTATTAATATCATCGTCTGCCAGGTAGAAGAAAACAATTTCAGCAAACCGGGCGCTGTTCTTTAAAACAGGCAGGTTGAGACTACTTGAGGTTTTTATTACTCTGTTGTCCTGATTTCCCGGGGGGCCGCCCTGCCCAGCGAAAATTCCGGTTTTGTTTTTAAGATAAATCGCCAGCTGGTCGTGGAGATATGAAACCTCCTCGCATCTAACAGGGTTATAAAGGGAGTGATGTTGAACAAGTTTACCGGGAGAATGACTAATCGTACTCTTTTGCACAAAATAACCTGAAACAAGAAATGACGCGACGGCTACCGGTATTATCAGAGTTAATAATGCTATATTTCGCAAAACAACACCACCCTCGTTTTTATAAAGGGAACTTACGCCGCCGCAGGCCTGACCCGGAAACAACCGGCGCACCTGATTAAGGGATGATAAGTTGCGGCGACAGCTCCCGCGAACTGCCGCGCCTCAGTTTTTTACCCGTTGTCCCGCAGGGCGGCAAGCCCGATCAAACCGTTGCACAGGGTATTAAGGGTCATGGTTCCCACGACAAGGTAGGCCCCTATCAATAAAACCTGCAGGCCTGTTCCTATAAGAGCGCTTTGCAATATTCCATAGGTAATCCATAAGATGGAGAAAGCCATGAAGAGACCATCGGACAGGCTGGGAACTGCAAGACAGCGCCGGGCGACAAAAGCGTTGAACTCCCCGGCATAATTCCCGAAAACGCGGAAGATCCAATAATATCTAAAAAAAGGGGTTAGCATAAACACCACTGCTTTTACAGGGGTCACTGCAGAATGGGCGTCCTGGATGGCGGCCCACGATTGATAGAGAAGGGCCAGCCATACCACACCTAAATAAGTATAAGGAATTATAGCGTAAATATATAAGTCTGCCGCCAGGTCCTGGTTACCTTTTAAAAAGGCAATCCAGCCGGCAACCAGCATGATAATAATTATGGCGCCGCCGGCAGTCCATGATCCCAGGTAGAAATTTTTGTGTATCTTTGTCATCCGGCTTAATTCCCCCTGTGCTGCATAAATACGACATAAAGCGGTATTTTTCCTCTAAAGCGTGTCAAGGAGACGGTTCTCTTGACACGCTTATTCCCATAAAGGCTCCCTGCAAAAGTTAGCCCTGGATTGCGGTTTTTAAAAAAGAATAGCCCCTCAGGTTTCCTAAAGGGGCTTAACATTTTTTTATCAATATAGACCCTGCTCATAAAAACAATATATCTAACTAACACATAAACAACAAAAGATGATTTTACAACCGTCCTCTCACCGGCGGAAAACTACCCCTGTAGAAAATATCAATAATAGCCTGTTCCATATTACCATAACAGTTAAAAATTCCCGGGATGCCTTTTAACGTGAGCCTGGTTTGAGGTAAATCAAATATGGAAAGAATGCTGTTAATCGCCCTTGCAGGTTTATACTCTTTGCAGGATTGCAGATAGGCCAGGATGCCGGCCCCCTCCAGCCAATCCTGCCCCGTTAAATAATGCGGGTCGTACTCAATTATGGTGCATTTCTTTTCTTCGATTTTTTCCCCGGAAAGCGACGAAGCAATAAATACTTTTTCCGAGATATCGTCCCTGGGCATGCTGTAGCCGGCGAATATTATATGTTTGGCATGTTTTATCAAAAGGCCCATTTCCTTCTTTATTTCCTCGAGCGGGGCTATGGGCCTCTTTTTTATGATCGTTTGCAATTCCAGCGGCATGTCATAGGGATGGGTCTTTTGGTCACAAAACGGGCATTTTATCACTCCCGGGTCATTTTCCTCACCCTCGTTATAATGCCAGCCCTGCTGCAATTCTGTAATTAGTGAGGGACCAAAAACAAGAGCGGAGTATCTATCCCACACATGGCCGAATGATATTACCAGCTTGCCGCACTGGGGGCACTGCCGCGAACCAAAAATACCGTGCGGGTATAGCAGCTTGCCCATCCTCATGATCCTGGAAGGATACTCACTGTCGTTTATTTTGATCGCCTGTGTTTCATTGGCGGAATACAAAATTATGTTATTATTTTTATCGACTTTACGCGTGGCAATTGTTGTCCCCAGGTCTAAAAACAGGCGCAGGGGCAGGCCTTGTCGCAAACAAGGCGGGTTGTCATTTCTGGTTTTGTGAGCGTTGAACAAAGCCCATATTATTAAAGGATCCCAGTTGAATGAAACTATAGCGTAAGAGAACAGGTAAAAATCCCGCGTGTCTTTTTTATAACCCATTTTCTCATACGCAAGCGCTTCCTTGATCATCAATTCCGCCAGGGTGTCAGCAAAATCATGATAAAACTGGGCGTTACTGATCCTGGCCTGGGTGTCACCCTGAACAGCCACTCTTTCCAATTCTTCCGTTAATAATTTTAGACAGTTCTTGGCCGTGTTAATTCTTGGCTGCTCTATGAAATACCTTTCTTCTTGATCATTCAATGTTTCAATCCCAAGTTTACTATCAATTAGCTGATCAATCAGCGTAAATAGTTCTTGCATCCTTAGACTGGCCTTAAGGCCGGTATCAATATCCAGAAATTTCGGGCTGCTTTTAGCGATATACCTGAGGGCTTCCAGATCATAGGTTCTGGACAGTTGATCGTCACTGCATAATTGAGACAACAGCTTATTAAACCCTTCCTTGAGTTGTTCTGAGACAGATATCCCCGGGAAAAGCCTGGAGTAATCCAACCTGAAGTCCGGAAACGGTTGATCCAGAATATGAGTCAGCGCCCGTGCAATGTCACTGTTGGTCAGAAGCCCGGCGCTTTTTGTAGCGCCGGCGCCCCATAAAACAACAGTCTCCGGCCATGCGTTTCTCATTTGTCACACCTTAATCCTAAATACTATGCAAAACCGCGCCTGGTCACATATTTTTCTTTTATCTACATTCTAACGCATTACTCATGTTCATATCAACCTACATTATTGTGCATGAAATGTCGGGGCAGACGTTAACAATGAAAAGGGTCGGGATTGAAATTGCCTGAGACGTGGCTTACCGCAAGCTTGCCGGGGAAACCATCCCGGTGCAGCGGATGATATCCGCAGGCCAACAGAAGATGTCCAAAGATTTAACTGAAATGAAGGAGCGTATAAATTCCCCTGGAGAAGATTTCTACGCGAGGTTGTTAAAGCCATGGGTTAGAAATAATACGATGTTTCACCAGGACTTCTACCCTTTCAGTTTTCTTGTAATTTGTAAATTACACACAAGTGTTATAAAAATAATTGGGTAAGATAATGCGGAATACCAAAGTCCCCATCCATTATGATAAAACATTCCTGCTTTGATTGAAGCCCACTCATATATAACTCCAAATAATGTCCAGGCCAAAATGTAATAAACCTTGTAACGCATTTTCTTCGAAAAAGGATAGTTGCTCAGAAAAATGATGGATAAGGCAGGAAACAAGCCAAATATTAAAGGTATATACGCCCATTGAACTCCTGTTTCAAAATAACTATACCAATCATACTTCGCATCAAAATATAAGTCAGCAAGCAAATTAAAAAGCACGGCAAAGGTAGAGGTAGTGTAAATTTCGCGATTCGTCAACCTTTTAGGCGTTAGAAACGCAATAAGGTTAAAAACCACAATTGAAATAATCAGAAAAATGTATGCTATTCTAATACCTCCCTGTCTTTTTTCTGTTTAGTTTTTGTCAAGTTAGGCTTCTTTATAATATTGTAAAACGTGCCAGGGGGACGGTTCCCCTGGCACGTTTTATTTAACAGTTTTTAACAACGCTATCAGAAATAACAGGACAGCCCGTTGTTTTATTAGGTTAATTGTTTTTTTCGTCTTCCCCAAGCATGCTTTCAGCACTTAGCTCATTTGCTTCCCCGTTTAATTCTCTAAGACCAGTACCCGGATGAGTATCTTCCCTGGGAATAGATTTTCTACTTGTATCTCTTGGGTCATACGGGTTTTTAGTTAAAGGATTGTCGGGAATAAATTTAGGTTCAAATTCCTTTTTCATTAACTTAACCTTCCTTTCTTTCACTACTCTGAAAACAATTGTTCATAAAAGACAACGGTGAACTAAAACCATAAACAAATGGATAAAGACGAATACGACTTTTCAAGTTTCTTTTCAGTGCTACACACTGAAATATTCTTACGCTTTCCGTTGCCGGCTTTGCTCTATTTCAGACCAAAACAAATAAACCAGACCAATTACACCTAAAATAAAACTGATTTCAGTCAAAGGTGTGTTTACAAATTTTAGTGAATCCTGGACTACACCCTGCATACCGCCCAGGGTTTCAATTTCTGTTTCAGAGACAAAGATCGCTGCGCTTAAATACCTGATGCAAAATGTTATAACCGCTAAAGCTATAAAGCCGAACCCAACACCTCTTTTTGACATAAAAAACCCCTCTCTTAAATAAAACTTAATGCTATTATTGACCAATTTATAACTTAATATGCATCCTATGGAAGTGCCGGATATTGAGCAAGGGCCGGTTTCATCCTTGAATGCTTGAATGATTAAAAGAAACGCCCCCTGCTGTCGTTCAGGCCGGAAGCGCTTCCCAATTTCGCCCAATAAAAATCCATTCCCTCAAAATACCACTGGCTAATGCCTCGTCCTTCGCCTGAAATAACCAACCGGACCGGGTTTTCCAGAAGGCGCTTTCTTTATTGCAGCCTTACTATCCGCCGGTTCTGTCTCAATTAAGGGATAGGGATGATCTTCGATTACAGGTATTGACTTGGCGATGAGTTTTTGAATATCTTTCAGATATGGCTTTTCTTCCGTATCACAAAACGAAAGCGCAACTCCGCCGAGTCCGGCTCTTCCGGTACGTCCAATCCGGTGGACGTATGTTTCCGGAATATTAGGCAGGTCATAATTAATGACATGTGACAATTCTTCCACATCTATGCCTCTTGCAGCTATGTCTGTCGCTACCAGGACCCTGGTCTTTTTAGCCTTGAAATTATTCAAGGCCAGCTGCCTGGCCCCCTGCGATTTATTCCCATGAATAGCCGCCGCCTGTATATCCGCTTTGGCCAGGTCTTTTATGATTTTATTGGCTCCATGCTTTGTTCTTGAAAACACCAGCGCCGAAGCAATCGCCTTGTCCTTCAACAAGTGAATAAGCAGTAATTTCTTATCTTTTTTCCCGACAAAATATACTGCCTGTTCAATAATATCAACGGTAGATGAAATAGGAGTGACTGCCGCTCTTACAGGATCTATTGTAATTGAATTTACCAGCTTTGAAATCTCCGGCGGCATGGTTGCAGAAAACAACATCGTCTGCCTTGTTTTAGGCAAATGCGCTATGATTTTTTTCACATCGTTTATAAACCCCATATCCAGCATCCGGTCCGCCTCATCAAGTACAAAGAACTTTACGTGCCGGAGGCTTATGAATTTCTGGTTGATCAGGTCAAGCAACCTGCCCGGAGTGGCAACTAGAATATCTACCCCTGCTTTTAAGGCGTCCGTCTGAGGTTTTTGGGTCACACCACCAAAAATAACAGTATTTTTAAGGCCTAAATATTGCCCGTAAGCCGTAAAACTTTCTCCGATTTGAATCGCCAATTCCCGCGTTGGAGTTATTATTAATGCCTTAATTATTCTTGGAGCCTTTAAATTCCTTTGTTCTTCAGAAAGGAGCTGCAGTATGGGAATGGCAAACGCGGCTGTCTTCCCGGTCCCCGTCTGAGCACACCCGATCAAGTCTTTTCCTTCCAGCAAGGGCGGAATAGCCTGTTCCTGGATGAGAGTGGGTTTCGTATATCCTTCTGTCTTTAACGCCTTTCGAATAGGTGAAATGAGGTTCAATTTATCAAATGACATATTTTCTCCTTTTATAATTATCTGTCCTGAAGGGCTTTTGCCAATTCCTCCATTTCCTTTCGCGCCAAATCGTCACAGCCGGCCAGCAACTCCAGGTGATGCTGCATTTCATGCAGCACTGTATCTACAATCTCTGCTTCCCAGCATTCTTCAGATTCATCTTCCAGCAGTTCCACAAATGAGCCATAATAAAACATGATGAAACAGCCGCCGATGCCGTCCTCAATGTACTCGCCCAATATGTAGTACTCGCCTTCACGCTTTTCGCCCTTCCGCAAGTTAAAACCGCCGGTCAAGTCCCGGAGGAAACAATCCGGGATGCGGTCTACGGCTTGATCGAGCATGTCGGCGAACTGGTCAAAAGATGGTTTGGCCATTTAAAATTCCTCCACAGCATCCAGGGGACATCCCTGCCTTACTCTTTTTCCCGGCCGCATGGGCACATCATGGCGCCCTTCTGCTATTACCACATTCTACAGCATTACTCATCCCCGCACAAGAGAACCTGAGTATCAATGTGGGGGAAGATACATCACTCCTTTCGGCGCCGGGTGTCACAGCGTCTGTATCCTGGCCTACAGGGAGGCGGAGGCTGAGAAGCCCCGGGCTATAATCGGTCTCATCGATATCTCAGCCGGAAAACATGTGAATAAGGATATTCTTTCGTTCACGGTACCGTACAAGATGTTTTTGGAGATGGAGTCAAATGTGGAGGGCAGTTTTTTAGAGTGTGAAGAATGGCATCAGATACGGAAAAGAAATTAATATAACCATGAGGCCGCTGAAGACAGCGGCCTCAGTCGTTGCTTTTCCATATGCGGACGCTGTTGCTCCCGCTCATCTAAAGCACATTTGCATATAATCTGCCCGGAATATGGGGAAGCAGTATTTTCAGGCGCACCAAAAAACCCTTGACCTAATATCATTATTATGATAAAATATGGATAATAAAAGGAGGGATTCTATGCCTCAGATTAGGCCTATCTCTGATCTTCGAAATAACTTCACTGAAATTTCCCGCATTGTCCATGAAAGCAAGGAACCGGTTTTCCTGACGAAGAACGGCTACGGTGAGATGGTGGTTATGAGCATCGAGCTGTTCGAGGCTTTGCAGGCGGCAAAACGCATTGATTCCGCGTTATTGGAGGCACAGCGGCAGGCCGAGTCCGACCCCGCCCGCCTGGAATTCGACGAGGTTTCAGCCTCGCTTCGCAACAAGCTTGTGGAAAAGGTGAGTCAAACCAATGCGTAAGGTGGTCATGCTGCCCATCGCAGCACAAGACCTTGCGGACATTGTAGAGTATCTTGCGCAGTTTTACGAGAGCACCGCGCTGCGTCAATATGACCGTATCGTTGAAAAAATCAAGGAACTGCCCCATTTTCCCGAAAAGTTCGAGGCTTATAGTGCGGGCCAATACCGGCTGGCCTACCGTAGAATACCTGTAGACAGCTATCTTGTATTCTATGTCGTGCTGGAAGATACAATTGAAGTCCACCGTATTCTGCACGGCAGCAGGGACATCAAGCGACACCTGGGTACTGGTATATAGCCTATGCTTAGTGGCGCGGTCAAAACCGGACGTGCGCACGGGCCGTAAGCCTCAATTCCCCCAATCCTGCCACGGCTACGCTAAAAGCTAGGGCAATGCCTTGAAACTTAAAAAAAGGGTTATGAAATGCACGGTAGAGCCGCACGCATACGAAGACAACCAGCAGTTCCAAGGGAACGAGGATATTAGTAAATACCCCTATAATTATGATGTATACCATGTCCCACAATTTCAATTCTGTCATTACTATGTACAAAAAAGCAATTATTAGAATAATAGATACTAATACTTTTTGTTTCTGGTCCAAGTGTTGATTCAACTCCTTATATTTAAAGAAAGCCTACAAGAAACCATCTAAAGTCAAATTCTCTTGATCATCTTCTCTGGTTGTGATCATATGGTGCTGTCTATTCTTTCTGCCTTCAAGTAATTGTTAACCTTATTTTTTATTAATCGCTCCAACTCCCGACCTCTCCCCGTTTTATGATAATTTAAAATCGTATCATGATATTCCTCGGGGAAAATTTGTTTTATATCAGGCCAATAGTTTGCTCCATCGCCCGGCTGCCGGTGCCCGATAACTTATAATGAAAAGATTTTCATTAGAGATTGTCACAGACCGTTCTGACGGTTGTACCGCCAAAGAACTCGAACATATGAATGTGGCAGTTGAGCTAGGACGCTTGTTTCATATCCAGGCAAGGCTCCACATAGGAATACTGGCTGTATGGCAGCGTGGCCGCAAACAGATATACAGGTATGACTTCTCCGCTCATGTGATTTACCAGCTTCATCTTGGGGCCAGACCAATCCACTT
>JAHDOA010000057.1 GCA_018435055.1 Pelotomaculum sp. | reverse complement strand
CCGTTCCCATCCCGAACACGGCAGTTAAGCTCTTCAGCGCCGATGGTACTTGGGACGCTGGTCCCTGGGAGAGTAGGACGCCGCTAGAATAATTTTAAAAAACCCTCCGGTTGAAAACAGCCTGAGGGTTTTTGCATAACAGCATCACAGCCAAATGAGACAAAAAGAACGTCCCCTTGTCTCAAGAGAACGTCCCTTTGTCTAAATATTGGTAGGAATTTAACTGACTACGTCGAACAATACTTAGTGATAAACTATTACTAATGTTTGGGAGGGATTGTATGTTGAAACTCACAAAATGCCGGATTATTGCTTTGCTGGTGATTGTCGCTCTTGTTTTTTCTGTAAGCCCCGCTTTTGTTTGGGCAGGGGGAACACCTGTTTATCTAAGCCGGGGGGAAGTTGCCGGGATCGTTTTAAACGCGGCTGAAGATTATAATCCAGGGATCTCAAAAAATGATATCATGGTGGGCTTTGAGGATGGTTCCCTGCGTGAAAGGGAACCGGCCAGTAAAGCACAAGCTCTGGTCATGCTCAGCCGTGCCTTTGGAGATTTACCGTCACCCCGGGGCGATAACCTGAGAAGGGGTGTTTTTGACCAGCATTTTAATGATGTGCCCCTGTGGGCAGCCCAGGAAATTAATAAGCTAAAAAAAGCAGGAATATTATACAGCCTGGTTGAGGGAGAATTGGGGTCGGACGAAAATATAAGCGCATCCGAGTTGAATAAGATTATAAAAAGATTTTGGGCTCTGAAAGGCAGCAATTTGAAAGATGATTTTTATGCTGCTGTCAATAAGGAATGGCTGGATAGTTCCCAGATTCCTGTAGGGGAGGCCCGTAACAATACATTTTTCCAGTTGAGGGATGAAAATGATAACTGGATTTCTGATATCCTGAATACCCTGTTGCAAAAGGATTGGCCCCAGGGTTCAAAAGAACAAAAAATGGTTGATTTTTATCAAAGCGCCCTTGATCTGGACAGCAGGAATGAACAGGGGATAGAGCCGGTCAGAAAGTATCTGCAGGCTTACGAAGAGGCGGACAGCCTGGAACAATTGATTCAGACTGATATCGATATAAACCGGGAAACAGGTAATGGACAGCTGCTGTATTATTATTTATATCAGGATCCCCAGGACAGTTCCAGTTACATATTGTATCATGGGGCTCTGACGCCTACCTGGGATAAGGATTTTTATACATCCCCGGACAAAAGGGATGCCTGTATCAGACTTATTACCCGGTTGTTGACACTATCCGGGGAAGACGAAGCGACTGTCCGGAATGTATCCGAAAAAATATTTGCTTTGGAAAAGGAACTCTCTGAAAACAGTCTGGATCCGGAGGAATATTACGATATAGAAAAGACCTATAATGTTTATACTATGGAACAACTCTGTTCGCTTTATCCAAATTTTGATCTTAAGAAAACAATCACTGACACTGGGTACCAATTACCTGATCGGGTTTGGGTAGATGATGAAGGTTTGCTGCTAAAATCAGCTCAGTATTTTAATGAAGAGAATTTGGAACTGCTAAAAGACTATGCAAAATTTAAATTTATGCATGCTTGCGGCTGCACCCTTTCCAGGGAATTTATCGAGGCTGAACAGGAGTTTGACGCCCGGGTTTATGGTGTGGAAGGAGTAAAAAGTGACCAACAGCTGGCAGTAATCGCAGTAAAAGATTATCTGCCGGCATATTTGGGTGAAATTTATGCAGAAAAATATTTTTCTGATCAAGCCAAACAGGATGTAGAAGAGATGATTGCCAACTTTGTTGAGGTGTATAAACAAAAGATTATTAATCTGGAATGGTTGGGTACCGGGACCAAAGAAAGAGCCCTGAAAAAATTGGATCATTTGAATGTTAAAGTCGGCTACCCGGATAAATGGCCTGCAACTCTGGATAATACGGACATCAAATCCTTCGCGGAGGGCGGCAGCTATTTCGATAATGTATGCAGGATTAACCTGGCTGATATTAATGAGAATATAGCTAAACAAGGCCAACCTGTGGATAGGAGTACCTGGGAAATGAATGTTTATGATGTGAATGCCTATTACAATCCGCAAAACAATGAAATAGTATTTCCGGCCGGAATACTGCAGGAACCGTTTTACAGCATCAGTGCCTCCCCTGCCGAAAACTACGGGGGGATCGGGACGGTCATTGCTCATGAAATTACCCATGCTTTTGATACCGTTGGAGGGAAATATGATGAAATGGGCAACGCAAAGAACTGGTGGACCGAAGATGATTACCGGAATTTTAAGGAAAGGACCAAACGGGTTCAAGAATTCTATGACGGTTTGGAGATCGTTGCGGGCATTGAGAGCGATGGAGAACTGACTCTATTTGAGAATATCGCCGACCTGGGGGCTATGTCATGTTGCCTTGAGGTCTTGTCCCAGTATGAGAATCCGGATTATCAAGCATTTTTCAAATCTAATGCCGTTATCTGGCGGCAAACCCTAACCCGCGAAATGGCCGATTATTTTAGTAATGTTGATGTGCACAGCAACTCTAAAATTAGGGTTAACCGTACTGTGGTTAATTTCGATGAATTTAGCGAGACCTTTGGCATTAATGAAACAGACGGGATGTATGTGCCTCCGGAAGAAAGAGTGGGAGTTTGGTAAAATTAGCTGCGTAAAAAACTGCGGCATTGACGACGGCGGCCTGAATATAGTCAGATCAGGCCGCCGCTTAATTTTCTTGGTTTTTATTCGTCTTCAGGCGTCCTTTTTCCACCGGAGGACAGTGGCGCCTTTAGGACAGTTTTAAAAAGCCAGTGTATTCACCTTCTCCCACTTGCAGGGAAGCATTATCCAGGTGTAGCGGCCGATCCTTTTTGTAGCGGAAGGACACGTTGCTGATTACTGGCTCCGGTCAACCCGCCCGCATCGCTTTTGAACTCGTCGTATTCCGGCAGGGCATCCAAAATTAGATCTGACCTCTCGTACAGGGGAATAATGACGTTAAAAAGGAGACAAAAAGAACGTCCCCTTGTCTCACCTTCTAAATTGCAGTAATAGTGATTATATGATAAGATAATTTATGGGATTGGGTGTTTTTAAGTGATAACGGGGCGCAATGCGCTTTTTTATTGTTATATTCACTACCGGAGGGGGGATTGCAAATGTCCGGTCATTCAAAGTGGGCGACTATTAAGCGTAAAAAAGCGAAGGTTGACGCGCAGCGGGGTAAAGTATTTACCCGCCTGGCCAAAGAAATTATCGTCGCGGCGCGCCAGGGGGGCGCTGACCCGGAGGGCAACGCCAGGCTGAAAACAGCAATCATGCGGGCCAAGGAAGCCAACATACCCAATGACAACATTATGCGCGCTATTCAAAGGGGAGCCGGTGAGTCCGGCGGCGCCAACTACGAGGAATTAACATATGAAGGCTACGGCCCGGGTGGTGTCGCAGTCATGGTTGAAATCATGACCGATAACCGGAACCGCACAGCGGGGGAAGTAAGATATATCTTTTCCAAAAACGGGGGGAGCCTGGGGGAAACCGGCTGTGTTGCCTGGATGTTCAATGAAAAAGGCATTATTGTAGTGGAGAAGGCCGGAAACGACTTTGATGAAGACGAGATTATGCTTGCTGCAATAGATGCGGGGGCGGAAGATTTTAATATTGAGGACGATTTATACGAAATTGTGTGTGAACCGGCTGACCTCCAGACTGTCAGAGAAGCAATAGAAAGCGCCGGTGTTAAGATAGCGTCGGCGGAAGCGACTATGGCGCCGCAGACAACAGTTAACCTTACAGGGGAAAAGGCCGAACAGGTAATGCGGTTGATGGAAATGCTGGAGGACCACGATGATGTGCAGAACGTTTACGCAAATTTTGAAATAGAGGAATAAAAAAAAGCGGGCACCCGGTGGTGGCCGTTCAGGCTGCCGGCAAATATTGCCGGTGGTCTTTTTTTTGGTGCGCAAAAAGTTTTAAAAGTTTTTTTAACTCCCAGGTTTTTTGGTCATGATAACCTTGAGGAGGTGTTAAAGTGGAAAAACCCAAAACTGACCTGCGCCGCATGGCAAATCCCAAAGAATGTGATGTGACCATGGATCCGGATGATATACCCTTGTTCCATTTTGGTGAAGACTCTGGCGCGACTGACAATAGCTGGTGGGAATAAGAAAATGCGGAATGCGACAAGGGAGTTTTCTCTTGTCGCATTCCCCTGTTTTGAATAAATTGGCATACTAACTGCTGAATCAGGGCACAATATGAGATTAATTTGTCCGGTTATAAGGCTGTCTGTAATGGGATATAAAGACTATTAAATGGAAATAATATACATAATAATATTTGCGGAGGATGTCTGATGTCGTTTTACAAAAATGGTATATTGACTGGCGCCATGGCGCTGATTTTCTTTTTTTCCATAGGGACAGGCTTTTTTTTGGGCAGACATGTATATCAAGCTGACAGCAGGCCGGTTGAAATAATAATGCCAGTGTTGAATTTGTTAAAACCCAAAGTTACTGCGGAAACGAAGGTATACCAGGAGAAAGCGTACCTGTGTGGTGATATGGAAAAAATCTCGGAAGGGTACGCCTCCGGGGAACTGTTGCATATGGACAAAAAAGCCCTGCGGGAAAAGTTCCCTGCTGCCGAAGGGTGGACCATCGTTTTTACCAACCCGGATATGCTCTCCCTGACCTTAAAAACAGAAGAATTTTGTCCGGTCCACAGGAAATTCAGACACATAGGTATATACCACGGGCTAGTAGCCGTTTATGAGGGCCCCCTGGGTTATAATGACAAAATCCTGTGTGTGGAAAACATCATGGTGGAATCGCTGCACCCGGACTATAGAATTAAACTCGAGCAGGCTATGGATCTGCCAAAACAGTCGGATATAACCGCAGAGGGGCTGCGTGCAGAGCTGGAATTTGCTTCTGATGAGACCCTCCATGCGGTGCTGGAAAATATGGATGAGCATGTTTGATCGTTAGAAAAATAAAGGATTGCCCCCATCTCTGTAGAAATTAATCTCTGGTGGAAGGGATGGGAACATATGTTTATAATGGGAGTAGACCCCGGTACCGCCATTACCGGGTATGGTTTGGTCAGATATAACGGCAGCCGGTATTCCCTGGTGGAATGCGGCTGTATCCGGACGAGTCCGGACTTGCCTATGTCCGCCAGGCTGCAAACTATTTACCGGGAACTGGTTGGTATTATCAGGCATTACCAGCCCGAACAGTTTGCTGTGGAAGAACTGTTCTTTAGTAAAAATGCGCGGACCGCGCTGGCTGTGGGACATGCCAGGGGAGTAGCTATGCTGGCAGCTTCCAGTTCCGGCCTGCCTGTTTTTGAATACACCCCCCTTCAGGTTAAGCAAGCTGTGACCGGTTACGGCCGGGCGGCAAAGGAGCAGGTGCAGTATATGGTAAAGACCATTCTGGCCCTGCCGGAGGCGCCGGCCCCCGATGATGTGGCGGACGCGCTCGCAGTGGCAATATGCCACGGGCAACTATATTCATGGGTGAGGAAATTGCCATGATCGCTTTTATCAGGGGGAAGCTGGCGGATATCCAGGCGGGATCAGTTATAATAGATGTTGGTGGTATCGGCTACAAGGTCCAGGTCCCTTTGTCGCCCCAATACCAGCTGCCGGCCAGGGGCAGTGAAATTATGCTGCATACCAGCCTGGTTGTGAGGGATGACGGGTTTTACCTGTATGGTTTCCAGAGCAAAAATGAACTGGCCTTTTTTTTAAGGCTGCTGAACGTATCAGGTGTCGGGCCCAAAGGGGCGCTTGCCGTCCTGTCGATATACACACCCGGTGAACTGGGCCGGGCGATTGCCGGTGAAAACATTGCCGTGCTAATCAAAGCGCCGGGTATAGGCAAAAAAACCGCTGCCCGGATTATACTGGAGCTAAAAGACAAGGTGTCCGACTTGTTCGATGAAGCAGACCCCCGCAAAATTGTTCGCGGGCGTGAAGACGATGCGCTTGAGGCTTTGGAAGCGCTGGGTTATTCCGCTGTGGAAGGACGCCGGGCCTTGAAAGAAGCCGGGGCCGGGCTGGTGGACGCGCCGGTGGAGGAGCTGGTCAGGAGCGCCCTGCGTCTACTGGTGAAATAAGAAGTGAGATGTGAGACGCGGGATATGATCTTCTATCACTCCGGACGAAGATACCCGGACGCCCAATTCCCATTACCAAATGAGGTGCGTAAAAATGGAGGAAAGGCTTATATCGGCTGCCGCGCGGGCTGAGGACTTTGAAGCCGACTTAAATCTCCGCCCCCGCAGGCTGGAGGAATATATCGGGCAGGTCAAGGTCAAGGAAATGATCTCTATCTTTATTCAGGCCGCCCGTGAAAGGGGCGAGGTCCTGGACCATGTCCTCCTGTTCGGGCCTCCCGGATTGGGGAAAACAACCCTGGCTAATATCATTGCTTTTGAAATGGGCGTAAACATCAGGACCACGTCCGGTCCGGCCATAGAGCGGCCTGGCGACCTGGCGGCCATACTGACCAACCTGGCGCCCGGAGATATTTTGTTTATCGATGAAGTCCACCGCCTGAGCAGGACCGTGGAGGAGGTATTATACCCGGCCATGGAGGACTATGCTCTGGACATTGTCATCGGCAAGGGGCCGGGCGCCCGCTCCCTGCGGCTGGACCTGCCGCGGTTTACCCTGGTGGGGGCCACCACCCGCGCGGGATTGCTGACATCTCCCCTGCGGGACCGTTTTGGCGTGATCAGCAGACTGGACTACTACGAGCCGGCGGAACTGGTGCTTATTGTGACCAGGACGGCGGGCATACTGGGAGTAGAAATAACAAAGGAAGGCGCCCTGGAAATTGCCGGCCGGTCCAGGGGGACTCCCCGGGTGGCCAACAGATTGCTGAAACGGGTCAGGGATTACGCCCAGGTTAAAGCAGGCAACATTATCACGCGCGAAGTGGCTGATGAAGCGCTGGCATTCCTGGAGGTCGATCCTCTGGGTCTGGACCAGGCTGACAGGCGGTTGCTGCTCGCCATTATCCAAAAATTTGCAGGCGGGCCGGTCGGGCTGGATACCCTGGCGGCGGCCACCAGTGAAGAACCGGATACGCTGGAGGATGTTTATGAACCCTATCTGATCCAGCTGGGCATGCTGGCCAGGACGCCCCGCGGCCGTATCGCCACCTCTTTGGCCTATCAGCACCTTGGTTTGGAACGCGGCGCGGGGAATACAAAACAAGAGTCACTTTGGTGAAAATATTAAAGGACAACAAATTGACAGGATTTACAGGATTATCAGGATTTACAGGATTCTTTAAAAAAAATAGATT
>JAHDOA010000043.1 GCA_018435055.1 Pelotomaculum sp. | reverse complement strand
GTCACCAGGGACAGCTTTTTAAAAAAACTCAAAGAGCAATATGGTTTGTCAATCAGGCAGATTGAGAGAATTACTGGCATCAATTGGGGAGTTATTCTGAAAGCCTGAAGTTGTCAACAACCCCGTCCCCTTGACACCCTTCTGCTGTTGTCACGCCTTGAAATCAGCCTTGACCCCGGGCGCCGGGCGCGCACCGTGAAAGGAGTGACGACAAAATGATTTCCATCAGGCATCTTAAAAAGGTATATCCCAACGTGACGCCGCTCTCAGACATCAATGCGGAAATAGAAAAGGGGGAGGTTATTTCGATCATCGGCCCCTCCGGAACAGGAAAATCCACCCTGCTGCGCTGCCTTAATCTATTAGAAACGCCCACCAGCGGTGAGGTCCGGGTGGACGGACAGAACATTATGGAAAAGGGCATGGAAATTTCCCGCCTGCGCCGGAAAATGGGCATGGTGTTTCAGTCTTTCAACCTGTTCTCCCACTTGATGGTTATTGAGAACATCATGCTCGGCCCCGTGGATCTTTTGAAATTGCCCCGGCAGCAGGCGTATGACGAGGGAATGCGGCTTTTGGAAATGGTCGGCCTGGCGGAAAAGGCCTTAAACTACCCCAACGAGCTGTCCGGCGGCCAGAAGCAGCGCGTTGCCATCGCCCGGGCGCTGGCCATGAAGCCTGAGATCATTCTTTTTGATGAGCCCACCTCGGCTTTGGATCCTACCATGGTCGGGGAAGTGCTCTCGGTCATCCGGGCGCTGGCCCGGGAGGGCCTGACCATGATGATCGTCACCCATGAGATGAAATTCGCCAGGGACGTATCCACCCGCGTCTTTTACATGGACGATGGCGTAATCTATGAGGATGGCCCTCCTGAGCAGATTTTCGACCACCCGCTGCGCGAGCGCACCCGGGCCTTTGTCCTGCGGCTCAAGACCTTCGAAAAAGAAATTCATTCGCCCACTTTCGATTTTGTTGCGGTCAGTACCGCAATTGAGGAATTTGGCCGTAAGCAGCTTCTGGCTTCAAGACAAATCAACAACCTGCAGCTTGTATTTGAAGAACTATGCGTCCAAACGCTGCTGCGCCGGGGTGGAGAGGTGTTCCCCATAAATTTCTCGGCTTCGGTCTCCGAGTTGGACGGCTCCTGTGAGGCCAAAGTTTCCTACGGTGGTCCCGCTTTCGACCCCTTCTCAGAGCAGTACGGGGAACTATCGATAAGGCTAGTCTCCAGGCTGGCGAAGGAGTGTCGCTGGAGCCTGGAGGGCAGGAACCTGATTGCCATGACCCTTTAAAGGTTGTCAGGGAGTTGTCAGGGGGACGGGGTTGTTGACATCTTTATTAAAATTGCGTAAATTGAAGTTTTTTCAATAACCGGCACAGGTTGAATATCTAAAATGGTTCTGATAATATATTCTTGTACACTGCAGAAAGGGACGGGTAGCGAGGAATGAGGAACAGCTAGTTCTGGAACAAACAAATTTTTATAAGAATTGCCGGGGGCAGTTCTGTTCCGGGATTGGATTATCCTCGCCTTATTTTACGTGATTCCGTAATTATTAAGCTCTATTTAGACGTTTGCCTTTTAATAAGGTTTTATGCCTTTTAGCGGGTTTTGACGAGGATAATCCTCCCGAGTATTAACGTTTGGGGGGATTTTTTTGCTGGTACTGCAGGCTTGCAATATTAAAAAATCTTACAGTGACAGGGTAATCGTCCAGTTCGACGATTTGAAAATCTATTATGGCGACAGGATCGGTATAGTCGGGGCCAACGGCGCCGGCAAGACTACGCTGCTGGACCTCCTTGCCGGACGCCTGAGCCCCGACGAGGGGCGCCTGGAGCTGCACGCCGGTCTTTCCTACATTGCGCAGGAGGAAGCTCCTGGTACCAACCCGGACCGGAAGTTGGCCCGGGAGTTCCGGGTCAGCGGCGTGGACGGCGCCGCCGCCAGCGGCGGCGAAAAAACGCGGCTGAAAATTGCCGCCGGCTTTGAGGAAAGCGCCGGCATCCTGTTTGCCGACGAGCCCACCGCCAATCTGGACCTGGACGGGATAAAGGTACTGGAAGAAAAACTGGTGGTTTTCGGGGGAGCTATGCTGCTGGTTTCCCACGACCGGGAGTTTTTAGACCGCCTTTGCTCCAGGATCATCGAAATCCGGGACGCCAGGCTGCAGGTATTCCAGGGCAACTACTCGGACTACCTGCGGCAGCGGGAGGCCGCATTTCAGCGGCAGCTGTTTGAATACCGCCAGTACGTTTCGGAGAAGGAAAGGCTTTATGATACGCTGGCCGAGCGGCGCGTCAATGGTCAGAAGGTTAGAAAAACCCCCAAAAGAATGGGCAATTCTGAAGCGCGCCTGCACAGGAGGGGTTCGACTGAGATCCAGGAAAAGCTGAACAAGACCGTCAAGGCCATCGAAACCAGGCTGGAGAAACTCGAGGTTAAGGAAAAGCCCCGGGCGCTGCCGCAGATAAAAATTAATATTAACCAGGCCGGCGACCCGGTTGCCAGGACCGTGGCGGCAGGGGAGGACATAGACCTGTATTTTGGCAGCAGGCGCCTCTTTAAAAAGGCGTGTTTTGAAATCCCCCGGGGCAGGAAGACAGCACTGTTGGGCGCCAACGGCAGCGGCAAGACCACCCTGGCCAATATGATCGTCACCGGCGCGGCAGGAATCAGGCTGGCCCCCGGCACGATAACCGGTTATTTCCATCAGAACCTGGCAGGCAACCTTGATTACCGGGACAACGTTTTGGACAGCGTGATGAAGGGCAGCGCCCAGCCTGAATCACTGGTCAGGACTATCCTGGCCCGTTTCCTTTTTAAAGGCGACGACGTTTATAAAGAGGTGGCGCGGCTCAGCGGCGGCGAGAAAGTAAAATTATCCCTGGTTAAAATATTGACGGGCGGCGCCAATTTCATCATCCTGGACGAGCCGACCAACTACCTGGACATAATTTCAATGGAAGCCCTGGAGTCAGTGCTGCGGGATTACGAGGGGACTATGCTGATCATATCACACGACCGTAAGTTTCTGAACAACGTGTCCGACCGGGTGCTGCTAATCGAAAAATGCACGATTGTTACCTATGAAGGGAAACTGGAAGAATATTTTAGTGATGCAAAAATTGCCCCCGTTGCAAGAGAAAAGGAAGTCGAGGGCATGGTGCTTAAGCTCAAACTGTCTGAATTGGCCGGTAAAATAGCGGGCTGCCGGGATAATCAGGAAAGGAGCCGCCTGGATGAAGAGTACCGGCAGATGTTAAAGAAAATGAAAGACCACTAAACTGGGGGACAGTTCTTTGGTCCTTGGTACAAGGGACTGCCTCCCTGTAAGAAGGGAGACAAAAAGAACGTCCCCCTGTCTCTGAGGATTTGCATTTTATTTTGAACGTAAATTATATGCAAAATTATGAGCATAAACCCCATCACCATCCTGTGCGATGAGCCCAGCCAAATAGTTTGTTAAACAGTTTTTTTGTAAAAAAACTTGACAAATAAAAAACTAAGTTTTAATATAAACCTAACGAACGATAGTTAAGTCAGAGGGTATACAATGAAAGAAATCACATTGAAAGAAAAAATAATGATTAAGGCGGTTGAGCTGTTTAGTGAAAAAGGATATTATGGGACGTCTATCAGGGAAATAGCCAATGCGGTTGAATGCTCACTGCCAATGCTTTATTATTATTTTAAGAATAAAAATGACTTATATGAAGAAATCGCTTACGCGGAATTTGTCAAAATCAATGACAGGCTCAAGTCAGAGCTGCCAAAGCAAAAGCACCTTAAGGAAATATATACCCAATATGTTTTACAAAGAAAAAACTTATCAGAATACGAAAAATCGGTATACAAATTAGCCCTGAAGGCATGGATGCGGACCGAGGGAAATACTGAAATACAAATTAAGCTGAAGCAGTGGGAAGAAGCAAGGATAGAGTTCAGCAGGAACTTACTTAGAAAACATTGGGGACAGTCCCAGGCATGCGAGCTGCTGGTAAGTATATTTATAAGAATGCTTGAAAATATGGTCGATAAGCTGGTGCTTATTAATGAGGACATTCCGGAGGAACAAATAAGATCTGAAATCTATATGATGTTTGAATACGGAGCAATTATAGCTGCAAAAAGAATAGTTCAATAAGGATTTTTTTTACTCCAACACCTATCGAACGATATATAAGGTGCTTCATGATATATCTGAAGGAGGTTGAAAAAAATGATTTGAACGCGGCAGCATCTTCAACTGATGATATGTCTTACGAATTAATACGGGGAGGATTTTATTATGAGTAATATAGAAGCAAGCGCAACCTTAATCAATCAAAAGATTAAGTTTGAAGGAAAAACAGCGGACCACCCGCCTATAATTATTGATTATATACCACCGCTTGGGGACGGTGAGGGCTACATGCCGCTGCAATTATTATTAATTAGCCTGGCCGGCTGCAGTGGCTCAACCGTTGTGACTTTATTAAGAAAAATGGGTAAAGGCATATCAGGCCTTAAAGTAATCGCAAGGGGAGAAAGAAGGGATGAGCACCCCCTGGGTTTTAAGGCCATAAACCTTGATTTTATTGTTCAATCCGGAGATATTATTGAAACGGATATTCAAAAGGCAATTCAATTATCTGAACAGACCTTTTGTCCGGTTTGGGCAATGTTAAAGAATAACGCGGTAATTAAAACAACATATTCGATTAACGTATAATTGCCGGACGCGTGTTAAAGGGGGGTAAGTTCCCCATAATAGGCCAGCTCATCCTTTTGCTTGCAGTTCTGTACTTTCGCAGTATAACCTGCTTGCCGCCAGTGGATTAGCTGGCCTTTCCGTTATTTCATGATTCCCCCTTATGAACCTGCCTGATATTTGTGACGTCATAAGGATAAGGGAATCATTTGAAAAATTTGTTATGAAAGGCTGGCGCGGTTATGAGACGTGACAAGAAAGAATCCCGTATTATATGGTCAATTATGTTGTTAACAACGGTTATAGCGTGTGCAGTTTTGCTTGGCGCATGTAACAACAAACCCAACCAGGATGTTTTCTATGAAAATCAAAAGTATGGTTTTACCTTAAACCTGCCCGGTGATTTTGCACAGAAGGTTGACGTAAGGGAAGAAGGGAACTTGATTTATTTTGTTGATAAAGAGGTACAGGCAAAGCATCCGGAACAGGTCTTTGGTGTAGTAGGAAAAATTGAAACCTATGACAAAGAAGAGTTCTCCCGGGATAGCCTAAAAGAACTGGCGGACATGTACGGCCTCAGGTACCTGGGGGAATCCGGCAGTTATCATTTCGGCTGGGCTCACGCTACGGATGTCCAGGTCCCGCCGAACACCTCGGAAAAAACCAAACAGAATTACAGGGCTTTGGAAAAAGAATTTGATACGGTTATCGGCAGCTTTAAAATAAAGGAAGCCGGTGACGGGCAAGCTGCTGGCGCCGCCGGGCAGCAAAACCCACAAAATGAGATCGACGAATATTCTTTGCTGGCTGGCAACCGGCCGATAACTATAAAAAGCTGGTATAAAGAAGCGGACCTAAGCGCCCTTCTAGGCAAACTGGTTTCAGAGACCGATGAGGTGCTGGGAAGCACAGCTGACACATACTCGGGCTCGTACATAAAAACGCTTAAATATGAGGGCCTCGTCGCAAAGCTATTTTCGCCGAAAGATAATGGGAAAGAGTTCTGGCTTATGGCCGTGGATTTAACCAGTTCAAAGCTGCAGACACCCAGGGGAATTACTGTCGGGTCTACTCTGGCCCAGCTGAAAGAGGCATACAAAGGCATCGAGATAATCCCGGACGGCAGAACTGACGTCAATAACTGCGCATACCGGGTCGGCGGGGCGGCAGAATATAAGAATATTACTTTTGAAATGGAAAAGGGAATTGTAAAAGGGATAAAGCTCTTCATAGAGCTTCCATAAATTCAGCTTCCATAAAGGGACGGGGTTGTTGACACACCATGTTTCAACAACCTCGTCCCCCTGAGGTGCTCAAAGTGCAGCGCTAATAAGGTATGCTATAACTTTAGCATACCTTATTAGCGTTGAAAATGCCTGAGCGGCAGCCTACGCCAATCAATATTTACGATTAAATAGACCGGAAAAGCGTGTCAAAAGAACCGTCCCCTTGACACGTACTGTAGGGTGGGAACATAATACAAATACTATTTATTTCAAAAACTATGCAGGCAGGCTGAAGCGCAAATGGAAAACCAACAGCTCTTGAAAAAAAAGGACAAGGTCATACTGCAGGTCAACGGGCTTACCCACGCCGGCGAGGGCGTGGGGCGGCACAACGGCATGGCCGTATTTGTGCCCGGCACAGCGCCTGGGGATACGGTCCTGGTTGCGATAACGGATATAAAACGGAATTACGCCCGAGGCAGGCTGCTGGAAATCCTGGCCCGGTCCCCCCACCGGTGTCAGCCTGAATGCGCCATTTACGGTTCATGCGGCGGCTGTCAGCTGCAGCATGTTGCCTACGCTGAGCAGCTGAGGCTGAAAACAGTGCTAGTTAAAGACAGCCTGGCCCGCCTGGCCGGGCTGGATGATGTACTTGTCCTACCGGCGGCGGGAATGGATTACCCCTGGCACTACCGCAACAAGGCAGTCTTTCATTTGCAGGAGGGCGGCGGCGGTTATGAGCTCGGTTACTATGAGGAAGGCTCCCGCACGCTGACAGACTTTTTCAAAGAAAGTGAAAGCGCGGCTGCGGGCTGCCTGTTGGTGGACAGGGATTTAAACGGGGCTGCGGCGTTTATAAAAAAGCTTCTTAATAAATATGGCGGCCCTGCCGGCGTCAAGCATGGGCGGTTTTTTCGCCATGTCGTTCTGCGCAAAGCTTTTGCCAGCGGTGAGATAATGGCCGTACTGGTGACCGGGAGCGGGCGGTGGCCGGGGGAGATAGATTTTGCCGGTGAACTCATGTCCGGTTATCCCAGGCTTGCCTCCGTGGTGCGCAGTATCAATGACAACCCATCCGGGGCTGTTTTGGGAAGCTGGAACGACACCCTGGCCGGGCGGGATTACATAATGGACCAAATGGGTGGACTCAAATTCCGGATTTCACCCTCTTCCTTCTACCAGGTCAACCCGGCCCAGACCTTGGTGCTGTATGAAAAAGTGCTGGCATATGCGGGACTGACCGGGGCGGAGACAGTGGTGGACGCCTTCAGCGGTGTCGGCACGATCGCCCTGTTTTTGGCCGGGCAGAGCAAAAAAGTGTACGGCCTGGAGGTTGTTGCCCGGGCGGTAGAAGACGCCCGCGGTAACGCGGATTTAAATAAAATAAGCAATGTCGAATTTATTGCGGGTGCGGTGGAAAAGCGTCTTCCCGAACTCGCCGCGCTGGGGCTCCGCCCGGACGTGGTGGTGCTGGACCCGCCCCGCGCCGGCTGCGGCCGGGAAGCGCTGGACGCGGTGGCGAAAATGCGGCCATTGCGGGTGATCTATGTCTCCTGTGATCCCGGCACCCTGGCCCGGGATCTCGGCTATCTTAACGGCAGGGGTTACCGGGTGCTGGAGGTGCAGCCGGTGGACATGTTCCCCTGGACCCGCCATGTTGAGTGCGTCACATTGATGTCAAGGGTAAATGAGTGAGTGCGGTGAAAAGCTTTACATATCAATGCTTTCAGCACATATGGGTACAAAACCCATTGAGCGAAAATAAGATTTTTTCACTCCGCGGAAACAAGTCCCTAAAGGCAGTATTTGATAGTTAAGTGCTCAGATTAGATGTCATAGCCCTGCAAGTGGTCGGGTTAGATGTCAGCGTTCACGAGTGGTCAGGTTAGATGTTTTTTCGGATTTTTCCGAGGTTGTGTGAGCAGGTTGGATGTAGGTGAAACTTATGATAAAAAAGAAGGATGAGCATGCCAAAAGTACGAAAAATGCTAAGTGACTGGAAAGCGCCGTATATTCAGTCGCTTATGAAATTAATTGAAACCCAGAGCAAAGCGACGCTTGCACATTGGGCAGTTGATTATGCCGAGCGGGTACTATTGCCGCTGTGGGGCAAGCACTATCCGGATGATTTTCGTCCGCAAAATGCTTTAAATGCCGCCCGCGAGTGGCTGTCAGGCACAATCAAACTGCCGCAGGCAAAAGCAGCAATACTTGAGTGCCATGCGTCCGCACGTGAAGCAGAAGGAAATCCTATTGCACAGGCGGCGGCGAGGGCAATTGGTCAATGCGCATCGACAATCCACTCGGCGCGGCATTGTATCGGACTTGCCTTTTATGGAGCGTTAGCAGTCGCTTATGACCAGCTCGGGACTGACGTGCCGTGGGGACAAATCGAGCAATGCGCAGCCGAAGAGTGCGGACGTATGGAAGCCGCCCTGCGCGCCGTTGCCGTGGAGAACGAGCCAAACCCGGCAAAAATCGATTGGAAATGCTGATTATGTCGCGGCAGAAACCAGTACATTAAATGGGAAATGATTAGAGGTGATTTTATGGACGGTTACACAAAGGAAGAATTGGGAGAAGCTCTACGAGCTATAGCTTCAACGATTAGCAAGTGTGATAAAGTATTGCCAAAGCTGAAACAGGGTACTTCTCAGCACACTCTGCTCATACGCAGAATAAAGGCGTTCCATATAGCTTCGTCATTGATAAATAAGGCATTGGAAGAATAAATAAATTCCAACGCATTTGTCATGTTATATGCAACTGTTTAAGTTATGAAAAGAGGTTTTACAATGGCGGTTAAAAAAATTTTTTGGGAAAATCCATATCTGACAGAAATAGAAACAAAAGTGACAAATGTTGATAATGATATTATAACGCTTGATAAGACAATAGCCTTTGCTTTTTCGGGAGGACAACAGTCTGATTCCGGAACTATAGGTGGATATGAAATTGTCAAAGCAGAAAAATATGATAAAGAAATTTTCTATACGATACAACCAAATCATAACTTGAGACTAAATGATGATGTTATAGTTAAAATTGACTGGGAAAAAAGATATAGACTAATGCGGTTACATTTTGCAGCCGAGTTGGTTTTAGAGACAGTTTATCAGAATTACAATCATCCTGAAAAGATAGGAGCAAACATTACTGCAGATAAAGCAAGGGTGGATTTTTACTGGAACGGCAAAATATCAGAAATCCTTCCCGAGTTAATGGATGGAATTAACAATCTTATAATGTCAAACTTGGACATAATCAGTGATTTTAGTGACAGGGATAATGAAATAAGGTATTGGCAAATTGAGGGGTTTGCAAAAGTTCCATGTGGGGGTACACATATAAGGAAGACAGGTGAGATTGGTTTAATTTCATTAAAGAGAAATAATTTGGGGAGCGGTAAAGAAAGAATTGAAATATACCTACAGTCCTAAAAAGTTGTAATATCGCTAATGAACATTCTTCTTATAATGTGAAACGAAAAACAACCAGCTTTTCAGCCAGCCGTTTCACCGAATAAGCTGCGGCAAGCGTGAGGGCGCGCACCCGCGTTGCCCCGATTATGCCGCAGTAAAATTATTAACAAATATTTTGGTGGTTATTCCATTTACACTAAACTTTGTTCAGAACCAATTAGAGCAAAGGACATCCTACATTGCATTTTGTAGAGTGCCTTGCTCGTTTTATGTTATGCTTTCACATCCACCGTCACGCCAGACTTGAATTTCACGGTGAATTTATCCTCGTAAATTGTGTTTCTTTCAATCAGACGTCGGACAAGTTGCTCGTCATATTCGGTAATTGCAGTGGGCTGTTCCTTTAGGAATGCGCTCATATCAGCAATGAGCAATTTTTGAGTTCATCATGGTTGGCGTTTTCAACTATCTGTATTTGCTAAACTAAAAGTGTACCAATTTTAGCCCATTGATCACCAAAAAGTTGACCACCTGATCAAACCAGTCCTGTACACTGTAACTGGAAATTAACAGGCGTACAGGAGGAAAGGAAATGATCAACGTGGTCGAT